>JAZNJB010000047.1:0-57145 GCA_045577815.1 Acutalibacteraceae bacterium
ATTTGAATATGTCCTTTCTCCTGGTTATAAATATCGTTTTTACTATTTTGGTTCTAAAGATATTAATTTTAATGATTATTCTGATTTAAATGATTTTTGTGGTCAGTATTTACAAGTTTATTGTGATGAAGGTTGGGTAAACGCTCTTTTATACAAGGCAAAGATGTTTGTTACTGATTTCTTTAGTGGCTTTGGTAATTTGATTTTGTATTTTAATTGGGACGGAGAATATACTAACCCATTTGAGCGTGAAGATAGTCCAATTGATAAAGTTAGTGAGTTTTTTGATGATTTAATTGAATATGTCGATAGTATCGGCTCATCAATTGAAAATATTCTTGATTCAATTACTGGTGGCTTACATATCTTTGATGAATTTACTTCTCGTTTTCCTTGGTTAAAAGGTATTGCTATGTTTTGCTTAGCAATTATAGTTCTTTCGAGGTTTATTGGCTTATGATGTATCTATTTGATTTTGTTGCTTTTCTTTTTGATGTTTTATCAGAGGGATTGAATTTTTTAGGTCAAATCGGTGATATAGGTATTAATTGTGCTAATTCTCTTTTAAATGTTGTTGGTTGTTTACCTCAATGGGTTGCTATGCCTTTCTTTTCACTTATTGCAATAGCAGTTTTATTTAGGGTTTCGCAATTTGTTCCTACGATTGGTGGTGCAAGTTAATGTTTTTGGATTGTCTTGAAATGATTTTCAGTTCATTAGAAAGTGTTGTAAAAGCTCTTGATGTTGATATTTTCACTGTAGGCACTATTGGTGTAAGCTTTTGGGAATTGATTTTAGGTTTACTTGTTATTGGTATAATCTTCGGTTTCTTCCTTACTCCTCGTGCTGGTAGTGGTATTCAAGCAATATCTAATGAAAACAAAAAATCAAATGCAGAATATATGCGTCAACAAAAATTAAAATCAATGGATAGGAAGGGAAAAAATAATGTTTGATAATTATTATGGTCAACAAATATATGAAGTTCTTCAAGATATTTTAACTCTTTTAACTTCTCTTTCTGTTGATGTTAAACATATTCTTCAAGCGGTTTGCTTTTTTGGTTTGTTGTTTACTGCTTATAACTTTATATCTAAAAGGTGGTTGACTTTAAATGCTTGAATGGTTAGATAGCCTTTTAACGTTCTCTACTGACTTTTATTTTCTTCGATATTTGACAGTATGTGTAATTATTATAATTTCCGTAAGTCTTGCCTATGGACTTATTATTTCAATGATTGGTAGTATTTTTAATCGTCCTTGACGGTTTTAAATAAATATGCTTGAAAGGAGTACTTGTATGGGTACAGCTCTTCCTGAAGTAGTGACCTATATTATTGGTCAGTTCACTTCTATGGCTTCAACATTGCTTTCTACTCCGCTTTTCCTTATCGGTGTAGGCTTCTTTGTTGTAGGCGGTTCTATTGGTCTCGTTAAGAGAATCATTAATTAATTGAGCTAAAACGGTGTGGTATTTGAATATATGAAGGTGGTGAATTCCTTTGGCTGATACTGCACTTGCAACCCTCGGTACTGTTGTTACATACATTATAGGGGAGTTTACCGATATGGCTTCAACATTGCTTGAAACACCTTTAGCCCTTATCGGTCTTGGCTTCTTCGTTATCGGTGGTACAATCGGTCTTGTTCATCGTATTATTCGATAACTCCAACTCCCTTACTCTTTCGGGTAGGGGAGTTATTCTTTTGAAAGGACCTATTTTATGATTGAGTTTCTTCTTAATGTTTGGACCTCAATGAATGAGGTTGAGGTTTTCTTTTATGCCCCTTGTTGTGCCCTTGTTTGCGGTTTAATCCTTGTTATTTGCAGTTTTTTCGGTAGGGGTGTTAAATTATGATAGTAGGCTATTTCGGTCTTCCCGGAAGTGGTAAGACTACTTTTTTGACAATGATTGCACAAAAGGAATTAAGAAAAATTGCTCTCGGTAAATCTAAATATGAATATGTATTAACTAATTTCTATTGTGAAGGTACATATAGAGTTGATTACATGAATGATTTAGGCAAGAAGAATCTTACTAATTGTCTTATTCTTCTTGATGAAATTACTCTTGATGCTGATAGCAGAGACTTTAAATTCTTTCCTAAAGAGAAAAGGCTCTTCTTTGTTCTTCATAGGCACTTTAACTGCGATATCATTTATTTTACTCAGCAATGGGACGCTGTTGATAAGAAAATTCGTAATCTTACAAGTGACTTATTTTATGTTAAGAAAGCATTTAGTAATGTGCAAGGTATTCTGTTTAAGCCTTTTCAATGTTTTAGTGTTGCTCGTAGAATTTTCCGTACAATTGATATTAACGAGTATACTAAAGAAATTGTATCGGGTTATCGTTTTCCCACTACCTTTGAGCGCTTTTTTGGTAGAACAAAACAGTTCTGCTTTAGACCTAAATGGTATAAGTATTTCGATAGTTGGGAGATTCCTGTTGAACTTCCTGAATTTGAGTTTAAAGAGTGGCTTCCACAGTCAATTGCAGTATAAAAAAGGAGACTCCCCATCGCGGAGCGTTGCGAGGCTCCCTTTTCTTTATCTAATAACTCATAACTCACACAAAAATAGGCTATATCACACATAAAAAGGTGGTGGTTTTTATGGGCGGTGAATATAACAAATATTTATGTGAAGGCTTTAATAAGAAATTTATTTTTTGTGGTGATTATTGTATTTGTAAAGAGTATAGTTTGCCTTATTTAAAAGGTGTTACGAAACATGATAATATATTTCATTCTTTTGATAATTCTTCTAATAACCCTAAAAGGGGTGATAATTTAAAACGTGCAAGAGATAATGTTGCTCAGATTGTTTATGCTAATTTAACTCCTCATACTAAATTTTTAACATTGACTACTAAAGAGACTATTTTAGATGTTCCTACATTTCAAAGAAAATTACAAACTTTTTTACAAGCTATGAAAAGAAAAGGTTATGATTTAGATTATTTATATGTTTATGAGAGACAAACTAAAAGAGGTAAAAAAGAGGGGAATATAGGTTGTTTACATGTTCATATGATTGTTTTTAATGATGAAAAGATAGATATGTCGGTTTTAAAAAGTTGTTGGAAACACGGTAGAGTTGAATTAAAAATATTAGACGGTTTAAGATGTGAGAATAATAAGGTCTCTCAAGAGCTTATTAAAAATCCCGCTTCTTATGTCTGCAAATATATCACAAAGGAAAGTGTGGCGGAGTGGAATGAAAAAGTATACAGATGTTCTAAAGGTCTTAAAAAGCCTATTACAATCAATAATGAAGTGTATGTTTATAATGGTGGCGGTGCTACTTCAAAGGATAGCGAAAGGCTTTTCGATTTTTTCGAATCTTGTTTTACTCCTTTCTATGAAAGTGCTAAAGTATGTAAAATGTCCAATGAGTCAAGAGAGCTCGACCGCTTTCTCAAAACTACTGTATCAGTTCGGAAGGAGTAGCGATTTATGAATAACTATGACTTCGTTTGCTTGTGTAAGGTTTTTCAAAGACTTGAAGCAAAGAATTGTAATGAATTAATTGCATTAGAAAATACATATCAGATGTTCAGGCGGTTTGATGAATACGATTTCTTAACCTTGCTAGAAGCTAAAATATATCAAAATGCATTAAATCAAATACAACGTGAAATACTTGCAACTTGCGACCATTTACTACGGTTCAATAAAGAAGAGTAGAGGTTTTTCTCTACTCTTTTATTATATAAATACTTATACAAAATTAAAGTTTTGTATAAGTGAGGAAGGGAATTTAACATGCATAATAAAAAATAACTTCAATAGACATAATTTTAAAGAGAGTTGCAGCAGATATTTAATCTAACGGTGTTATTAGCATTTATATACTTTTTGATTAAAACACATTGAGTTATCATTTTTTATTATTCTTTATATTTTTTCATACAAATTAATATTGCAGACGCTACTACAACCATTGTAATTGTGTAACCTAATTTTGCAACTGCATTTTTTTCTGAATTTTTCATTTTGTTACAATTCCTTTCAGATTTATACTTTTTATAAAAATTAACGCCTTGATAGAATGAATAGAAATTTTTCAATTGATACTTTACTCATTCTGAAAAACTGATTGAAGTTGTTTTTTTCGTATTTTTAAATTAAATTGATAAAACAAGATATTTTTATTTAGTTTTTTCTATTAATTGAACAATTCCACCAAAATCAGTCAGCTTACGAGATTCATTATAAACAGGTTGAACATTATGAAGCTTTAAAAAGTTGGTTATAGCTTTATAATCTTTATGACTACTTAAGTCACCGCTGAAGTACATTTTATCTTGTGATATTTTGCAGGATGCACCGCCGAGAAAACCATAGTGTGCGTCAGAAAGATAAATATCTCCACTTGTAATCAACAAAACATCATATTGATATTTTTTAAACAAACAGGCGAGACCTTTATCTTCTGTTATTACAGCATTCTCATTTACGATACATAAATTGCATTTTGAGTAGCCTTGCTTTGTATTGATTATTTCAATACTATTCTTTTGGGCAAATACTCTTATTTCTTCTGCACAATAATTTGAATTGCATATAATGTGTCTGCCCGTAAAAGCAACATTCAACGGTATGTCATTGGGGTATGGTGAGCTGATTTTATTCTGATAATAAATAGGTTTTATACCTAGTTTTTTCAGTTCGTCCTCCCCTATTGTGCTCTCATTCAAAAGAACTTGTCCGTTACCAAAATTAAAGGCTAATATATCAGAATGATTGTTTATTTCATTCTCTAACAACGGGCTTGCTTTAAGGGTTAAGCATTCAATTTCAAGCTGGTTTAATTCTCTTATTACTTCTGTATATTTCTCGCCAATTAAGCAATGAATAACGTTATTTTGTGGCAGATTCGGGATTCTTATAATCTCTGTCATATATTATCAACCGCGCATTCAAATGCTTCTCTTATGTTACGAACACCAAATATCTCAATATCTTTAAAGTCGGATTTTGACAGATTTTTTAAGTTCTGCCTGGGTACAATACATTTCCTGAAGCCAAGTCGTTGGCATTCTCTTAATCGTTGCTCACAGTTATTTACTGTTCTGATTTCGCCACCAAGCCCAATTTCACCAAATACTATTGTTGAACTGTCAATTACAACATCTTTCAGACTTGAAATAAGCGATAACGCAACCGCCAAATCACTTGCAGGCTCATCCGCACGTAAACCACCAACTATATTAACATAGCAATCCATATTTGCGAAAAAGTAACCTGAACGTTTTTCTAAAATCGCTATAAGCATTGCCATTCTGTTATAATCAAAGCCAGTTGCCATTCTTCTCGGATTTCCGTAGCCTGATGTTGTAGCAAGCCCCTGAACCTCAGCTAAAATGGGTCTGGATCCTTCTATAAGGCAAGTTACGCAAGTACCTGATATGTTTAAGGGTCTTCCTGAAATCATTGCTAAAGAGGGGTTTTCGATTTCTATAAGACCTTTATTAGTCATTTCAAAAACACCAATTTCATTAGTTGAGCCAAATCGATTTTTTACCGCCCTTAAAATTCTGTACGAAAGGTTCCTTTCGCCTTCGAAATATAAAACATTATCAACTATATGCTCTAAAACCTTTGGACCTGCAATATTACCATCTTTATTTACATGGCCAACGAGAATTATTGAAGCATCATAGTTTTTTGCTGTTCGCATAAATAAATTAGTGCATTCACGAACCTGAGTGATACTGCCTGCAGTGGAACTTATTTCAGAAATGCTCATAGTTTGAATAGAATCTATCATCACAATATCAGGCTTTTCAGTTTTTATATATTCGCATATAAGTTCTGCATCAGTTTCACACATAATGGCTAAATCATCACTTGTTACACCCAATCTTTTTGCTCTCATTTTAATCTGATATGCAGATTCTTCACCTGAAACATATAAAACTGAAAGCTTATTAGCAAGAATTTCACATATCTGCAAAAGAATAGTTGATTTACCTATACCAGGGTCACCAGAAAGCAATACAAGAGAACCTTTTACAAGACCTCCACCTAAAACTCTGTTTAATTCCCCTATTCCTGTGTTGTAGCGAAGCTCTGTGCTTGAATCAATCTTTGACAATGAAAGAACTTTATTTGTATAGTTTGAGTTTTTGTTAATCTGACCTTTTTTAGAGGTTTCGGTTATGATTTGTTCTTCATTCATTGTGTCCCATTCGTTGCAAGAAGGACATTTTCCATACCATTTCGGAGATTCATAACCGCATTGGTTACATATAAAAACTGTTTTCGTTTTTGCCATAATTCTCAACCTTTACAAATATAATCCTGTATCCCAATTGCTATGCAAAATGCAATTTTCTTTTGATATTCGGGAGTGTTCAATAGTTTGGTTTCTTCATAATTGGATAAAAAGCCGCATTCAACTAACACCGCAGGCTTTACCGCGTTATACATCAAAAATACTGATGTTCCACATTCTTTAATTTGTCTTATATTATCTTTTTGAAGGGTGTTTACAATACTATCTTGAATAGATTGGGCTAGTAAAGAGCTTTCTTCCTTTGTTTTTGGTGAATAAAATACTTGTGTACCACTGTATTTTTCTATAGAGTATTTGTTCTGATGAATACTGATAAACAGTGCATTTTCAGTTTCTTCCATTATCTTCATTCTGTTATGTAAATCCGAAGATTTTCTTTCTCGTATTGTCTGTAACCCAGCATCCTCAATTGAATCATCAGTTTCGCGGGTCATAATTGTATTAAAACCAAAGAAAATCAGATATTCCTGAAGATATTCAGAAATTTTAAGATTTATATTCTTTTCAACCGTGCCGTCCTCAGCAACTGCACCACCATCGAAACCACCATGCCCTGCATCTATAATGATAATGGGGTGATTGTTAATTGGATTTTTACTTGTGGAAATATATCTGACTGCTGAAAAAGAACAAATATAAATTACTGAACATATAAAAAGCGGTATTAAGACAATTAAAAGTTTTTTCATAATAATCACCGCTTAATTATATGAAAAGTTAATTTGATTTACGCAAATATTATATTCTAAATACAGATTATTTTCAATATTTAAATAAAATAATCACCTTTAATCAAGTACGATTAAAGGTGATTTAAAATTATATTTAACTTATGCGTATTTTGAAATCATTTGTTTTCTATCAATTTTACCATTAAAGGTTTTAATGATTTCATCAATAACCTCAATTTTCTTGGGTAATTTGTAGGGTTCGAGGTTGTCGGTAATTAATCTACGAATCTCTGCCTCGTCAAGTTCTTTGCCTTCCTCAAGAACAACCAATAATTTCAATGAAACGTTATCGCCCTTGATGGTAGGAATGAGAAGACATTCATCAACGCATTCAGCACGCATAACAACTTCTTCAACCTCAACAGGAGCAACCTTCAAACCGCCAAGATTAATTGTATCATTGCTACGACCAACGAGAATGATTTCTCCGTTGGGTGCAAAGTAACAAAGGTCACTCATAACAAGCATACCATTCTTGATAGCCTGAGCGGTTAATTCAGGTTCATTCCAATAACCCTGCATAACAGATTTACTGCGGATTGCAATAAGACCGGGTTTTTCAGCGGAAGCATCTGTCATTTCGTTACCGTCTTCATCAAGAATTACAATTTCGCTGTAAGAGTTGGGCTTACCAACACTTGAAGCATATTGAGAACCACCAGAAACACAGAATTCATCTGTGCAAACAACACCTGCTTCAGAGCAACCGAAACAGTTATACATATATACATTTGGCATCAATTTGCGCATTTTTTCCTTATCTGTTTCAGGATATGCAGTTGAGCTTGAATAAACAAATCTTAACTGGTCGTTAAGAGCAGCAAAGTTCTTACTTGCAAAACCAAGAAGAAGGTGGATTGCTGATGGTGGTAAATAAAGTGAAGTAACCTTATGGTCTTCAATAGTTTTGAAATACTGTTTAAAGTTTCTGAAACCATCAAGAAGACAAGTTGTACTGCCAACCGCCATAGCAATGTGTACTTTTCTCAATGCTGCAGCGTGATTCATTGGTGTGGGAATGAGCCAGATATTGTCTGACTTGATATTTGTTGTTTCTATACCCGCAAGTGCAATATTAACTTGGTTACCGAAGGAAACCATAACACCCTTTGATTTACCGGTTGTGCCCGTTGTGAAAAGAATTTCAGCAAGGCTGTTTTCATCAGGGTCAACAGCAACAAAGGTATCTTCTGTTGCTTCGATTTCTTTGATGATTTCTGCAAGGCTCCAAGCATCCTTAAGGTCATCTCTTGCCTCAAGAGTAACCATTTTTACTGCATCGAGCTCTTCAGCAATTTCAATAATTCTTTTACTGGGTGAGCTTTTTTCAACAGGTACAAAAGTTGCACCAAGAAGCTGAATACCATACCAAAAATATACATAAGACATAATATGGTCTGCTTCAACAACAATTCTATCCCCTGCTTTGATGCCTTTTGCTTCTAAAAACTTTGCAGTTTTTCTGTTGTATTCTGCAAGCTCTTTATAAGTGCATTTATCATCATTGATAATTAAAGCGATCTGTTCTGGGGTAGTTTTTGCAAATTCCTGAATTTTTAATGCAATTGATTTCATAATATAACCTCTGGAAATATATTATTTTTTAGCCGCAGCTATTTTATTTCTTCTAGCTTCTTCCAATTCTGCTATTTTCTTAAGAAGCTTATCGTGAACACCATCCCAATGTTCTTGAACTTTCTTATCATTTCTACGATCTTTTAAATCGTAGTTTTCTACAAGGTACTTAGAAAAAACAGTTGTGAATTTTTGACCACCATAGAAATTGGTGTGACCTTCGTTATAGAAATCGCTTTTTAAATCTAAATCAATTGAGAAGGTAGTTTCAGAATTTTCATCATAGTAATGAACACACTCAAAACCTTCTGCTTCTAAGATTTTATAGATTTTGTTTGAGATACCCATTTCAACATCAAGACGAATCTGCGGTGTATCAATAAACAAAACCTCAATATCTCTAGATGCCTGTAATTCTCTGATATAATCAAGGAATTCATACAAATACTCTTCAATATATGGATTCAAATCAACATAGTAATCTGCATCATAAGGATAAATCTCCTGTGGTCTCGGGCGCACAGTAGCATTATCAATAATATTATAACCTAAATATTCATGAGGCACGTTACTCCAGTTGTTTGCAATTGAATAATCATCTGCAGACCATTGCCCATGGAATTTAATAATGGGGAATAAATATGATAAATCGAGACGTGAAGCAGATTCGTTAACTTCGTCACGGATTTTCATAGTCTCAAAGCAGCTTTTAATTCTGTTGATTGAGAATGGTGGCAATGCATCAAGGAATCTACGAGCACGAACATCCATATCGTCAATATCACAAAAATCTAAAGTAAAAGGTCTGACGTCTAAAATTAACAAGTCAACATCCTGGTATTTCAGAGCTTCGTCAACAGCATACTTATAAGTCCATGCGGGGAAAGCATCAGTAGAAAACGGATAAACTGTGATTCCGTACTCTTCATATGCTTGTGAAGGAATCCAATATCTGTCAACACCGCTGGTGCCTAATATTACTGCATCAACAGTATCTTTAGGGAAGTTTCTGTATGTGTGAAGACGCTGGCTGTAGTTTGAAGTGTTATCCATTTCAAACAAATCGCATAACGCAAGAACCATTACTGCAACTACCATAAAGAACGCAATGCTTCTGATAAATTGTTTTTTTGTCATTTACAGAAAACCTCCTTTCTTAGAAATTGCCATAAATGAAACTACTGGAATTATAATCGGGACCATAGATACCGAAAATAAGAATAAATGCAATAAATGCTAAAATTAATCCCCAACGGAAAATAATATTTTGTTTAGCAAGTGTTTCTCGTATTTTCATACCATTTTCCTGAAGAACGCCAACAACTAATAAAATGAGAACAGAGAAAATGATAAGTGACATTTCCTTTTGGCTTACGCCCATTTTATATATTTCACCATTGAAACCGAAAAGAAAATCAAAATCAACAGTTGTAAACAATGCTTTAATCATTAAGCCGGCATCGTGAAGACTAGGCGCTTTAACAATGATTCTTGAAATGAAAAGAAGAACTGTTGTTCTGAAAATTTGGAAAAGTCTATAACTGAAATTTTCCGTGTTTATGTGTAATTTCTCAATTAACTTTTTGTAAACAGGAACCATAGCAACGCTACCTGAAATCAGAAGCGCATTATATAAACCGTTTACAACATATTGAGATGTTACGCCATGCCAGATACCAATAAGGAAGAAAACAACCATAGGTGCAGCAACAGAAGGAACAAGCTTACCTGCATAAGTACCATGTTTTTTACGCATTTTTTTGCTTAAGTTAGATACAGGTCTGCAAAGCATAACAGGATAGAAAACATATTCTCTCATCCATGCACCAAGTGACATATGCCATCTGCGCCAGAAGTCTGCCAATGAAGTTGAGAAGAATGGTCTTTCAAAGTTCATGGGAAGATTAATACCCATCATCTGAGCAGCACCACGGGTAATATCAGTACCACCGGAGAAATCACCATAAATCTGGAATGAGTATGCAATAACACCGAATAAAATCTGTGAGCCGTTGTAGTCACCTGCGGCAAAGCTGCTTGAGAATACAGTTGATGCAATCGCAGAAACTCTATCGGCAATAACAAGCTTTTTGAAAAGACCCCACAATATAAGAAGAGCACCATTCTTTAAATTATCATACTCTAATTTATGTGGTTGCTGAAGCTGAACACCAACATCAGCAAATCTGTTCAAAGGACCTTGAACAACTGATGGGAAGAATGAAACAAACAGAGCAAACTTGCCGAGATGCTTTTCAGCAGCATATTTTCCTCGTCCTATATCGATAAGATAACCGATACTGTTGAAGGTATAGTAAGAAAGACCTAACGGCACAATTAAGTTTACGAAGGGTACAGATGCATCCCAACGGAAAAGCATGAACAAATCATTTACAGAACCTAATAAAAGATTAAGGTACTTAAGACTTGCAAGAGTGCCGAGATTAATTAAAACAGTAATAACCTGTACTGTATGGATTTTCTTAGCAACTTCTTTTTTTAGTTCTCTCTTTTTGTCAACCGTCAATTCTTCGCCGAGAGCGTCAATCTTTTTTTGGTTTTTGTTTCTCATACTTTGCATTAACAAGCCTGAACAATAAGTGAACAGAGTTGTTGCAACGATGAAGAAAACATTTTCAACGCCGCTGTAAAGATAAAACGCATAGCTGGACACTAAGAGAACAAACCATTGGAACTTTTTTGGAACAACGTAATATGCAAATATTACAAATGCCAAAAAGAAAAAGAATCTAAATGATGTAAATGGCATATAAATCTCCTCAAATAAAAGTGAATAATACAGTCATATTACAGAATAACAAAGCTTATCCGACAGTTAGTCGGTTAAGCTTTGCATCTTTTGAAATTACATTTCATCAATAAGGCGTTCAACCAAAGCAAGAATAGCCTTTGCACTGTTAAAGTTTTCGGGCTCCATATCATCAACGGTGATTGTGATTTCATAAGCATCACACAATTCTCCAACGATTGAAACGATATCAAAACTATCAAGAATTTCGTTATCAATGAGCTTGTCCTCATTTTCGAAATCGATATCATCTCTAACAGATTTAAGAATTTCTAAAAGTTTTTCCATAATAATTTCTCCTAAAAAACAAATTAGTTAAAAACATAGTTTAACGTGTACACTATAACATAATATTCGACTTATGTCAACAAAATAGCACCATTAAAACATACAAGAAATCACCTGAATTCTTGTAAATTTTTAGTAAGTAGTTTATGTCTTACTATTCTGTATAGAGGTGCTTCCTCCCCTGCCATATCGAATAAAACATTGCAAAATGAAACGGGATTGATGGTAAAATCATTACCTGCAGGCAAAATAAAAGACATATTTAACTCATTGTTATCAAACGAACAATTAAAATCAGTTAAATGTTCGCAAACATTAATTTCTTTAATTGCACCTTTTTTGGTTTTCTTTTCAATAATAATTTGACATTTTTCAACGATTTCTTTAATTTTAGAATACAAAACTTTTGAATCATCAATATCAGGTACACAAACAGTATATTTAGCTTTGTTAATAGCAAGGTTTTTTTCAATAGGTTCTGCTACCGCTAAAAACTCAATACCCGGAACAGTTACACGGTTTAATTCAGATAAAACTCTTTCGTTGGTGTAGGTATCATCAGTTAAACGGATATCAAGAACCTCTCTTAAGCCCTCAACCCCTAAAGGAAGAGGTAAACCGAAAACAAGATACGGATGAGGATTAAACCCCTCTGTATACCAAAGTGGTATATCTGTTCTGCGGAAGGCTCTGATAAGGCATCTGGTTAAATCAAGATGTGAGATATATTTTGAAGCGTCTTTTTTAGTGAACCATATTCTTATTGAGCGCATCGCATTTACCTCCATTCAATGAATTTGAACCACAAGAAGCACATTGTTGACGACAATGTCCTGTTGTCTGAGCTTGTTTTGCTTTTTCATTTTCTGCTATAAGGAAGGATTTTTTGATACCTGAGTTAATATGGTCCCAAGGTAAAATTTCCTCATAGCTTCTTCTCCGGTTTGCATAGAATTCAGTTGAAACACCGCATTCTTCAAACGCCTTCATCCAACCTTCATAGTTAAATTTATCATCCCAACTGTCAAAGGTGCATCCATTGTTATACGCTACTTCAATAACGTCACATAGCTTTCTGTCACCACGGGCAAAAACACCCTCAAGGAATGTTAAATCAGTATTGTGGAATCTAAAAGTAATTTTCTTGGTGGTGCAGGTTTCAAGAAGGAGCTGTTGTTTTCTGTGAAGCTCTTCTTTTGTGTCCTGAGGCTCCCATTGGAATGGTGTGCAAGGTTTTGGAACAAAAGATGAAACACCTGCACTTACGCTTACACCCTTGCCCTTAGGTTTATCAGGGTTGTTATAAAACTCGTTGACAACCTTTTGAGAAAGCTCGTTTATACCAATGACATCTGCATCAGTTTCTGTTGGTAATCCAATCATAAAATATAATTTAACTGCAGTCCAACCACCTGTAAACGCTTTTCTGCAGGTAGTAAGAATTTCATCCTCAGTAATGTTTTTATTGATTACATTTCGCATTCTCTGAGTACCTGCTTCTGCAGCAAAGGTAAGTCCTGAACGGCGAACAAGAGCAAGCTTTTCTTTAAGCTCGTCCGAAAAATTATCAATTCTTAATGAGGGTAATGCGATATTGATTTTTTGAGGGCTTGCCCAGCCTAAAAGCTCTTCGAGAAGCTCTGTGATTTTAGTATAGTCACTGCTTGAAAGAGAACAAAGTGAAAGCTCATCATAGCCTGTTGTGCACGCAAGTCTTTGACTTTGTCTGCTTATGGTTTCAACAGATTTTTCACGGATTGGTCTGTACCAGAAGCCTGCCTGGCAGAAACGGCATCCCCTTGAACATCCTCTGAAAATTTCATGGACTACTCTGTCATGAACCACCTCAACAAAGGGAACAACAAAATTATCGGGATAAAAAATATTATCTAAATCAGATACTACCCTTTTATTGACTCTTTCAGGAGCGCCACATTCTGCAGTAACTGATTTTATTGTGCCATCTTCGTTATATTCAACATTATACAAGGAGGGAACATAGATACCCTCAATTTTTGAAGCAGCAATCAAAAATTCTTTTCTTGATTTACCTTGTTTTTTATAGTCATTAAGCAAATCAAGAAAATCAAGCATCATTTCCTCGCCCTCGCCTATCTGGAAAGCATCGATAAAGTCTGCTAAAGGCTCAGGGTTGCAAACACAAGGTCCACCTGCAACAACAATAGGTAAATCAAGAGTATCTCCCCTGTCCTTTGAACGAAGCGGGATTTTACCTAAATTGAGCATATTGAGAACATTGGTAAAGGATAGCTCATATTGAAGAGTAAAACCAACTGCATCAAAATCAGTTAGAGCATCTCTGCTTTCCAAAGCAAAAAGCGGAATATCACGCTCTCGCATTATTTTTTCCATATCGGTATCGGGGGCAAACACCCTCTCGCACCAATAATTTTCACGGGAGTTGATAAGACTGTATAAAATCTTCATTCCAAGGTGAGACATACCAATCTCGTAAGTATCAGGAAAGCAAAAAGCGAAGCGTATGTCAACCGTTTCTTTATCCTTTACAACTGAGTTCAACTCGCCACCTGTATATCTTGCAGGTTTTTGAACCAATGGTAAAATTCTTTCAATTTTTTCTTTCAACATTGCGTAAATCTCCAATATAAAATATGTGGATATTTTACTATATTTTATATTAATAATCAAGAGAGTTTTGTTTTTTGAAAATAATTGAGAAAAACATATAAATACATATAATAAAAAGCGAAAAATTCTGTTGATAGTTAAGAAAAATATATACAGAAATAAAAGAGAATATAATGGTTACAAGTAAAGAAATGGCTGTAAGCAGGTTCTCTGTTATCTTTTCATTAATGAATTTAAGAAGTATATATCTTAACACATTTCCACCATCAAAGGTGTATAAAGGTATCAGATTAAAAATCCCGAGGCTGTAATTTACTATTGATATTTCGTAAAATAAATCTTTATTAACCTCAAATGCAGAAAACAACTGAAAAAAAGCACCTGTAATTATATTAAAAACAGGTGCTGATGCATTTATAATGATTTCTGAATTTATATTGTCAGTAGCAGTGATTTTTCGGGATATATTTGCTCCGAAAACAGAAAAAACTACCCTTTCAGGTGCAACCGACAACCTGAAAATAAAAAATAAATGCACCAATTCATGTGCAATTGCAAAAATTAAAAACAATAGAAAGTTTTTGTTGTTACCAGTTGTTATTGCTATTAATACCAATGCTAAAAATGTAAAACTGATTTTGTAGGTTGTGCTTTTGATTTTAAACTGCATTTTCAGCACCTTTAAGAGCCTTTTGTGGATTATATGAGATGTTATTAATCCTCAGTTCAAAATGCAAATGCGGACCTGTTGAGCTACCTGTTGAGCCAACTGTTGCAATAACCTCACCAGCTCTTATAGACTGTCCCTTTTTTACATTAAGTTTTTCACAATGACAATAAACTGTCATTATATCATTCTCGTGTTTAATTTTAAGGTAATTGCCATTCCATTGGTCATAACCTGCTTCTGTAACAATACCATCAAAAGCAGAATAAATGCTTGTTCCCTTTTGAGCAGCAATATCAATTCCTGCATGGAAGCGCAAATCACCACTGATAGGATGCGTTCTGACACCAAATTCAGATGTTGTTTTACCTTTTAGTGGCAAAATCATTTTTCGATTCAACTTATAGCTGTCTGTTGATACATTTTCAGGAATATCACTATTTGATGAAACCTTAATATCGTTACCACCGGTTGCAATAATTTCAGCGTTTAATGATGGTTCTTCAAACGGAACATAATCGGATACTTCTTCATTTGCATTTTTCTCAGATTCATTTTTTGTAGTTGTTGCTTTACCATTGTTTAAATTTGCGAAAACAGATTTTGCTTCATCAAGGCTCAAATTATCTTCAAGCCTTTTGGAAAATGTGTTTTCAAGTTCACTGAAAAGCCTTGTATTACTGCTTTTCAAAGCAAAAATCAGACCAAAAAGCACCAAACACACTATAAATTGAATTAATAAGGTTTTTGATAAATAATCCTTTTTGTTTTTATTCATAAAAAATCACCTGCAAAAATATATGCAGGTGATAAAAAAATTATTCTTCTGTCTGAAGCATTTCCCACTCTGAATACATATCCTCAAGGCTTGATCTTAAATCATTAAGAGAGCTTGTGTATTCTAAAAGCTTTTCGTAATTCCCTGAAATTTCAGGCGTTGAAAGCTCTTGCTCCAAACGAGCAATTTTATTTTCAGTTTCTTCAATTTCAATTTCTAATTTTGAAATTCTTGTTTTTCTCTTTCGCTCGTTACTTGCTTTCTCTTTACGAAGCTTGTAGTCATTGATAACGGGCTTTTTCTCAACTGCTTTAGCCTCAGCAACCATCTTGTTCTGCCTGAAAGCAAGATAATCATCATAGTTGCCGTCAATATTAACTGCACCATCATGTGTTAAATAAACTGTCTTATTTGCAAGTTTATTAATAAAGTATCTGTCGTGAGACACTACAAGCATTGTTCCGTCAAAATCAAGAAGAGCATTTTCAAGAACTTCTCTTGAGGTAATATCAAGATGGTTTGTCGGCTCGTCAAGAATGAGAAAATTGGGTTTAGAAAGCATAATTTTGAGAAGTGAAATTTTTGCTCTTTCACCACCACTTAAAAGAGATACCTTTTTAAAGACATCATCACCACAGAACAGGAACATCGCAAGTGCAGAGCGAATTTCTGTTTCTGTGAGGTAACGATACATATCCCACACTTCATCAAGAACAGTTTTATCCGAATGAAGCTTGTCAATATTCTGGTCGAAATAGCCTATTTTTATATTACTGCCAAACCTAAAAGTACCGTAATCCTGAGCCATTTCTTTGTTAAGAATTTTTAAAAAAGTTGATTTACCGCAACCATTCGGACCTAATAAAAAAACTCTATCTTCTCTGTAAACAGATAAATCAAAATTACTGAATAATTTTTTATCAGGAAAGCTTTTTGAAAGTCCCTGAACCTTAACAACCTCGTCCCCTGTTCTCACATCAGTTTTAAAACTGAAATGAACGCTTTTCAGTGCTTTATCCGGTACAACAAGAGTTTCTTTAAGTCTTTCTATCTGCTTTTCTTTACTTGCTATTGTAATATAGTTACGAGCCTGATTAAAACGCTTCTGTTGCTCAATAATACCTTCAATTCGTTTGATTTCGGTTAAGGTTTTCTCATATTCACGCTCGATAGTGAGTTCTCTTTCAGCTTTAAGCTTCTGAAAAACTGTATAATTACCAGTTGTGAGAGTAAGTTTTTTATGAGAAATTTCCATTGTTGATGTTGTTATTTTATCAAGGAAATATCTATCGTGAGATACAACAATAACTGCACCTTTATACTTTATTAAAAAGTCTTCAAGCCAGTTTATCGCATCAACATCAAGGTTATTGGTTGGCTCGTCCAATAATAGAAGATTTGTATCTGATAAAAGCAATTTGCATAATGAAAGCTTTGAGCGTTGACCACCACTTAAAGAATTCACCTTTAAATCAAGGTCACATTCTGAAAAACCAAGCCCAATTAAAGCAGATTTTGTTTTAGCTTTGTAAACAAGGCCGTCACGGCGTTCAATTTCTTCGGTTAATTTAACCTGCTTTTCAATTAATTCGATAGTGCTTTCAGTTAACAGCCTTTCGTTAATTGCTTCAAGCTCATTTTCCATTTCAGCAACATCATTGAATACAGTCAAAGCTTCATTGTAAAGAGTCTGGTTATCGTCACATTCAAGGTATTGCTCCATATAACCGATGCTAACATCTTTACCTCTTACAATCCCACCCTCATTGGGAGAATAAGTACCGATAATAAGCTTGAAAAGTGAGGTTTTACCTGTACCATTTGCACCAATCAAGCCAATTTTATCATTTTCTTCCACTTTAAAAGCGGCGCCTTTAAACAAGACGCCGTCAAGAAAACCAAATGTTAAGTTTTGTGCCGTTAATAATGACATAAAACCACCCGAAACTGATTATAACGTGCTTACAAGAACTTCAAAACTACCATCAAGAATAGTTTCACCTGCATTTGCAGGAACAAAAATACTGTCACCTGATGCAATTTCAACAACTGTGCCGTTGCATTCAACTGTACCTTTCCCCTTTGTAACGAGAAGAGAAACAAAGCTTTCGTCATTAACATTAAAGGAGTATATTCCGTTAACATCAAGAGTAGACATTTTAAAGAATTCACAAGAGCAAAGGTCTTGTGAAACCGCACCATCAAGAGAAATTTTTTCACCGTCTGCATCACCTGAACGGGTTGGTGGTACTGTATCGGTTACATCAAGTGCTTTTTCAACATGTAATTCACGAGGCTTGCCGTCAACAAGTCTGCCGTAGTCGTAAACACGATAGGTTGTATTGCAATTCTGCTGAACCTCTGCAAGAAGAATACCGCCACCGATTGCATGAAGCGTACCTGCATTAATGAAGAAAACATCACCTTTTTTAACATTAACCTTGTTAACGTAGTCGAGGAAGGTGTTATCTTCAATTGATTTTTTGAATTCATCACGGGTCAGCTCTTTATTAAAGCCGTAAATAAGCTGAGCACCTTCGTCACAGTCAAGAATGTACCATGCCTCTGTTTTACCGTAGCTATTCTCGTATTTCTTTGCATATTCATCATCAGGATGAACCTGAACGGATAAATCTGCTTTTGCATCAATGAATTTTATCAGGAGAGGAAATTCTTCATATTTCTCACCTTTTGAACCAAGGAGTTCTTTATGGTCTTTAACAAGCTCTGTAAAGGATTTACCCTCAAACTCACCATTAACAACAATATTGTCGCCATCGTTTCTTGCGCAAAGCATCCAAGCCTCTGCAATATTATTAAGGTCAGATTTAAAACCGTAATCATTCTTTAAGCGATTACCGCCCCATACAATTTCTTTAAAAACAGGTTGTAATTTAATTGGATAACTCATAATTATTCCTCCGTTTTATTCTGTTGGTTTGTTCCTGCTTCAACGGCAACAACATTTTTAATTTCTTTCTTCTCTATAAAGGGCACAGATGATGATTTAATATCAATTCTGTCGTAATACTCCTTAAATCTGATGGTGAACCTTATTTTTCTTTTACATTTCTTGCATAGGAAAATTGCCCTGAAGGACTGATTCATAACACGCCAGTCTGTGATTCTTTCGCAGGTTGAACCACAAACATCGCAAAGGCTTACCATTTTTGATTTATCAATAAGAGGGCTGTTAATATCAGTAATAACCTTTGGCTTGAATGTGATTTTAGAATAGAATGAATTATCACAAACAAGGGTGTATGATTTCAACATATTCTCATTAAAAATCTTTTTGAATAAATCTGCAGTAAGCTTACTGTCATCTAATGCTCTGTGAAGAGAATAATCTTCAAAGTTGATGCCGAGCTTTTCTGCCGCTGCAGAAAGACCGATCTGGTCGGCTTTTGAAATATTCATAAAAGCCTGGGCATATTTCTGTAGGTTTACATAATTGCTTAAAAAAGGAATAAAAGAAATACCATTAAAATACTTGAAATTTTCAATAAGAACTCTGATATCTGTGTCACCCCAGGTAAGAATTACATTCTCCTCGTGGGAAACCCATTTTCTGAAATTGGACATAGCCTGTGAAAATGGTGTACCACTGCTTATATCGTCATTTGTGATATTTGTAAGCTCTTTAACTCTTGCATGGAGCTTTTTGCCTAACTGTGCTTTGATGAAAACAGAGTATGTATCAACAATATCGAGATTACTGTTAAGCTTAACAGCACCAATCTCAATAATTTCATTCATAAAACCTTTTTTCTTTTTGCAATAAGTGTTATTCCACTCAAGGTCCATTATGATATAATTCACAGTTAAAAACTCCTACATCCAAAAACTTAACCGTCCAAAATGAACGGTCAAATTAAAATTATTTTAATCCTTCTGCATCATATAAAAATGCAGTTTCAAGAAGAACCTCTGCACCAACCTTTAGAGCCTCAGGAACGAGCATATCAGGTGCATCAAGTCTTGTGTGGTAGTATCTTGGTGGTGTGGGGTCCATAGCAGCAAAACCTGTTGCTTTGATACCCTTCTGAGTAAATGCGGCAGCATCACAAGCACCAAGATAAATTGAAGCATAAGGGATATCGTATCCACAGTTAAGCGCAGCCTGTTTAACAAGAGCTTTGACCTGTTTATCGTGCTTCAAAGTACCGCTTAAATCACGGTCGTAAACTGCCATATCTTTAAGGTCTCGCATTGTGTCACAAGCAACAACAATAGTTTCAATTTCTTTAAGCTCCTTTTCGTGAGCTTTAGCATAAGCCTTTGCACCACGAAGACCTGCTTCTTCAGAGCCTGAAAGAATAACACGAACCTCTGTGTTTTCAAAGCGAACATCTGCTTCGTCCATTAATTTGAGAACGGACATAACAGAAAGGCAACCGGAAAGGTTGTCGTTTGCACCGGGAACACTTTTGGTGTAGCTCTGGAAGAAAAGGAAACCTACATATGGCACAATAAAAATGCAAAGAACAATACCAACGATAAGGAAGAAGGTTGACTGAGCCTCTGAGCTTGCACCGTGAAGACCTATTGTAAGATGCTTAATAAGACTTGCAGCGCAACAAGCAATAAGACCAACAACTGCAGGAATAAGGAAAAGCTTCATTCCTGTGCCACCAAGCTTGTAGTTAAGAATCCATTCGTACTGAGAGTCAGAATGACCAACAAAAATAATTCTTTTTTTGGTTTCCCCTGTTGGTTTACGGGTTGCAATAAGATTATGTGAAGTGTGACCTTTGAAAAGTGGGTCAATGAATTGCTTGTACATCAAAAATTCAAGAACAAGAGGAATAAATCCGAGGATTGTAAGTAAGAAGCTTACAAGAGGGTAACTAAAATAAAGAATTGTTGCAATAATTGCCATAGCAACAGTAAAAGGAATGAATCCCATAAATGCCTGACGATGAACGATAAATTCTTCAAAAGAAACATCGTCAGACCATTTCTTTAAATCCACACCCATTGACTGCTGAGCTGCATATTCCTCCTTGCTACCGGGAGCACGAGGACCGATTTTTTCGCAGATTTCGGTAATTTTATTCACCATATAATCTGTGTTAGCATCAAGGTTAATTTTTGTCGCATCAAGCTTTGACAAAACTGTTTTCATTGAAATCACCTTCAATTTCCAAATATACAACCAATATAACACAATTAATCGTTATTTACAACAGTTTATATAAAATAAATCTATTGATTTTAGTATATTAATATTGTAAAATACATCTAATATCGCAAGGTGGTGTTTTTTATGGTAAACGATTCAAAAATATTATTTTACAAATCTGCTGCTAAAGAATGGCTTCAGGCAATGCCTTTAGGAAACGGCTTTCTTGGTGCTATGGTTTATGGCAGAACAGATAATGAAACAATTGCAATAAACTCTGACTCTCTCTGGACAGGCTTTCCCCGTCCCTCTCAGGTCAAGGACGGTGCAAATGAAGCCTTTATAAAGGCGAGAGATTTAGCAATGAAGGGCGAATACAGAAAAGCTCAGGATATTATTGAAGACAAGGTTCTTGCTCATTGCTCTCAGGCATATATGCCTCTTTGTCACATTAAATATAAATTTAAAAACAATTGTCTTTTAAAGAATTATGAAAGACAGCTTGATTTGGAAACAGGCGTTAATACAGTTACATATTCTCGTGGTAAAAACAAGTTTAAAAGAGAAAGCTTTGTCAGTGCAATTGAAGATGCATATATCGAAAAGCTTACCTGCAACAATAAGGCGTTAAACCTTGAATTATCTCTTACAACTCAGTTGAAGGGCGAATCCTTCTGTGAAAACGGCTTAATTATTCTTGACGGTATGGCACCATCTGATTCTCCTTGTAATCAAGACACTTACGCTCGTCTCGATGCGCCTCAGTATCCTGATGACCCTGCTCTGCAAGGTACTCATTTCCGTTGCGCTTTAAAGGTTGCAACAGATGGTAAGATTGAATACAAGAAAAAATCAATAGTTGTTTCAGATGCTAAAAATGTTACTGTTGTTTTCTGCACAGAAAACTCCTTTAACGGATATAGCAAGCACCCTGTTTTAGAGGGTAAGGAGTTTAAAAAAGCTTGTCTTGAAAAACTTGGCAGGATTAATGAGAATGATTTTGAAAACATAAAATCTGCTCATATAGAGGATTTCTCAGGCTATTTTAACAGAGTCAGTCTTGATATAGGAACAAACAAAAAAGGCAATATCCCAACCGATAAACGCCTTATAAAGCATAACAAAGGTGAAGAAGATATCGCTCTTTACACACTGATATTCAATTTTGGCAGATATCTTGTTATTTCAGGTTCAAGAGCAGGTTCTCAGGCAACTAACCTTCAGGGTATCTGGAATGATAAGGTTGCTCCACCCTGGAGTTCAAACTACACAGTTAACATCAACACCGAAATGAACTATTGGCCCGTTCTCCCCTGCAACCTTGCCGAATTCAACCAACCTTTGATTGATTTGGTTAAGGATTTATCTGTAAAGGGTGAAAGAACGGCTAAAGAGATTTATGGTGCTCGTGGTTTCTGTGCTCATCATAATGTTGATATCTGGAGATACTGTGACCCTGCCACAGGTGATGCACAGTGGGGCTTCTGGAATATGTCAGGTGCTTGGTTCTGTCAGCATGTTTTTAACCATTATTTATACACAAATGACATTGACTATTTAAGAGAAACTGCATACCCCATTATGAAGAAATGTATTCAGTTTATTCTTGACTTGCTTATTGAAGATAAAGATGGCTATCTTATTATGGCTCCCTCAACCTCACCTGAAAATGAATTCCTTATTGACGGTGTAGCAATGAGTCTCAGCGAAACAACAACAATGACAATGAGCATTGTTAAAGAGGTTTTCGCTAACACAATTAAGGCTGCAGATATTCTCGGGGAAAATGACGAGGATATTGAGGCTATGAGAAAAGCATTGCCAAGGCTTTTACCCTTTAAAATCGGTAGTCGTGGTGAGCTTCTTGAATGGTATAAAGAGCTTAAAGAGCACGAACCTGACCACAGACACAAATCCCACCTTTACGGACTTCATCCCGGCAACCTTATTACTCCTGATGAAACTCCCGATTTGGTAAAGGCTTGCATTCGCTCCCTTGAGCTTCGTGGTGATAACGGCACAGGCTGGAGCTTAGGTTGGAAAATCAATATGTGGGCTCGTCTTTGGGACGGCGACCACGCGTTAAAGCTTCTTGATATGCAGTTACGCCCGGTTCCTGCAGTAAGAAATGTAAGATATCGTGGTGGCGGTACTTACCCCAACCTCTTTGATGCTCATCCCCCATTCCAGATTGATGGTAACTACGGTTGCACCGCAGGTATTGCAGAAATGCTTCTTCAGTCAAGAGAAGGTAAAATCTTCCTTCTCCCTGCTCTTCCAAGCACTTGGGAAAACGGTAAGGTAACAGGACTTAAAGCAATCGGAAATATCACAGTTGATATCGAATGGAAAAACGGAAAAATGATAAGCTATAACCTTGATGGAAACACAGACGGTATAGAAATATATTGTCAAGGTAAGAGAATATAATAATCATAAGCGCAACAACAAGGAGTGGGTAAAACCACTCCTTGTTTTACTACATAATAAATCCGCCCTCATTCAACGAGGACGGATTTTATCTTAATATTTATCCTTAATTGTCAAGCCTTTTGTGTTGTAATAACTGTAAGTTGTTCCCTTAAAGGCTCTGAGTGTATACTTATATGTTGTACCCTTCTTTGCAGTTTTGTCTGTATAAGTTACAGTTGAACCACTATTAACGGTTGCAATTCGTTTCCAATCGCCTGAGCCGGTTTTTCTGTAAACATAATAGCCTTCTGCACCTGTAACCTTACCCCAAGTGAATTTGATACCCTTTGTTGTAGAGGAAACTGATTTCAATGTGGGCACTGCAAGATAACGGAGCCAGATACCATCAGAATCAATGGCAGATTTTCCGCTTCCGTCATAGGCTTTTACACTGTAAACGTAAACCTTGCCTTTTGAAATCTTTGTATCTTTATATGTTACAGTTGAGCCACTCTTTATTGTTGCAACTCTGATCCAGGAATCTGCACCATAAAGCTTACGATATACATAGTAGCCATCCGCACCGCTTACCTTACTCCAGGAGATTTTCAATCCACCGGTAGCATTACTGATTTTAGAAAGCTTGGGTGCAGCTACATATTTCACACTAAGAACTGTTTTATGGTAAGCGCTTAAACCGGCTTCATTCTTAGCTCTTACTCTATAGTAATATGTAGTTCCTGTTTTTGCAGTAGTATCTGTAAAATCCCCGTTCTTTGTGGAATCGAGATATTTCCATTCTCCACCTTTTACTTTGCGGTAAACCCGATATGCATCTGCGCCTTTAACTCTGCCCCATGTAATTTTCACTCCATCGGTTGTGTTATAAACCTTTTTCAGAGCAATAGGTTCACATTTGAGCTGTGGTATAGCCTCTGAGTCAAACCATTTATAGCAATAGGCACATCTTTGGTATTTGGAGCCGGATCTATAAACAGTTGGTTCTGCACTGATAATCCACTCTTTATTGTCATGTTTACATTCAATTTCAAATTTAAAACTATTTTCATTTGCATAATTATATGCTGCGGTATTCTTATCACCTATAATTTTAAAGTTTGAAACCTTGGAATGTTGAAGACCATAATAAGTGCTATAATAACCAAAGGCACGCACACCGATATCGGTTACATTTTTATCTATTCTGACTGTTTTCAGGTTTTCACAGTCATAAAAAGCCTGTTCGCCAACGCTTTCAAGTCCACGACCCAATTCAACTGATGATAAATTCAGACATTTTCTGAATGCTGATTTACCTATACTCTTAACACCATCGTGAAGTGTAACCGAATTTATATTGAACTGATTAAAAGCATAATCGTTTATTGCAGTAACATTCTCAGGAATAACAATATCGGTTGCTGAAGAATTGCCAACATATAAATTAGCCTGAGCAGACAAAATTGCACTCTTGAAATTAATATTGCACCATGTTGTTAAATCGGGAACAAATACCTCGGTAAGATTGTTGCACAACTGAAATGCGCCCGAGCCTATTGTTGTTATAGTATCAGGAAGAATAATAATTGTTAAACCGTAACAATTATAAAAAGCAGATTCTGCAATTGTTTTCGTTCCTTCTTTTACTTCATATGCTCCGGATACCGATTTCACTTTCAGGAGGTGATTACCAACATAAAGCCCTTCGCCATCCCAATTTTCTTCATTGTTATAATATGCTGTACCATTTATCAAACCTGAACCTATGGTTGTAACAGAATCGGGAATATATATTTCTTCCAGATTTTCACAATTACCAAAAACGCCATAGCCTAATTTTGTGACAGTATCGGGTATTTTTGCTGAAGTAAGACTTTTACAGGAATAAAAAGCTGAATTATCTATCAAGGTTACTCCGTAAGGAATATTTACGGATGATAAATTACTGCACTCTGAAAATGCATCAGAACCAATTGTTTTAAGATTTGCACTTAATTTAACCAAGAAAAGCTCTGAACACCCTTTAAATGCCTTTGAGTAGATTTCTGTTACGGAATCAGGCATTACATATGTTGAACCGCTCTTATTTATCGGATAATCAAGCAATATAGTTTTATCACCATTAAATAATACGCCGTCAACAGAGCTATAAACAGGATTACCGTCTGCAACATTAAATGCTTTAAGCTTTAAGCAACCGTCAAAAGCAAATTCGCCTAAGCTTGCAACATTTTCAGAAAGCGAAACAGTTTCAAGCTTTTCACAGTTTGCAAACGCTTGTCTTCCTATGGTTGTTACTTTTTTCGGTATTTCTATTGAAACAACATTACCGCAACCTGCAAAGGCATGGTCACCGATAACTTCAACATTACCGCCTAATTTTATAGAGGTAAAGCTTTTGCAATTGTAAAAAGCATATTTACCAATTGCGCTTGTGCTGTCAGGAACAACCAACTCCTTTATGGCAGAACCGTTTATGTATAATTCAGCACCGTTATTTAAGGGATTTGAGGTGTTATAAATGAAATTTGATTCACACCAAGCTTTCAAATCAGTTATATTGACTTCTTTGAGGTTATCGCATTTCTCGAAAGAGCGGTATCCCCAATTTTTTAATGTTGAAGGCACATATATTTCAGTAAGGCTCGCGCAACCAAGAAATGCACCTTCCCCTAATTTTGTTAAACCTTCAGAAAGCTTGACAGAAGTCAATTTATTACAGTAAGAAAAAGCCCAATCACCGATTTTTTCTAAACCCTTTGAGCTTGTAAATGTTTTAATACCTGAGCAATAACTGAAAGCGTTATTACCGATATATGTAACGCTATCGGGAATAGTAACAGAACCAAGAGCGCTACAATAATAGAAAGCAGAGTCACCAATTGAAGTTAATTCGTTAGGCAAATTAATAGAGGTAAGGTTATCGCAATAACTGAACGCACCGTTACCAATCATCTTTACAGAATCAGGCAATTTAACGGTTTTAATATTATTAAAACTCAATCTGTAGCTATAGATACTCGTAACGCCTTCAGGTACAACTACATCATCAACCAAAATATCGTTCAAAAACAAGAGACTTGCCGAAGGTGCAGCACCCTCAATATTAAGCCACGCTTCTAAATCAGTTATATAAACTGCATTGAGGCTACAAAGTAAAAAGGCTGATGAACCGATTCTTTTTACACTTGAAGGAATTTTTACAGAGCTTAAATATTCGCAATTGTAAAAGGCTTGATCGGCGACGAGCACCGTGCCATCCTTTATTTCACACTTGCCCTCAAACTCAATATCAAGTCTGATAAGATATTTACCGATATAAAGTGCACCGTTTTTCCAATTGCTTTTGTTAGAATAAACACCTGTACCTCGGAAAGCTCTGTAGCCGATATGCTTCACACCATCAGGAATTGTAATTAAAACTAAGTTTGAACAACCGGTAAAAGCATATTCTGCTATAACCTCAGTTCCGGCTTTAATGTTATACGCACCACTTAATTCAGGTTTTGCATCTATAAGATATTTGCCCATGTAAAGGACATTATTCTCCCAATTATCCTCGTTGTTGAGATATCCTGTATTAGAAAAAGCATATTCTTCTATACGGGTCATTCCTTGAGGAAGGTTAATTTGATTAAGATTGGTACAATTACGAAAGGCGGTTTTTCCGATAGCCTTTAAATTTTCAGGGAATATAACATTTTCAAGACTGCTACAATCATAGAAAACGCTTGCATTCAGATAAGTTATTCCATCACCTAAATCAACAGAAACAAGGTTTTTACACTTATTAAATACGCGGACACCGATACTTTTAACACTATCAGGAATTACTACCGATGTAACTTTATCACATTTATCGAAAGCATATTCCTCAATATGAGTTACAGGGAAACCCTCGTATATATCAGGAATAACAATTTCACCTGATGCCTCCGTGTTACACTTTTTAACTGCATAACCTACCGTATATTGATAGCCACCATCAGAGGTAACCTTTTCAAACGTTAAATATTCTGTGTTTGTGTCTACGGCAGCAGCGTCAACAGGAGCAACTGTTGCGATACCAACAATCATTAATAAAACTAAAAACAGACTTATTGCTTTTTTCATGTTTTTTCCTCCTGACATAACTATATCATCAATATAAATTAAGTACAGTTTTCAAAACAATATGATATATAAAAGTTATTTACCCAAAACCTCACCAATAATGTTGTAAAGTGCTTCAAGCTCTTCTTTTGTTAAAGAAATACCTTTACCCATTTTTTCGTGGTCAGGTGCCCAGTCACGAATATCATATTTGGGTTTGCCACCATTCCAGGAAATAAGGTTGAGCTCTCTTGTCCAACCCTTACCGGTCTCTGAAATTTCACCTAAATTTTCCTGGATTTCGTATTTGAATTCTGCCATTGTTTCTATCTCCTTTTATATAATTTATTAAATATTAAATTTCTTTTTTACCGCTTCAGTGAATGCATACATCTGTTTAATTTCAAGTCTTCTGCTTTCGGTAAGCTCTGCGGGATTTCTTGTTCTTGTGTTAATACCGATATCAACACCATCAAGGCTTACATAGTATTTCGCATTTACGGGGTAGCACTGACATTCTGTAACAGAGAAATAGCCAACCATATCCTGCAAGAATTTTGCCTTCTCTTCATCCCCAGCTTTATGAGCCTTAAAAAGCTCAACATAAAGCTCCGGATGGAAATTTGCCATAACACCCGAGTAGCCTAAAGCCCCCATTTTAATGCTTTCAGAAAGAGTTGCAGCATTAGCATTAAAGAGCTTAACGCTTGTTCCGTTAATAATATCAAGCTTTTCTTTAAGCTCTGAAAGACTGCAGCAGGTGTCCTTAATAAACTGATATTTGCCATCTTCAACCATTTTCTTTAAAACATATGGTGAGATTTTGCGTTTATAAGGATAGGGACATTCATAAACTCCCAAGGGAATTTCAGGAAGCTGTGATGTTACATATTCCATATTCTTTAAATACACATCATCATCTTCATCTTCTTTTGCGAATCTGTTTGAAATGAAAACATAAGCATCAATGCCACATTCGATAAATGCTTTTGCCTCTTCAATTTGTGTGTCTAAATCATCTGCTGTGTGACCTGAGGCAACAATAGACATACCCTCGGGCTTATTAGCCATTATAAACTTCAAAAGCTCAAGCCTTTCCTCAAAGCTTAAAAAGAAAATTTCACTACTCTGGCAAATAGCAAAAATACCGTCAACACCTTTTTTTGCATACCAATCAATTAAAGACTTGACACCATCATAGTCAATTTTATTGTCATCAGTAAAGGGTGTTATCATCGTTGGGTAAACACCATTATTAATTTCTTTCATTTTGTATCACTTCCTAATTTTTACAGTAAATTAATAATACCATATATTTCTATTAAAATAAATAGACTTTTTGTATTTTTATTGTTATAATAATGTAAAAATTGTTATAGAATTGTAAATATTTTTCAGGAGAATAAAATGAATATCAGAAAATATCAGGAAAAAGACTTTGAGGCAACCAAATATGTCTGCCTTAACGATATGCTCGATAAAGAGGGTTATGAAAAGGTAATTGAATATGTTGAAATAATGTTCTGCAGATACTATCTTGAAAAAGAGCCCGAAAATTGCTTTGTTGCAGTTGATGAAAACGATAAGCCTATCGGTTATATTTATGGTGTTAAGGATTACGACACATACCAGGAGAATTTCGGTGATTATATAAATGCGGTTGCAGAGCTTGAAAACAGAAGATTTTTAGCAGAGGCTCTTACCGAAATGTATGACCACGCAATTTATAAAAAGGACTACCCTGCCCACTTACATATTGATATTCTCCCCGATTATCAGTCAAAGGGTATCGGTTCAAAGCTTATCAAAGCCTTTTGCGACAATCTTAAAGAACAGAATATTAAGGGTGTTATGTTAATCGTTGGCACTGAAAACGAGGGTGCAAGACGCTTCTATGAAAGAAACGGTTTTATTCTTTTGCAGGATATGCCCACAGGCGCAGCTTATGGTATGAAATTATAAAAAAATAGCAAAATGCAGTAGGTTCATCGCCTACTGCATTTTTTTGATTCAATTATTTTGCAAGCCATTCGTCAGCCTTAGCTGCGGACATTCTTTTGATGCTTTCTTCTTTATAGGGGGACTCCTCGCCACCGTTAACATAAAGGAAGAATTTGCCGTCTACAGTTTTATAAAGGCTTTCTTCATAGCCTGCAGGGTCACCAAAAGCACCAAAGGTATTCTTTTTTACGAGCTCTGCAGTTGCAGTATCGTATTCTACTTTACAAATAACTTTTTTCATCATTTTCACCTCTTAAATTAATTTTATTTCACACCACAAGGTATTATATATTATAAGAAACTAAATATCAACAAGAAAAATTATACATCTTTTTCTTCCATAATGCTCTTATAGGCAGGGCGGATAATTTTATCAACGCAGATAAGTTCTTCGATTCTGTGGGCACTCCACCCAACAATACGGGCAATTGCAAACATAGCAGTATAAAGCTCCTGAGGAATACCGAGCATATCATAAACAAATCCGCTGTAGAAATCCACATTAGGACTTACGCCCTTATAGATTTTTCTCTTCTGAGCAATAAGAACGGGTGCCAGTTCTTCAATATTTTCATAGAGCATTAAATCTCTTTCTTTGCCCTTTTCCTTTGCCAGCTCCTCAACATAGCCTCTGAAAACTCTTTCACGAGGATCAGAAAGAGAATAAACCGCGTGTCCCATACCATAAACAAGACCTTTCTTGTCAAAAGTCTCTTTATCTATGATTTTCTTAAGATATGCGCTTAGCTCTTCTTTGTCATCATAATTTGAGACATTTGTTTTAATATCATCAATCATTTCCATAACCTTGATATTTGCACCGCCATGCTTTGGTCCTTTAAGCGAGGACATAGCTGCTGCAATAGTTGAATATGTATCAGAGCCTGATGATGTAACAACGCGGGTTGTGAAAGTGGAGTTGTTTCCGCCACCGTGTTCCATATGAAGAATTAAAGCAGTGTCAAGCACCTTTGCTTCGGTTTTAGTGTATTTTTTATCAGGACGAAGCATCATAAGAATGTTTTCGGCAGTTGAAAGCTTAGGATCAGGTCTGTGAATAATCATACTTTCCTGCTTTTCCGAGTAATTATATGCGTGATAAGCATATACTGCAAGAAGCGGAAATGTACTGATAAGCTGAATACACTGACGAAGTGCATTTGGAATTGTTGTATCAAGTGCATTTTTATCATAAGAAGCAAGTGTAAGAATACTTCTTGTCATTGAATTCATTATATCGCTGCTTGGAGCTTTCATTATAACATCACGAGTGAAGTTTGTAGGTAACGACCTGCAATCACGAAGATATTTTTTAAATTCTTTAAGCTCGTCTTTGTCAGGTAATTCACCCAATAAAAGAAGATATGCTATCTTTTCAAAGCCGAATTCATCTTCACCAAGATTATTTATCAAATCCTGTACTCTATAGCCTCTGTACCAAAGCTCACCATCGCATTGTACCTTTTCACCATCAACCATTTTTGAAGATATAATTTTAGAAATATTAGTAAGCCCGGTAATAACACCGTTACCATTCATATCACGAAGACCTTTGTTAACCGCATGTTCTTTATAAAGCTCAGGGGCAATGCTGTCATTTCTACGGCAAATTTTCTCTTTAATTGTTGTGTAATTATTAAGTTTTTCGAAATTCATCAATTCACCTTCTTTAATTTATTTAAGATTTTTATATAATTCTTTAACTGTTGGATATATGAGCTTGAATTTTTGGTACCTTTCTTCATAAAGGCTTACAAGGTCTTTTTCAGGAACAACATTTTCTTTTATACAAACAAGCTTTTCTGCAGCCTCTGAAACGGTTTTGTATTCCCCTGCCCCAACCATTGCGAGAATCGCAGTACCGTAACCGGGACCTTCCTCTGCAACAGGAATATTAAGCTTAATATTAAGGATATTTGCTAAAATTTTTCTCCAAAGCTTACTCTTTGCACCACCACCGCAAAGACAGCTTTCTTTTACATCGATACCGAGAGATTTTGCGATTTCAATATTATCTCTTATAGCAAAGCTTACGCCTTCTAAAACTGCTAAAAGCATATCAGAACGGCTTGTATCAGGTCTAAGACCTATGAACACACCTGTGGCATCAGTATCATTAATAGGGCTTCTTTCACCCATAAGGTATGGCAAAAAGAAAAGCTCGTTTTTACCTAAAAGTTCGGTATTAATTTCACTTTCAAGTAAAGCATAGTCTTTTTCGCACAAGACCTTATCGCATAACCATTTATGGCAGGAGGCAGCGGAAAGAATGCAACCCATTAAATGAAAACCACCATCAGCATGTGCAAAGGAATGAAGAGCATTGAATTTATCAACACCAAATTTTTCAGATGAAACAAATATTGTTCCCGAGGTGCCGAGAGAAATATTGCATTTGCCTTCGCCTGTTGTAGCTGTTCCTATGGCTGCTGCAGCGTTATCACCTGCACCTGCAACCACTATTGCCTTACTGTTAATTCCCAATTCCGAGGCAATCTCAGGCAAAACACTACCGATAACCTCATAGCTTTCAAAAAGCTTTGGCATCTGCTCTACTTTAACAGAGCAAATATCAAGCATTTTCTCAGACCAGCATTTATTTTTTACATCTAAAAGAAGCATACCCGAAGCATCGGAATAATCGCAAGCGTGAACTCCCGTAAGCAAATAGTTTATGTAGTCCTTCGGAAGCATAATTTTTGCTATTTTTTCAAAATTTTCAGGTTCATTTTCTTTAACCCAAAGGATTTTGGGTGCAGTGAAACCTGCAAAAGCAATATTAGCAGTATTTTCTGAAAGAATATCTTTACCGATAACAGAATTAAGATATTCTGTTTCTTTCCAGGTTCTGCCGTCATTCCAAAGAATTACGGGACGAATAACATTATCGCTTTCATCAAGAATAACAAGTCCGTGCATCTGCCCTGCTACACCGATACCTGCAACATCTTCTCCGTTTATATCTTTAATAAGCTCTGGTAAACCAAGCTTAAAAGCAGTCCACCAATCTTCTGCATTCTGCTCACTCCAACCTGATTTTGGGTATGAAACGGAATAATCTTTAGTAACAGAATTGATAACCTGACCCTTAACATCAGTTAATATCAATTTTAATGAGGATGTGCCTAAATCAACACCGATAAAGTAATTCATATAAAAACCTCGTTAATATATTGATTTCTTTTATTTTAACATAAACAAATAAAAATATCTACTATAAAAACCATTGTATTTTTCTTTTATTGAAAGTATAATTATTTCAAACTTTTCTGAAAGCGGTTTTATTATGAATGATTTTTGCAATTTAATAGTAAATATCAAGGACAATGAAACGGTTGTTCTTGAGAAAAATAAAACATATGATGTACGCCAGGATGATTCTTTTTCATTAAAAGGATTCTTCTGCTCTAATACTGCTAAAAAACATGAAAACCCTGATGGAACACGCTATTCTGCCCTTTATTTAGATGGTAAAAAGAATATTGCCATTGATGGTAACGGTGCAACTTTGCTCATTCACGGCAAAATGACCCCACTTGTATTTAATAATTGCGAAAACATAACTATAAAAAACTTAACTATTGATTATGCCTGTCCTACAATGGCAGAATTTAAAGTGCTTTCTAATGAAAACGGTTCTTGTATTATTGAAATTAATAAAGATTGCCTTTACAGAATAGATGGAAATAATCTTATATGGCAGGGCGAAAATAATTTGAATGGTGTTCCCTATTGGGAGGATTCTTATATTGGTAATCGCAGACATATTAAGCTAATTGACCCTGAAACAGATATTCCGAGAGATTTCAGAAGAGCAGATTTAGATTTTGAAAGTATTGAGGATTCAGGTAATAACCAATTAAAAATAGTTTTAAAGAAAAAAGATGCAGATTTTCCTGTTGGTGCTGTTTTTCAGACAAGAAATATTGTCCGTGACCAGACCGGTAGCCTCTTTCAAAGATGTAAAAATCTTAAATTTGAGAATTTAAGAGTAAAATTTATGCACGGTTTAGGTATGGTTTCTCAATTCTGTGAAAATGTTACATATATAAATTGCGACCTTACCCCTGCCCCTCACCGAACAATAACAAGTACTGCGGATTTCTTTCAGTTTTCGGGGTGTAAAGGCGATTTGACAATTGAAAACTGCAAAGCAAATGGTGCTCACGATGATTATATCAATGTTCACGGCACTCATTTGAGAATTGTTGAAGCAGACTACGAAAACAATTCAATCATTGTTCGCTTTATGCACGATGAAAGCTGGGGCTTTCAGGCTTTTGAGGTTGGTGACCAGCTTGAATTTATTAAATGGAACAATCTTCAACCTTATGCTCAAACAAAGGTTAAAGCATATAAAAAGCTTAATGATACCGATATTTTATTGAACCTTGACAGACCTTTACATGAAATTGAAATTGGCAAAGATGTTGTTGAAAATGCAACCTGGACACCAAATTTATATGTAAGAAACTGTGATTTTGGCAGAACAAGCGGTCGTGGTATTCTTAGCACAACCCGTGGTGAAGTTATAATTGAAAATAACAGGTTCTATAAATTATGGGGACCTGCACTTCTTATGGAAGATGATTGCAATTTTTGGTTTGAGTCAGGATATTCAAAAGATGTTGTATTCAGAAATAATGAAATTATCAGCTGCGACCACGGTACCACCTACCCCGGTGCACCGGTAATTCGCTACACACCGAAAATAATGGATGAAAATTTTAAAGGCTATGTTCATCATAAGCTTGTTCTTGAAAACAACACATTTAAAAACCCGATTGGTGAAAAGCATGTTATATGGCTCGAATACTTGAAAGAAGCAGAAATAAAAAACAATATTTTCGATGCAGAATTTGAAATTAAAACCAAAAACGTTAGGTCAATCATGAATGAAAACAACACACTAAAAGGTAGCCTTTAAGGTTGCCTTTTATTTTTCTGTTGACAAAATCAGCTTTTGGTTGTATTATTGTACTAGTACAGTAATACAAGGAGGCGATACTATTGGCTTGGAAGTTTACTTCTGATAAACCTGTATATCTTCAGATAGCTGACAGATTAACAAAATCTGTGTTATCAGGAGAATATAAACCCGGTGAACAAATACCAAGCGTCAGGCAATTAGCTTTGGAAGCGGCTGTAAACCCTAACACTATTCAGCACGCTTTCACAGAGCTTGAAAACAACGGGTTGATTATCTCAAAAAACACAATTGGCAGATTTGTTACTGATGATGAAGCAATTATTGAAGATTGCAGAAATGATTTAGCAAAAAATATTGCTATAGATTTTATTAAGAATATGTCACAACTCTCTATCACTCCCGAACAAGCAATAAAAATCATTGAGGAGGAAAAGCTATGAATGTTTTAGAATTCAAAAATGTATCAAAAGCATATACAAAGGGCGTATATGTTATTAATAATCTGAATTTAGAAATACCACAAGGCAAAATTATAGGTCTTTTAGGTCCTAACGGTTGTGGCAAATCAACCTTAATAAAAATGGTTGCAGGCCTGTTGCAACCAACAAATGGTGAAATTTTAGTGAATGGTACACCTGTTTGTGACGAAACCTGTGGGCTTATCTCCTACCTTCCCGAAAGAACTTATTTTACTGCTTCGATGAAGGTTATTGATATAGTTAATTATTTTGCTGATTTCTACAAGGATTTTGACAAAGCAAGAGCTCTTAATTTACTTAAAGACCTTAATGTTGATACAAATGCAAGGCTAAAAAAACTTTCAAAAGGCACAAAGGAAAAGGTTCAGCTTGTTCTTGTTATGAGTCGTCAGGCAAAGCTTTATCTTCTTGATGAGCCAATCGCAGGCGTTGACCCTGCAACAAGAGAATATATTTTAAGCACAATAGTCAGCAACTATAACCCCGAAGCAACAATTATTATAACAACTCACCTTATAACAGATGTTGAGCCTGTGCTTGATGATTTTATCTTTATTTCATACGGCGGTCAGATCGTTATGGGCGGTAATGCCGAGGAAGCAAGAAATGCCACAGGCAAATCCCTTGACGAGCTGTTTAACGAGGTATTCAGATGCTAAAGAAATTATTAAGCTATGATTTTAAAGCAATTTTCAAATATTGGTGGATTGGCGCACTTACTACCCTTGCACTTTCAGGCGTTGGCGCAGGCTGTGGCTCAATCCTCGAAACAGAGAAGGAATTACCAACAAGCGTTACAATTTTTGCAACTATCGGTATGGTATTAGTTGTTTTAGGCATTTTTGCTTTTATAATCTTCGCTGAATTATTGGTTTATGTAAGATTTTATAAGCATTTGTTCACAGATGAGGGGTATCTTACCTTTACCCTACCCGTTAAACGCCATCAGATCCTTTCTTCAAAGCTAATAAGTGGTTTTATTTGCGGATTATCAACCATTTTAGTTGCTGTAACAGAAGGCGCAATCATTCTTTTAACAACTTTTCACAAAGATATTTTTATTGAAGGCTGGTACGATAAATTAATTAATAGTATTAAAGAAATAATAGCTGAAGATGGCATATTATATTTAACAACCTTCTTACTTGAAATTATAGTATTTGCTCTGCTTGTAATAACATTGGGTATTCTTTTTACTTACCTTTGCATTACCTTTGCAGGTGCAATTTCTAAAAAATCAAAATTAGCAAGTGCCATATTAGTTTATTATGCCGCAACTTCTGTTTCAAGTGTGTTTGTGTATTTGTTCTTTTTCTTTGGTATGGAATCACTCTTTGAATGGATATTTACTCTTAATAATGAAAACACTCAGAATGCAGTTCTTCTTGTGATTTTATTTTTACTAATTCTTTTTGTTGCAATGCTTTGCACAATTGCATACACCTTGAACAACTGGTTTATCGACCGCAAGCTTAACTTGAATTAAGGAGGGAGTAAAAATGAAAAAATATTTAGTATTATTTATTAGTGTTATTATACTTTCATTAAGCTTATGCATACCCTCTTTTGCTTCAAATAAAAGAGTTATAACCTTATCGGATGATTACAAATATATGCACTATAATGGTTCTACTTATACACGAGCAGATACTTCAATGCTTTGTTTTGAAGACCGTGCTACGTATTTGTATGATAACAGTGAAGAAAACGCAGAAAATATTGATTACGCCGACTTTGCTGATTATGACTCCTATTACACAATAAGATTAACCAATAAACAGCATAAAGAAGTTAAAGCTGTTGAGATATCAAATGTAAGCCACGATGAAACGCTTTTTTATGTTTTAATATATTTCTGTGACGGCTCCGAACTTCATATAGATTTTATCAGAGATGATTTTGTTGATGAATATAATAAAGTAATCAATGGTAATACAGATGAGTATTATATTGATTTTCTGTGGCCTGAGGGCAATATATCTTCTATTGATAAAGAAAAATTCACTATAGGAAAAAAATTAAAAATTAATGCTTGGGATTACGAAGATGATTACGAAGTTTATACTTATTCATCAACAGGCAGTTTTGATGCAGAAATCGGTTTAATTTTGAAGAATGATAATTCTTATTATTTCTATAGCTTCATCGATTCTGATGTGAAATCAGCAAATGAATTTTGGGAACTTGGAAGCGAAAGAATTGAAGTTATTGAATTAACTGATGATGAATTACTTAATAAAATCAAAATTGGTGAAGAAAAACGTCAGGAGGATAATTTTGGTTATCTTTATAATGATGAGCTCAAAGAAACCGTTTCAAAAATTTTCTTTGTTTTGATGTTTGCAATTTTACCTGCAGTTATTTTTGTTGCTTCACTTATTTTTGCTATTAAATCCAAAAAGGCTATGTATAAGAAACTTTTATTTGTAACCAGTGGAATTTCACTTGCAGAAATTGCTACATTCATTTACATAGCATTTACATTATTTAATAAATAAAAAGAAATCCGTCGGTAGTTCAAAATTACTACCGACGGATATATTTATCAGAAATTCCAATCTATAAGTTTTCTGAATATCATAACAATTTGATTAATAAAGTTTGAAAACTCAAGGTTAAGCACTGAAAGAATGTATGGTTCTGTATATTCCCAATCCTCTTCTTTGATTGTAAGGTCTTCGTTATCAACAAAGTAACCGGGCTCAAGAAATGCCTTTGTTTTCATTTTTACTTTAAGAATGTTTCTGCAACATTCTCTCATTGCATTTCCGAAGCCTATGGGGTCTGCATAATACTGCATCTGTATCGCTGCAACGTGGGAAGGCATATTAAGCATCCAAACGCCTGTAAGCATTGTATCATTGCCGTTATATACTGCAAGGACCGGGCTCATATGACCGTTACCGATAAAGTTATTTGAATAGTCGGAAACAACAAATCCGTCAAAGCCCCACTCCTCACGAAGCAAATCTTTGAGAAGCTCTGAGCAACCGCCGCACCAGTCAGTACCGATTCTGTTATAGGCAGACATAACACCATAGCAAGCAGATTCTTTAACGGGAATTTCAAAAGCTTTAAGATAAATTTCACGCATTGTCTGTTCATCTGCCCAAGTGAAAATACCTGCACGATGCGATTCCTGGTCATTCATAGCAAAGTGCTTAATAGTTGTAACAAGTCCTTGACCCCAAGCGCCATCAATAATTTCAGCGCCCATTGTACCAGAAAGAACAGGGTCTTCTGAGAAATATTCAAAGTTCCTGCCACCCATTGGATTTCTGTGAATATTAACACCGGGAGCATACCAGATATCAGTACCGATGCATCTTGCCTCAATACCTACGCTATCGCCCATTTTGTTAGCAAGGTCTTTATTCCAAGTACATGCAATTGCAGTAGCACATGGATAAGCGGTACCGCTATCAGTATAAGCAATACCATGAGCCCCTTTTATACTGGATGGGCCATCATTATCCCATGTCTGTGGAACACCAAGTCTTTCAATTCCATAGGTCTGATAACCACCACGTGCAACAAGGTTTGTCATCTCATCAAGGGTAAGCTGGTCGAGGAACATATCCATAAGCTCTTCATTTTCATAAACATCCTGAAGAGTTATAACACCGGTTTCATAAGTTACGCCCATTAAAGGTGCAACCCCCTCTTCGGTAGCCTCGGGGTATTTATCTGCATTTTTGATCTCGTCAGTTTTAACAAGGGCTCTGGCTAAAGGATAAGTAGCTTGCGCATTTACTCTTGAAAGAACGGTAAAACCCGAATATGCATCATTAAACAGATTCTTAATCTCAGTTCCCGTAGCACTATCTGTTTTTATAATAATGTCTTCATCAACTGTATATGTAAATGAATCAATATGCTCACGTACATTCTCACCGAGAATAATCTGATAATCGCCTTTTTCAAGTACCCAGGCTTCATTATTGAATCTATCATAAGAAGCCATATCGTTTATATCAAATTCAACTGTAACAACTTCGCTTTCAGAGGGTGCAAGAAGCTTTGTCTTTTCATACCCACCCAAAGCAATTGCACTCTTTTCTATTTTGCCGGTATAAGGCGCGCTGTAATAAATCTGAACAGTGTCCTTACCGCTGACATCACCTGTGTTTGTAACATTTACATCAACAATTATTTTACCATTTCCAGTGCTTGTTGATACAATATCTTTAGTGAAGGTTGTGTAAGAGAGACCGTGACCGAAGGGATACTGAACCTTGTCTTTTGCAAAGGTTTCAAAGTAGCGATAACCAACATAGATACCCTCCTGATATTCGACATAGTAATCTCCACCATCATATTCATAAGTACCAAAATTTTGAGTTGATGGATGGTCGTAAATGCTATAAGCAACTGTATCAGCAAGTCTGCCTGAAGGATTAACTTCGCCATTGAGCATCTGTGCCACAGCTCTCATACCAAATTCACCCGGTATCCATATAACTGCGGCAGCCTTAATGCTTTCATATTCATCAAGGAAACCCATTTCCATAACATTACCAATATTAAAAAGAACTATAACATCTGAAAATGTTGAAGCAACCTTGTCTAACATTGCTCTTTCGTTATCACTTAATCTGAGTGTTTCAGGGACAAGGTCAGTGTTTTCTGCACTTGTTCTGCCGATAACTACAATTGCAGTGTCAGAAAAACTTTTTGCTCTTTTCATTATATCGTCTGTAAGCTTTTCCGGGTCCATTTCATTAAGTGCACTTTTTGTAAGTAAAAGCTGAGTGAGATTGTTAAAAACCGTGCTTCCTGTTTTTAATATTTCATTTGAACCGCAATATTCGTCATAAAGCTCCATAAGCTCGGTGTTATAAACAATACCGGCTTCTTGCAGTGCCTCATAAAAATATACAGGGTTATGAGTTGTAATTGCACCTGAACCTGCACCACCCAGAAGCGGAACAACAGAGGCAGCTCCGAAAACATTTACTTTTTTACCTGCAAGTGGTAAAGAATTATCCTCATTTTTAAGTAAAACTATACCCTCTTGCTCAATTTCAACAGCAACCTGACTTGACATTGCAATAACTTCATCGGGAATGTTTCCGCTTACAGCAAATGCCGGAACCGCCAGACAAGTCATAAGTAAAGTAAAAACAAGTATCGAAGCAGTTACCTTATTAAATTTTTTCATTTTGCCATCTCCTTTAATAAGAAAATATTAACTTTAATTACAATATAACAAAAACATTCTACAAAATCAATGGTATTTTGTTAAAATGAACAAAAGAAAAAGCTTTCTTAATCTAAGAAAGCTTTAAGCCACAGAAAATGTGAGGGTCTGTGAAATTTAGGTTTCATAGTTGGATTTAAAGCAAATAAATGCTTATCCATTTCTCCCCCATCGGTTTCCAATCTGTAAGCATTAAAATAGATTTCACCGTCACCTGATAATATCTTATCTTTTGGAAAGCTTACTGTTGCTTCATAAGAGTTTTTTGTTCTTACAACATTGCTTTCAACAAAGCAATCCTCAACAAAATTAATTTCTAATATAGGAACGCCATTTTCATCATCACCTTTATTTTCCATAAGGGCGCACATTAACTTGTTTTCAGGACTGATTTCTATTTCGTAATAGAATCTTCTGTCAGGGTCAGAGCCTATCAAAACCTCACAGGCATCACCTTCAGAATGAATATCATTATAGTTGTGGTGTGGACAGTAAAACCCGGTATTTTCAGCACAAAATTTAAAGGTTAAAATACCATCTTCCTCACTTATATCAACAGTTGTTTTATATGTTGCAGGAGAACCGTCTCTGCAGTTTTTTAATTCATATATCATATTATTTAACCACGCTTTCAAAAACGCCTATGCTCTCACGCCCAAGCAAATTGTTGGAAACATTTCTTGCATTAAAATAAAGTCTGAATTTGTTATCGTAAAGCGTTAAACAACAAGCGTAAACATATTGCGCCATCCAATTACTGTTACTGCATTTCTGTGGAACTAAAAAGTACTTGACAAACTCAAACTCAATACCATCATCGGATTTTAAAAGAACGATTGCAGAATGGCTTTTGCCATCCTTTTCAAACAATCCGTTTTGAAGACCTATGTAGCAATCCTTTAATTTATAAACCTTTAAGCAGCCCGAGCAAAGATTCAGATATTCTGTTTCTTTATCGGGTTTTATTATTGGTTCTGTTCTTGCAATATAGCCATTTGTGATATTATCGCTTTCAGCAAAAGAAATATATCTTGGCTCACAGAATCCACAGTCTTTAATAAATGTCTGACCGCATGAATAATAAAGTCTGTTTTTACCATTTATATTCATTAAAAATGGATTAGAAAGTGCCTGACCATTTTCGTCAACCTCATAATCTCTAGTGTTACCTAAAACTAAATAGGGTTCGGACCAGGTCTTTAAATCAACGGATTCTGTGCAATAAACTTCAGATTTCCATTTGCCACCGAAAACTGCAAAGAGATTTTCAATGGGCGTTTTGGTCTTTTCATAAAAAAGATAATACTTGCCGTCAATATAATTTATATTGGGGCGCATTGCATTTTTTACAATTCTCCCCTTTTTAGTAAAGCTGATACCCTCTTCACTATCATACATATACACACCAAAAAAAGTATGGCAGAACAAATGCCATTTTTTATCGTGTGATACATCAGGTGTTATTACGCTTGGGTCGGCAACAACAAAACTATTAAGAGGATTTTTTATTATAGGATTGTTTTCATATAATTTAAAATCTAAATTATTAAATTCTTCAAAAGTTATATTTTTCATATATTACCTCATTATTTAAGCTTAAATCTTTGAGCATAGCCACATTTCTGACACAATTCTTCAACTGCATTTCTGCAATCAAAACCGCATTTAATTGCTTTTGCCCTATCAGAATTTATAATATCTGAAAGGTTATCATTAAATAAGTTACCTAAATTGATAGTACCTTCACTATCAAGGCAACAAGGAACAACTGTTCCGTCACTAAGTATTCCGATATGGTCGCGTAGCCCGTAACAGAAAACATCACTACTCTGCAAATCCGCATTCAAATCAGGCCAAGAGAAGCGTTCACCATATTCAAGGAACATTTTATCAAGTATTTTAAAGCCTTTTGAGTTTTTGCTCCAATTATCATTAATATTACGCTTTAAATATTCAATAATCTTATCATTTCTTCCATTATCAAAGCCGTTATTCCATAACCTGAAAACAACAATAACGCCCTTGTTATGAGCTTTTAGGGCAAAATCAACAAGATTTTTCAGGTAGCTTTCAAACCGCTCTTCTGTTCCGCCTTCGAAGCTGTGTACTGAAATATTTACTTTGTGAATACCTGCATCAAGAATTTTATCACCTCGTTGATTCAGCAGTGTTCCATTTGTAGTAATCATGGATTTAAAGCCTTTTTCTGAAGCGATCTTAATAAATTCAGTTAAATCAGGATGTGTTAAAGGCTCACCCATAAGGTGATAATAAATGTATTTGGTATAACCGGTTAATTTGTTAAGAATATATTCAAATTCCTCTTTACTCATCTGCCTTAAAGGTCGTTTATGACCATGACAAAAAGAGCAATTCATATTGCATATATTGGTAATCTCCACATAAATCCTCGAAAACATATTTTCTCCTGAATTTTAATATCAGTTTCATTATACAGCAAAAACCATATCAATACAAGAAAATATTAAACAAAAAACCTCTGCCATTTTCTTGTCAAAAATAAAAAAATCCGCAAAACCCTTGTAAAATTAAGGATTTTGCGGATTTATTAATTATTCCCACTCAATTGTGCCGATGGGCTTGGGTGTGAGGTCATAAAGTACACGGTTAATACCTTCAACCTCGTTAGTAATTCGGCTTGTTACTTTATGAAGAACGGCATAAGGAATTTCTTCAATGGTTGCACTCATAGCGTCTGTTGTATTAACAGCACGAATGATTGCAGGCCAACCTTCATAACGAGCTTCATCTTTAACACCAACGCTCTTGATATCAGGAATAGCAATAAAGTATTGCCAAACTTTTTCTGCAAGACCGTTAATATCAAATTCTTCACGGAGAATTGCATCAGCTTCTCTTAATGCATGAAGTCTGTCGCGAGTGATAGCGCCGAGGCAACGAACACCAAGACCGGGTCCAGGGAATGGCTGACGATAAACCATTGCATGAGGAAGACCGAGGGCTTCACCAACTACTCTGACTTCATCTTTAAAGAGTAACTTTACAGGCTCAACAAGCGAGAACTGAAGGTCTTCAGGAAGTCCACCAACATTATGGTGAGCCTTAACAGCTTTTTTGCCTTCTGCCTGCTTATTGCTTTCAAGAATATCGGGGTAAATTGTACCCTGAGCTAAAAATTCAACACCATCAAGCTTTCTTGCTTCATCAGCGAAAACCTCGATAAATTCTTTACCGATAATTTTACGCTTTGTTTCAGGGTCAGCAACATCTGCAAGCTTATTAAGGAAACGGTCTGTTGCATCAACATAAATAAGGTTTGCATCAAGTTCTTTGCCAAAAACGTCAATAACCTGTTCGCTCTCGCCTTTTCTCATAAGTCCATGGTTAACATGAACGCATACAAGCTGTTTACCAATAGCTTTAATAAGAAGAGCAGCAACAACGGATGAATCAACACCACCTGAAAGGGCAAGAAGAACCTTCTTATCGCCTACTTGTTTGCGAATTTCATCAACTTGTTCGGCAATAAAAGCCTCTGCAAGTTCAACTGTTGTAATTCTTTGCATATCATCGGGTCTTTTAATAATTTCCATAACAGTTAAACCTCCGTAAAAAATTAGTCTGTATAGTTGTCAAAATAGCCCTGAACAAGAATGATGGGGGTACCCTTGTCACCCGAACCGCTTGTAAGGTCACAAAGTGAGCCGATAAGGTCGGTAAGCTGACGAGGTGTTGTACCCTGAGAAGCCATATTACCAACAAGGTTACCGGCTTTAGCCTTGATACTGTTAGAAATTGCCTCTTTAAGCTCTGCACCTGAAAGACCTTTGAAATCATTATCTGCAAGGTATTTAAGCTTAAGCTCATTAGGAGTACCAATAAGTCCGTCTGTATGAGCAGGAGAAACAACCGGGTCCGCAAGCTCCCAGATCTTGCCCTGAGGGTCCTTGAACGCACCGTCACCATAAACCATTACTTCAATATGTTTACCTGTTCTGTTAAGGAACTCAGCCTGGATATCTTTTACAAGGTCGTTACATTCTCTGGGGAACAATTTGATTGTATCTTCTGTTGATTTATTTGAACCTAAAAGACCATAAGCTTCGTTACAGCCACCGCCATTAACGGATGAAGTAAGAATATCGTCAAGACCGCAAACAACCTTTGCGCCTGCTGCTTTGAGGATTCTTTTAGTTCTTGCACGGGTGTGAATATCACAAGTAAGAACGCAGTCTGTATAATCAAGAATTGTCTTAGCCTGATTTGCAAAAACAATTTCAACCTCTGCCCCTGCCTCTTTGATGATATCGGAATAATAAGCAACGTAGTCAACGCCTGTAAACTCATGCTTATTTTCACCGAAGAGTTCTCTATATCTTTCAAGAGAAAGTACATCTGAATAAGGATTGATTCCTGCATCATCAAGCTGGTCATAAGTTAAAAGGGAGTTACCAACCTCATCACTGGGATAGCTGAGCATAAGAACAACTTTCTTTGCGCCCATTGCAATTCCCTTAAGGCAGATTGCAAAACGGTTTCTTGAAAGAATGGGGAAAATAACACCAATTGTTTCTCCGCCAAGCTTCACTCTGACATCATCAGCAATATTCTGGACTGTGGCATAGTTACCCTGAGCTCTTGCAACGATTGATTCAGTAAGAGCAACAACATCTCTGTCGCGAAGTTCAAATCCTTCGCTCTCAGCAGCTTCAATAACGCTGTTTACTGCAATATCAACAAGGTTATCACCTTCACGGATAATAGGACAACGAATACCTCTTGATACAGTACCGACTTTTCTTTCCATAATAATCTCACCACTTCATATAGTTTACCAAATTTGGCATGTTATACACAAAAAAAGTATGGAGCGACTTTCACTGAAAGCCGCCCTCAATTGAAATCTTATTTCATCATGCTGGCAACTTCGTCAGCAAAATTGTCTTCTCTTTTTTCAAGACCTTCGCCCTTTTCAAGACGAACAAAGCTTGCAACCTTAATATCTGCTCCATTTTTCTTAGCAACATCAGCTACATAACCTGCAACAGTACCATCAAAAAGGTCAGAACGAACAAATGCCTGTTCAAGAAGGCAGATTTCTTTAATCTGTTTTTTGATACGACCTTCAACAGCGCCTGCAAAGATTTTATTTGTGATATATTCATCTTTACCTGCAATTGCAAGAGATGCAAGAGTAGCAACTGCTTCTTTTGAAAGGAAGTTGAAAAGAAAGTTGCTCTTTTTGTTTTCTTCGTAAGCAGCAACATCTTCAGCGCTGAAAAGGTTTTCAGCAAGAGCTTTTGCAAAAAGTTCATTAAGAATAGGCTTGGGAAGAGAATCAGGTTTGTTAAGTGAGCTATCAATTGTGATAGATTTCATCTTAGCAAGCTCATCATCAGAGATGCACTCTTTACCAAGGTACTGAGGATTCATTGCTGCAACCTGCATAGCAATGTTTTTACCCATAGCAGTGAACTCAGCTTTATCAGCAAGGTTTGTTTCGAATTTAACTGCAACACCAACTGCACCACCTGCATGGATGTATGTTACAACATCACCATCAATGATTTCGAAACGACGGATTTTAAGATTTTCACCGATAACAAGGATAAGGTCGTTAAGGTTTTCTGTAACAGTTCTGTCAGAACCAACAAGTGTAAGGCCTGCAAGAGCTTCAACAGAATCGGGTTTATTTGCTGCAATTGTTTTAGCAACATCAAGACCGAATGCCTGGAATTTCTCGTTCTTACCAACAAAGTCAGTTTCAGAGTTGATTTCAAGAAGAACTGTTACTTTAGCGTCTTCATCTGTATAAGCGATGATTGCACCTTCAGCAGCGATTCTGCTTGCTTTCTTCTCAGAAGCTGCAAGGCCTCTTTCACGAAGAATCTCAAAAGCTCTGTCCATATCACCGTCAGCTTCTGTAAGTGCTTTTTTGCACTCCATCATACCAACGCCTGTTTTTTCTCTTAAGTTTTTAACATCTAAAGCTGTAAATGCCATAGGTGTTTCCTCCTTTATAAAGTTGTTAAGGCGGAAATAAATTCCGCCTATTAATTACTACTTATTCAGCAGCTTCAACAGCTTCTTCAGCTACTTCTTCTGCTGCAACAGTCTGCTCGCCCTGACGACCTGCAATGATAGCGTCTGCCATAGCACCTGCAATAAGTTTTACTGCACGGATAGCATCATCGTTACCGGGAATTACATAGTCGATTTCATCGGGATCACAGTTTGTATCAACGATAGCAACAATCGGAATACCGAGTTTCTTTGCTTCGAGAACTGCAATTCTTTCTTTTCTGGGGTCAACAATAAACATTGCTGCGGGCATTTTCTTCATTTCTGTAATGCCACCCATGAATTTTTCAAGTTTTTCTCTTTCAAGGTTGAGCTTGATAACTTCTTTCTTGGGAAGAAGCTCAAATGTGCCGTCAGCTTCCATAGCGTTAAGCTGAGCAAGTCTCTTGATTCTTCTCTGGATTGTGTTGAAGTTTGTAAGCATACCACCAAGCCAACGAGCGTTAACGAATGACATACCGCAACGTTCTGCTTCTTCCTTAATGGAATCCTGAGCCTGTTTCTTTGTACCTACAAAAAGAACTTCGCCGCCCTCCTGAGCGATCTGGTTGATGAAGGTGTAAGCCTCTTCAAGCTTCTTTACAGTTTTCTGAAGGTCGATGATATAAATACCATTTCTTTCAGTAAAGATGTACTGAGCCATTTTGGGGTTCCATCTTCTTGTCTGGTGTCCGAAATGAACACCTGCTTCGAGTAATTGTTTCATTGAAACTACTGACATAATTTTTGTCCTCCTTTTTGTTAAACCGCCACAAGGTTTCGACTCATACGCACCACATCATTTGATGCACACGGCACATATAATCTACCCTGTGTGAGTTTTTTGACTGAAAAAGTATATCACCCTTTTACAAAAAATGCAATACTTTTTTATGAATTATTTCCTAAAAAATACATTTTTCATTATGAATTCAAATTAAAAGAGTATTTTTTATACCTCATATACTGAGTAATTCGCTTCATTCGTGTTTCTCTGGCATATTCATTAAGAATAAAGCTGCCATTATCACGCATTGAAATAACCTTTAATGGTGCAGTCCCCTGTGGTAATTCTTTAAGAGGAACTCTGATAAGATTACCAACCTTATCGGGCAAACGACACACTGCATAATCACCGTCAATATATTCTACAAAAATATCCATCATCATTCCTCAACATCATAATTAGCATTGTTTATTGCTGAACCAAAATAATTAGGCTCGTCATTCTTTTTAACCTCTTCCTGTGGTGCAGGTGTAACCTCTATATCATCAACAGAAAGCTGTTTTGGAACTGAAACAGAAGAATTTGCCTGCATCTGATACCATTGCTCTTTTGTTATCAGAACCTTACGGGGTTTACTACCTTCAAAGGGACCTATAATCCCCTTTTCAGCCAGCTCGTCAACAATACGGGCTGCTCTTGCGTAACCAAGCTTGAGCTTTCTCTGAAGAAGTGTCGTTGATGCCATACCTGCTTCAACAACAACCTCAACTGCTTTGGGGAACATTTCATCATCATAGTCCCCACCTGCTCCCATATTATCAGTATCAACTGCAGAACCTGATTTCTTTTTACCATCCTGAGCGGCTTTAAGTTCAATTTCCTGCATGACTGCATCGTCATACTTGACTTCACCCTGAGATGTTACGAAATCAATAACTCTTTCGATTTCATCATCAGAAACATACGAACCCTGAACACGAACAGGTTTTGAAAGTCCAACAGGACAATAAAGCATATCACCGTTACCAAGAAGCTTTTCTGCTCCCTGAGTGTCAATAATTGTTCTTGAGTCAATCTGTGACTTAACTGCAAATGCAATACGACTTGGAATATTCGCTTTAATGAGACCCGTAATAACATCAACTGATGGTCTCTGAGTAGCGACAATAAGATGCATACCTGCTGCACGGGCTTTCTGAGCAAGACGGCAAATTGAATCCTCAACTTCATTGGATGCAGCCATCATCAAGTCTGATAACTCGTCAATTATAATAACTATCTGTGGCATTTTAGGAAGCCCCTCTGCTAATGCATAGTTATTGTAGCCCTGAAGATTTCTGACGCCTTTTTCCGCAAACAAGGCATATCTCTTATCCATTTCTGCAACTGCCCATGAAAGCGCACCTGCCGCTTTTCTCGGGTCTGCCACAACGGGAACAAGAAGATGAGGAATTGAGCGATAAACAGTAAATTCAACTTTTTTCGGGTCAATCATTATAAGCTTAACCTCGTCAGGCTTTGCATTATAAAGAAGGCTTACAATCATTGTATTAAGGCAAACTGATTTACCCGAACCTGTTGTACCTGCAACAAGTAAGTGAGGCATTTTTGCAAGATCTGCACAGGTTGCTTCACCCTGTATATCTCTGCCTAACGCAACATTAAGCCTGGACTTTGAGTTCTGGAATGATGGACTTTCAAGAATTTCGCGAAGAGTTACCATTGCTTTTTCTGCGTTGGGTACTTCAATACCAACCGCATTTTTATTAGGTATGGGAGCTTCAATTCTTACACCATAAGCAGCAAGATTCATTGCAATATCGTCTGCAAGTGCAGTAATTTTACTGATTTTAACACCCGGGTCGGGCTGAAGCTCAAATCTGGTAACTGAGGGACTCTGGCATATATCAACAATACGTGTACCAACACCAAAGCTCTTAAGAGTTTTTACAATTGTCTCCCCTCTTTGACGAAGCTCTTCGGCACTGCCACTGTTTTTATTAAATTTAGGCTTATCAAGGCAATCAAGAGGTGGCAATTCATATACAACTTCAGGAACAACAGCTTCTTCAGCACCAACTGTTGAAGGCACCTCTTCTTCCTCAAGTGTTTCTTCTGCAGTTTGTTCTTCTTGAACCTCCTCTTCAAATGCTTCAACAACTTCCTCAAAATGTGTTTCAGTAACAGTTTTAGAAGCAAATAATTCATCAAGATCCTGAACATCCATAGGGGGCTCTTCTTCAAAGCTTCCAAGGAGCTCAATTCCTTCTTCAACAGGCTCAGGTGGTGTGTCAAGAATAGGCTCTACACCTTTGTCCACAGGAATCTCGTCATCAATGGGAATATCAAGTTCAATCTGATGCTTGCTCTCTTTTCTGCGTTTTGCTGCATTACGAGCACGTCTTTCGTGAATATCTTCACTTACTGTTTCATAGGTTTCTTTAAAATCGCCGATTTTTTCTTCAGCATATTCTGCCGCAACCTCCGCAGGCTTTTTCAAGGATGAAATGAGCTTCAATACAGTTGTACCTGTAAAAAGCATCAGAAGTGCTAAAAGCACAAGAACAACTACAATGCCAGCAGCAAGCTTGTTTCCCGCTGTCATCAACAAAGGTAAGCCACCTAATAATGCTCCAAAAACACCGAAGCCATAGTGCATACCTGTTCCATCGTATTCTTTATACACTTTATACGCCTCGGAAATCTGCTCTGCGTATGTAAGCTCAGATTGAGAATTTACAATATGCAAAAATGAAACAAGCAATATAAAAATCACAAAGCTTTCAGTAACCTTGATTTTATATTTTCTTGAATCCTTGCCAATTGCAGAAACAACTGATACAAAGAGTATGAAAATAGGTAACACAAAAGCAGATAGTCCAAAAAGACCAAAGAAGAAATTACGGAGCATTCCCCAAAGGCTACCCGCATCAATAAAAACTACTGCGCCCATAAATAAAGCAAAGAAGCAACCAACAAATGATGCTATCTGCTTATGCTGGGTACTAAAAAGTGAGTTTTTAGCGGCAGTTTTAGTATTTTTTTTGGAACTTGTGTTAGTTTTCTTTTTATTTGAAGAATTTGTTTTCTTATTCTGTGCCACAATAACCCCTCCTTATATTTTTTCTATTGCGCTGATTATTGTTGTGATAAAACCAAGCGCAAGACAATAAAAACCAAAATATCTGAATAAATCTTTTTTCATTAATACCTGCAACAATTTAATTGCGAAAACCCCAACAACTGCGGATGTTATAACACCAATAATCAAAGGAAAAACGGGAACTATTATATCGGTTTCCATAGCATCTTTAAACTCAACAAGACCACTTGCTAAAACTGCAGGAATGCAAAGTATAAACGAATATCTAATCATATTCTTTTTTGAAACACCACAACAAAGACCTACGGAAATTGTTGAACCTGAACGGGAAATGCCGGGAAAACAAGCTGCAAAAAACTGAGCGACACCGATTAAGAGTGCAGAAACCGGTGTAACATTCTTTTTCTTTTTAAAGCTCTCATTAAGAGTTGTGCCGAGAATAAGCAAAAAGCCTGTAACCATAAAGCAAATGCCTTCTGCAAGAACACTGTCATCAGTAGAAAACACAGCAACAGAATCCATTAAATTCGAATCAGTACCTGTGGGTATCAGCAAAAGAAGAAGCGGTACACAAGATATTATAAACATAAATAACATTCGCCTTGTGGCGCTCATTTTACTAAATTTAAATGTGAATTTACCTTTTATGATATCCTTGAAGCACAAAATAAATTCTTCAAAAAGCTCATAAATCGGTCTGTAAAACATTAAAAGTATTGCAACTAATGTGCCTATATGTAGCATTGCAGAAAATAATCCTGCAGTATCAGTTTTGACACTAAACAAATGACTGAACAACGATAAATGTCCACTACTTGAAACCGGTAAAAATTCAGTAACTCCCTGAACTATTCCAAGTAATAAAGCTTTTAGTATTTCCATAGTACCTCCGTTATTTGCACAGCTTATCTATATAAGCAAGGGCATCGCTAAGCCCACCTATTTCGTTAATTAACCCTTCCTCTACTGCTTCCATGCCACTTAAAACAGTGCCAAAATCAGTAACTAACTGTTCATTATTAAGCATTAATTCTTTAAAGCGTTTTTCGGTAATTTCAGAATTACGGGTAACAAATTCCAAAACACGCTCTTCCATTTTCTTAAGATATAAAAGCGACTGAGGAACACCGATAATAAGCCCGTTCATTCTTACAGGATGAATTGTCATAGATGCAGTTGGCACTATAAATGAATGCTTGGTGCTTACTGCCAAAGGTATTCCGATAGAATGACTTCCACCCAAAATAAGAGAAACAGTGGGCTTACTCATACTTGCAACAAGTTCTGCTATAGCAAGACCTGCCTCTATATCGCCACCAACAGTATTCAGTATAAGAAGCAAACCCGAAACCTCGTCATTTTCTTCAACCGCCACAAGACGAGGAATAATATGCTCGTATTTCGTCACTTTAGTGTTCTGAGGAAGATTATAATGCCCTTCAATCTGACCGATAATGGTTAAACAGTGAATGTATTTACCGTTATGGCAAATTGTTACACTACCATCATTTTCATTACTATTATCAGAAATGGTTTCTGCTTCAGCAGAATCAGTCGTTTCCTCTTCATTGGTTTCAGGGGTTGTAAAAGCAAAATATTTATAAAGCTCGTTATACATAAAACTAATCACCGATAGTTAGTATACCCGCAAAATGCCATAAAACCCATTTTAACCAATATATAATAGCACAATATACAAAAAAGTGCAAGATTTGTCGAGATATATTTATAGTATATATTATTAATATTTTTGTTAATTCATTGACAAAAACTTAAAAAGATATTAGAATAAGTTTGTTAAAAATTTGAACAAGTTATTCGGAGGTTTAAATTATGGGTCTCACTTTATGTGAAAAAATCATCAAAAACCATCTTGTTGACGGCGAATACGCTCCCGGTAACGAGGTTGGTATCAGAATCGACCAGACTTTAACTCAGGATGCTACAGGTACTATGGCATACCTTGAGCTTGAAGCTATGGACATTGACAGAGTTAAAACAGAGCTTTCTGTTGCTTATATTGACCACAATACTTTACAGACAGGCTTTGAAAACGCAGATGACCACAAGTTTATTCAGAGCGTTTGTAAAAAACGTGGTGTTCGTTTCTCCCGTCCCGGTAATGGCATCTGCCATCAGGTTCATCTTGAAAGATTCGGTATTCCTGGCAAAACACTTATCGGTTCAGACAGCCACACTCCCACAGGCGGTGGTCTTGGTATGCTTGCTATGGGTGCAGGCGGTCTTGATGTTGCAGTTGCTATGGGTGGCGGTGCTTATTACATAACTGTTCCCGAAGTTATCAAGGTTAACCTTACAGGTAAACTCTCCCCCTACGTTGCTGCAAAAGACATTATTCTTGAGGTTTTGAGAATTCTCAGCGTTAAGGGTGGTGTTGGTAAGGTTGTTGAATACGGTGGCGAGGGTGTTAAAACACTTTCAGTTCCCGAAAGAGCAACAATTACCAATATGGGCGCAGAGCTTGGCGCAACAACATCTATATTCCCTTCTGATGAAATTACTTATGAATTTATGAAGGCTCAGAGCAGAGAACAGGATTGGGTTGAGCTGCTTCCTGATGCAGATGCAGAATATTCAAGAATTATTGATATTGACCTTTCAACTCTTAAACCCCTTGCTGCTATGCCTCATATGCCTGATAATGTAAAATCGGTTGAGGAAATAGGCGCAATTAAGGTTGACCAGGTTCTTATCGGCTCTTGCACAAACTCTTCCCTTCTTGATATGATGAAGGTTGCAAAAATCCTCAAAGGTAAAAAGGTACATCCCTCTGTTTCACTGGGTATTGCTCCCGGTTCAAAGCAGGTTCTTAATATGCTTGCTCTCAATGGTGCTCTTGCAGATATGATTGATGCAGGTGCTCGTATTCTTGAAAGTGCTTGCGGTCCTTGTATAGGTATGGGTCAGTCACCCTGCTCTTCAGGTGTTTCTCTTCGTACATTCAACAGAAACTTTGAAGGCAGAAGCGGTACTGCAGACGGTAAGGTATATCTTGTAAGCCCTGAAACTGCTGCTGCATCTGCTATTACAGGTTTATTCACAGATCCCACAACCTTAACAGACGATATTTCAGTTACACTTCCTAAATCATTTATCATTAATGACAATATGATTGAAATGCCTGCCGAAACCAAGGAAGAAGCAGCTGCAGTAGAGGTTTACTACGGACCTAACATCAAGCCCTTCCCCAAAACAACTACTCTTGCAGATTCTATTTCTGCTAAAGCAGTTCTTAAGGTTGAGGATAATATCACAACAGACCATATTATGCCTGCAGGTGCTAAAATTCTCCCCTATCGTTCAAACATTCCTTATCTTTCACAATTCTGCTTCCGTCAGTGTGATGAAAACTTTGCAGAGCATTGCAAAGAAGCCGGTTCAGGAATTATTATCGGTGGTAATAACTATGGTCAGGGTTCATCAAGAGAGCATGCCGCACTTGTTCCGCTTTACCTTGGTGTAAAGGCAGTAATTACAAAGTCATTTGCCCGTATTCACAAAGCGAACCTTGTTAACGCAAGCATTCTTCCCCTTAACTTTGTTAATGCAGATGATTATGATAAAATTTCTGTTGGTGACGAGCTTGTTCTTCCTGAAATTAAAGCTGAGCTTAAAGCAGGTAAAGAAATCACTCTCAAAAACATTACCAAGAACGAAGAATATAAGCTCATTTGCGATGTTTCCGAAAGACAGGTTGACATTCTTTGTGCAGGTGGCTTACTCGACTATACCAAGGAGGAAAATAAATAATGAACGAAGTACAGATTGAAAAAGCTCTTGCAAAATTCAAGGAGCTTCTTATTGAACAAGATGCAAGAAACCAAAAAATCAAAGCAACAAAAGATTTCAAGGATTTTAAAGCCCTTGATAAAATCGTTATCGGCGTTTGTGGCGGTGACGGTATCGGTCCGATTATCACAAAGGAATCTGCTGAGGTTCTTAAATTCATCCTTAAGGATGATGTAGAAAGCGGCAAGGTTGAATTCAAATATATTGATGGTCTTACAATTGAAAATCGTGCAAAGGTTATGAAAGCAATTCCTGATGATGTTATGGAAGAGCTCAAAGCTTGTGATGTTATTCTTAAAGGACCTACAACCACTCCCCAACAGGGTGATGGTTACCCCAATATTGAAAGTGCAAACGTTGCAATGAGAAAGGCTCTTGACCTTTTTGCAAATGTTCGTCCTGTTAAAATCCCTGAAGAAAACATAGATTGGACCTTCTTCCGTGAAAACACTGAGGGTGCTTATGCAGTTGGTTCAAAGGGTGTTGATGTTGACGGCGAATTAGCATTTGACTTTGTTGTTACAACAACTGAAGGTACAGAAAGAATTGCTAAGCTTGCTTACGAATACGCAAGAAACAACAAAAAAGAAAGAGTTTCAATAATAACAAAAGCAAATATTATTAAAACTACCGACGGTAAATTCCTTAACCTTTGTAAAGAAATTGCTAAGGATTACCCTGACATCATTACTGATGAATGGTATATTGACATCACAACTGCAAAATTAGTTGATAAAAAACGCCGTACAGACTTTAAGGTATTCGTTCTTCCTAACCTTTACGGTGATATTATTACTGATGAGGCTGCTGAATTCCAGGGCGGTGTTGGTACTGCAGGTAGCGCAAATATCGGTAAACAATACGCAATGTTCGAAGCAATTCACGGTTCTGCTCCTCGTATGGTTAAAGAAGGCCGCGGTCAATATGCTGACCCATGCTCAATGCTCCGTGCATCTGTGCTTCTCCTCTCTCACATTGGTAAGCAAGAAGAGGCAGATAAGCTTGAAAAAGCTCTTGATATTTGTATGATTACCGAAAAGAAGCTTACCATTACAGGTCGTGACACAGGCTGCACTTGTGAAGAATTCGGCCAATATGTAATGGATACTTTAAAAACGCTTTAATAGACTGAAAAGGTACTTGATATATTATGAAAAAAAATGAACAAGTTTCTACTCCTGTTATTAAACGACTTCCGAGATATCACAGATATTTGGAAGAACTGAAAAATATGGGTGTCATAAGAATATCATCTAAAGAGCTATCTACAAGAATGGGGCTTACTGCTTCTCAGATTCGTCAAGACCTTAATTGCTTTGGCGGATTTGGTCAGCAAGGTTATGGTTATAACATTGAACAGCTTTATAATGAAATTGGTAACATCCTTGGTTTAAGCAGTAAGTTTAAAGCTGTTCTTATTGGTGCCGGTAATCTCGGTCACGCGGTTGCAACTCATTTAAGATTTGAAGACAGAGGCTTTGATTTAATCGGTGTTTTCGATAATAATCCAAATGTTATAGGGCAAAGTATTGGTAACCAGATTGTTTTAGATGAAGCAGATTTAGAAAACTTCTGCAATGAGCACAAGCCAAGTGTTGCCATACTTTGTATTCCGAGTGAATTTGCAGATTCAACTGCAAAAAAATTGGTTTCATTGGGTATTAAGGGCTTTTGGAATTTCACCCAATATGACATCGCAAATAATTACAAGGATGTTGCTGTTGAAAACGTCCACCTCGGTGATTCTCTTATGACCTTATGTTATCAAATTAATAATATTGACAATACAGACGAGGAATAAAAATGAAAAAATTGATGGATATTGATATTGCAGATATTATCCCTTTTTCGAAAGGGATAATTGTAGCAAGAAAAGATACCCTCAAAAGTGGTGAAACAAAAATTTCATTCATAACCTACGATGTTAAATTAGAGAGGCCGTCACAAAGCACCAAGGGTGCATATTTATTTAATAAGTTTGGTGATGCCTATGAAAAAATCACAGAAAAGCTTGGTGATTACCTCTCTTGTGACGCTACAATTTTACCTAATAAACACGTTGCTGTCGCCTATAAAACAGGCGAATTGGGGTTATTTGATGAAAATGGAACGCTTTATTGGACAGGAGATTTACAATATCGTGACTGCCCTGTAAGCGGTGTTGCCGCTGAAAAGAAGTATCTTTGGTGTGTTGTTCCTGACAATAACTGTGTAATTCGTTATTCCCCTACAACTGAAAAAATCGTTTTAAGAATCGGCGGAGATTCTTCAACCGCCTTTTTGAATCCCGTTTCTATTACAAATTACAATAACATTCTCTATGTTTGTAATTATCAGTCCTGTAAAATCAGAACAATTGATTTAAAAGACTTCACTGTTGCTGATTATAAAGAATTTGAAGAACCTGTTTATAAATATATCAGAACAAACGACCGTGAAATTGTTGAACTTGATTCCGGAGTTTATATGATTTAATTCGGAGGTTTTATGGAATTAAAAGCTGTTTTAATGGATGAATCTGCGATTAAACGTTCATTGACACGAATTGCCCACGAAATTATTGAAAGAAATCGCGGAACTGAAAATGTTGCAATAATTGGTATAAGAAGCCGTGGTGTTCCCTTAGCCCGAATAATTGCAGATAATATTAAAAATATTGAATCAGTTTCTATTGAAGTTGGCGAGCTTGATATCAATCTTTACAGAGATGACTTAACTCAGGCACACGAATTGCCCGAAGTTAACACAACAAAAATTGATTTTGATATCAATGGTAAAAACATTGTTCTTGTTGATGACGTTTTATTTACGGGTAGAACTGTCCGTGCTGCGATTGAAGCACTTTTCAAATTAGGAAGACCCGCAAGTATTCAGCTTGCTATACTTTGTGACAGAGGGCACCGAGAACTCCCTTTCAGACCTGATTACATAGGAAAAAACATTCCAACCTCACTCTCTGAGCATATTTGTGTAGAGTTGCCGGATTACGATAACAACACAGCAGTTAAACTTTATAAAATCTGATTAAAATTTTATAAAATACAATGACAAAAGCATTCCGATTTTTCGTAATGCTTTTGTTAATAAAAGGAGAAATTTAAATGATACATAGTGTTTCAAATGAACATTTTACTTTAAGCGTTAAAGAAATGGGTGCTGAACTCACCTCTTTAAAATCAAACAAATCCGGTATAGAATATATCTGGTGCGGAAATACTGATATTTGGTATGGTCAATCACCCATTCTTTTTCCCATAGTAGGCAGGCTTCTTGATGACAAATATCGCCTTGACGGTAAAGAATACACAATGGAAAAACACGGCATTGTAAGAAAAAAGCCTTTTAAATTAATTGAAAAAACTAACAACAAATTAGTTTTTATTCAAAGCGACGATGAAAACTCATTAAAAATATATCCATATCATTTTGACTTAATTGTGACCTTTTTATTAAAAGATAACG
>JAZNJB010000048.1:0-26816 GCA_045577815.1 Acutalibacteraceae bacterium
ATGGCTACGATCCGACTTCGAGGAAAACGGTACCGCTGAAAATATGAGGGCAGAATTTTTGCTCTCTTATTATTCCTTGAACAGGGCAATTCCGCCAAGAATAGAAATTGACGGCGCACTTGAGGATAAGGAAGCTGTTGAAAAGTGGCTTTCGGAAAAACGCGGCACCAACGTTTCGGTAGTAATTCCACAAAAGGGTGACCAGCTAAAGCTTATAACAATGTGCAAAAATAATGCTACCCAAAAGCTTTTAGAAAAGCTTACAAGCGGCGAAAAAACTAAAAATGCACTTGAGGAGCTTGCGCTTATGCTGGGTATGAAAAGCATCCCCGAGTACATTGAGGCTTACGATATTTCTCACACTGCAGGTAGTGATAACGTTGCAGGAATGGTTGTTTTTAAGGATGGCAGACCCTACAAAAAGGCGTACAAGCGCTTTGCTGTTAAAGGCTTTGTGGGGCAAGACGATTATGCCTCTATGGAAGAGGTTTTAAGACGCAGATTTACGGAATATCTTAACAATAAAGAAAAAAACGAAGAGTACGGCTTCGGCAAATTACCGGACCTTATTTTGCTTGACGGCGGCAAGGGGCAGGTTAATGCCGTGCTTCCGTTGCTAAAGGAATTCAATTTAGAAATTCCGCTTTTCGGTATGGTTAAGGATAACAAGCACCGCACCTCTGCAATTTCTACAAGCGGCGGCAGAATTGAATTTAATTCAAAGCGCAAGGCGTTTTCTCTTGTTACACAAATTCAGGATGAGGTCCACCGTTTTTCAGTTGAATATCACCGCAAAAAGCACACGAAATCGGCTTTGGGAAATTCACTTACACAAATCAAAGGTATAGGCGAGAAAAAAGCAAAAAGCCTTATAGTGAATTTTAAAACGATAGATAACATAAGAAACGCAAGCATAGAGGAGCTTGAAAGAGTGCAGGGCATTTCAAAAGCGGATGCAAGTGAGATTTTTAAGACGTTTCATGGAGAATAAAATATGTCAAAAGTTGAATTAACTAATATGATTATGATACAAAACCCTGAAACAAAAGAGGTTTTGGTTCAAAGAAGAGTTAAATACTGGTGCGGTATCACCTTCCCCGGTGGTCACGTTGAAAACGGTGAAAGCTTTTATAACAGCGCCGTAAGAGAGGTTAAAGAGGAAACCGGATTGACTGTTAAAAACCTGAAGCCCTGCGGTTGCGTCCATTGGCACAACACCGATACTAACGATAAATATATTGTGTTGTTTTATAAAACCAATGAATATAGCGGTGAGCTTTTAAAAAGCACCGACGAGGGCGAGGTTTTCTTCACATCTCTTGAAAGCATAAAAAATATGCCCCTCTCCCCTAATTTTGATAAATATCTGGAAGTATTTTTAAGCGATAAACACACCGAAATCTTCTGCAATTGGAATGAAAGAATGAAAGAAAACTGCGACGGTGAACCCGATTGGGATTTTCAGTATAGATAAGCAACAAGGAACAGAGTCCGAAACTCTGTTCCTCGTTTTTTCATTCACCCTTAAAGGCTTTGATTATTTCAATTGCATTGGCTTCGGTTATACCCGGGACGCTCATTAATTCTGCCTTTGTGGCTTTACCGATAGCATCCATTGTTTTGAATTTGATTATAAGATTTTTTGCTTTCTTTTCACCGATACCTTTAATATCTGTAAGTGATGCGGTAAGGGCAGATTTTGTATGCTTTTTGTGATGATAGGCAACAGAAAATCTGTGCACCTCATCCTGAATATTGGTTACAAGCTGAAAGGCTTTTTTCCTTGCGTTAAAGTCAATTCTGCCTCCTGCGGTGGAAATTGCCGATGTTCTGTGCTTACTGTTTTTCACCATACCGAAAACAGGAACATCAATATTATATTCCTTTAAAAGAGGTAAAACTGCATTTACCTGACCCTTGCCACCGTCAAGCAAAATCAAATCGGGAAGCCTTGCAAAGCCTACTGTTTCGCCCTTTTCTTTATGGGCATAATATTCTTCAAAACGGCGGGAAAGCACCTCATTCATTGAGCGGTAATCATCCTGACCGCTGAAGCCTTTTATTGCAAAGCGGCGGTATGCTTCTTTAAGGGGTTTGCCATCCTTGAAAACAACCATACCCGCAACATTATCGCTGCCGCCCGTATGAGAAATATCATACGCCTCAATATATTCGGGGATTTTTGACATACCAAGAAGAAGTGAAAGCTCTTCAAGTGCTTCTCTGTTTCTGTCATTAACCCTGTATTTATCAAGGAGCTTTTGTGAAGCATTCGACTTGCACATTTCAACTAATTTCGCCTGAACACCCTTTTGAGGTATAACAATGCTTACATTTGTGCCACGCTTTTCCGAAAGCCATTTTTCAATATTTTCTCTGTTTTCAATTTCTCCGTCAATTTCAATTCTCGGCGGTATTTTTCTGTTCATTGAATAGTAAGATGTGATAAACTCTTCTCGCATTTCAGAAATTTTATCACCCTCTTCTGCAAAGAAATGCTCTGTATCAAAAAGGCGATTATCTTCAAAGCGGAGAACTGCAAAACATGCCTTACCATCCATAACCGCGAGGGCAAAAACATCTTGTTCCTTATATGTGGAAGAAACAACCTTCTGATTGCTACCCACCTTTTCGATACTTTTTATTGTATCACGAAGCTTTGCCGCCTTTTCAAATTCAAGATTTTCTGATGCTTCATTCATTTGGTCAGTTAATCGTCTTATAGTTTCTTTACTGCCATTTTTAAGAAAATCAAGTGCATCCTGAACATTTTTCTTGTATTCACTATTTTTAAGCTTGCCTGAACAAGGTGCACAGCAAATGCCGATATGGTGATTAAGACAAGGTCTGCCTTTGCCTATATCACGAGGAAAAACTTTTCCGCAAGTTGGCAACTTAAAAACCTTTTTAGCTTCCTCAACCGCCTTAGTAACACTATACCCTGCAGTGTACGGACCAATATATTCTGCATCCTCATCATCTTTCTGAAGAACAGGATAAATATTCTGCCAATCACCTTTTGTAACCTTAATATAGCTAAAGCCCTTATCATCCTTTAAAAGAATATTGTATTTAGGCATATTCTGTTTTATAAGGCTACATTCCAGCACAAGTGCTTCAAACTCGCTATCTGTGAGTATATAGTCAAAATTCTGCACATTTTCAACCATTTTCTGCACCTTGGTTGAATGCTTTTGTTGTGCGCCGAAATACTGGCTCACTCGGTTTTTCAGTGCCTTTGCCTTGCCGATGTAGATAATCTCATTATTCTTATCTTTCATAATATAAACACCGGGAGATAAAGGCAATTTATTAGCTTTGTCCTTTAATCGGCGCAATCGTTGTTCCACATACTCACCACCTTTAAATGCAAAACACAAAATGCAAAGTGCAAAACTAAAAAACACTTTGCGCTTTGCGCTTAACACTTTGCACTTTATAAAAATAGCGGTAAAGGTTTTCACCTTTACCGCTTTAAAATCCGAATTAAACTTCTGCGAAGCCGCTTTCAACCAATGCAACGAGAGCGTTAACTGCCTGCTCTTCGTCAACACCGCCTGCAATGATGCGGATTTCGGTGTCACCCATAATGCCGAGAGAAAGAACGCCGAGAAGACTCTTTGCGTTAACTCTTCTTTCTTCCTTCTCAAGCCAGATTGAAGACTTGAACTCGTTAGCTTTCTGAATAAAGAAAGTAGCGGGACGTGCATGAAGACCTACCTGATTTTTAACTGTTACATCTTTAACGTACATAATAATTCTCCCACATTCAAAATTATAACATTGAATTATTTCTTACTGTTATGAGTGCAGAAATCTGCAAATCACTTACTATATTATACCACCAAATCGTTTTTAGTCAACGAAAAAAGGCCAAACTTTCCCCTTAAAACCAATAATTCGGATGGAATACTAAACCTTTTAAAATTTAAAAGGCGTGTTTTGTGCAAGTTAACTACAAATGTCAGTAGTTATTATTGAACATAAACAATTATTTAACACTCTTTTTTAAATTTTCTAAAAAAGCTCGTTCTTTTTTATCTAAATCCGCATTTTCCAAAAGCTCGGGACGACGCTCAAAGGTTCTTTCAATAGAGCGCTCTCTCTGCCATTTTTTTATATTAGCATGGTGACCCGAAGACAAAACCTCAGGCACTGCCACATCGTGCCAAACCGGTGGCTTCGTGTATTGAGGGTATTCAAGAAGAGAGGAATAATGACTTTCTCCCATAAAGCCCTCCGGCTCCGAAAGAACACCGGGAAGCATACGGGAAACTGCATCTGCAACAATCATTGCAGGCATCTCTCCACCTGTTACAACATAGTCACCAATAGAAATTTCTTCATCAACAATTTCGTCAATAAGCCTTTGGTCAACGCCTTCATAGCGACCGCAAAGAATTGCAATATTCTCCATTTGAGAAAGTTCTTTAACCCTCTCTTGAGTAAGAGTTTTTCCACAAGGTGACATATAAATGAGGTGAGGTCTTGTACCTGCTTCGTTACAGACCTTCATAAAGCAATCGTAAATGGGTTGCGCCATCATAAGCATACCCGCACCGCCACCATAGGGGGTGTCATCCACCTGATTATGCTTATTTATTGCAAAATCGCGGATCTGGTGAAAATTCATTTCCACCTTACCTGCTTTTCTTGCTCTGCCGATAATGCTTTCGCTCATAACTGCTTCGCACATTTCAGGGAAGAGAGTCAAAATATCAATCCTCATCAAAAAGCCCCCTTAACGGACGAATGTAAGCCACATCGTTTGCTACATCACATTCAATAACAACATCCTTAATAGCAGGAATAAGCACTTCCTTACCATCGGGTGTTTCAATAAACCATACGTCATTTGCCGCATAGCTTTCTATATCTTTAATTTTGCCATAGCAAATGTTATTGTCATCGTAATTTAAAACAGAACAACCTATAAGCTCGGAAACGAACCATTTACCTTCTGGTAATTTGATATCAGAACGCTTCATATAAAGAATGGTGTTCCTTAATTTCTGTGCATCTTCGACAGTGTCAACACCTTCGATTTTAAGCACAGCAACATTACCGTGAGGACGGCAGGAAACAATTTTAAAGCTGTTAATCCCTTTTTCATCACGATAAAGCGTTTTGAACTTTTTAACAAATTCGGGAGAATCACACCAAGGATTAAGACGCACCTCACCTTTTATTCCGTGAGTGCTTACAATCTGCCCGATTTCAAGATATTCTTTAATCATAAATTTAATAAAAAATGGGCTGTAGCCAGCCCATTTTTTCCTTTCTCAGTCAATATCGACTTGAATCTTAACATCTTTGCGAATAGCAGCGGCACGCATAACAGTACGGATTGCTTTTGCAATTCTGCCTTGCTTACCGATAACTCTTCCCATATCGTCGGGTCCGACGTGAAGATGATAAACAACTACACCCTCTTCGTTGGGCTCGTCAACAGTGACCTCGACTGCGTCAGGGGCATCAACAAGTCCCTTTGCGACTGTTTCGAGTAATTCTTTCATCGTAGTCACCTTAATTATTTAATGATGTTTTCTTTTTTAAGAAGGTCACGAACTGTATCAGTGGGCTGAGCGCCGTTCTGAATCCATTTTGTAACTTTTTCTGCATCGATTTTAACTTCTGCAGGATTGCTGATGGGGTTGTAGTAGCCAACTTCTTCGATGAATCTGCCGTCACGAGGATAACGTGAATCAGCTACAACTACACGATAGAAAGGTGCTTTCTTTGCGCCCATACGGCGAAGACGAATTTTTACTGCCATTTTAATTACCTCCGAAAAGTAAAATAATAATAAACTAATTTATATTAAACACTAATGTGCTTAAATGCTTACATTGGGAATCCACCCATGCCGCCCATACCGCCGGGCATTCCTCCGCCCATACCCATGCGCTGCATACGCTTCATCATTTTCTTTGAATTTTTACCGTTAAGCTGTTTGTAAAGCTTCTGCATTGAGCGATACTGATTAAGAAGTCTGTTAACATCCTCAACCTGCATACCACAGCCTGCGGCAATTCTTCTTTTTCTTGACGGATTGATTATATCGGGATTTTCACGTTCCTTCATTGTCATAGAACGGATAATTGCCATTGTATAATCAATCTGCTTATCGTCAACATCTGTATCCTTAACCTTTTTATTAAGTCCGGGAATGAGAGAAATAATGTCTTTCATAGGACCCATTTTCTTCATTTCCTCAAACTGCATAAGCATATCGTTAAGGTCGATTTTGTTTTCGCGAAGCTTCTTTTCAAGAGCTTCTGCTTTTTTCTCATCAAGGGCGGTTTCTGCCTTTTCAATAAGAGAAAGAACATCACCCATACCGAGAATACGGCTTGCCATTCTATCGGGATGGAAAACGTCCAGATCCCCAAGCTTTTCACCGATACCGATAAATTTGATAGGTTTACCTGTAACTGCTCTTGCAGAAAGTGCAGCACCGCCTCGGGTATCACCATCAAGCTTTGTAAGAACAAGACCATCAATACCGAGAGCTTCGTTGAACGATGAGGCAACAGTAACTGCATCCTGACCTAACATTGAGTCGATAACAAGAAGAATTTCGTGAGGCTTAACCTCAGCTTTTATATCCTTGAGTTCCTGCATAAGCTGTTCGTCAATATGAAGACGACCTGCAGTATCAAGGAATACATAATCATAGCCGTTATCTTTTGCAAGCTTGATTGCTTCTCTTGCAATTTTAACGGGATTTTCTGTGCCCATTTCAAAAACGGGAACGCCAACCTGCTCACCAACCACCTGCAACTGCTTAATAGCAGCAGGACGATAAATGTCACAAGCAACAAGAAGAGGTCTGTGACCCTGCTCTTTAAGTCTGAGAGCGATTTTAGCACTATGAGTAGTTTTACCTGAACCCTGAAGACCGCACATCATAACAACTGTTGGTGGATGAGCCGCTGTGGAAAGTCTTGCCTGAGTTCCACCCATAAGTGCGGTAAGCTCTTCGTTTACTATTTTAATAACCATCTGTGCAGGAGTAAGGCTTTCCATAACCTTTGCACCAATTGCACGCTCGGTAACAGTGTTTGTAAAATCCTTGGCAACCTTATAGTTAACGTCTGCCTCTAAAAGTGCAAGTCGCACCTCACGCATAGCGTCACGCACATCAGATTCTGTAAGGCTACCCTTACTTTTTAATTTTTTAAAGGCATTATCGAGTCTGTCTGAAAGTCCTTCAAAAGCCACGGTGCAACCTCCTTTACCGGGGTGGAATGATTTATCCTGTATTTATTCATCAAGAGAAACTATTGCAGATTTAATATTAACAACTGCATCATTCACTTCTCTTGAAAGAGAAATATTCATATTATATTTGTTAATTTCCTCGATGTTTTCCATAACAACATCAAGAGCTTCTGCGATTTTTCTTGTGCGCTCGGCAAAGCCCAATTTCTTTTCCATATCATAAAGCTGGGTTTCTGCTCTTTTGACTGCATCACGAACACCCTGTCTTGTAATGCCCTCATTCTGCGCAATTTCAGAAAGTGAAAGGTCGTCGCTATAATAATACTCAATGAACTTGCGCTGATTATCTGTAAGCATTTCGCCATAGAAATCCGCAAGTAAAACAACATCAAGATTTTTAGCCACATTGACACCCCTTTCAAACCGCACTGTAAAGAACTTTAACTTTACAGATGTGCATTATAACAGAGTAATATTATTTTGTCAAGTGTTTTTGCAAACAAAAATATGGTGCGCAACAAATTGTAAATTCGTTGCGCACCTGAAATTTTAATATTTATCAGTTACTATTCTTGTTCTTGAATAATCACTGGTTGTTTTGCTATAAAAAGCTTTTACTTTGTAGGTATATCTTACACCCTTCTTTGCAGATTTATCTGTATAAGAAGTATTTGAAATACCATCTTCAAGCTTAATTCTCTTATAGCTACCTGACTCAGTCTTACGGTAAACAAGGTAACCTTCAGCACCTTCTACCTTTGACCATTTCAGTACAACGCCACTCTTAGTGCTTGTAGCTGATTTCAGGCTGGGATCTGCAAGATAATATTTTGAGAGTGAATTAGAACGTGCGGAGCTACCTGCTTCGTTTCTTGCACGAACAGAGTAATAATACTTAGTTCCGGACTTAGCTGTATCATCTGTGTAACTTGTCTTTTTGGTTGAATCCAAGTATTTCCATTCACCATTCTTGGTTCTGCGATATACTCTGTAATAATCAGCACCGCTTTCTGCAGTCCACTTGATTTTTACACCCTTTGAAACATTTGAAACCTCTTCAACCTCAGGGCGTGAACATTTAAGCTGTGCAATAGTTGCAGTCTTGAGTGTTTCACCACATTCTGTACACGATTTAGTTTTCTTACCGGCAGCATATACAGTTGCTTTTTTATCTACAACCCATTCGCCTGCGATATGGCCTGTTGCCGGAATAGTTTTAACTTTGCCTACATATTCGTGGCAAAGAGCACACAAATTGCCTTCTTTACCATCCTTATCACAGGTGGGCTCCTCTCTTACAGGATAGGAATATAACTGGTGCTCACCATAAGGTTTCTTTGTATAAGAATCGCCACAGTTTTTACACTTATATTCAACAAGACCTCTTGTAATACATGTGCCCTCTCTTACAACTGTTTTTGTATACTTATGAGTAAGTGCGGGAATAGCTTCCTTTTCTTCATGAGTACAACCATCGTTTGTACATTTATAGACACGGCAACCTTCTTTTCCGCAAGTTGCAGCTTTAACAACAGTGCCCTCATCCATTGAATGACCAAGCTTTTTAATAACTTCTGTTACGCTCTTGTCACAACCTTCGTTAACACATTTATAAACGATAGTTCCATTTTCATCGCAGGTTGCTTTCTTTGTAACAGTACCTTTATCCATTTTATGGTTTGTTGCAGGAATAACTTCTGTATATGTATCTCCACAATCTGTTCTTGTACATTTGTATGTCAATACACCGTCTTCTTCACAAGTTGCTTTTGTTGTAACTGTACCATTATCATAGTCATGACCAAGAGCAGCAATTGCTTTTGTTTCATATGAATATCCGCAACTTGAGCAAACACGTTCTTTGCTACCCTTTTCAAGGCATGTAGGCTCAACTGTTACTTTCCATACATCGCTTGCTGTATGAGTAATTTCAGTCTTAATATCACGTTCTTTTGCGAATGCAATACCTGTTGAATCACAATTACCTGCAATTACAAGGTCATCTGAACAACCATTGAATGCATTGGCTGCAATTGTTGTTACGCTATCGGGAATCTTTACCTTTGTTACATTTACACAACCGATAAATGCGTCATTTGCTATTGCTTTAGTGCCACTCTTAACCTTAACTGTACCGCTCTTACCTGCGGGACAAATGATAAGTGAAGCAAGTGATACGTCATAAAGAACACCGCTAACGCTGAAGTAATTATCATTTTTATCGTCAACATTGATTGCTGTAAGCTTTTCGCAATTTGTAAATGCACCTTTTTCAATAACATCTACATCTGCAGGAATGAAAATTTCTTTAATTGATGTTCCGTCAAATGCGGAGTCACCAATTTTGTTAAGTGTTTCGGGAAGTTCTATTGCAGTAAGAGCTTTACAACCCTTGAACGCATTCTTTCCGAGTACTTCAACGCCTTCTGCAAGAGCAACTGACTCAAGTGCGGTGCAGTTCATAAATGCATTCTTTGCAATTGTTTTTACTGTTTTTGCAATAACCGCTGATTTGATAGATGCCTTGTAGTCTGCCCATTCTGCTTCTGTACCGTCTGCATATACATAAAGTTCGCCGGATTTTGTAAGATACCATGTTACATTCTGAATCTTTCCGTTTTTATCTGCATATGCACCTTCATTTATTGCAAGAACATTGTCAAATGCTACATTGGGAATAGCCTCTGTATATGTATGGCCGCAACCATCATTCTGACATGTGAAGAGTTTTTCACCGTCTTCATTCAATGTGGGAGCTTTTGTAATTACACCTGCATCATAACTATGGCCAATTGCAGGAATTGCTTCTGTGTATGTTGAACCGCAATCATTCTTACAAGTAAATGTCTTAACGCCATCGTCCTCGCATGTAGGTTCTTTTGTTACTACACCTTCATCATAACTATGGCCAATTGCAGGAATTGCTTCTGTATATGTTGAACCACAATCATTCTTACAAGTAAATGTCTTAACGCCATCGTCCTCACATGTAGGTTCTTTTGTTACTACACCTTCATCATAATTATGACCAATTGCAGGAATTCCTTCTGTGTATGTTGAACCACAATCATTCTTACAAGTAAATGTCTTAACGCCATCATCCTCGCATGTAGGTTCTTTTGTTACTGCACCTTCATCATAATCATGACCGATTGCAGGAATAACTTCTGTATATGTATCGCCACAACCATTCTGACAGGTAAAGAGTTTTTCGCCATCTGCTTCACATGTAGCTTCTTCTGTCACTACACCTTTATCATATTTATGACCAAATGCAACAATTGTCTCTGTTTCATATGAATATTCGCAGTTTGAACATACAAGTGCTCTGCTACCATCCTCAGTACATGTTGCTTCTTTTGTTATCTGCCATACCTGGCTACCTGTATGAGTAAGCTCTGTTGCAATACCTCTGCCTGTTGCAAATTCTGCTGCATAGGAATCACAATCACAAGCAATTACAAGGTCATCTGAACATCCGTTGAATGCATTATCTGCAATCTCTTTTACGCTTGCAGGCACTTTTACCTTTGTTACGTTTACGCATCCGATAAATGCGTCTTCTGCTATCTTAACTGTGCCTTCCCATACTTCTACCTCACCTGTTTTGCCTGCGGGGCAAAGGAGAAGTGAGCCAAGGGACATATCATAAAGCACACCATCAAAGCTGAAGTAGTTATCATTTTTGCTATCTACAACAATTTCTTCAAGCTCGGTACATTTTGTGAATACACCTTTTTGAATTTCCTTAACATCAGTAGGAATTCTGATTGTTTTGAGAGCAGTTCCGTCAAATGCAGAATCACCGATTACAAGCAAGCTTTCGGGAAGAATAATTTCTGTAAGTGAAGAACAACCCTTAAACATTGCTTCACCGATTTCAAGTGTGCCGTTTCTCAATATAACACTTGAAAGCTTTGTACAATCAAGGAATATATTTCTGCCTACTTTACCTTCAGGTAAACCGCCGTAGATATCAACGCTTTCAAGAGATGTACAGCTATAGAAAGCAAACTCCTGAATTTCTGCTATTGAACCTGTAAATACAGTTTTGAGGTTTTCACAATACTGGAAAGCATAAGCTTCGATTGTGCCGAGGCTGAAGAGAATGTTTACTTCAGTAAGAGCAGGCATATATGCAAATGAACCATTTTCAACAGTTGTTGCCTCGCCTGTAATTGTTGCAGTAACGATAGCGTTTCTGTAAGGTGCCCATTCTTCTGCAGTATCGTCTGCATATATATATAAATTGTATTCGTCTGTAATGAGCCATGTGAGTTTCTGAATATTGCCATCTTCATCAGCATACGCACCATCATTTGTAGCAAGAATACCATCAAATGCTGTGTTGGGTATTGCTACAACATAAGTATGATTTGCGCAATCTTCAGTACACCATTCATTTTCACAAGTAAAAGTAATTTCACCATTTGCTTTCACTGTGGGATATTTAGTAATTACACCTTTATCGTAAGAGTGACCTGTTGCGGGAATTGCTTCTGTGTATGTTGAACCACAATCATTCTTACAAGTAAATGTCTTAACACCATCAACCTCACATATAGGTTCTTTTGTTACTACACCTTCATCATAATCATGACCGATTGCAGGAATAACTTCTGTGGTTTCATAGTTACAATCTTCATCTTTACATTTGTAAACCTTTTCGCCATCAGTTGTACAAGTTGCTTCAATTTTTACTGTGCCGTCATCCATATTATGACCTGTTGCGGGAAGAGTAATTTCATAATAATCGTAGCAACCTTCGTTCTGACAACGGAAAACCTTTTTACCTTCGATTTCACAGGTGGGCTCAAGAGTTACTGTGCCATTATCGTAATTGTGACCTGTGGCAGGAACATCAACTGTATATTTAGAGTCACAACCGCTATTCTGACAAGTATATGTAACAACGCCTGTATCTTCACAGGTTGCTTTTTTAGTTACAACGCCATCATCATAGTTATGACCTAACGCATCCACTACACCTGTTTCTTCAACATTACCACAAGCTACACACTGTTTCTCCTTAATACCTGCATTATCGCAAGTAGGTTCAACAGTAACAATCCATTCTGAAATTGATGAATGGGTCTTTTCTACATCTATTGTATAAAGTTTTGCATATTCTGCTGCATAAGAATCACAATTTGCTTTTATTTTCAAATCATCTGCGCAACCATTAAAAGCATTTGTTGCAATTGTTGTTACACTATCAGGAATTTCAATCACATCAACATCTGTGCAACCGATAAAAGCATCGTTGCCGATAACTTTTGTTCCTACTTTAATAACAACTGTTCCTGTTTTACCTGCAGGGCAACAGATAAGTTCGGTAATATCTGAATTATAAAGAACGCCATCTACACTTGCATAAAAACGGTTCTTAGCTGCTACATTAATAGCAGAAAGTTTGTTGCAATTTGTAAATGCACCTGAACCGATAGATTCAACACCAACAGGAATATCTATTGTTGTGATAATTGTTGAATCGAAAGCTGAATCACCAATCTGAGTAACTGTTGCAGGAATGATTATTTCAGAAAAGAGGGCACAATCCTTAAAAGCATTTTTCCCGATTATTTTAATACCTTCGGGAAGATTTGTTAACCCTTTAAGTGAAGAACAACCATAGAACATACCTTCACTTATAGCAGGCATCGCACACTTAATCTCTACACTTTCAAGAACAGAGCATTTGCCGAAAGCATACTCGCCAATTTCAAAAACATTATGTCCGATATAAGCACTTGTTGCAGATGAACAACCATAGAAAGCATATTCGCCCACAGAGGTTGTGCTATCAGGGATTTTTATTTGCTTAAGAGCTGCACAATTCTCGAATGCCAAACGCTCTATTTTTTCAACACTGTCGGGAAGAGCAATTTCTTCAAGAACCACACAATCTTCAAACATACCCTCTCCTATTACAGTAATACCATTAGCAATAGTTACTGTTTTAAGAGAATCGCAGTCTTTAAATATGTTTTTACCAGCATCATCAAGTCTGCCATCCATTTCAACACTGCTCAAACTATCACAATCAAAGAAAGCATAATCTTCAATTTTTTTAGCTTTCAAAAGACCAGCATCTGTTAGTTTATCGCAATTTTGAAACGCTCCTCGACCGATTGTTTCAAGCACTACTTCAAAATTAACTTTAACAAGATTTGGGGAATCAGCGAACATAAAATCATCTATGTTCCCAACAGTCCCGGTAAAAATTACTTCTACAATATCATCCTTGTAAGTCAACCAAGAATTATCTGTAATATCTGCAAACACTGTAAAAATGCCGGTATCTTCATCAAATTCCCATTGTTTTTCGGATAAATTGCCTTCATCGTCAAATTCTCCACCCTCAACAACTACTGCAAACGAAACTACAGATAAGCAGGAAAAACTGCTCAAAGTAATCATCACAGCAAGGAGAATTGCTAAAAACTTTGACTTTTTCAAAAGAAACACCCTTTCGATAAAAAATGCAACAGTACCTATACAAAAATATATAATACTACATAATTCATTGTAATATGTTGTCACCGTTTTGTCAACGCCAAAAGCTATAAATTAGCAATATTTACAAAAAGCATCTTCTTTTTTTTACATATTAAAAAATCAAAAAATCAACAGGACGGAAAATCCATCCTGTTGACTTTCATATGCCTAAATAATTCAATATAAAACCATCAATATTTGCCCAATAATTTTCTTCATCTGCTTCAAGATTTCTGCCGTGAGTACCGTTTTCAATTATAACCTCTTCAACCCCCTCAGCATCACAATTTTCATAAAGCATTTTGCTTACAAGAGGTGGAACAGCATTATCTTTTTCACCATTAATAAACATTATCGGCAGTTCAATACTTTTTAATTGTGCAACTGTATCGGCATTCTTGGTTTTCTCATCTATTTTATTTTTTGCATAAGCAGATATAATACTTCTTCCGACTAACGAAGAAAGAATCGTTTCATTTTTTATGTAGTTTTTCATCAAGTTATCCAATGAAGTGTAGCAACTGTCTGAAATTATCAAGCGCACATTTTCAGGCAATTCTTCCGCTGCCGCAAGAGTTACGGCATTAGCTCCCAAAGACACGCCAAAAAGAGCAATTCTTGCTTTTTTGTCTTCCTTAATTATTTTTTTAATCCAATCAACTATATCTGATTTATCCTTCCATCCAAAAGATATTTCATTATACGGACTCTCTATATGCCCTCTCATATGGGGCAATATTATATTAAACCCCAAATCATAGAAATGCTTTGCATACTCTTCCATAGATTCGGGGCTACCACCGTACTGATGACAAATTATGATATAACTATGAGAAATGTGTTCATTCTTTATTTCTAACGCAGTTAAGTTTTTTTCTTCTCTATTGGCAATCTGGATTTTTTCAGATTTTTCAGAAACCCATTCAGAAACAGTTTCTAATTGTTTGCCATATAAGTATTCTTCAAACCTTTCCCAACCATCCTTTTTAAACAAAGAAAAAGAAAGAACCACAGAATATAATATATTTATCAAAAGCACAAGAATTAATAACACAGAAATAATTTTTACTCCTATATTTTTTCTTGATTTTAAAAATTCTTTCATCTAATATCACCCTCCGTTCATATTGTATATTATCACACTTGAGTTTCTAAAATCAACTTGTTGACATAAAATATTATTTAATATATAATTTCCTTTCAAATAAATTTATGGGGTTATGTAAATGAGTTTAATTGAAATTATACTTATGGCGGTAAGTCTTTCAATGGACGCTTTTGCAGTTGCGCTTTGCAAAGGACTCGCCTTAAAAAAAATCAATTTTAAGAACTGTGCAACTGTAGGCTTATGGTTCGGTGCATTTCAAGGCTTAATGCCAATGATTGGCTATTTTCTAGGAAGCACCTTTGCAGATAAAATCACTTCAATTGACCATTGGATTGCCTTTATTCTTTTAGCTATTATCGGCGGTAATATGATTAAAGAAGCAATGGAAAAAGACGAAGAAAAAGTCAATGATTCTCTCGGCTTTAAAACAATGCTCATTATGGCAATTGCAACAAGCATTGATGCTCTTGCAGTCGGAGTGAGTTTTGCATTTACTGATTTTGAACCTGACCGGTTTGTTTATTTTGCTTTTGCCCTTATCGGAATTATAACCTTTACCCTTTCTTCCATTGGCGTTAAAATCGGTAATATTTTTGGAACCAAATACAAATCCAAAGCAGAATTTGCAGGTGGTTTGATACTTATTCTTTTAGGTCTTAAAATTCTTCTTGAAGGTCTTGAGATTATAAAATAAATTACACATACCCCTTACTTTTAGCTTGTTACTAAAAGTAAGGGGTATGTTTTTAGAACCCTTTAATTCTCTTTAAATCGCGATAATTAATAAGCTCAATACCGCAAGCCTTGATATGTTGAAGTGTCTGTGGGTCAGAAAACAATTTATGCTCCCAAACCCTTCTGAACCAAACGCCTGTAATAGCCTTAAGGTCATCACATTCAAGCGCAGGGTGAATATAAGTTTCTGTTATACCATTGGGGAAGCTTCTGTAAAGCTCATAAATATATTCTTTAAAGTTTTCATAACTATCCGACTGTGGACCATTCCACTCACCGGGAATAAGATAATCAGGCATAGCAACACCTAAACTTTCTGCATAACCGAGAACCTGATTGAAAACGCCTTCGATAACCGAAACATCAATCTTAACATCAAGAGTTTCATTCTTGAACATTTCGGGTACGAATGTACCTGGAAAACGGAAGGGTAAACCATACTCCCCTGCGAGCTCAAGAGTTTTTGTAAGAACCTCGAAGCGACCTGTTTCAATGCCGTAAAGAGAACCCATATGGTTATCAAGGTGAGACGGCTCCACACCAAAGGATTTAAAGCGCTCAATCTGTGCTCTTATTTCATTTTCAACTTCACTGATATCGCAATTCTTTTCAAAAGAGCCTGAATCGTAATACATAAAATCTTCTTTATCTCTTAAAGAGTCTGTATTACTGTGTGCAACGGGGCCCCATCTGTAATTACCCCATTCGCTTGTAAATGTAAGATGAACACCCACTGCATATTCAGGATGAGCCGCAGCCCATTTCCCTGCTTCCTTTGCCCAGGGGCAAGGAGTCATGATTGTTGATGAAGTTATTCCACCCTTTTCAAACAAATCCATAACCGCAAGGTTTGAGGAGTGGTTCATTCCAAAATCATCTGCATTGATAATTACATACTTATCCATTTTGTTATCTCCATACTTTATTTTTTGTTTTTCTCCGCTTCTTCAAACAAATCAGCAATACTTGATAATGATTCCTTTGCTTCTGTCTGTGAAGCATCTTTTTTCTCTTCCGACTTTGCCTGTTCAGCATTTTGTAAAGCTGATTTCTTCTTTTTCAAAATAAAGAGGAAAACAATTCCACCAATAGCAAGACCCCATATTATTACAAGGATAACTACAAGTAAGATAACCGGAACACCATTTGCATTATCAACAGCAACCGTTCCCTCAGAACCATTAACACCCGTTGTAGCCTGAGAAAGAACCTCTATTGCGCTTACATCACCGCCGAGAATCACCTTATAATAAAGCTCCTCTGCTGCTTTAATTACGTCCTCTGTTATATTACCGTCAACAGTCATTTTATTTTCTTTCTGAAGCTTTTTTACAACTGCAACAGTGTCTTCATCGAGCACACCTGTTATGCCGTCATCACCCAAGCCATAGCCGGTATAAACAAAAATCCACTGAAGCCATTTAATTGATTCGTCTTCATCACCTGCAACAAAAGTAGCAGTGGGTTTTGTATATGGGTTAACTGTTGCTGCATAGTCAACAGTTTCACCTGTTGCTTTGCTCTCATCGTCTGTTGAAGCTGTTTGTGCTTCTGTTTCTGATTCTGTTTCTGCTTCTGTTGTTATCTGAGTTGCAGCAGGAACAGGAATAATCAGACCAATATCTGCGGAAGTTGTTAAAACAGGAGCTGTAGTTGTAACAACTGTGCCTGAACCATTACCACCTAAACCTCCCAATACATCTCCTAAGCTATCTCCCATACCGCTACCAACACCACCAAGAGCATCGCCTACGCCACCGAGAGCATCACCTATTCCACCAACGGCATCACCAAGGCCACCGGAAGAGCCTGAGCCAATATCACCAATAACATCTCCGATATTACCTGAAGAACCTGAGCCGATATCACCAATAACATCTCCGATATTGCCTGAAGAACCTGAGCCGATACCACCTAATGTATCACCCAATCCACCTATAACACCATCCACCTTATCAGAAGCTGATTCGATTTTATCTATCGCACCATCCACCTTATCAGAAGCTGATTCGAGTTTATCTAACGTATCATCAGCGCTACCTGAAGGCGCGTATGATTCAATGCCGTTCATAACACCTCCTACAATACTGCTTATAGCACCACTTGTAGTTGTTTCGCTTTTTTCGGCACAGAACGAGTGTATGTTTGCGGTTGTAACATCAGTTTTTTCAACTTTAAAGCCTACAGAAAAAACTGCAAAACAAAGTGAAAACGCTATAACAATACTGCATAAGGTTACAATTCTTTTAGTCATTATATCTTCTTCCTTAAAATGTATTTTAACTAATGTATTATATCACAAAAGGCTTTTTATTTTCAATAGAACAGCTTAACATTCCCCATTTGCACTAGTTTTGTCTTGCCCTTTTTATACATATATTACAAAAACAAGTCACGAAAAAGTCACGTAACAAAAAACTCCAACCCAAAAGGTTGAAGTTTTTGTAAATATATGTAAATTAAGCCTCAAGATTAAGAATCATTTCAGGATTCTGGAAAAACTCTTCCATTTTAGAAAGGAATGGTCTTACATCGCCAAAGTCAAGCGCTCTGTGATCGAAACAGATATCCATAGGAAGAATTGTTCTGATTTCAACCTTTTCGTTACCATCTTCATCTTTAACAACAATTGGTCTTCTCTGTAATGAGCCGATACAAATAGCACAAACCTGAGGAGGAATAACCATAAGCATAGCGCATTCGCCTGAAAGGCCTCTTGTATCAGCACCGATATTTGATATAGTAATTGTGCCTTGTTTAAGATCCTTATATGTAATTCTCTCTGTTTCGGGAATTGCCTCGTAAGCCTTCTTTTCTTCCCCTTTAAGAAGATGGATTTTATGTTTTTTATTGGTATTTGCACCATAAAGTCTTTTGATTGCTTTAAGAATATGACCTTTTTTCAATTTTTCAATAGTATCATTGAAAGAAACTGAATATAACGCCTCAGTAAGATTTGTTTTTTCAAGTCTGCGGTTAATATCTGCCTGATACTCTGCAATTTCTTTAAGAGTTTTGTTACCCATATCTTTCATAGTGATAGTCATCATTTCTCCGCTGGGAAGAATCCAGGGAACAGAAATGTCGATATTATCAAAAACAGTAACCTTACCTCTTACAAGACCTTTTTCAAAATGCATATGAGCATTAATAACAGGGTCAACCTCAATTGCTTCTGCAAAAGCTTTTAGAAGAACTGCGTTGAAAGTGATTTTCGCACCGCTATCACCTTGATGCTCTGCAGTAAATTTTTTAAATTCTTCAACAAACTTTGTAACGTCAGGCTCATATTGGTAGCTAACGTGAGGAATATTCTGCCAACTTTCAGTTGTCATATTAGCAACAATTTTTCTCTGAATACCAAATCGTGTAACGCTTTTTACTGCCATTTCTAACACCTTTCGAAAAATATTATCAAAAAAATTTATTTAAAGGAATAAGAGGCTTTTTTACCTATCTCCCCAAAATACACTTAAATAATACCAAAACTTAAAATGAATGTCAATTCACCACTAAAAAAAATAACAACCATTTATTAAATTTGTAACAATAAATAAATGCATTTCCCTTACAATATACAACTTACACAAGAGTATATTGTAACTTTGTTAACAAATTGTTAAGATAATTAAATGCCCATATTCTATTGTGATTTAAAAATCTCTATGGTAAAATAAATATATATTTAATGGGTCAAGGGTGACACTATGGAAATAATAAATAAAATTCTTTTCAAATTGCATATAAAGAAACCTCCCCGTCCGAATTTTTCGCCCGCGGGGATTTTACCGGAGCCTATAAAAGATATTTTGCAGAAAGCAGAGCTTAATACTGACTCAATCATTTATTCCTTTAAAACCGATATGCTTGCTCCGGAAAACTTCGGTGACTGCTATATTATGTTTGATGAAAAAGGGCTTTATATTGCCGAAATTGAAGAACCCGAATTGCCTAAAAAGAGCAAAAACAAGAAAAACACTCCCCCACCCAAACCGGTTCTTCGCAAATTAACCTGTTTACCAATAGATGAAATTGATGAAATTTTTGCAGAGCAATATTTAGCAACCGGGCAATTAACTTATAAATTTCGAAATGAATACTATTCATTAGGTTATTTTTCAATCGGACTGCTTTCAAAAGCAGACGCTTTCAGAAAAATATTTAATATCTTTAAAGAGGGAAAGGATTACAACCAATACATAATTAACGACAAGAATTCAAATTGTCAGAAATGCGGAGCACCTGTTCCCTCAGGTATGCGTTTCTGTAAGGATTGTGTCAGTAAAAATTCAACTATAAAACGCCTTTTCTCATTTTTTGGCGATGTCAAATGGAAAATGGTTTTCATATTGGTTTTCATTCTTTTCAGCAACGCTTTAAATCTCTTAATTCCTCAATTCAGCACCCAAAAGCTTTATGATGAGGTTTTAAATCCAGGTAATACTTCAGGTTACGATGCTCTTTTAAAAGCTCTTTTCACTGTTGTTCTTTCAATGGCGGCGATAAAGATTTTTAATCAACTTTTCACCCTTGTTTATCAATACCTTGTTGCGGGTATGCTTCCAAAAGTTGTTTATAGTATAAAAATCAAAATTTTCCAGGCTATGCAGAAGCTTTCTGTGGGTTTTTATACTCATAAGCAAACAGGCTCTTTAATGGAAAGAGTAACAAGAGATTCCAATAACATCTATTGGTTCTTTGTTGATGGTTTTCCATACCTTATCGGTAGTGCAATAACCGTTATCGGTATTATCATCATTATGTTCGCAACAAGTGTCAAGCTTACATTAGTGACACTTCTGGCATCAACAATCATTTTTGTTTGCTACCCCATTTTTCACAAGCTTTTCAAAAAAATGCATCACAAGGTATGGGTTCAGCATTCCCGACTCACCTCAAAAGTAAGTGACAATATAAACGGTCACAGAATCATAAAAGCATTTTCAAAAGAGCAGGATGAACTGGATGCTTTCACCCAAATAAGCGATAAGGTAAGAGATGCTGAGATAACAGTTGCCAATGCAGAAAACACTGTTTTCCCTATTCTCTCAGTATTCATATATCTTTTAGGCGCACTTGTTTTAGGCTATGGTGGTGTGCTTTGCATTACCACAAAGGAGCTTACAATCGGTGAACTTCTCACATTTGTTGTGTATCTTCAGATGATTCAGACACCCATTGATTTTCTTTCATGGGTTTCAAACTGGTGGGCTCGTTGCGTAGATTCTGCTCAACGTGTGTTTGAAATTATGGACACTGAACCCGATGTTAAAGATATTGAAAATCCTGTAATTCTTGAAAGCTTTAAGGGTGAAATAGAGCTTAATGAATTGCAGTTTGAATACGAGCCTGCCCACCCCATAATAAAAAACCTTTCTCTTAAAATCAACGAAGGTGAAATGCTTGGTATAGTGGGTAAAACAGGCGCAGGAAAAACTACTATTTCAAATCTTATTGCCCGGCTTTATGACCCAAAAGAAGGGGTTGTTAAAATAGATGGTTATGATGTAAAACAACTTTCCTCAAAGCAATTAAGAAAAAACATCGGTATAGTTTCTCAGGATATTTTCTTATTTATGGGAACTATCGCCGATAATATAAGATACGCTCGCCCTGATGCCACAAATGATGAGGTTATTGCCGCTGCAAAGGCAGCCTCTGCCCACGGCTTTATTTCAAAGCTGCCCGATGGTTACGAAACCTGGGTTGGTTCAGGTGGTCAGGATTTATCAGGTGGTGAACGGCAAAGAATCTCAATTGCCCGAACCATTATTCAGAACCCGAAAATCCTCATTCTTGACGAAGCAACTGCAGCTATGGATACAGAAACTGAAAGAAATATCCAGAACTCTATTTCCGAGCTCAAATCAGGACGAACCACAATTGCTATTGCCCACAGACTTTCCACTTTAAGAGATGCAGACAAGCTCGCAGTAATTGACGATGGTGAATGCATTGAATTCGGAACTTTCGATGAACTCATGGAAAAGAAAGGCGCATACTATAAACTCTTTAAGCTTCAGGAAGAAGCATTGAAATTTATAGGAATAGAACAAGAAGAGGAAAAAGACGAAAAGGAGGAAAAAGAAAATGAACGATAACAAGCTTTCACTTGAATTTTTAAAACCGGACAAGTGCAGTTTCTCCTTTAATCCAAATGGCTTTCTTGTGCTTTCCGTTGATGGTGAAAACAAAGGTAGAGTCAAGCTTATAAGAAGTTACCCTTATTCTCTTACTGATGAATATATCTGTGTTCACGATATCGAGGATAACGAAATCGGTATTATAAGAGATTTAAAAGAGCTTGATAAAATTTCGCTTGATTGTGCGGTCAAAGAGCTTCAGAACCGATACTATTGCCCCACAATAACATCTGTAAAAAACATAAAAGAGCGTATGGGCCATTTTTATTTTGATGTTATTATTGATGGTAAAGAAAAGAGCTTCACCGTAAGAGATATAACCAGAAATCTTCGTTCAACCAGCGAAAACGCCCTCCTTATTTTTGATATGGATGGCAACCGATACATTATACCCGACCAGGAAAAAATCGAACAAAAAAGCAGAAGGCTTTTAGAGCCATATTTATATTGATTATGGAAAATAAAACCGTATATTTTGATATTTCTCCCGAAGGCAAGGTTTGTAACGGCACATTAACTCTTTGCGATGGTTACATTCTCAAAAGCCTTGACGGAAAAGAAGAAAAATTTAATATTGATGGTATCGAAGAAGCTGTTCAACTGACAGATATCGGATGTGGTAAGCTTGAATTTAAGCCTGAAGGTGCAAAAAAAGACGGTAGCGAAAACATTACAATCTGCCGTTTTTCAATGAGTCGGGTTGGTGAAATCGGAGAGCTTGTGAAGGTTCTCAACCACTACTTTGAAAGTGGCGAAATGCTGCAAATGAGTACTGACGATTTACCCATTTGCCCCAAGTGTCATCGCCATTACCCAAGAGGTATGAATGCCTGTATGTTCTGCGTAAAGAAATCCTATGTTTTCTCTCGTGCATTCACTTATTTCAGACCTTATTTAAAATCAGTTATCGGTGCAGGACTTATTCTGACCCTTGCCAATATTTTAGGGGCAATAATGCCCATGTTCAACTCTATTCTGATTGACCATTATTTAGTTCCCGTTGAAAATGCTACTCCATTTTTTGAATCAAGATCAACCGGTATTATTGTAATTGCCCTTTTAATGACTTTAACATTTGCGTTATCAAAGGCTTTAAGCATTATAAGCAACCGCATAACAAATCGGGTGGGTTCAAATTTTTCTAACGACTTACGAAACCTGGTTTATTCAAAAATCCAAGAGCTTTCGCTTTCCTCTATGTCGGGGAAATCTGCAGGTAACCTTATTCGCAGAGTCACAAAAGATACCGAAAGAGTAAAGGAATTTTTCAATCAGCAGGGAAGATATTTAATCGAGCAAGTAATTTTGTTCACTGTAATTCTGATTATTCTTTTCTCAACCAATGTAACTCTCACACTTGCAGTTATAATCCCAATTCCAATCGGCGTTTTATTTATGTCAACCTTCCGCCACTCAACAATGCTTCGTTATCATAAGCAATGGCGCGTTGACTCAAAAGCCACCTCAATTCTTCACGATATTATTAAAGGTATCAGAGTTGTTAAGGCTTTTGGTAATGAAGAAAGGGAAATTGAAAAGTTTTCAAAATATTCAAAGAAGCTTGCAGATGTATCCGCTTCCAACGAAAAATATTGGGCAGTCACCTTCCCTCTTGTTGGTAATTTTATGGCATTGGGTGAATTTCTTGTACTTATAATAGGCGGTAAAATGGTGCTTGACGGCAAGCTTACTCTTGGTGAGTTAACTCGTTTCAACTTATATTTAGGCTTTCTTTACGCTCCTCTTCGTTGGATGTCTGTTTTTCCAAGAAGAGTTGCCGATTGCTCCACAAGCCTTGTAAAAATATATGAAATACTTGATGAAGCTCCTCAGATGGTAGCAACCAACGAACCTAAACAATTAAACTCCGCAGGCGCTGTGGAATTTGATGGGGTAACCTTTGGCTACAAATCCTATGAGCCAGTTCTCAAAAACATAAATCTTCACATTAATCCCGGTGAAATGATTGGTCTTGTTGGCCATTCGGGCGCAGGTAAATCAACTATGATAAACCTTTGTATGCGCCTTTATGACCCATCTTTAGGTAAAATCACAATTGATGGCGTTGATATAAAGGATATTCCACCTGAAGAGTTGAGAAATAACATAGGTGTTGTTTTCCAGGAAACCTATCTTTTCTCAGGTTCAATTTTTGATAATATTGCTTACGCCCGTCCTGATGCTTCACTTGATGAAGTGATTGCGGCAGCAAAGGCTGCAAACGCTCACGAATTCATCACCAAGCTCCCCGATGGTTATAATACAGTTATCGGTGAAAACGGACACTCTCTTTCAGGTGGTGAAAGGCAGAGAGTAAGTATAGCAAGAGCAATTCTTAAAAATCCCAAGATTCTTATTCTTGACGAAGCAACAAGCTCTCTCGACCCTGAAACAGAAATCAAAATTCAGGAAGCACTCACAAGACTTATTGAGGGCAGAACAACAATTGCAATTGCCCACAGACTTTCAACCCTAAAAAATGCAAACAGACTTGTTGTAATTGAAAAAGGCAGAATTGCCGAGGTAGGCTCTCATAACGAGCTTATCGCCCAAGGCGGAATATACGCAAACCTCGTCGCCGCCCAACGCCAAACAAGTTCGTTACATTAAAATATAAATGAACCCGTCAGTTTCAAAAAACTGACGGGTTCATTTATATTTTACTTAAAGTATTTAACAGCTGCTTTGAACATCTGAATGTCATAATTACCTTCAACATTCTTATAAAGTCCGTCGCCGATACGCTCACTGTGACCCATTTTACCGAATACTCTGCCATCGGGTGATGTGATACCCTCAATAGCAAACATAGAATCGTTGGGGTTGAAGTGAACATCAACAGTTGCGTTACCCTCAAGATCAACATACTGAGTTGCAATCTGTCCGTTTTCAGCAAGCTTTCTGATAAGCTCTTCACTTGCAAGGAAACGTCCTTCACCGTGAGAAATCGGCACATTGTAAATGTCGCCAACCTCTGTAAGTGCAAGCCATGGAGATTTGTTAGAAGCAATTCTTGTTCTTACAATTCTTGACTGGTGACGTGCAATTGTGTTGTATGTAAGAGTGGGGCAATTTTCATCTGTATCAATAATCTTACCATAGGGCACAAGACCGAGCTTGATAAGTGCCTGGAAGCCGTTACAGATACCGCACATAAGACCATCTCTGTTATCAAGAAGGTCTGTAACGCCTTCTTTAACCTTTGCGTTACGGAAGAATGCAGTAATAAATTTAGCTGAACCATCGGGTTCGTCACCACCGGAGAAGCCACCGGGAATGAAAATCATCTGTGCGTCCTTAAGCTTTGTTGAGAATTCTTCAACGCTTGCAGTAATATCTGCAGATGAACGGTTCTTAATAACAATGATTTCAGGCTCTGCGCCTGCATCACGAACTGCCTTTGCGCTATCAAATTCGCAGTTTGTTCCGGGGAATGCAGGAATCAGAATCTTGGGCTTCGCAACCTTGATTGCAGGAGCCTTTCTTTCTGTTGCAGAGAATGAGAAGTTCTCAACAGGTGTTGCAGTATCAGGAATGTTACAGCTATAAACGCTTTCAAGCTTGTCCTCGTAAATTCCGAGAAGAGCATCAAAGCAGACGCTTTCATCACCGAAAGCAAATACCTTTTCATCTGTAATTTCACCTAAAAGAATTGCATCTTCTATAGCTTCAGTTGCTTCAAGAATAAAGGTAGCATAATTATATTTGAATATCTCTTCTGTAGATAAAGCGTCTGCGAAGCTGAACCCAAAGCCATTACCGAAAGCCATTTTCATAACTGCTTCTGCAATACCGCCCATACCGGGTGTATAGCAGGAAACTGCCTTGCCCTCACGAAGAAGAGCACAAACCTTGTCAAATACTTTAAGAAGAGAAGCTGTTTCGGGAAGACCGTTTTCATCAAATTCAGGAGTGATAAGGTAAACCTTGTTGCCTGCCTTTTTGAATTCGGGAGAAACAATATCTTTAACCTTTTCGGTTGTAACTGCGAAGGAAACAAGTGTGGGAGGGACATCCAAATCCTCAAATGTACCGCGCATTGAGTCCTTACCACCGATAGAACCGATACCAAGGTTTTTCTGAGCCTTGAATGCACCAAGAAGAGCTGCGAGAGGCTTGCCCCAACGCTTTGCATCCTTGCCGACTCTTTCAAAATATTCCTGGAATGTAAGATATACATCCTCAAATTTTGCACCTGTTGCAATAAGCTTACAAACTGATTCAACAACTGCAAGATATGCACCATGATAGGGGCTCTTTTCTGTAATAAAGGGATTGTAGCCCCATGACATAAGAGAGCAATCGTCTGTGTGCTTTTTCTCAACGGAAATCTTCTGAACCATTGCCTGAATGGGAGTGAGCTGATTTTTACCACCGAAGGGCATAAGAACTGTGCCTGCACCGATTGTTGAGTCAAAACGCTCGGAAAGACCACGCTTTGAGCATATATTAAGGTCATCTGCCATAGCCTTCATATTATCTGTAAAGCTACCGCTGATTTCTTTATCGTAAGCCTCGGGCTTTGATGTAGCAACATCAACGTGCTTATCTGCACCATTGGAGTTAAGGAAATCACGACTGATATCGCAGATAACCTTACCGTTCCAATGCATAACAAGTCTTGCTTCCTCTGTTACAACAGCAACGGGACAAGCCTGAAGGTTTTCTGTTGCAGCAAGCTCTAAGAATCTTTCAACATTTTCTTTTTCGATAACAACTGCCATTCTTTCCTGAGATTCGGAAATAGCAAGCTCTGTACCATCAAGACCCTCATATTTCTTGGGAACTGCATTAAGGTCGATTTTAAGACCATCTGCAAGCTCACCGATAGCAACTGAAACGCCACCTGCACCAAAGTCATTACAACGCTTAATCATTCTTGTTGCTTCTTTATTTCTGAAAAGTCTCTGGAGCTTTCTTTCTTCGGGAGCGTTACCCTTCTGAACCTCTGCACCGCAGGTTTCAAGAGAATCTGCTGTATGAGATTTTGAAGAACCTGTTGCACCACCGCAACCGTCACGACCTGTGCTACCACCGAGAAGAATAACTATATCACCGGGATCGGGACATTCACGGCGAACATTCTCCTGAGGAGCTGCAGCAACAAC
>JAZNJB010000049.1:0-14141 GCA_045577815.1 Acutalibacteraceae bacterium
CAGTATAAGTTACGCTTTTCGATTCGTAGCAGGGATAAACCACCGGAACCGCAAGAGTTTCGCTTATTCCCTTGCTGACTGTCCGGATTTTCGAAACCTCTTTATATCCGGTCCAGTCATAGAATTTTACGGTGGTTTCAATTTCCGGTTTTTCCTTTATTCCGAGGATATACATGGTGTTCCGTGCGGCTTCTCTTCCGACTTCGTTATATCCCACCTGATTATAGTGAATGGAACTTTTTACTTCCGCGGGGGTTGTCGGTTTATACCATGTGTCTTTTTGTTTTACCTGCGTAGGATAATCTATTATTCCGTTTTCATAATGGGAAGCAAAATATTTTCATAACCTGTCAGTTCTTCCACAAGGTTGTATGCCTGGAAAACGAAGCCGAAGCGTCTTCTTCTGAGGATTGAAAGCTGATTATCGTTATACTTTTTCAGGCTTTCATTGTTATAAATAACCTCGCCTGAGGTTGCATTTTCAAGGCTGCTTAAAACATGTAAGAAGGTTGACTTACCTGAACCTGAAGGTCCTGTTATTGCACAGAACTCTCCTTTTTCAAATTCCAATGACACATCGTTAAGTGCCACAACTGTATTTTCACCACTTAAATATTCCTTTGTGAGATTTTTGCATTCGATAATATTCATAGAAAACTCTCCTTTGAATTTGATTTTCGGGAACACCATTCCCCTATGTTGATTTTAGTATAAAACATCAATCTTAATTTTAAGTGACTTTTATCTTAAGATTTCGTAAGATAAAAGAAAAACTGCCCTTTCGGACAGTTTTAAATAGTTTGGTAACCATCAATATGCGGAAAGCACATTATAATATCAAGTCCCGTTGCAGAATTTACTGCACTTATTGTTCCGTGGTGCTTTTCAACAATTGCTTTTGTTATTGCAAGACCGATTCCTGCGCTTTGAGGTTTAGCATTTTTAGCTCTGTGGAATCTCTTGAATAGCTTACCGACATCGTCTTTATCAACACCACCACCGTTATCGGAAACAGTAACAATTGTGGAGCGTTCATTTTCTTCAATAGTTATATTGATTTCGCCATTGTTATCCGTATGCTCGCAAGCATTTTTAATAACATTTCCTAAAGCTTCCGTTAGCCATTCCTTATCACATCTCATTCGGCTTTTACCGACAATACCGAACTGCTTTTCAGGGAAAATATGCTTCATATCAAGGAGTATGCTTTTTAGGATTTCGCTGATTTCATAAAACTGAAAATCCATGATATATGTATCACTTTTTATCTTTTCAAGGCGTAAAAGCTTTGCAACAAGCTCTTCAGTTTTCTCCACAAGCTGAAGTTCTTTTTCTGTATGCTCCGTAGGATTCTGAGCGTTATCCATTTCAAGATAAAGACGAAGTCCTGCAAGAGGAGTTTTCAATTGGTGAGAAACATCTGCAATAAAATCCGTATTCTTTTTAGTTTCGGACTCGGTGTTTTGCTTTTGTACCTCAAGAGCATTTTCCAAATCGCAAACCGCATTCTGAAGAGGTGCAAAATTATCATCTTTTGTACTGAATTTTGTCAGTTCGCCTTTTTCAAGATATTTGTTGATACTTTTGGTAAGCTTTTTCACATTTCTTTTGTTTTTGGTAAGCAAAAAGCTCAAAACAAGAACAATAAAAAGCAATAAGCAAGTAGCAATAATCAAACAGATTTCCAAAGGACTCATTTGCCGTCCTCCCATCTGTAACCGATACCTCTGACAGTAATAATATGCTCAGGACCGATTTTTTCACGAAGTCGGCTTATGTGAACGGAAAGAGTGTTGTCATCAATAAATGAGCCACCCTCATCCCATATATTTTCTAATAAAATTGCTCTTGTAACAATAACACCGCTGTTTCTTATAAGAGCAGAAAGAATTTGAAACTCTGTGGGAGTAACAAATACATTTTCGCCATCCTTTTTAACAGTCATTGTGTTTATATCAATAACAATATTCTCGCAACTATAAACAGTTGATTTGTTTCTTCTCAAAAGAGCACGGATTCTTGAAAGCAATTCAAGAAGCTTGAAAGGTTTAGTAACATAGTCATCTGCACCTGCATCAAGACCACGGACAACCTGAACCTCGTCATCGCAAGCAGTTAAAAAGAGTATCGGCACATCTTCGTTTTTTGAACGAATGAAGGCGCACATATCAAAGCCGTTACCGTCAGGAAGCATAACATCAAGGATTATAAGGTTAAAGCTTTCTTTTAAGAAACTCGCCTTTGCATCCTCTATTGTCCCTGCGGTAACAACATCATAGCCTTCCTTTTTGAGCATCTCACAAAGCCCGTCACGAAGGAAAACATCATCTTCAGTTACAAGAATTTTCACTGCCATAGTTATCACCGATTAAATGATAACATACAGCAGTGAATAAATCAAATTAAGATTTTGTAAGATTTGCTAGTGAAATTTACTCAACTGTCACGCTTTTTGCAAGGTTTTTAGGTCTGTCTATATCGCAACCCAGATTTTTAGCGGTGTAATAGCTTAAAAGCTGTAAGGGTAAAACCAAAAGTGAATTTTGAAATTCTTTGAGGGTTTGAGGTACTGTAACAGTAATTTCTGCCGTTACCTTACAGTCCTTTTCGCTTTCATCGGTTATCAGAACAACCTTTGCTCCCCTTGCCTGAACCTCAGAAATATTGCTGGCAGTTTTTGAAAACACCTTGCTTTTACCTGCTACTGCAATAACAATACTCCCCTTTTCAATCAATGAAATAGTGCCGTGCTTCAACTCTCCTGCAGGGTAAGCCTGAGAGTTAATATAACTGATTTCCTTCATTTTCAGAGAGCCTTCGGCAGCAGTGGCAAAATCATTAAGGCGTCCAATAAAGAATACATCTTTTTTCTTATAAATTTCCTTTGAAAGCTCTTCCATCTGAGGTGCAAGAGTATTAATTCTTTTCTCGATTTTTGGTGGTAATTTTCTTAATTCTTCAATAAGCTTTTTACACTTTTCAGTGTCAATAACACCCCTTATTTTCCCCATAAAAATTGCAAGAGCATAAAGGGAAACAAGCTGTGCACTGTATGCCTTTGTTGTGGCTACTGCTACCTCTCGTCCCGCTTTTGTATTTATAACATTTTCGCTCTCTTCGCTGATAGCACTACCTTCTACATTCACTATTGAAAGTATTTGCGCCCCTTTCTTTTTTGCAAGGCGAAGCGCCGCCAACGTATCTGCCGTTTCACCACTCTGACTGATAAAAACCCCTAAAGTATTTTCATTTAAAAAAGCTTCACCATACCTGAATTCCGAGGCAATTTCAACAGAACAAGGAATTTTACAAAGACCTTCTAAAACAGACTTACCCACAAGTCCCGCATGGTAAGCAGAACCGCAAGCCACGATAACAATTTTATCTAGCTTTTCTCTGATAAAATTGTCATATAATTTCACTTTTGAAAAAATAATTTCATTTTGCTTCAAGAAAGAATTTATTGTGTTTTCTACCGCTTGGGGTTGCTCAAAAATTTCTTTAAGCATAAAGTGTTCATAATCTCCTTTATCAAAAGCAGAACAAGAAAACTCCGCTTTTTCAGGAAATTTTTCGATAGGTGCTCCCGATGGGTTGAAAAATTTGACACTGTTCTCTGTTAAAGCGCAGATTTCACCATCAGTAAGCCTGTAAATCTCTTTTGCTTCTTCGCCTACTGCACAAAAATCCGATGCAATATAGAGCCCTGTTTCACTTTTTACTATTAAAAGAGGACTGCTCTGCCCTACTGCATAAAGGGTATTCGGAGCATCCTCACAAAGAATACCGAAAGCAAAGCTACCCTTTAATTCCTTGCAGGTTTCACTTATAGCAGATATAACATCGCCTTTATAAAAAAGCCCCATTAACTGAACAACAATTTCTGTATCAGTCTGAGAAGAAAGCTGAATTTTACCCTCTAAAAAGCTTTTTTTAAGCTCATCTGAATTTTCAATTATACCGTTATGAACAATGACAAATTTGCCGTCAGAGCTTATATGGGGATGGGCGTTCTCCTTTGTGGGACTACCGTGAGTTGCCCATCGTGTATGCCCTATACCAATAAAGCTTTCAGGATTTGCTTTCTCAATTTCCGCCTCTAAATCAGAAACCCTACCCTCTTGCCTGAAACGAATAATTTTATTATCAATAATCCCTGCCACACCTGCGGAATCATACCCGCGATATTCAAGCTTTTCAAGACCATTTAAAAGCTCAGGAAAAACATTTCCCACTCCAACCTTACCGATAATTCCGCACATAATAATTCTCCCTTAACAATAAAATCCAATATCTTTATTCTGTCAAAAAAACGGGATAATTATTCAAAAAATAATGAGTGCAGAATTAGTCACCAGTCACCAGTCACCAGCGGTCAGCTATATAGTTGAAAATTCAAAATGGAAAGTGGCAAGTTTCGAGTCTGCGACGCATTGTAATGTAGGGAACGGTCTTGACCGTTCCGCCGCATAAATCGTTACAAAATCTTGCGGTCGGGTCAAGACCCGACCCTACATTGCACTATCTTTCTTTATAACAAAACAATAAAAGTTTATCGGTCAGGTACAAATCAATTTGTACCTGACCGAATTTGTTAATCAATATTTATCTGTAATTGTTTTAGTGTTTGAATATGCACTATATGTTTTGCCCTTATAAGCTTTAACCTTGTAGGTATAGGTTTTGCCCTTCTTTGCAGATTTATCTCTGAAAGCAAGATTTGATACACCCTTTTCGGTTTTAAGCTTAGTGTAAGAGCCTGAACCTGTTTTACGGTAGATAATATACCCCTCTGCACCTGCAACCTTCGACCATCTCAAACCAACACCTTTGGTGGTGCTTGAAGGTGTTTTCAAGGTTGGGTCTTCAAGATACAAGATTGATTTTGCTTTTGAAGCTGAAGATGAGCCTACCTCGTTCACCGCTTTTACAATATAGTAATATCTCTTACCTGACTTTGCAGTTTTGTCGGTATAGTAAGCATTTTTAGTTGTGCCAATCTTCCTGTAAGAGCCATTCTTTGTTCTGCGGTAAATGTTGTAAGAATCGCCACCCTTTACCTTACCCCATGTGATTTTCACACCACTTGGGGTATTCCTTATAGTCTTCAATGTAGGCTTACTGCATTTGAGTTGAGAGCTATCAACCTTCTCTGTGACCGAGCAAACAGAACACTTTCTGTATTTATACCCCTGCGCATATACAGTAGGCTCATCTACAACAACCCACTTCCTGAAAGAATGGCTTTGGTGTTCAATAAAGTTCAAGCCAACATTTTTAGTATATTCCTCTGCAACCGAGCCCTTTGCTCCATAAATTTCAAAATCCGAGTAAATTACCTGTTCGCCCTCATCACAAGTAACCAGATAACCCAATGCGCCATAGCCTATTTCCTTCACACTGGACGGAACCGCTATTCCATTAAGGTCATCGCAATCATAGAATGCATATTCTCCAATATTGATTAAGCTCTCATAGAAGAAAATATCATAAAGACTATCACAATTATAAAAGGCTGATCTTCCAATGCTTTCCAAGCCCTTTCCGAATGTTATATCAGCAATTTTGGCGCAGGAATAAAAGCCCAGATCACCTATACTTTTCACCCCGTCACCGAGCTTTACTGATTTAAGACCATAACAACAAAAGAAAGCTCTGTCACCTATATATGTAACATTGTCCGGAACATCCAAAGACTCTAAACCTCTGCACTCATAAAATGCATAGTCCCCAATCCAAACCAAGCTATCCGGCATTTTTATTGCGGTAACTTTATCACAATATTCAAAAGCTTCATTTGCAATTGTTCTGGTATTTTTCCTAATCTCATATTCACCACTAAGGGATGTTCTTGCTTTAACAAGATGATTGCCTACATAAAGTACCTTCTTTTTCCAGTTGTCTTTAGTTTTGTAATACGCTGTGTTATAGAAAACATCCTTACCCATTCGGGATATACTATCCGGTAAATTTATTTCCTTAAGGCTTTCACAACCGGAAAAAGCATTATCATATATTCGGGTAACACCATCAGGTACACTTATAGACTCTAGTTTTTTACAATCCTTAAAAGCACTGCTTGCTATACTTTTCAAACCCTTTTGCAAAGTAACATCTGTAAGTGAAGTGCAAAAGAAAAAAGCGGATTTGCCAACACTTTTCAGGTTTTTGGGCAATTTTACAGATTCAAGCTTTTTACAATAACCAAATGCAGTGTCACCAATACTTGTTACACTATCCGGAATATTTATTTTTTCCAGTGATTCACACCAATAAAAAGCAGTGCCACAAATACTTGTCAAGCCATCCGGTAATTCTATATTAACAAGGGTTTTATTTCCGTAAAAAGCACTTACTTCAATAGTCTTTACACTACCCGGTACTTTATATGTACTCATAGGAAGAGCAGTCGGACACACAAGCAAAGTTGTTTTATCTTTATTAAATAAAACACCATTTTCGGAAGCAAATACTTTGTTTTTGCTATCAACATAAATCAATTCAAGATTTTCACAATTGCCAAAAACAGATCTACCTAATGAAGCAACTTTTTCGGGAACACATATTGTTTTTAAACTGTCACAATACCAAAATGCATATTCACCAATTTTGGTAAGTGCTTTTGGAAGCTTAATTTCTGCAAGCTTTTGACAATTTGAAAAAGCTCTTGCACCTATTCTTGTTACAGTATCGGGTATTATAACTTTTTCAAGTTTTATACAATCTGCGAAAGCATAGGCCTCAATAGTTTCTACGCCTTCCGGTATTGTTATCTCCTCAAGGCTTTTACAATAATCGAACAAATTCTTACTGATAGATGTTATTCCACCCGGCAGTTTTACACTGACAAGACTCCGACAATCGCCAAATGCACGCCCGCCTATTGTTGTTACGCTTTCAGGGATTTCTATTGATTTAATATTTCTGCAGCAAAAAAATGCTTCGGCACCGATTTCAGTTAACCCTTCGGGTAATACTATTGATTCCAATTTAGTGCAATAGTAAAAAGCATTCTTTTCAATAGTTTTAATTGTAGCAGGAATTTCTACCGAAACAAGAGCTGTGCAGTCATAAAATGTGTATGCTGCAATACTCTCCACTCCTTCAGGAATTATTATTGAAGTTAATTTTGTACCGGAGAAAGCATGTTCTCCAATTTTTGTTACACTTGCCGGAATATTGAGTGACACAAGCTTACTACAGAAATAAAATGCATGGTGATCTATATTATTTATAGTTTCCGGCAAACTTATTGAAGTGATATAATCACAATCATAAAAAGCATAGTTACCAACTGTTGTTACGGGTAAGTCATTATATTTTTCAGGAACAACAACCTCACCCTCTGCACTTGCGGAACAATCTGCAACACAATAAGAAACTCCATCCTCATTTAATGCAAAGGTTAAATTATCTGTACCTTCTGCTGATACACTAACACAAACACAGAACATAAATGCAAACATAAAAACAGTAGTTAAAACTAAATTAATATATTTTTTCACATTAACAACCACCTTTTTATATAATACGATTCAAGTTGAATCATAATTCAAAAACTGTTTTCTACAGTATCAAAATCTCTGCAAATACAAGCCACAGTTGCGCCCATAAACTCAATACTTATCTTTTATTGTAAGACCTTTGGTGTTGTAGTAGCTGTTTGTAGTACCCTTAAAGGCTTTAACTGTGTATTTGTATGTTGTGCCTTTCTTTGCAGTTTTGTCCAGGAAATATGTTTTACCTTCAACCGTTGCAATTCGTTTCCAATCGCCTGAGCCTGTTTTTCTGTAAACATAATAACCTTCTGCACCTGTTACCTTACCCCAAGTGAGCTTGATTCCCTTTGTTGTTGAGGTTACTGATTTTAATGTGGGTACTGCAAGATAACGGAGCCAGATACCAGTGGAATCAATGGCAGATTTTGCACTACCGTCATAGGCTTTTACTGAGTAAACATAAACCTTACCTTTTGTTATCTTTTTATCCTTATAGCTTACATTTTTACTGCCTTTAACTGTTGCAATTCTCGTCCATGATTCAGTACCATAAAGCTTACGATATACATAATATCCATCTGCACCGCTTACCTTGCTCCAAGTAACTTTCAAGCCACCTGTAGCATTACTTATTTTGGTAAGCTTTGGAGAAGCTACATATTTTATACTTAAACTTTTTGCATAACTGCTCAAGCCTGCTTCGTTCTTAGCTCTTACGCTATAATAATATGTAGTTCCTGTTTTTGCAGTTTTATCTGTAAAATAGCCGTTTTTTGTGGAATCGAGGTATTTCCAGCTACCGTTTTTTGTTTTACGGTAAACTCTGTAAGAATCTCCGCCTTTTACCTTGCTCCAGGTAATTTTAACACCACTTGTTGTGTTTGAAATCTTGCCAGGTTTTACAGCAGCAGGTTTTGATATCTCTTTAAAGACAAATCCATTTTCTTTTGCATATTTTTCAGCAGTTGAATCGGACAATCCGCTTATTGTCAAATCATCTACCTTTTCTTTTTTACTGCTACGAGAATTATAATAATATCCTAACTTAGTTTTGCTTATATCAAGCTTATCATTTAAAATCTTAACAGATTTCAGATTTGAACAACCATAAAAAGCATCCGCACCTATGTGTGTAACAGTGCTTGGTATTGTAATTGTTTTAAGCCTCTTGCAATATTCAAAAGCACAGGCACCTATATATGTAACGCTATCAGGAATTGTAAGTGATTTCAGACTTGTGCATTCAAAAAAAGCATTGTCTCCTATTCTCTTTACACCTTTGCCTATTGTAACTGTTTCAAGGCTGTCACAATAATAGAAGCAACCATCACCTATATTTACTACACTATCGGGAATTGTTACTGAAGAAAGCTCTGTTCCGTTACTAAAAGCACCATCAGCAATTGTTATTGTTCCATTTTTTACTTTTACGTTGCGCCCCCATCTTGCAGATATAAGATGATTGCCTATATAATAGTACTTATCATCCGATATAGCATAATATTGCTCATGCTCAGTATAAATAAATGCTGACGAGCCTATACTTGTCACACTATCAGGAATTGTAATTGATGCAAGGTCCAAGCAATAAAAAAATGCACTATCACCTATACTTTTAACGCCATCAGGAATTTTGACAGACTTAATATCTGTGCAATGATAAAACGCATAACGACCTATACTAATCACACTATCAGGTATTTTTATTGATTTGAGATCTTCACAATATGAAAACGCATAGTCAGCAATAGTTTTTGTTCCTTTTTTTATGGTGTATGCTCCCTCAATATTACCTGTATATTCATAGTATTCTTCATCGTATTTGTTTGCAGCTATAAGATGATTGTTTATATAGAGAACGCCGTTCTCCCAATTGCTTTCATCATTATAATAACCGGTATTATAAAAAGCACTCTCTCCTATACACTCTACACTATCAGGAATTGTAATTCCAGTAAGAGTTGTACAATTGCGAAAAGCGCGTTCACCTATACTTGTTACACCATCGGGAATTCTAATCGCCTTCAAGCTTTCACACCAATCAAAAGATCCGTTACCTATACTTGTAACATCATCAGGAATTGTGATGTTATCAAGCTTTTTACAATAAAAGAAAGCTGATTCACCAATGCTTGTTACACTGTCGGGTATTTCAACCGAAATGAGATTTTCACAATATTCAAAAGCAGAATAACCTATACTTTTTACACTGTCGGGGATTGTGATTGAGGTAAGATCAGCACAATTTTTAAAAGCGTTTGAGCCAATTCTTGTTACAGGCTTACCATTATACACATCAGGAATAACAAGCTTACCTTTTGCCGATGTATCACAATCGGTTACTGAATAAGATTTTCCACTACTATTAAGTTTAAATTCCAAATCACTTGTACTTGCGGCATTTGCGACTAATGGCACACTTGTAATTATGCTAATTACCATTAACAATGATAAAAACATACTTACTGTCTTTTTCATAATAATCGCTCCTTTTAGAATAAATACATTACAAGAATATGTTAACATAAATTCATAAAACATTCAATCAACAAGGAGTAGTAATATTACACAATAAAAATCTAATTATTTTGTACACAAAAAATCCGTCCTCGTTAAATGAGGACGGATTCGCTCTTAATATCTATCTTTTATTTTCTTTGCATTTGAATATGCACTATAAGTTTTGCTCTTATAAGCTTTAACCTTGTAGGTATAGGTTTTGCCCTTCTTTGCAGATTTATCTCTGTATGAAAGGTTCGAAATACCCTTTTCGGTTTTAAGCTTAGTGTAAGAGCCTGAACCTGTTTTTCGGTAGATAACGTAACCTTCTGCACCTGCAACCTTTGTCCACTTAAGTGTAATGCCACTCCTTGTGCTTGAAGGTGTTTTCAAAGTCGGGTCTGCAAGGTGTAAGATTGATTTTGCACTTGAAGATGCTGAGGTAGCAGAACCCTTTACAGCCTTTACAATATAGTAATACTTCCTACCTGATTTTGCATTTTTATCGGTATAGTAGGCTTTACTTGTTGTGCCAATCTTACTGTAAGAGCCACTGCTTGTTTTGCGGTAAACATTATATTTTTCTGCACCGGTTACCTTACCCCATTTAATCAGAACACCATATTCGGTATTTGCAATTGATTTCAAGGTCGGGTCTGCGAGATGTAAGATTGATTTTGATTTTGAAGCTGAAGATGAGCCTGCTTCATTCACAGCCTTTACACTGTAATAATACCTCTTACCTGACTTTGCAGTTTTATCAGTATAGTAAGCATTTTTAGTTGTACCAATTTTATTGTAAGAGCCACTCTTTGTTTTGCGGTAAACGTTGTAGGAATCTGCACCCTTCACCTTGCCCCATGTGATTTTTACACCATATTCTGTATTGGTTAAAGCCTTCAGGGTGGGCTTACTGCATTTGAGTTGGTCAATTGTTGTAGTTTTGGTAACGTAACCACATACAGAGCATTCCTTTTGCTTTTTACCCTCAGAATAAACTGTTGCTTTTTTCAATGTAGTCCATACATAGCTATGTGCTAATTTTGTACCTTCATCTTTTATAACATTCTGTTCTGTGCAATTAGGGTAATCACAATAAGCCGTTTTAGTGCCGTCAGAAGCACAGGTTGCATCGTTATTGGAATAATAATAGGAATAAGTATGTTTGTGACCTATAGTTATTTTTTGTGTAATTGCAAAATCCGGGTTACTTTTTAAGGTTGCTGTTATTTCAGATGTACCATTACCTGTAATTGTACCGACACCTTTACTGTTGATTTCAATAACATCGTTTTCTGAGCTTTCAAATGTAAAATCAGAAGAAATTTCCTGCGTTTGATAACTGAAGCCTACATTTTTGTTAACAACACTAAAATCAAAACGATCGCCCGCCTTGGCTACGGAAGCATCTGCAAGGCCGGTTACTATACTAAAATCCAGATTTTTGGCCTTTGCAACAATTGTTCGCGTACTTCTTTCAGAACCACTTATAATTGCTCTCTGTGGAGTTGCGCCACCTGAAAAGAACTGCACCCAACAAAGCGTTCCGTCTGATGCCATAAAGCAACCCACTCCAACGGCATTAAGATTTGCATTAGTCATATTGGCATAATGTCCGCTTGAATTTATCCATCCATACATAACATCTTCAGGAGATGTATAGCCAATGGCAATGTTTTCAGCAAAAGTATTTCCCGGTATGGAAAAGCTGAAGCAGGGTGTATCATTCGGTCTTGTATGAGAATAGAAAATTGCAATTTCTGCCGCCCGTTGCATTGCAATTTCCATAAGATTTTCATCCAATGTCAATTCATTCAAGCCCAAAGAAGTTCTCAAAGAATTAATTTGGTCAAAAACTGATTTTGCATAGGTATAATTTTCAGTTCCGGTAATCTCGAAGCTTATTGTTTCATCAATAGCTTCGTTGCCGTTAACAATACCCAGCATATAAAAATCTGATATTGTACCCGATGTAACATTTCTGACACTGCCGTCACTATTTATAAAAACTGCTACCGGAAGCGTAACAGAACCACCTGAGGCGACTGAATCGGCATAACTCCACATTACGCTACGGGCGGTACTGCCGGTATCATAACAAAAATCTATGGAAGATTCTCCGAAAAATTCTGCAAAAACTTCTATATCTTCTTTTGATTTCTGGTCAATATCAATAAAATTGACCTTGACACCCTGCATTTCATCTATACCCAATTCAATAATTCTTTGAAGCAGTGATATGGTGTTATAGCAATTATCTCTGCCGAAAACATTTATCGTTACATCATAATCAGCAAAATATGTTTTGGTTGAACTGCCATCAACGGTGTTGAATGTGTATTTAGCTTCTGCTGCAATTGCAGTTATACCATCAACACCGCTTATTTCATAGTTGTTTAAAAGCGGCATTGAACTAAGCACTCCCAACGCCAAAACCAATGACATAAACAATGACAATATGCGCTTCATATAATCACCTCATCAATTTATTTCATTAATATGATAACAATATTTTTGAAATTCGTCAATGTACGTTTATTTGAAAAATACAAAAAGAAGGCTCAAACAAATGAACCTTCTTTTATCTTTTTTACCTATAAATACAGATAAAACAATTATTGATTATACTCTTTCAACTGAAATTGCAACCTTTTCACCGTTGATATCCCATTCTTTTCCGTTTGCGCCATCGCCATCTGAAATAGAATCAGAAAGAACAATTGTTGAAATTGTTGCTTCGTTAGCCTTTGCAATCTCGAAAAGTTTAGCATTACCTGTAAGAGTAACGTTGATTCTGTCCATAACGTTGAAATCAGAATCTTTTCTCATTGTCTGAATCTTGCTGATAAGCTCTTTTACAAAGCCTTCTTCAATAAGCTCAGCAGTAAGCTCAGTATCAAGAGCAACTGTAACGCCTCTGTCAGAAACTGTGAACACGCCCTCTTTCTGCTTTGTTTCAAGAAGAATGTCGTCTGGAGCGAGCTCAACATCACCGCTTGCAAGGTTAAGAACAAGCTTGCCCTCTGCATCAAGAGTTGCTTTTGCAGAAGAATCAAGATTTGCCATGGCTTCTCTGATTTCGCCTAACTGCTTGCCGTATTTCGGGCCAAGAGTTTTAAGCTGAGGCTTAAAGATATATGAAACAAATCCTGAAGCATCTTCAACGAAATCAACATTCTTAACATTAAGCTCTTCACGGATAATATCGGTAAAGTAGCCCTCTACCTTTTTATCGCTCTGAACATACATTGTTTTAAGAGGCTGACGGTTTTTAATGTTTGAACCATTTCTTGCAGCTCTGCCAAGAACAACTATGCTTACAACCTCATCCATATTCTTTTCAAGCTCTGCATCAATGAGATTTTCCTGAACCTCAGGGAATTCGCAAAGATGTACACTTTCGGGAGCAGATTTATCAACGTTGCAAACAAGGTTTCTGTAAATTGCTTCTGCCATGAAGGGAATCATTGGAGCAGCAGTTTTTGCTGTGGTAACAAGTGCTGTGTAAAGAGTCATATATGCAGCAGTTTTATCTTCTGTGATACCCTGCACCCAGTAACGCTCTCTGCCACGGCGAACATACCAGTTACTCATTTCATCAGTAAACTCCTGAAGTGCCTTTGCAGCCTCGGGAATTCTGTAGTTAGCAAGGTTACTATCAACTGCCTTAACCATTGAATTGAGCTTTGAAAGAAGCCATTTATCCATTACGGAAAGCTTGCAATCTTCGATATTGTATTTGGTTGGGTCGAATTTATCAATATTAGCATAGAGCACATAGAAGGAATAAGTATTCCAGAGAGTGCTCATAAATTTACGCTGACCCTCAACAACTGCTTTACCGTGGAAACGGTTGGGAAGCCAGGGAGCAGAGTTAGTATAGAAATACCAACGGATAGCATCTGCACCGTAGCTCTGAAGTGCGTCAAAGGGGTCAACTGCATTACCCTTGGATTTACTCATTTTCTGACCGTTTTCATCCTGAACGTGACCGAGAACGATAACGTTCTTATAAGGTGCTTTGTTGAAAATGAGAGTTGAAATAGCAAGAAGAGAATAGAACCAACCACGAGTCTGGTCAACAGCTTCGGAAATAAAGTCTGCAGGGAACTGTGCCTCAAAAAGCTCTTTATTTTCAAAGGG
>JAZNJB010000050.1:0-143132 GCA_045577815.1 Acutalibacteraceae bacterium
TGAAGACGTTGTTGCAGGCGTGCGTACTCCGATGCCGATCGCACAGATGGCTGACAAGTTCCCCGAAGCTTACGAAGAGTTCGTAAAAGTTTGCGGAATCCTTGAAGATCACTACAGAGATATGCAGGATATGGAGTTCACTATTGAAGGTGGCAAGCTCTATATGCTTCAGGCAAGAAACGGTAAGAGAACAGCTAAGGCTGCTCTTAAGATCGCTTGTGACCTCGTTGATGTGGCTATGATCGTTGCTAAGAAGGCAGTTGCTATGATCGACCCGAGAAACCTCGATACACTCCTCCACCCGCAGTTCGATGCTAAGATTCTCAAGGCAGCTACTCCTGCAGGTAAGGGTCTTGGCGCATCACCGGGTGCTGCTTGCGGTAAGGTTGTATTCACAGCTGAAGATGCTGTTGAATGGAACGAGAGAGGCGAAAAGGTTGTTCTTGTTCGTCTTGAGACTTCACCGGAAGACATCACAGGTATGAAGGCTGCTCAGGGTATCCTCACAGTTCGTGGCGGTATGACATCTCACGCAGCTGTTGTTGCTCGTGGTATGGGTACTTGCTGTGTATCCGGTTGCGGCGAAATCAAAATGGACGAAGAAAACAAGAAATTTGAACTCGCAGGCAAAACATATGTTGAAGGCGACTACATCTCAATCGATGGTTCAACAGGTAATATCTATGATGGCATCATCCCCACAGTTGTCGCTGAAATCGCAGGTGAATTCGGCAGAATCATGGCTTGGGCTGATGAATTCAGAACTCTTAAGGTTCGTACAAATGCTGATACTCCCGCTGATGCTAAGAAAGCTCGTGAACTCGGTGCAGAAGGTATCGGTCTCTGCCGTACAGAGCATATGTTCTTCGAAGCAGACAGAATCGCTGCATTCCGTGAAATGATCTGTGCTGATACAGTTGCAGAAAGAGAAGCAGCTCTTGATAAGATTCTTCCTTATCAGCAGGGCGACTTCGAAGCTCTTTATGAAGCTCTTGAAGGCAATCCCGTTACTATCCGTTTCCTTGATCCACCTCTTCATGAGTTCGTTCCCACTGAAGAAGCTGACATCAAGCTCCTTGCAGATTCTCAGGGCAAATCCGTTGAAGATATCAAAGCTATCATTGCTTCTCTTCACGAGTTCAACCCCATGATGGGTCACCGTGGCTGCCGTCTTGCAGTTACTTACCCCGAAATCGCTGCAATGCAGACAAAGGCTGTTATCCGTGCAGCTATCAATGTTCAGAAAGCTCACGCTGATTGGAACGTAGTTCCCGAAATTATGATTCCTCTCGTTGGTGATGTTAAAGAACTTAAATTCGTTAAGAAGGTTGTTGTTGAAACTGCTGATGCTGAAATCGCAGCTGCAGGTGCAGACCTCAAATACGAAGTTGGTACAATGATCGAAATCCCCAGAGCTTGTATCACAGCTGACGAAGTTGCTAAAGAAGCTGACTTCTTCTGCTTCGGTACAAACGACCTTACTCAGATGACATACGGCTTCAGCCGTGATGACGCCGGTAAGTTCCTTACAGCTTACTATGACAGCAAGATTTTCGAAAACGATCCCTTCGCAAAGCTCGACCAGAACGGCGTTGGCGCTCTTATGGAAATGGCTGTTGCTAAAGGTAAAGCAAGCGGTAAAGACCTCCACTACGGTATCTGTGGTGAACACGGCGGCGACCCCGTTTCTGTTGAATTCTGCCACAAGATTGGTCTTAACTACGTTTCTTGCTCACCCTTCCGTGTTCCGATTGCTCGTCTCGCAGCAGCTCAGGCAGCTATCAAAGGATGAAGGAATTAAGGTGAAACCCTAGTAATATCAAGGGTTATCGCTACTTCTCCTTCTAATGTTGTAGCTGTATAACAGCTATTAAACTAGCAATCAACTCCCCGTATTCGAAAGAATATGGGGAGTTTTTTGTTCGACATTTTCTTAGAAAAATAATCATCACCCCGCTTGAATATGCAGAGTGATGATACAAATACAGAAAAATGGTTATGTGAAAAACGATTTTACGCAGCAACTTGATCAAAATTTCTGATAGTGTTCAAGAAATCATCCATATAACCAAATAGTTCGTTTTGTCTATCAGTGATTTCTTTTACAGCTTTTTCATCAATACTATGTGTAACCGCATCTCGTAATTTTTTTACTGTCATGCCTTTTTGACTTGAAGAACCAAATAACTCGTTTAAAAGTTCTTTATCAAAATTATAACCGGCAAAAGCAAGTGCAAAGGGTACTTGAGTCATAATGAGTTTTAAGTAGTTAGTATCGGTTTTTCCTTTGCTAATTTGGTGTTCCTTCAACACAACCTTATATACAGACTCACAAATATTGAATTTGTTTTTAAACTCATCTAACAATTTTATTGTTTCAATATTGGCTTGAATTGCTTCAAGGCGTGTAAGCTCCGCTTTAGCATTGTTGCGAAGATTTTTTTGACGTTCAGGTGATATTTTGACACTACTCATTTATATTACCAATTTATATCTTCGTAAGGTGTGGATTCAACGCCGTTAGCCTGTAATTTAGAAACCATACGATCGAGTTTTCCTTGCCACATCTTTTTGAACCAAGTTGTTTTACCAAACCACTTAACAAGGGTAGGGCTGATTGCATAGTAGGTGCGGATGAACGCTCTACCGTGCCAAGTCTCGGCAAGGGTGTAGTCACGATAACGACGGAGTGTCCATACCTGAGGGCAATCATAAGAACCATAAACCGCAGTAGCTACGTAACAACCACCATTTTGTGAATTATTGTTAGAATTATTCGAATTAGTGGTATTGGATTGAACTGTCGCTTTTTTGTCTGTGATATCAGTTTCTTTATAAAATTCTGAAGTGCCATCCATAAAGTTGACAATAAATCCCTCAATTTTTACATTTGCGACATTGCAATCATCTTCATCCCATAATTCAAAATAAATTGTTCCTGATGTACCTACATCAATTGGACCATTTATTGTAACCACTTCGTGTCGTCCTGCGTTATCAAGCACAGAGTTTAATGGTTGTAAAAAAACATTTATTGATTTTATGCTTTTCCCTGAAAGATATTCGACTTCTAGTTCAACACCATAATCACCAGAACCGGAACCCGCAACATATTTTTTAACTAAATCAGTTTGCCCCTTCATCATTGCTCTCTTTGAAGCTTCCATATCATATTCTTCGTGACATACATGAATTACAGAAATATATATTTTATTAGGTGTGTCTGGGCTACAAAGAGGTATTTTATCGCTTTTTGTAAATCTTATAACATTCAAATTCTCAGGAGCTTTATCTATATTTCCAAAGTCATATACTATTTTTTGTCCATTAAAAAACTCAATCATCACCAATTCGATTTTTGCGGATTTAATATGAGAGTCTTTCCAAATTCCATCTACCCAATAGTTACTATATTCGCCAACTTCAACAGGTCCTGTAAATCTAGTTATATGAGCTCCTGTTTTATCCTCTACTTCATTGTAGGCAACAGACAAAACGGTAAAATATTTAATTCTTTCACCTGAAATGTTATAAATCTCCATTTCATATCCGCAACCAGTAATTCCAAAACCATCCTCAAAGATATTTACCAGTTGCTGTCCGGAAAACTTCTTTTCTGCGTGTCCTATTCTTGTGATGTGTGCGTAAATTTTATTATCCGTTTCACTATTGTAGTGTGGGATATCTGCCCATGTTTTTCTAACAGTCTCAATCGCATCATTGGAAGTAACTTTATCGTTATCTTTATTTGTGAAATTAACGATTTCACTCATATCAGTAGTATATTTACAACCACAATGTTGACAAACATATGCATCTTTTTCTAATTGTAATTCATTTCCTCCGCACATTTTACATATAATTTGTTCCATAATATAACCTCCATTATAAATTGTTTCTTAACTTAAGCATTTCATCAATTGTGCTTTCAGGAATATGCCAAGGACAGCCTTTTGAATCTTGTTCAGCACCTTTCATATTACCCTCTCTGCACATTTTCGCCACTTTAGCTTGAGGAATTCCCAAACGTTCAGCGGCTTCTCTAGTTCCGATCGTAGCCATTATATTTTCCCTTTCATTATTTTAACTTTTTTATTTCGCTCTGTAATTAGCGTATCAAGGACTGTAATAATTTCCGCTTTGTTTTCTGCAGTTTTGAGTTCTTTAACCTTGGCATTTATTTCTGCTTCAAGGTCAGCAAGAACTTCGTTACTCATTGGATCGCTAAAGCGGATTTTCTCGGCAAGTTTTGTAAGCGCCGCTTTTGTATCGGCATCCCTTTCAGCACTTGCCAACATTTCGATATCAACCTGCAGTGATTTTATATAGAAAACTTTCTTTTCTACTTTTTCTTCTACACGGTTGATTTCCTCTCTGCCGGTTTCTGTTCCAATCAAGCAAATTGCTAAAATGCCAAGTATTAATGCGCACACCACAATAGCAATCCAACTTGCCGTTAAAGGTAGTGCCATAAATACTGCAAATGCGATAATCTGAATGATTAAATATGTAATCCCAACAGAGATTAACGGAATGCCAAGAAATTTGCTTTTTAGGGTATCTGCACCCTTAAATGCAAATTTCCATATAGCAATTTGCGAAGCAAATGCAACGGCGGTAAATACATAAGCAATCCAAAATGTTGCGGTTTTTGCTGTTGGTATTGCAAAAGCGATTACATTAAAAAGCACAAAAGCTATTGCTAATATGGCATAAGCCATACCCTTATTTTTCTTCATTTATCAACCCTCCCTTTTACTGCCGCATTTCGGACAGAATTTACCGGGTTTAATAAACTTAAAACCACAGTTGCTACAAGTATCTGGTGATGACTGAGGTGTTCCACACTCATCACAGAAGGCAGCGCCGGGTGTTAACTTTGCACCACAATTATCGCAGAAGGCATTACTAACTGTTTGTGGCTCGGTACCAATCCCCGCAAATGCATTATTTACAGCACCGCCGACCATACCACCAACGGTACCGCCGATGCCGGACATAACACCAAGACCGATACCCATATTGGTGAACTCACCAACACCTTCATTTTGTGCGGCGTGCTCAGCAACATCAAAGCCACGCTCTTGCTGATATGTGTAACCCTCCGTAGCACGTTTTTGAGCCAAGGCTTGTGATTCAATAACAGTTTTCTGAGCCTCAGTCTGAGCATAAATCACATCCGTTTGTTGTTTTAACTTTGCCTCTACTATATCTGCATATTGACGGAAATGCAGTTCTTTGAATCTTTCATATTGAGGATCACCGTCAGGCTTTACGATAGTAGTTACGAAGAAACGGTTTAGTGTTACACCATATTCTTCAAAATCACCAAGTAAACGTGTCTGAATACCTTTAGAAAAAACCTCAAGACTTTCATCAATCTCAAAAATGTTGATAGCACTTGCTTTCATTTCCTGTGCAATGTAGGTTTTAATCCTTGTCATAAGGAATGCACGGAAGAAAGTGGTAAGCTGATTTCTATCAAGAACACGCTCGGTGCCAACAAGTTTTACAAGCAGTTTTCGGGAATCTTCAACGCTAAGTGCCATTTCGCCGGATGCACCAATCGATAATGGAAACTTATATGTAGGCTCAACATACTGAACTTTACTGTCTGTACCCCATTTAATAGCCATTTGTTCAGTCTTATTGATAAAATAAACTTCGCAATGGAAAGGAGTTTCGTCGCCGGTGGGGATGTTGATAAATTTTCTGAGTAGTGGGATGTTTTGAGTTTCAAGTGTGTGCCGTCCGGGACCAAATAGATCAAGAGCTTGTCCATTCATAAAGAATATAGCTTCCTGACTTTCATGCACAATCAACTGAGTGGTCGTGTTAAAATCCTCGCACGGATGCTTCCATATGAAGGTGCTATTATCGCCTTCATACTTGATTATTTCGGCAATCTGTGCCATTTAACTTCCTCCTAAAAACAAAAATGCGGCTACCGAAGTAGCCGCACAAAAAACGCAAACTCCGATAGTCGCCAAACTAATTATGCAAAATGGTATAAACCGAATTCGTCATAGTGGAATTTGCGTTTTTATCAAATTCACCGAATTCGGGAAAAAGGGTATAATATTCCTAAGAAAAAATACCACCTTGCATATTTAATTAGTTTGGCATTAATATTATATCACACACATGTCGAAAAATGCAATATGATTGTTTTATTTACTTGTAGTGTTAGAAATTCATTATGGTGAATTCCTACATTTCTTCCCTGCACCACAGGCAGCTATCAAGGACTAATTCTTAACTGAATTATTCGGAAAAGCAAATAACTAAACGAATCCCCTTGGAGCAATCCAAAGGGATTTTTGTGATTTTTCACTAAAAATAAAAACAAAACACATACATAATCAAAAGAAATTTGTAAAAAAATACTATTGTTTTTTTTAGAATTGTAACATATAATATAGTTGTGGCAGTGCCACATTTGTGTGATAATGATTAGTGTCATTAATCACCCCCTTAAGCGGAAATCCTATGCCGTGAAAATAGGAACTAAAAAAGCGGAAATTCTATGCCGTCAAAATGGAAACTAAAAAAGCGGAAATCCCTTGCCGTTAAGTAGGGGCTTAAAAATGGCGAAACGATTTCGTTTCGCCATTTGTCAAATAGTGGAGAAGTGAAAAATGGAGAATCTAAAGATTTATAAAATTAAAGATAAATATATACGTTATCTTCATGGAGTGGATAAAAAAGTACAATATAACAAAGATGCTAAAAGACCTTATGTTGGAGTAGTATTTACATTTGGTGGTTTCAAATATTTTGTTCCAATGGAATCTCCTAAGCCAAATCACGCAAATATTAAATCTGGTAAACACATTTTAAGGCTAAAAAATGGAGAATATGGTTTATTGGGTTTTAATAATATGATACCAGTACATAAGGATGCGCTAATCAGTTTTGATATTTCAAAGGAGCCCGATGTAAAATACAGAAATTTGTTGAAAAACCAAATTCAATTATGCAACAAAATGAAAGCTGATATTTTGGACCACGCTCAAAAAACATATTTTGGTGTGCTCAACGGTAATGAGTTTTTAGCGAAGATATCATGTGACTTTAAAAAATTAGAAAAAGCAAGCAAAAACTTTGATATAAATTACACTTCAAAGAAAAAATAAATCTTACATAATTCCCATCTTCGCTAACCGCCGGACAGGCAGCTATCAAGGACTAATTTATAAAACAACAAAATCTGTTGCCCGAAAGGGTAACAGATTTTTTGTTTTGCGATATAAATCCCTATCGGGATTTGCGATATTTTCCTTCGGAAAGCGATATGTGTTTTACACGCGATATGTTTTGCTTAAACAACAAAGGGTGTTTGGATTGTTGCTTGATTATATGGGGTTAATGTGATAAAATATGGGAACAAACGAAGTGGTTATTGAAGGAGAGAGCGCTGATGAAGCATATACTAATATCTAAAGAGAAAAACCAATATATTGCGAATTTGCATTGTCATACTACACTTTCAGATGGCAGAAAAACGCCTGAAGAAATTCGTGATGCATATAAGGAGCAGGGGTACAGTATAGTTGCGTTTTCGGATCACGATAATTATTTTGACCATAGCGATTTTTGCACAGATGATTTTGTTGCAATTAATTCTTTTGAGGCGGATATCAGCGACAATGTTGTCAGTAGCAGTCAGTTCCGAAGATGCTATCACCTCAATGCATTCAATATAAATGGTGACAAAGAAGTTTCGCTTCCTGATACACCTGATTATAGAGATATGAAGGGCGTAAACGAATATATACAAAAACTTAAAAAATCAGGCTTTATAGTTGCATATAATCATCCTTACTGGTCAATGCAGTGCCTTGATGACTATCGTGATTTAGAGGGCTGCAGTATTGTTGAAATATATAACAATTCTGTGTTTGTTGAGGGCGGAGATGACGGGCAAGAGCAGGTTTATGATGAAATGCTCCGTAGCGGAAAGCGACTGTTTTGTACTATGGCAGACGATAATCATAATGAATTTCCTTTTGGTGATGTGCGTTGCGACAGTTTCGGAGGTAAAACAGTTTTTCTATGTGATTCTCTCAGTTATGAATCTGTTATATCTGCTATGCAGAGTGGGTCATTTTATTGTACCCGTGAGCCGAGAATATTTGAACTGACATTAGAGGATGGCAGAGTTCACATTGAATGTTCGCAGGCTCAACGTATAGCACTTTCTACTGCAGGCAGACGTTCGAAAGCTTTACACGCTCCCGTAGGTGAATACGTAACTCAAGCAGATTTTCAACTTGAGGATGAGGATGTATACTTCCGAATTGAAGTGATAGGTCCCTCAGGAAAAAAGGCTAACACCAACGCATATTTTGTTGAAGATTATAGATGATTCAAAATCAGCAGAGGATTTGCAGAACTCCTTGAAAATAAGAAATTTAAGGCATATAATTGAAAAGTAATTTTATGGAAAAATGGTGTGGAATATGGAAAAATCAAAGCAAAGGGTTTTTAAGCCCAAACTTATTTCTTGTCTGAAAGGTTATAGCGGTGCTCAATTTGGCAAGGATTTAACATCGGGTGTTATTGTTGCTATTATTGCGCTTCCTCTTTCAATTGCGCTTGCTCTCGCTTCAGGTGTTACACTTGAACAGGGTCTTTATACTGCGATAATTGCAGGCTTTGTAATCTCAATGCTTGGCGGCAGCCGAGTTCAGATTGCAGGCCCTACCGCAGCATTTGCTACAATTGTTGCAGGTGTTGTTGCAGAAAACGGTTTTTCAGGACTTGTTCTTGCAACCCTTATAGCCGGTGTGTTACTCATACTTATGGGTATTTTCAAGCTGGGAAGCCTTATAAAGTTTATTCCTTATACCATCACAACAGGCTTTACAACAGGTATTGCAGTTACTCTCATTATTGGTCAGATTAAGGATTTTCTAGGCCTTACTTTTGTAAATTCTCCCATTGAAACCGCTGAAAAGGTTGAAGAAATTGCCCATCAGCTTCATACATTCAATTTTGAAGCATTTATAATCGGGGCAATTTCTCTTGCGGTGCTTATTGTATTTCCAAAGTTTATAAAGAAAATCCCGCCATCAATTTTTGCAATAATCATTTCAGCGGTGCTTGTAAAAGCTTTTGATATGAATGTAAACACTATCGGCTCACTTTATACAATTTCATCAGCTCTGCCTGTTCCGTCTGTTCCCGAATTTTCTTTTGAAACTGTAAAAGCTATTATTCCCGATGCCTTCACTATTGCAGTGCTTGCAGCGGTTGAATCTCTTCTTTCCTGCGTTGTTGCAGATGGTATGACAGGTGGCAGACATAATTCCAACACAGAGCTTATTGCTCAGGGTGCAGGTAATATTGCATCAGCCCTCTTCGGCGGTATTCCTGCCACAGGTGCAATTGCGCGAACAGCGGCAAATATCAAAAATGGTGGCAGAACACCGATTGCAGGTATGGTTCACGCTGTTGTGCTTCTTCTTGTTCTTGTGGTTCTAATGCCTTATGCAGCCCTTATTCCAATGCCGACAATTGCAGCAATTCTATTTGTTGTTGCTTATAATATGAGCGAGTGGAGAGAGTTTGCAGCAATCTTTAAAAAGGCTCCTAAGAGTGATACACTTATTCTTCTTGTTACATTTATACTTACTGTAGTATTTGATCTTGTTGTTGCAATTATTGTAGGTATCATTCTTGCAACGGTTATGTTTATGAAGCGTATGAGTGATGTTACAGATGCTTATGGCTGGAAGGAAATTGACGAAAATACCGATGACGAAAATATAAGACTTAAAAAAGTTCCTGAAAATACAATGGTATTTGAAATTACAGGTCCCATTTTCTTCGGTGCATCAACTAAAATTGCTGATGTTATCAAAAACACAGATAAGCAGGTTCTTATATTGAGAATGAGAAGCGTTCCTGCTATTGATGCAACAGGTCTTCACAGCTTTGAAACAATTATCAGGCTTTGCAAAAAGCAGAATAAAACTCTTATTCTTTCGCATGTTAATGAGCAACCGATGAAAAGCCTTGAAAAAGCAAGGCTTACTGATAAAATACTTTTTGCTGATAATATTGATGCTGCCATAGAAATGGCTGAAAGTCAATGATAATTGTATCTAATCCTCTTGCACAGGTGCGAGGGGATTTTTGTGTTGTAATATGTTGTTTAATAAGGTATAATATAAAGGTAATTTTATATAAAAAGTGTTTATATGGTAGCATGGATTATATAAAAATATATCAAAAATAACAAAGTGTTGTTTGTTGACAATTGTTTATGATATAATGAAAGTGAGAAAACAGAAAGGAGTGAACAATATGAGTGAAAATGTAAAAAAGAAACTCCCTGCAAATAGTCCGTTAATGAACATACCCTTTGGTGGTCTAACATCAAATATGCTCAGAACAATTGCGGTTATACTAATGCTCAGCGACCATATATGGGCAACATATATGAGTTTTGGCAACTGGATGACTTATATCGGAAGAATGGCTTTTCCCATTTTTGCATTTCAGATTGCAGAGGGATTTGTTCATACATCCAATTTTAAAAAGTATGCCTTGAGGTTATTGGGCTTTGCATTAATTACCGAAATACCATTTAACCTTTTTTATAGTAGCAGATGGTTTAACCCCTACCATCAGAACGTATTGTTTACGCTCCTTTTAGGTTTACTTGCGATTTATGTTTTAGATAATCTGAAAAAGAATTTCAAAGCAAAGAATATAGCACTTTCTTTGTTATGGCTTGTGTTAATCAGTATTGCGGCAACTCTTGGTTTCGTAGATTATGGCTTTTTAGGAATGCTGACAGTTGTTATGTTCTACATATTAAGAGATTTTCCGTTCGCTTGGCTTGCACAGTTGGTAGGAATGGTACTTATTAACATTGTCTTCTTTGAAGGTCAGGTATGCCCCATTGAAATTTTCGGTAAAACCTTTGAAATACCTTATCAAGGCTTTGCAGTGTTCTCGCTTATTCCCATATGGCTTTACGGTGGTAAAAAAGGAAAATCAAGCAAAATAATGCAGTATGGTTTCTACGCATTTTATCCGGTGCATATGTTGATTTTATATTTGATAAAGCTTTTCGCATAATGATTTTGTAAAATAAGGTGATTATATTGGCTGGTAAAAGCAATAGAATATTACAACGAGAAAAGAATGAACTTGCAAGGCTGAATAAAATGAAGAACCGCAATATAGGAAGCAGATATTTCTTTGTTTTGCTTATTCTTATTGCAATTGTTAATATTCTTGACGAGGTAACAAGTAACCTTACAGTTACCGTGCAGTCCTCTTTTGTAACGGAGTTTTTTGTTAATAATCCGTTTATGGGGAAATATTATACCTATGAGGACGGACTTGCATTCCATTCAAGTATAGGTGTTTTCACTTATGTTCTGGGGTTGTTTACCCCATTTTATAAAGCTCTCGCAGATAAATGGGGCAGAAAGCCACTTTTTGTGCTTTCAACTTTAGGAATGGCAATAGGACTTCTTGTTATTCATTTGTCATCAAGCTACATAATGTTTCTTGTTGGTTTTGCAATCATCAGCTTCTTTATGGGGCACGATATTCAGATTATTTATATTCTTGAAGAAGCACCTAATAAGCACAGAGCAAAGATTTATAGTTTTCTTAAGAGCTTTGGTATTTTAGGGGTTATCCTCATTCCTACGCTCCGCGATGTTCTTATGGGCGATGATGCAACAAAATGGCGCGAGATTTTCCTTGTTCCTGCTCTTATCGGTTTTGTTGCAGTTGGTCTTGTTTTTGTTTTTGCAAAGGATACAAAAGTATTTATCAGCGAAAGAATAGAATATCTTTCCCGTCCATTAGAGCAAAGGGAAGCAGAAAAAGCCATTAAAAAGCAGCAAAAAGAAGCCCAGAGAAATCAGTCAGGTGTATTTAATGGCGTAAAGTATATTTTTTCAAACAAAGATACCAAAATGCTCATTATTTCCCATATTATTTTTGATGCGGCAATGCCTGCAATTGCATTGTACTTTGAATCCTCAATGCACAGAGCAGGAATGAGCACAGCAAGTATTACAAAAGCATTGTTTATGGTTCCCGTTATTTATGCCTCAATAACATTCCTTTCGGGCTTTATTGCCGATAAGTTGGGCAGAAAAGTTACTGTTACGCTTTTCTCAATAACTTGTGTTTCAGGGTACATTCTTTTTGTTGTTGGTATTCTGAACAATTGGAATCCATATCTTATAGGTTCTCTTGCGGGGCTTTATCAGGGCTCTTACTGGATTGGCAGAGACTATATGAATGTTATGATGACAGAAAAAGTACCCACAGATATTCGCGCATCTGTTGTTGGTGCGGAAGGTCTTTTAGTAATAATCGGTCTTGCGGTTGGTTATTTGACAACAATTATCGGAATGACCGCTATGCCTATATGGTGGGCTTGTCTTGCAGTTTCGATACCGACAGTTTCTGTTGCGGCAATTATATTTGCCCTTAAGGTTAAAGAAACAAAAGGTGCAAATCTTGATGAAATAGAATAGAAGGATGGGTAAAATGCAAGCAGTTTTTGATTCATTTTTAAATTTTGATTTAAGTGTATTTCAATGGATTCAGAGCATTCAGAATGAGTTTTTTGATGCTCTTATGGTAGGTATAACAACGCTTGGTAACGGCGGAGCAATTTTTATTGTTCTTGGTTTGGCACTATTATTTACTAAAAAATATCGTAAGGCAGGACTTGCGGTTGTTGTGGCTCTTCTTGTGATGCTTCTTTGTAACGACCTTTTCCTGAAAGAGTTTTTTGCAAGACCGCGTCCATTTAACCTTTTGGAAACAGATCCGCAGAAATATGCTTTCTGGGGTAAGAACTATATTTATCCTGAACTTATAAGCAAACCTACAAGCTTTTCTTTCCCTTCGGGACATACAGCTTCAGCATTTGCAGCGGCAGTTGCTCTTTTGTGGCATAACAGAAAACTTGGTATCCCCATAACAATTTTTTCAGCGTTGATGGGATTTTCAAGAATTTATGTTGAAGTGCATTACTGTACCGATGTGATTGCAGGTGTTGTTTCAGGCACAATATGTGCATTTATTGCTGTGATTATTGTGAAATATCTTTTCCCTGTTGTAGACAGAGGTTTTGATAAGCTTTATTTAAAGTTGAAAAAGAATAAATCCAACTCATAACAAATTATAAAAACGGAGAAACATTTTAATGAAAAAAGTAAGCGAATACAGTACACTTTTCAGAAATATCGGTTCAGAGTGGAAATGGCTTTTGAAGGTTATGAGCCGTTATAAGCTTGAAATTGTTGGCTATACCATTATGGGTGTGGTGGGCATAGCTATGGGCTTTGGTGCAAGTATCGCTTCAAAATATCTTATAGATGCAGTTGTTAATCACAATAATGAAACTATTGTTTCAGCAGCTGCAATGGTAATCGGTCTTGCGGTTTTTCAGATAGTTGTTAATGCAGTCAGTTCCCTCGTTTCTTCCAGAGTGGGAACTCGCGTGAGTAATGAAATCCGTTCTCAGATTTATGATAGTATGACAACTGCGAATTGGGAAAATATAAATAAATATCATTCGGGAGACCTTATTAACCGTCTTGAAGGTGATGTAAGTTCTGTTTCAGGTAGCGTAATATCATTTTTACCGGGACTTTTTACAAAGCTTTTGCAGTTTTTCGGTTGTCTCGGAATAGTTCTGTATTATGACGTAACTCTGGCATTTCTTGCCCTTATGAGCGCACCTGTGTTATTTTTCTCTTCAAGATTTATGACAAAAATGATGCGAAAATATAATTTACAGAGCAGAGAAATGAATGGTAAGGTTTTGTCCTTCAGCGAAGAGTCCGTTCAGAATTTGCAGACTGTTAAAGCCTTCGGGTTAACAAAGGAGTATTCCGAAAAATTCAGAGAGCTTTTAACAAGCTACCGCAATATGAGATTGGCTCACGATAAATTTACAATTCTTACCACACTTGTTCTTTCTTTTATAGGTCTTGTTGTGGCATATTCCTGCTATGGCTGGGGCGTTTACAGACTTTGGTCGGGTGCGATAACCTTTGGTACAATGACATTGTTTTTACAGCTTTCAGGAAGTCTGACATCTTCATTTTCTGCCATTGTTTCAACAATACCCAGCGTAATTTCCGTTGCAACGGCGGCAGGAAGAGTTAAGGAAATAACAGAGCTTCCAAAAGAAAATATTGAAGATTTGGAAAAAGCAAAGTCCTTGTTAGCTCTTGCAAAAGAAAACGGTGTCAGCGTGGTTGCAGAAAATGTTACATATTCTTATGCCGACGCAGACAGAAATGTTCTTAATGATATAAGCTTTTTTGCTCATCCCGGGGAAACAATTGCTTTTGTTGGTCCGTCAGGTGAAGGCAAAACAACAATTTTAAGGCTCCTTTTAGGGCTTGTTGAAAAGTCGCAGGGTAGTTTAACTATGGAATTGGCAAATGGTGAAGATATTGATGTTTCACCAAGTACAAGAATATTTTGCTCTTATGTTCCTCAGGAAAATGCAATTTTCACAGGCACAATTGCAGAAAATTTGCGAGTTGTTAATCCGGATGCAACAGATGAAGAACTGCGTTCTGCTCTTGAAATAGCGGATGCATTGGATTTTGTTGAGGCGTTGCCTTTGGGTCTTGAGTCTGTGGTAGGAGAAAGAGGCGTTAACTTTTCCGAGGGTCAGGTTCAGAGATTATCAATTGCAAGGGCGGTGCTTTGTAATGCACCAGTTCTTATTATGGATGAAGCAACTTCTGCTCTCGATAAAACTACCGAGGAGCGAGTGCTTCAGAATCTTATGAGAGTTGATAAAAAACGCACCTGTATTATAACAACTCATCGTCCCAGTATACTGAAGTTTTGCAACAGAATATATGAGCTTCAGGAGAATGGAACATTAGAAGAAAACTCATCATTTAAAGCTTGAGTTTCAAATTTGAAACACTAAAAAACCGTGTAGTTCATTTCAACTACACGGTTTTTTAGTGTTTATTTCAATAAATTAGCCTGTTCAAGCCCATCTAAAAAAGCTTTGATATCTTCTGAGGCTTCTTCTCTTTCTACATTAAACTCGCTTATAACTGAGTCAAGAATTTCGTTAAATGTTGCACCGGTTTCAAGTTTGGACCAGATAACCTGACTCACCGGGTTGAGTATAACTATATTGGCATCGTCGCCTGCTTCGTTGTTTATGGGCACGGCTAAATATTCTCCTGCAATCTGGCGAAGGGTATAGTCACCCTTAATACAAAAAATTTTGTTGTCCATTTTTATCACTTCCTGAAAAGTTTTTGCTACTGATAGTATATCATTTAAAACTACAAACTACAACCATATAAAAGAAAAAACGTTAGTGTTTTGTGTTTTTTTACAAGTTTTCAGTATAAAACTTGTGCACTTATTTTGTTGTTAATATTTAGTTAATATGTTAAAATTATGTAAAATATTTATATATTTGAGGTGGGTTTATGAAATTCAAAAGAACTGTCAGTGTAATAGTTGCACTTGTTATGTTGTGTTCTGCTATGTTTGTTCCCGTTTCTGCAAAGGAAACAAAAAGTGTTGCAGCAACAAGTACAATTTCTGACTATGTAGCAGATTATGACAGAGATACGCCCGTTATTATTGTTCATGGTATGAGCCAGAATGACACATACCTGCTCAATGAAGACGGAACAAGAATGACTGATTCAAACGGCGACTATATTACAGGTTGGCCTCTTGAAATCGATGTTATGGGACTTCTTAAGGAAGCTCTTGTTCCTCTTATCGCATCTGTTGTTTCAAGAAGCGATGCAGGTCTTACAGATGCTATGAGAAAGGGTGCTTATGAGGCTCTTTATGCAATTCATAAGGATGCAGAGGGTAACTATCTCACTCCTGTTGAGGTTCCCTGCTATGAATATCCTATGAGCGAAATGACCGATGAAATCAAAGAGTATTATTATAAAATGCTTCCTCTTCAGGGTCTTGCAGATATAGTTGGTGAAGAGAATATCTATTATTTCGGCTATGACTCATTTGGTGATGTTATCGGCGAAACAGAAAAGCTTAACCACTATATCCACGATGTTGTTCTTCCTCAGACAGGCGCAGAGCAGGTTCGTCTTTGCAATATCAGCCTTGGCGGTACAATTGGTGTTAACTATCTTGAAACATATCCCGAAGATTATGAGCTTATCAAGAGAATGCTCTTTGTTATTCCTGCTATTGACGGCTCCGATATTATCGGTGATATTCTCACAAATAATCTTAGCATCATTCACGATGATGAAATGCTTTATGAAAAATTCTTACCCTCTCTTTTAGGTGATACATCTTTATCATATTTCCTTAATATGGCTCTTCGTATTTTACCTGATGAGGTTCTCAAAAGTGCTTTAAGCGGACTTGCAGAAGGCGTTGTTGAAGCAGGTGTTCGTTCAACAACAATCATCTGGGCGCTTTGTCCCACTGATTACTATGAAGAAGCAAGAGCAAAATGGCTCTCTGATGATGAATATGCTTTGGTCCGTGAAAAAGTAGATTATTATATGAATGCAAGAGCAAACTTTGAAGATAACCTTTATGCTCTTATGGATACAGGGGCAGGAGTCTTTGATATTGTTTGCTATGGTGGCGGAATGTTCCCGCTTTGTAAGGATTATAATGTGACAAACGGTGACGGCATTGTTCATTCTACCTCTGCTTCAATGGGTGCAACCTTTGCAGATGTTGGCAAAACCTTGGGCGATGATTATGTTGTTAAAGGAACACATTGTAATAATCCCGACCACGACCATTTCGCTCCTGACGGAACAGTTGACCCCACAACAGGTCTTCTTCCCTGCACAACCTGGTTTATCAAAAATCAGGACCACGAAAAGCTTCCCAATAATGACGTGGCTCTTAAAATGGCGTTTGACATTATGACAGATGATAACATTAATGATGTTTACAGCAGACCTGATGTTTATCCTCAGTATAACGAAGGCAGACTTGTTCATATAGCAAGAGAGTATCTTGAGATTTGGTATGAAGCGGATAAATCTGCATTCACAGAATATGAGATTGCTTTTGTTGAAGACGCAGTTGCAGAGGTTGAAAAACAACTTTCTGAAACGATTGTAAATACTGCAAAATGGAAAGAAGCAGAAGCAGAATTGGAGGTTGCTCTTGTAAGTGTAGGCCTGGTAGAAAGCACTGCACCAACACAAGCAGAGGAGACATTTACTTCAGTTCTCAAAACCTTTAATACCACTGTAAACTTTATGTTTACATATGTTTTCTAAAAAGTAATGTAGCTGAAAGGGCTGTAAAAAACAAAGGTTTTTTACAGCCCTTTTTATTTTTTTATTGAAATGTAATCTTTGTGATGTTAAAATGTAAGTTGTATATAAAATTTTATGTATGAGGTAGTTTTATGAAAATTTTCAGCGGGTTTCTTGCATTGGTATTGGCTTTCTCTTGTATGGTATTGCCAATTTCAGCAACAGATAATATTGAAAGCGGTATTTCGGTAGCCTCTGACGGAACAATAACCGCCACCTCTGAGGACGGCGTTCAGTATGTAGTATTTATGGTTACAAATATACATTATGATTATTTGGAATCCTATGTTTCTGAAATGGTATCTCTTCATGGTGAAATTGATTCCTCTTCCGACAGAATGTATGCATTCGGCGTTGTAGGTCCTATGTGCCTTACACAGTCCATTGAACAAATGAATGATGAGGTTAATACTGTTTTCGCACTTGCAGAAAAATATAATGTGCCAGTATTCTTCCAAATGGACGATTGTACAAACTATGCTACTCATTTTGGCGATGATGCAACCATTGATGATGAGGGCAATAAATTTTATAACGACCCTGAAATGTGCGAATGGATTGCTTTCCCCGAGGAAGGTGAAGAGTGGGGTGGCCAAAGCTATGGTATGCTTCCAAGATGGCACTGTAATTGGAGTGGCACACCTTTTGCTACTGCCGGTGGTTTTCCCTGCTTCAATTCTCCCAAATACCTTGCTTGGTATGAAAAGCAGGTAACAGAAGGCTTCATAGAGCCATTGATTGAAAATTATGAAAGACTCAAAGGAGAAGGGAAAGGCTACCTTCTTGCAGGTATTAATACCGGTTGGGAAACACAGATACCTGATTACACAGATAAAACCTATGCTTCACTGGAAGAGTTTGAAAAAGCTCAATATGGTATGCACGCTTTACATAATCTCGGCTACGATGCTCAATCCATTTATGATGAAGCAGTAAGCCGTATGCTAAGCGAAACCGAGGTTATAAGAGAGCTTCTCTATGAAGTTATCGCCGATTATATAGAATTCACCTGCAAAATGTTTTATGATGCGGGTATAGAAAAATCCAAAATATTTTCTCATATAGTATCTGTTTCCTCGCATTTAGGAGGATGTTCAACAGAATATCCCCCAACAGATGTGTGCATTAACGATTACTGCACTCCCGGTTGGACAATGAGTCCAAAAACTTGTCAGTATAATCTGGCTCAGCTTGAAAAGGAGCTTGGTGAAAACGGAAGAAATGAATATGTTAATGCCGAGGGCTATGCTCATTATGATGATGTTGACACATGCACGGCATATTTTGAAGAAAGCCTTTGCGGTAATGCAAAGCTTATAACAGTTTTCGGCTATGACCAGGCAGATGGTACCTACGGCTATGCCAAGGATCCGAATTTTTATTTTGTTAAGGTTGTTAAATCCTGGCTTGCAAGGGAAATCGGAGCAGATTATACCTGGGCAAACCGCCCAAGCCTTGTTGCAAAGAGTAATACCTGCAAAACCTGTGGCGGAACTCTGTCAAATGGCTTTTGCCTTACTGATAACAGTCATTATGATGTTCCCTATAAGGATGCCAGCGGATTTTACAAAATAAAAAATGCAGGTAACCTTTATTGGTTCTGTGAGCAGGTGAATGGTGGTAACAATGCTATTAATTGCAGGCTTTATGCCGATATAAGTGATAACACCAATATTTATGATTCAAATGGTAATCTTATATCAGGAAGCTTCCGCGCATGGACGCCTATTGGTGTGAAAGCAACCTTAAGCATTAATAGCGTTGCCTTTAATGGTGTTATTGATGGCTTTGGTCACACTCTGAAAAACTTTTATAATGCCGACGGAGATAATTATACTGCTTTGGTAGGTTATCTTGGCAGTAGCGGTATTGTGAGAAATGTAAACATCAGTTCATCATATTTTAAAGGCGGAAACTATGTTGCAGGACTTGTTGGACTTAACGAAGGTACAATTCAGAATTCCTGTAGCAGCAGTGCCGTTGGCGGAGCAAGATATCTGGGCGGCGTTGCAGGTCAGAACGAAGGAACCGTTAATAATTGTTATTCTATTGGTGCAATTACAGGAACAGGCACAAACAGTTATTTGAATCCTGCACAGAATGTTGGTGCTATATGTGGTAATAACAGTGGTACGGTTTCCAACTGCTACTATTTAGCCGATTCTGCAACTGCAGACGGAACTGTTCAAAAAGGAATAGGTGCATCAAGATGGGGCTCCTCATCAGATTCAGGCACAACCTCCAAAACACTTGCACATTTTCAAAGCGGTGAGGTTGCATATCTGCTTCAGTCGGGTATGGGTTATCGTATCTGGGGACAAAAGAGTAATATGTCCGGTGCGCTTCCTGTAATATCAGGTAAACCAATGCACTCAGTTGCAAAGTATGAATCCGATATCGGTTATTCTGTTGGTAGCTTATGTGATTTGAATGATGATAAAAGCATTGGCACAGCAGACTATCAGATTTTTGTTAATATGGCTTTAGGCGACCACAATACTGAAGAAACTGCCGAAGATAAGGTAACTTTTGCAAGAGCCGATCTTGATGGTGACAGGGTGGTTGATGTTTTAGATGTAACAAACGCGCTCAGACTTTATTATGGACACAAGACATTGGCTGTTTATGGTGCAGGCGATTTTAATGGCGATGGAGTTTGCACTGATGAAGACACAACTAATATAAAGCAGACCGTAACTAATAAAAATCTTGTGGGTAAATCTTCATTGATGGCTTGCGATTTCAATGGTGACGGTAGTGCAGATGGCTACGATTTAGAAGAGGCATTTGGTATTTCTGCCGTAGATAATTATGTGTATTTTGATACAAAATACGGCGATAACGACAGGCATTATTTTGATTTGTATATACCTAAGGACAGAAAAACAGTGGGTATAGTCCTTATGCTTCATGGCGGGGCCTGGATGGGCGGAGACGAAAATGAGTTTGCAGGCAGACTTGAGCAGGTTGCCAAGGCAGGTTATGCAGGTGTTGCAGTAAGATACAGATATATTGATGAAAATGTAAATCTTGATGACATAATGGATGATATTGAGCAGGCTATGACTCTTGTAAAGAAAATCGGTGAATCTCATGGTATTGAAATTTCGGGCTTCCTCTCCACCGGTGGCTCGGCAGGTGGTCATTTATCTCTCCATTATGCATATTCCCGTGCTGATAGTTCACCAATTCCACCCAAGGCTGTTGCAAGCTATTGCGGTCCTGCTGATTTAGCGGATGAATATTATTATTACAATGAAGAACTTCAGGCTAATAATGGCATTGGCGATAAAGAAACTGTCGCTGAGATTCTTGGGTATGCAAGCGGATATCCACATACCTATGCAACACGAGCTGAAGCAAAGGATGCCTTGAAATTTGTTTCGCCTATTTATTATATAGATGAAAACACTGTTCCCACCATTATAAATCACGGTGAAAAGGATGATATTGTTCCACACAGAAACGCCGTTGATTTGGATGCGAAGCTTACGGAATATGGAGTAGAGCATGTGTTCAATTCCTATCCAACCTCGGGTCACGGCTTAGAGTTGGATGCAGAGAATATGGCACTTGCAGAACAGCTTCTGTGGGAATATATCGAAAAATATCTTGATTCGGTCAGAGCATAAGGGTATATAAAACTCCCCCCCCGTTGATTTTTATAAAATCAACGGGGGAGTTGTTTTAGTTTATTGTTTTAAGCTCTTTTATTTCAATTCCCTTTTCATTTAAAAAGTGTTCTGCTTCTTCCTTGAATTCATCTGCAGAAAAGAAGGTTGAATTATAAACATCAATAATAGTTCCGCTTTTAGTCACAAAAGCAATATGGGGGTCTTCCTGAAATTTGCCCTTGTATGTGTATCCCTCAACAACTGCTGCATAGTCAACAGAGCTATATTGACAGCTTGTTCTTGAAAGGGGAAAATCCTCTGTTGTGTAAAGGAATTCATTATCGCGAAGCACTAAGGTTGAGTTTATACAGGTAAAAAGAGAAATTATAGCTACGCTTTCTGCTAAAATGGTGAAATATTTCAAGGCGTTTTTTGCTTTTGGTGTTAAAGAGGGGATATGAATATTTTTGTTTTTTGCTTTTTTTCTTGAAGAAATGTTTAATGCAATTGCAATAGCCGGTAAACTTGAGAAAACAGGTATAAAAATTAAATTTTCTTTAATTCCAAAAATGAAAAGACTGTCTGTGGCGGTTAAATAGGTTAATCCCAAAAACAGAAGAGCCATAACTAAAGAAATCGGAATAGTGAAAAGCAGAGCATACAAAAGAATTTTTAATGTTCCTTTTTTATCAGTTCCCTGTCTGGCAGTGCCTTTTTCTGTGGAAGCGGTAGCTGCTGCTTCCGAAAGAACGGGCGCTTTACCGCCGTTTTCAAGGTGCGTCAGAAGATTATCTTCATAAAGGGAACGATATTTTGCTTTTTTCAGTTTCTTAAGTGCTTTTTCCTCTTTGCCTTTAAAAAATAAAGCAGGTGAACCCAAAAGATAAATATCAATCTGATATTGGAAGAAATTGTAAAACATCATTGAGAGGATTTTATCGGCGGAATCATTTAAAAACTGACTCGCTTCAATAATGTTATCTCCGAAATATGCATTGATTTTTTGCTTTTGCTTATCAATGAGCTTGTTCTTTTCAACACCGTTTTCAGATATTTTTATAAGCGCAGGAATAAGCTTTTGCAAAAGCTCTGTTAATTCGTCAAAGCAGTTTTTGATCAGTTCGTTGGAGTCAACAAAAGAATAGGTATAGCAATTGAAATTTTGGGGGTCTGTAACTGATAAAATATCATAAACAGAAAAGGTTATAGATGGCTCTCTGTCAAAGAAAAATGAAAGCCAGATAACCTGCTGAACACTACCGCCCTTGAGATTTTCTATGTAATAAACATCCATAAAAAATTCACCGAAATTATACCGGGCAACAACACCATTTTTATTGTTTTTCTTTTTATTTGTAACCAAAGCCTTTATTGACGGGCTTTCGGTTTTCAAGTGAACACCCAATTGTCTGCATAATGTAGCAAAATATGTATTTAAATCCATCTTAGACCTCGTAAAAACTAAATGTAAGAGATATTTTACTAAATTCTTTCTCTTTCGTCAACTATAGCCGAAAAGAATTGAACACCGTATGCCTGAAATTCAACTCTTTTCGTGTATGCCTGAAATTCAACTCTTTTCGCCTATTGCACTTTTAAAAAATATGGAGTATTATTATTTTATATATTTCGGAGGTGCTGTATGGAAGAGGTAAAGGTTATAGACTATGGTTTTTTTAACCACGATGGGCTTGATTTTGAATATCACGTAAGCGGTAACGAAAATGGCAAGGCTCTTGTTATGTTGAATGGTAACGGTGGGGATTATCGTTGCTTTGAGGGGGATTTATATAAGCCACTTTCAGAGCATTTTAAAATAATCAGATTTTCCACAAGGGGAACAGGTAACACACCCTTGGGTAATAAAAAGTTGACCTTTGAGCTTTTCTGCGATGATTTGAAGGCATTGCTTGATTATTTAGGTGTTGAAAAAGCAGGATTCTGTGGTTTTTCTGATGGTGGTAACCTTGCTATGTGCTTTGCGGTGACTTATCCTGAATATGTTGAACGCCTTGCAGTTTTTGGTTCAAATCTTAACACAAGAGGAACAAAAACAGGTGACCAGTTAGGTATCATCAAAGACCATAAAATTTATGCAATTAAGGCAGCTTTTACCAAAGACCCTGAAATGATAAGACGAAGAGAAATTGAGGGTATGATGGTAGGTCAACCAAAGCTTAATTATAAAAAGCTTTCTGCAATTAAAGTTCCTTTTCTTAATGTTTTTGGTGAGTTTGATATGATAAAACGCAGGCATTCAAGAAAAATTACAAAAGCAGTTGAAGGCGCAGAAGAGGTTATGGTTTTAAATGGTGGTCATAGCACTGCATTCAGAAAAACAGATTTCCTCATTCTGCCTGTTGTCAAGAAGTTTTTTGGAATAATATAAATTAATGAGTCTGTAAAAAAACAGTTTTGAAAAAGTAAAGACTACAAACTTACTGGAAAAAGTAAGCTTGTGGTCTTTTTGTGATGAAATTTAGTTGAATGAAAAACAATGCCACACAAACGTATAATATATACTGTGAAGTTATGTTTCAAAGATTTTTCTGACGTCTTTATGTTCCTTATCACAAAATATGCTTGTCAAATTATGACATCGACAAGCAAATAAAATCAAATTAATTTTTGATTGCATGACTGTAAAAACTATAAAATTTTTCATACAGCAACATCAGAAAATAACCTAAATGTATGTGTGAATGTATATATATCCAATCAAAAATTTTTCCCAATATATCTGTTCTTGTGGTTTGATATGATTTGATAAGAGTGCATTCAGCAGGTTTTTTACAGGGAAATAAACCATTCTTTTTCATTGCTTTAATGATTTCTTTTCTTTCAGATTTAGGCATTTTAACAGATGAGTTCAAGGTATTCCAAATAAATGACATCATAAGGTTGGCTGAAGCAACAGGATTACCGACATTATTTTCATAATAATTTTTCATTATTTTTGCAGCAATAAAGTGCGACTTGATTTTCTTTTTATTTGCAACAATATCAGATGAAGTCATAGCAGAGTTTTCGCGGTTTCTATAAAGATACAATGGTTTGTCCACAACAAAAAGAGCAGGATTGTGTGAGTTTATTTCGAACATGAAAACACTATCTTCACAATAAGCTAAATCAGCATTAAACCTGAAGTTATGTTCACAAATAAAAGAACGTGACAATAAACTTGAACACACATTGCTGTCTGTTGCATTGGAATTTATTTTTAGCTCATTGTCATCAACATAATGACTGGCATCACCACTAAATACGAACATACCAAATCTTATTCTGTCATAATTATTTTTTGTTATGATAGATTTAAGACTTAGCAATGAATTACTCTTTAACACATCGTCGGAATCAAAAAACCAAATGTAATCGCCTTTTGCAACATCAATACCAACGTTTCTTGCTGACGAAACTCCGCCATTTTCTTTATCTATAACAACAATATTGTGATGCTTTGAAGCATACATATGTAAAATCTGTGAACTTCCGTCCGTTGAACCGTCATTTACACAAATAATTTCATATTCATCGTGAGAAATATTTTGAGTGAGAAGAGAATCAAGGCACTCTTCAAGGTATAATTCGGTATTATATACCGGAACGATAAAACTAATAAGCATATACTTTTCCTTTGCGTTTATTTAAATTACAAATAGGATATCAGTTGATTTTATAAACTTCTTTTATTGCCTTGCACCAATTTTCAATACTGTATTTTTTAATAAATTCATCAGAATTTGATGGTGCGTTTCTGTCAATCTGCAAAGCTTGTTCAATAGCTTTTGCACATAAATTATAATCTTCGGTCGGGTAAACAAATGCCTTATTATAGCTATGGGACCAGGCTGTGCCGAGAATGTCGCTCACAACAAGTGGCGTGTTTTGAGAAATCGTCTCAAGCACACCATACGAAAATGATTCTGTACGACTTGCCGACAAATAAACATCTGCAGCCCTATGGTACGCCAATATATCATCAGTACTTTCAAGAAACTTGATAAAAGAACTACGAGGGTCAACACCTGTGAACACTTTTATAGAATTCAGACTATCGTCACTTGGAGAGCCACTATGACCAACAACACCTAAAACTATATCGGGGATTGATTTACTTAATTTTTCAACGGCCTTAAAAGCAATATCCATTCCCTTGGTATGTAAATGCCAACCTAAAAACAAACAGAATTTCTGATTATCTTTAAGTCCAAGCTTATTACGCATCTCTTCCCTTGTGGCAAAGGTAGCTGCATTTCTACTGAAGGAAATGCCATTTGGAATAAAAAAGCGTTTGGCAAAAAGGTAGGATTTACATTTCCTTTCATTTACGCATACGATGCTTATTTTGTTTATTCTATATTTTAATGACGTAAATGCGCAGTAAGCTTTTTGCTTTACAAGGCTTACTTTCGGATTAAACTCCATATGGTCATGCACAAATATCTTAACACCAAGTGATTTTGCGTTATTCAAAATAATTCTATGAAACATTCCGAAATGCAAATGTAAAATATCAATATGGTTTTTATCAATAATTTCTTGCAAAAAAAACAGTGCTTCTTCTCCATTTTTATGTTTTGTAAGAAATACTTTAAAACCCTCATTCTCAAGCCAATGAACCCAGGAAGTCTCTGACAGGGTGTTTGGAGCTTCTGGAAAAATGAAGAATATTTTATCATTATCTTTTTTCAAATCTCTACCCAAATCAACTAAAGAACCAATAAAGTTACCGCTTGCGGGAGTAGAATAATCCGCCGCAATTAAAATATTCATTTCATCACCTACGTATCAATTGTATTTTAATGGTATTAACTATCACAAACCAATTTCTGATATAAATTCATCGTATTCACTAACTGAATCCATATCTGCATTTGAAACTTTTTTTATATATTTAAGTTTTTGAGGTATTTCTTTTAGATTTACAACACTTCTTGCAACCCATGCCATAGGCAAAAGATATTTTCTGCCTTTAATAAACTTATATCGCTCTTCTATTTTATCCCCATTGGGAAAGAGTGTGTCCTTTAAAACACTTACTTTAGAGCCTGTTTCATCATTTCTTATGGATATTATTGATTTATCTCTTGTTTTGCCAAATAAATCTGCCCCAAAAGTATATTTTTTCAAAGCATTTAATGTATCTTGCTTTATATCATTTATTTCAAAGGGCATATCTATTTCAAACCATTCTCTACAAGCTAAAAGAACTGTTTTAAAAAAAACATCTAAATTAAGTTTCTTTGAATCCTTGTATATTTTCTCAAAATCCAACGTGTTGCCATATGCCTTTAAAAATAAAGCAATATCCATATACATTCTTATACCGGCACCGCCTGTATATAAATGCTTTGCTAAATGACAAAAAAGATACATAAGGTGAAGGTCTTTCTCCGGTGAAAATCGTTCATCAACATCCTTTTCTGCAGTCTTTAAAGCATCAGAAAAGTACGAAATCACTTGTTCGCCTTTTCCTAAATCAGAATCCATAAGCTCGGTGTGAACCTCACATCTGAGTGCACCCTTATCATAGCTATAGGTAGGCTCCCAATTATCTTTTATACTGTAACCGTTTTCAGTAAATATTATATTTGTTTTTTTTCTGTCCTTTTTATTTATAAGAATATCAATATCTCCGAAAGTGCGAAGCTCAGGAACAGGGTAAAGTGTGCGCACATACCACCCTTTTACAGGCATATGAGGAATTTTATTTTCGCTCAGCTTTTGAGAGAGGTTTTCAAACATATTAATTTTATTGCAGTTGTCAGCAATAGTCTGATAATAACAATCCACAAGACTCTTTTTAATATTTTCATCTTTTATAATATCCCATTTTTTATCCATATAGGCTAAAACAGGCAATATTCCTTGAATATAAAAGAAATAGAACGCCTTACCCTCGTGCAAAACGCTATTTAAACAAGGCTTTCTGTTGTGTATAAATGCAGAAAGAATTTCCAATACAATATTTTCTGTCATTTATAATCACCTCTTTGTTAAATTCAAAACGCATATTTCGGGTAAATTAAAGAATCTTGGAATAAACTTATAACCGGACAGTCCTGATGTTATTACCATCATCATTTTTTCTCCGAGCATATAAAAACCATGATCATATTCAGGGAATAAACCCTGCATAGGTGAATACAAGCCCCCAACAAAAGGTAGCCTTACAACTCCACCATGGGTATGACCGCTCACCACAAGGTCTATATTGCTCCAATAATTATGTGCACCATTAAAAATAAATGTATCGGGCATATGGGCTAAAACAATTGTGGGTAAGTCTGTTTTTTCCATATCCTTTAAAAAGATATATTCATCTGAATTTTCAAATTCTTCCATTGTTCTTCCAAACGGAAAAGCGTGTCCCATTGTTCCGCCAATCCGAATTTCTTGACCACCAATTTCGCAATCTACAAATGAGTCATCTAAAATTATAATACCATTTTCTGCAATTGTATCGATAAATCTGTCAATCATATCGCCACTGTATTCCTTTTCTTGATTACCATAAGAAAAATACACAGGAGCAATATCTAAAAGTTCAGTTAATAGATGTATAGTTTTAGAAAAGCTGTTTTTTACATCACTGTCACTGAGCATATCACCCACAACAAAAATTGCATCAGGCTTCTGTTCATTTATTTTAGCTAGCAGATGTTTGTTCTCTTTACCATATTCCTTGCCGTGAAGGTCAGAAAGAACAACAACTCTAGCACGCCCGGATAAGCCCGAAAGGGTGATGTTGTATTCAGAAATCTTAATACAAACATTGCTGAATATGGTGGCTGTAATTGTAATGATGAGAACAAATGCTAATATTACAAACTTAATCTTTTTCAGTTTGTTTTTATTTTGATCCATTTTATAACCTTTAAATCTTGTTCCATATAAAATTCTGAGTTGCGTTTTCTTTATGTATTATTTGACAAGGGTTACCCACTACCACACTATTGCTCGGTACATTTTCATTAACAAATGCATTAGGTGCGATTAATACATCGTCACCTATGGTAATACCGCCTATTACTGTGGCATTTATTCCTATCTGCACACAATTACCGATAACAGGTGCACCTGTGGGGTTGCCTACATTGTTGCCTATTGTAGAACCCTTATACATATTAACATTTTTGCCTATAACAGCAAAGGGTGACACAGTAATATTATAAGGGTGTATCATGCAAAAGCCTTCACCGATTTTTGTGTCGGTTTTTATTTCAATTCCATATTTTCTGCAAAGCCTGAATAATTTATACTCATAATATAATTTAAGCGGTTTGAATTTTGCTTTCTGTGCAAGACGGAAATAAACCATATATCTGACTCTGTGATAGAATATAAAATCTTTTATAAAATCGAAAAATGAAAAGTTTTTACTATCCCTCAGGCGCATATAGTCTTTATACCATGGTTTGTTTTTTATTTTCATTATCATCACCTTTTAGAAAGTGGTTGTTTTTAAACTATGTGTTTCTTTATTACGGGCACTTTGTTTAAAATGAATGAAATTAAATAAGATACAACTGTGGCAATAATTAATGTTGCAGGTACAGAAAAAACAGGATGGACTGTTTCACTTGAAAAACCTACAGCTTTTAAAACCTGTAGAATAAATATATGCACAAGGAATGCCCCGAAACTATATTCGGAAAGTTTCAGTATAATTTTATTAAGCTTTTCAGTACCTTTTGCGTTATATTTGAACCATATAAATACAGCTACTGACATTAAAAGCACATTTACAGTGGATGCGCCATAGAATGCTTCTAAGGATTTACCTGCATTTTTGGAGGCTAAATAATTGAGCATTATTGTTAATGCCAAACCTACTAAACCAAGAATATATATACTTGATCTTTGCTTCTTACTGATTTCCGTTTTATTTATGTAAAAGCCCAGTATGAAATAAACCACAAAACCGGTTACAAGATTTATGCTAAAACTCCCGAAAACTGTATTAAAATTTTCAAGTATTTTTTGTGCATTTCCGCTTAAGAAATTATTAGTAACTAAAGAAAATTGTGCTTTGAAAAACCAGAAAATTAGTGACAAAAGCAAAAAATATTTGATTAATGTATCATTTTCAGTAAACTTCTTTATAAGCGGAATACACATATAAAGCCCAATAATCATAGGTAAAAACCAAAGGTGAACCGCACCTGAAATAAAGTTTCCGATAATTTCAATAATGGTTGTATGGTATCCCTCCACGAAGATTGTACTGCCTAATGCATCACTAAATGCATAAAATAAGGACCAAACAACATAGGCAATTACCATACGGGATATGTATTTTTTATAAAGTATTTTTGTTGGAATTTCTCTTGGCAAGAAAAGGGCACCGCTCATCATTACAAAAACCGGAACACCCCATCTTGTTGCGCTATTACAAATATTGTAAATATTCCATGCCTTACTAGCCACCTCAATATTGGACATCTCCTGCGCAGTTACATGAAGTAAGATTATAGCTACAGAGGCAAATACCCTAAGGTAATCAAGGTGATATTGTCTTTGAATAAGTTTACTTTTTGCCATATTAAGCTCCTTCAAAAGTTGTCTAATTAGCATCATTGTTTCTTTAGGATACGTTTAATTTTATTACACACCCTTTTAGCAAAATTTAATACGCGATTATAAAAAATAATAATGTTATATTTAAAATCAGATAAAGCCAATATAAAGCCTGATTTGTTTTCTCTTAATAAATTCAAAGCACTAATTTGTTTTAAATAAATCGGAGTTTGGGTAAATCTCGTTCCCCAATGCATAATATCTGTATAAATATTTTTAGGGACTACATATGCCGAGTTGTTCTGGAAACTTAGCTTTGTACTATTCTCACATTCCCAATAACAGAAAATTGCTGAAAAATCGTGCTTTATAGGTTTACATTTATTAACAGCCATACTCAAAGCAATAAGAGGCTCATCGCCGGGATTTGTAAATTTACCTTTAAATCCATAAGAATAATAATCTTTAGAAAATTCTTTTGCACTATCAAAGACTTTTTTACACAAGTCCGTTTTTCTCATATAGTAAATGCCACCATGCAAACCTACTACATAGTCGATTTGAGACTTCATATTATCTTTTAAATTATCATACTCAAACCAACCGGTTTTATCATCAAGTGGCAAAACGCGACCGAAGCAGGAAAAGTCATCAGCTTTTTCAAATATATCAAAGAGCCTGTTTGTATCTCTGTATACAAGGCAGTCTGCATCAATGAAAATATTTATATCATAGGGAAGATAGTCATACATTTCTAACTTATCAAGATAATTACACTTTGCTTCATTAAAAATGCGCACATCATCAAATTCTTTTGTGAATTCATTATGCTCATCTGCAATTATCGCAAATGGTAAGGGTGATGCTGAACAATACTTATATGAATGCAGTAAATTGACTGCCATTTTATAATATATCTCGTTACCCGTTGCAACAGTTATAAATCCTTTTGTCATATTTTTCTCCAATAATAACAGTTATTATACTAGTTTCTTAATGCTACTTCGTTTTATGGCAATTAATTTTTCTTATTAATCGCACATAATATGATGGATTTAAACAAGCTTCTACTAACCTTTCAAAGTCTTGTTTCCCTAAATTTGTAAAAAAATAATCTCTGAAATTGTGCTCATAAACGGATTTAACCATGGCACTGTTATTTGCGATAGCTAAATCGGGAGGTATTTCTTGTAGCCACAGGTAGTCTTTAATCTGTTCCAAAAGATATTTTCCTTTTTCTGATTGATTGAAAGCTACGGAAACACCTTTATTGTCGGTTATAAGGGGTAAAATATTTTTTATCCCCCAAAGGTCGCCCATTGTAATATCGCTATTTCTGTTCACACTTTTAAATTTACAATGATAGCAGCTTTTTCTTAATGATATATTTTGCAAAAAGGCTTTCATATACGAATCTTTATGGTGAACCTCCAGATATTCTGTATTGTTTACAAATTTTAATCTAGAAGAAAACGAGAGCCAACCATTTGTTTTATCTCTGAAAGAGGCAGCACAAGCTTTTGAAGAAAAATCTTTTTCCTGATGCTTTATATATTCTTGCCAAGCCTTTGGTGAAGGCACTCCGTGACAAATAAAATCAATGGCAAATAAATTTTCACAAGGCTTTTTCAAGTAGCGTAACAAACCCTCTACCTGACAAGGTGTGCCACAAAACAAAACTGGTCTGTTTGTAGCTAAGTGTGTTTTAATTTCTCTGAAACAAAGCTTTGTATCGCTTTGAATATATTTAGAGCCTTGAAGCAAGTACAAATCTTCTACTGAATCTACCCCCTTGTGACTTAAATACAAATTCTCATCAAAAGTTGCACCATACACAATACCGCCATTTTCTATAATATATTTCGCTACTGTATAAAATAAGCCACCGGAGGAGCTACTGATGCGCACAGTTTCATCTTTAGAATAAACAGCGTATGTCTGTACAGGATATTTTCCTTTTGGGTTTTCGTTTATTACAGGGCAAACCCTTTTACATGCACCGCAATTCACACAAATATTCTTTTGGATTTCAGGGTGCAAAAAGCCATCCTTATCAGCAACCATATTCAAGCAATTTTGGGGGCAAGCGTTGGCACAAGCACCACAACCAACGCAATCAATATCAGGAAGCATTACCTTTTTACATCCTTTCTGAAAAGCTTTTTATAAATACGGCTTACAGGTTCTTTTATTAATTTTTTTTCGAAATTGTTCATACCAAAAAACCAAACAGAAGCAAAAAAACCAAGCACATACAATGCCCCGAAAATCAAAAATTTCGGCAAGGTATCTATTTTTACAACCTTAAGTATAATAATACCAAACAAAACAGGGATTATCTCTGATGGTAAAATTTGGAAAATATTTTTCCAAAAACTGATCATATTTAAACCGAGTTTTTTGTGATAATAAATGTTCATAATTATAATATTCGCAAGGGTGATGCCTATTGCAGTACCGATTGCACAACCGATTATTCCAAAGCGCTTACACAAGGGTATGCTTATTCCAAGATTGAAAAATGCCATTATCACATATATTACAGAGCGAAACTTGTGCTTGTTTTTTGCTCTTTGGATTTCTATACCCACATTTTGAATTAACGGAATAGTTACAGGTGCACACAAAATCAAGACGACTGAATATGCTTCCTTATATCCGGCTCCTGCATAGTATCCAACTATAAAATATTCGCCAAAAAAGACAAGCCCTGAAAAAATCAATGACAAAACTAAAAACTGTATTCTTCCCACCTTAATCATCAAATCTGTTAAGCTTTTGTCGTCTGTTTCTGCAGAAACCATTTTGTTTATTCTTGGGGAAAAAACGCTTGAGATTGTAGAAGAAATAGTAACATAATAATTGTTTAAAGAAGCGCCAATTGAATATACTGCTACGGATGCCGCACCATAAAACCGAGCAATTATGTATTTATCTATACTCCAATTTATTTGGTCAACAATTTGGTTTAAAAAAATGAAAAAAGAAAAAGTAAACATACTTTTCAGCATAGAGAGCTGAAAGCCACTAAAACAGAATTTGAACTTTAACACTTTAACTGAATAAAAAATGGTTACCAATGTATTAATTATTGTTAAAACAAATGCCGCTATTGTAATTGCAACCGAACGGAAGCCCCAAAAAAGCAAGGATAATTTAACAACGTTACTTAATATGGTAAAAATTATGCCGACTACCCGAGAAAAAATAAATCTTTCATGCACAAAAATATATGAACCAAATACAGAAGTAGGTAATGTAATAGCCATAGAAAGAACAGATATAAACATAAGCTTTTTAGCTATATCTAATTCGCTCTCTGTAATTTCATTACCCAAAACGATCCTTGCATTAAAAACAATAACCATACCAACAACAAATATGACTAATGCTATTACGCTATAAATTGTCATATACATTCCATTCAGTTTGGCTATACCATCTTCATTTGCTTCTTTTTTACTCTTATGATAAAAATGGTTATAAGAGCTACCTAAGCCTAAACTCAATAGGCTTAAATAACCAATTACGGCACCGGCAAGCGACATTATGCCATACTCATCTTGCCCCAACATTCTTATAATAATGGGCGTGAATATAATACTTATTAAGTTCGATAAAACCATTTGAGCATAAGATAAAATTACACCTGATTTAAGTTGGTTGACCTTCATTTTTACCTCTTATTTGAATAACAACTCTTTGACTGCATCTACACAATACTTGTGATCTGCCACATATTCTGGGATTCTGTCTTTCAAAAAGTTTCTTACACTTTGTTCATTATTAAGCAAATTCTTAAAATCATTTAAAAGCTGAGTTTCTTTTTCCATATTCTGAACACTGCAAACATATCCTTCTGCCGTACCGAATAAATCTTTAGCGATACCTAAAGATTTTTCGGAATACCCGACTACGAGTGTGGGCACACCTGTTGAATATGCTGCAATTGTAGCATGTGTCCTTGCACCAACAAATATTCTGCACTTTGCAATCAAGGACTTTAGTTGGCAACAATTATATCCATCACTTACAACAAAAACCCTTGGCTCATCAATAAACAAATTTTTCAATTTAGTTGCAAGGAGTATATCATTATTATCTGTGTTTGGGAAAACAACGTGTGGTATCAGAGCTATATCAAAATCTGATTCTGCTAAAATCCAATTTATCATTGCAATATAGTTTTTTAGTCCCATATCATTTTCAGAACAATTAAAAACAAACGGACTTATATTGATACCTACTATTTCTTTATTACAATTTTTCCATTCTGTTTCTTGCGGGTTTAAGGCAAATGCAGGATCAGGAGAGAGAATAGTTTTGGCTTTGACAGAGTGTTTTTTCAATAATTCAAGGGAATCACTTTCCCTTACGCAAATTAAAGAATATCTGTTCAAATCCTCTATAACATCAGGTGTCATAAATCTCTCAGAAAGTGTTGCACCCCATAAAATTGTTTTTGTTCCTTTTTTATTAAGCCAATAATTCCTTGTACACAATGCCTCTATTGCGCTTGGATAGCAATAGTTATCTCCACCAATGGAGAGAGCGACCTCCCCTTTGTTATACATATACTCGAATCTTTTTTTACCAAAAAATCTGTAATACATTTTTTCGTGGTCGCTATACAGATGCGAGCAAGCTCTGTAAATAATTCCTAAGGAGGAGTTATGTTCAACAGGGGTTTCGTTAATCTGCTCAACCGTTACTATATCACTAAGCTTATAGTCTAAATCGCCTTGAATATTATTTGAAAATAGTAATGTCTTTTCTTTTTCTAAAGAAAGTAAATCAACAGTTGAGCGAACTATTGCTTCGCAACCGTGATTGTATGCAGAACCATGGGCATACATTATTGTTCTTTTTTGATTCATTTTTTCACCTGCTAAAACATTTTTTCCAATAATTCAATAATATTAATATTTTTTTCACGAAAAATAAAACTCGCATCACTATATTTTGGTCTTTCGTTTTTTAATGTCAGTATGCCTTTAAAAATATCTTGACCGGAAACTTTGCATAGGAGACCAGCATCTTTAACTTCAAAAATTTCTTTCGCTCCATCAGTCTGAGTTGATAAAATCGGGATACCTAAAACCATTGCTTCTGCAATAGTCAAACCAAAGGACTCAACTATACTTGGTTGAACAAATAAATCCGACCTTGCAATATAGGGATATGGATTTTTCTTCATTCCAATTAATTTAATATGATTTTCTAAACCATATAAGGCTATTTGCTTTTCGATGTTCTCTCTTTCTGGTCCATCACCAACAAAAACCCAATTTATATTTTTATGATTGTTTTCCACTAATAATCTGCAAGCCTCAACAGCTAAATCGAAGCCTTTTTCTTTTGCTAATCTTCCACAAGAAACTATATTGAAGTTGTTTTCCTCAAAAAGACCTTCTTCAATAGGTTCTTTGCTTTTTTCTATAATTGAATTTATATCTATAACATTATTAACCGCAACAATCTTGTTAGCGTATTTTTTTCTGTATGATTTCAATTTTTGGGCAATATTATCTGATACCGCAATTATTTTTTCGCTTTTTTTATAACCATAGCGGTCGTGATATTCCTTTCGCATTCCGCCATGGTGGTAAAACATTAAAAACTTTTTCGCATTTATAGCTTTTACTGCTATTTCCGAAACTCTGTCGCTATAAATAATGGCAGTATCAAAGCTTTCATCCTTCAGTTGTTCTTTTATGTAGCCCGAGTAGAGATGAGTTTCTAAGGCTTTAAATAAAATATTCAGCACATGCCAGATAAGGCGACGAAACTTAGTGGCACCTTGCGGTTCTTCCAATATCTTATACAGCTTTTCAAATTTGTATGGATTTGTAAATGTAACAAGGCTATGCCTGTCTGCCACAATAAGTCTGCAGTTTTTTGTGAGCCTCTCTGCCATATCAAGGTAATTTTGTGTAATAAGGCAGGTTACATCATATTTATCGTAATCAAGCTTATTAATAAGGTTAACAAGAGCGGTCTCTATCCCGCCAATCCACAAGGCTTGACTTACAAAAATAATTTTCTTCTTATTTTTCAAAGCTACTCTTCTCCGGTAAAATAGACTGGAATGCTGATTTTAATTCTTCTGAAAGGTTCTTAAAATCACTTTCATTTGCACCATCATTCACACATATCATATCATTATTTTGGTTTTTAATTGCGCTGCACACAAAATCAGCTGTGTTTTCATTAACAGAGCAAACAAGGTTATCTGTATTATATGGGCTAAAGCATCCACTTGCTATTTGCCACCATAGCATAACCCACTGGTTAACATCATCTGCAGAGCGGAATTTGTGTAAACTCGTTTTATTGAGCAAATCTTTTTCTGCTTCCCACACCTCTTCAAAGGTGGTTTTTAAATACGCTCCGGGAGCGTGAAGATTTTTAAAGCCTAAAAAGTAATCAGGAAAAAATTTCCCCGCAACAAAGGTTCTCACATTATCCTGCCATCTGTAGCTTGAACTAATATACTTTTTCTTGAAAGCTTTTAATTGCTCTTTTTTACTGAAATGGTCGTTAATAACACCCATATTATTAACTGCCGCATGCTGCCAGATGCCCGTATCCCCCTTAAACGCCATAGGCACCTCGCCACCATATGTGCAGGGAAGATTTTCGTTAAAAAACGCCTTTTCATCCATAGCCCGAATAATAAACATATCGTCATTAAAATACACGAAATTTTCTGAAAGTCCCGGTATGCGATGAATATTCAGTTCAATTGCATGGGAGCTGAAGGTAGGAAGATATTCTGTCGGAATAAAATCTGTGTGTTTTACAATGTTAAGCTTTGGATTGTTTAAATTTAAAAATTCAGGTAGGTGTCCCCATGTAACAAAATGAATTTTATTAACCCACGGAGTGAATTTTTCAACACCGCGGAACCAATAGGGGAGAAGACCCCAATCACGATAACGGCTTGCAGTGTTGCTGTCGTCATTTATATTGGAATTATATTCAGATTTTTCACTTTGCCATTTGGGGTCGTTACCGTCAACCCAAAGAATAACGAAATCTATTCCCATAACAAACCTCTTATTTTATTTGTTTTTCGTTTTACAAATTCACAAAATGCGCCACAATAATAATCAACCTTGAAAAGCTTGAATATAAATATTCTTATGTAATCTAACGCAATACAGCCTATAAAAATCGCAAGAGCTATTGATATTATCAATATAAATGATACCAACAAATTATATTCTGTTAAACCTATAAAAGCATTACTTAAAATTTTCCAGAAAACTAAAGGATGCACATGAATCACATAAACAGAAAAAATAGCAGGTGTAATAAAACTGATTACTTTTACAAGCTTTTTATTGTTCAGCTTAAGGTTACTGAAACAAAGCAACAAGCAAACCGCCTCACCTACTGCAACAGGTGATGTGTATGACATAAAAAGATCGCCGTATGAGTGAGCGCCAAATAGCTTGGTTGTTACAAGCTCAATAATATATTTATAAATTAAATTTAGCAAAGCAAAGCTGAGATATACAACGATGCATTTATACGGTTTTTTAATTGTTACAGGGTATTTGGAAAAAAATCCGCCAACCAGATACATAACCATAAGCCAGGAAAACTCAAAGCCGTTTTGAATTCTCAAAACATCATTTCCTAAAGCTAAAAAAGGAACAATGCAAAAAACGAAGGCTACTGCTAAAAGAAAATATTGAAATGTTTTTTTGGGTAATGTTCGTATAAGGTGATTTAATAAAGGACTGAACATAAACATCACAAAATACGCGTTAAAAAACCAATAACGCCCTCTTACCAAAGGAAGGAACATTGACACAGCTTCCTTCACAGAGAAAAAGTCCCTGTTATAAATAAATAAAATCAGCGATACTCCTACAGACCAAAAAACAACATTTGCCCATAGCTTAATGATTTTTTCTAATTTGAAGGTGTTTTGCCAACCTACATAACCGCTGACAAGAGCAAAGCAGTTTACACCACAATAAGCAAGAACATAGATTGTATTGAAAAAATAGTAACCAACTTGTAGTCCCTCGTTACAAAAAGCTGACAAAACACCGCCCTGCATCAATATGTGACCTATAATAATAAAAAACATTGATACAATACGAAGAATATCTATTCCTACATTTCTTTGCTTCATTACTATCCTCTTATCTTTTTACTATACTTTTTACGAAAACAGCAACCTTATGCCTTGCCTGGGTTTTTAAATTTAACAGTCTTATTTTTAAAGATCGGGATTCTTCAATATCCTTTAAAAAGCTTATATATCCCGCAGGGGTTTCACCTTGTTTGATTTCATTAAAAAACTTATTATTATTTAAATCCTCTATAAGCTTTTTTATTTCCGTTCCTTTCGCATAATACATCTTTTGTGAAAGGAGCATAAAAAAGAAATTATTAAATACAATGTCTACTGTTTCGCCTACAGCTAATTCATTAATAGCTGTTTTAAATGGTAAAACATATTCACACAAATCATCTATTCTTTTCAATCTGTTAAAGGCATTTTTCTCGTTTTCAGACTGCTTGTAATGATACAAGGCTTTCGGCAAGCAGTACATATTTTCACAAACCTTTAAACATTCCATGGAGAACAAAAAATCCTCCATTAAAAAGTAATTGGTATTAAATAAGATGTTGTTATTGCTAATCAAAGCTCTTTTGTAAATTTTGTTCCATACCGGTGTAAGAGAGTTTGTGTTATATAAACTTTCAAACTCCGCTTTGATTTTGGTTTTATTGATCATTCCGGTCTGCTCGGGAATCATTTTATCCCTTCTGTAAATCTTGCCGTTTTTGTAATAATCAAAGCTCATACCAAAAACAAGAATATCTGGTTTTTCACTTTCAATTATATCGACACATTCCGAAAAACCATTTTCCTTGGCAGTATCATCTGCATCAAAAAACAGAATATATTCACCTGTTGCAATATTTATACCCGTATTCCTCGCTGTTGAAACACCGCTGTTTTCTTGCTCCGAATATTTAATAAAGCTATATTGGGAGCAAAGGCTATTGCAAACTGATGCTGTATTATCCGTTGAACCATCATTAACTATTACTATTTCATAATCTTTTAAACCGGAAGAAATTATACTGTCAACAGTGCGTTTAATACTTTTTTCACAATTAAACGCAGGGATTATTACGCTAATTAATCTCAATTCCCCAATCCTCCCAGAAAAATCTATAGTTTGTGTAGTCATCATATATAATAATATCTATATCAATATAGCTCCTATTATAAAACCAGATAAGGAAGACAGATATAAAAATTATAATCAAAAATCTTTGCTTTGGAGAAATATCTAAACTGATACCCTCACCAACCCCTTTAAGTTTTTCGTCCTTATAGTCCGAAAATGAAAGAGGAATAAAAATAATAAGAAACTGTAAATAGTAATCTGTAAGCCTTGTAAAAACATTATCGAAGCCTGAAAACATTTGCAAAACTGCTGCTGCAACAATTAAATTGGCAACCTTTGAAAAATACTTACCATTAAAGCCTTTTAAGGCGAATCCTGCTATTATAAACAGAAGTATTAAAAAGAATCGTCCGCCTAAATCAGCACTATTGCCAATAATTTCTTCTTCATAATAAAAAGCCTGCATCAGCTTTACTATCTGGTTTCTATTAAGAAAAATAGCTATTGCACCACAAATATATATAATCAGTGTCTGCAAATTGAATTTTTGCTTTGATAAAAAATATGCCGGCAGAAATATGAGTGCAGGAGTATGAACAAAGCCGGCCAATATTGTAAATACCAGGAACTGCTTTGGCTTTTCCTCCATAATACCAACAAATGCTATCATTATAAGCCCCATAGCTATTGATTGCTTAATTGCACTAAATCCAAAAGTATAAAATCCCATGCAGTTCCATACCAGAAAGCTGAGCCACGGAAGAGGGGAGTATTTATAAATTAAATAAGCTACCACAGCCTCAATAAATATGGCAACTGCAATAAGAAACACTTGAAATTCGCCGTCGGACAGGGTTGAAAAGAATTTCAAAAGCCAGTTAAAGCCGAAGTTTCTGCCCTCTTGAAAAATCTCGTCGCTAAACCAACCCTCGTTTAACGTTCGCCAATATTTATAACAGTAGCTTTGCATATCGCCGGTCAGATATTGATGTCTTAATCCTGACAAAAGCGAATGGAGAACAGCCATTACTACAATGTATTGCTTTCGGTCTTTTGCACCTTGTGGCATTAAAACACCTAAAGCCATAATTGCAACTAAAAGTAAATAGTACTCTAAGCTTTCCATGCTGTCTCCTTTCAGTAGTTATTTTATAGAAATAAAGAAATCTTCAGCTTCTTTAACCGAAGCTGAAATAGAAAAGTTTTTGCCTCTTTCTATAGCCTTTCGTTCATATTCTTCTTTTAAGCTGGTATCAGCTAAAAGCTTTTTTATTCCTTCTGATAATGATTTTTCATCACAATCAGTTATTATTCCGTATTGAGAGCTACCTAAAAGCTCCTCCATGCCACCGCAGTTAGTTGTAGCAATTGCTTTGCCTAGTATAAGTCCTTCGGCAACAAATGAAGAAAAGCCTTCATAATCTGACGAGCAGGCTAATATATCTGCTTTTTTAATATAGGGATAGGGGTTACTCTTAAAACCCAAAAGAGTAACTGTTTCTTGTACGCCGGAGTCTTTGATAAGCTGCTCAAGTCTTTCTCTTTCGCTGCCCTCACCGATTATTAAAAGATTATTTAAAAAGCCATCGTCTAAAAGGATTTTGTGAACTTCAATGAGTCGGTCAAATCTTTTTTCTACAGAAAGTCTGCCGACAGAAACAATTGTGGGGATTTTTTCATCAAAAGAATAATCCTCAAAATTTTCATTGGCCTTTTTCCTAATACTGTAATCATCTATAACATTGTAGATAACTTCAGTATCAAACTCATTTGAGTATATACCTTTAAAGCTTTTTTCTACATCCCGAGAAACACAAACAACCTTATCAAACTTTTTATACCAATTTACACTTTTTTTCTTGAATTCGTTTATATTGCTGATTTTTTTTGATAAATTGCAATGGACCCAGGCGATTTTTTTAGCTTTTTTATTATTTGAGGTTGAAATAACCTTTGTAGCACCACATTCAAGGTATGCAACCTCTATATCATAATTATCCTTAATATGTAACGGATAAAGTGTTTTTAACAAAACACCAAGTCTGTATTTGTAATTGTTGAATTTTGAAAAACAAGGATATATGTATTTGTATTTGATATTATTGCTTAAATATCCTTCAGGATTTTCCTTCCAGACAGTTTGGACTGTAATATCAAATTTATCATTATCCATATTATTAACAAGGTTTTGAAGCACCTTTTCTGCTCCGCCACCGGATAAGGTTTCAATAAAAAACAAAATTTTAATCATACTAATTTCTCGCAATAAAGCTCCAAAATCTTATTCACCATTTTTTCGCTGTCTAATCCTAAATTTTTGATTTTTTCTTCATATGTATGGGGTGCACATCTTTCTGAATCACAGATAGCTTGAACCCATACATCCTCCGATTCTTTTAATGATAATCTTCTTATCAAATCAGTTAATACTACGTCCTGAGGGACGCTGTCACTCATCACACATGGCAAACCGTTAGCTTGTACCTCGATAACCGAAAGAGGCATACCTTCGTACAACGAGGGGAACACAAAAGCATCCATTGCACTTAAATATTTATGTACATCCGTAACATTGCCGGTCATTATTATATTTTGTGATAAATCAAGGTCAATTATCTGTTTTTCAAGTTTTTGCCTATCTTCACCTTCACCTAAAAGGAGAAGCTTAGCATTTTTGTTATTTTTAAGTATTTCAGGCATTAGGTTTATTAAAAAGCTTTGGTTTTTGACCTTTGCTAAATGCCCTACATGACCGATAACAAAGTTATTTGTGAGTTTAAGCTTTTTTCTTGCTTCTTCACGGTTAATTTCACTGTAAGCAAATTTTTTTGTGTCTATACCATTAAGAATAGTGACACCCTTCTTATGATATCGATTTCTACCAAAAAGAATTTCACCTGCTTTAACACCACAACCCACATAATGCGTTGAACAGCTTACTATTATCAGTTGCATCACTTTTTCATACAATCTTTGAATGGGACTCTTATCAGGTTGATCATCCACACTATGGGAATGCGAAATTCTTGTGGGAACTCCGCATATTTTTGCCATAAGCATTACCCAACCTGAATTAAACATTGTATGGGCATGAACAACTTGATATCCATTGACCTTAATTAATTTGTAAAGTTCTTTTAGATAATTTGTGTAGCTTGATGCGGGTTGGGGCAGATGATAAATATTACAGCCTTTTTTCTGTAATTCATTTTCATATTCGCCTATTTCATCACCAAAAACAACATAGTCTATTTGATAAAAATCAGAATTACTGTAATAGCCTATATCTCGTGCTATTTTTTCAGCTCCGCCTATTTTTAAAGAAGCTGCAATTTCCAAAACTCTCATAATAATTCCTAGTTATTTCAATTTATTAATTGCTTGCAAAGCTATGTCTATTAATCCAATAAGCTTTAATTCTATAGGAATTGCGATTATTTTACATTTAAAACCTATAGGAGTAACTTTTTTGCTATTAAACAAGCTGCACATAGCTTTCAGTTTTTTTCTGCGTTCGAGAAAACCTAATTTGCTTTTTGAAATATCTTTTGCCACAGAATAGGCATTTCTATAAAAAAGCCAAGCCAAAGACTGATTTATGAGTTCACTTTCTATCTTGCTTTTATGCAAAGCCTTAACCATACTATCGTAAACGCAGATTAATTGTTCTGAAAGATTTTCTCTGTGTTTTCTGGAAAGAGAGTCTTCGTTACCAATATCTGCAAAATATATTATGTCAGTTAATCTTTCGATTTTATTGGCGGAAAGCAAGAAAGTGAAAACAAATGTTAAATCCTCACCTGTACTTAGGCCCTCGTAAAATCTTAAATTTTTGTCATCTATAATTTTTCTTTTGTATATTTTCCCACAAGGGGAATTAATTGATCGTGAAACTACGCCCTCGCTAATAAAAGTTTCTTTCTCACTGAAAGTGCTTACAGAACATTCAGCGAAGGCTCGCGTTTCTTTAACAAGCTCATTAGCTACAATTGAAAAACCGAATTGATAAAAATCTGCATTACTTCCGGTATATTTATCAATAGTATCAAAGCATTTATTATCAACGTAGTCATCGCTATCAACAAAAATAACAAAATCACCATTTGCTACCGAAAGCCCTAAATTCCTTGCAGATGAAACACCACCATTTTCCTTGTATATGTATATAAGGTTATTGTGTTCCGTCTGTAAAGCTTTGCAAACACTCTCAGTTTCGTCCGTTGAGCCATCATTGATAATAATAATCTCCACATCGGGTCGGTTTTGTAATGTGATTGATTCTATACACCTTTTTATGGTTTTTTCTGAATTATAAGCAGGAATAATTACTGAATATTTCATTTTATTCTTAACCTTCAATGATACTTAATAATAATGTTTTTACAGCATCAATATCAAACCTCTTACAAAGTTCAAGGTTGTTTTTTGAAATCGTTTCACATTTTTCAGGAGCTTTATACAAATCACAAAAAGCCTTTGCGAATTCTTCTGCCGAGTTCTCTTGCAGCAAAATACCGCTATATTCAGTTACGATATCTCTATGCCCTCTGTTTTCAGAAGCAACAATTGGTAACCCGGACGCCATTTCTTCTATTATATTTAAGCCTAAGCCTTCTCTGAAGCTTGCAGAAGCACCTAAATTGCAAACAGATAAAACTCTATTCACATCGTGCCTGTATCCTAAAAAATAAATTCTGTCATCAATATTTAATTCACTACATAAATGCTTAAGATACCCTGCTTTTTCGCCTTTGCCCATAAACACTGCCTTTAATTTTGGGCATTCACTTTTAAGCGAGGCAATAGCTCTGATAATAGCCTCTTGGTTTTTGTTGTCGTTCAATTCCCCGATAACTGCAACCACAAAATCATCATCGGATAGCTCAAGCTCTTTACGGATTTCTATGTAATCCTCTTTTGATGCTTTGTAAAATTTTGAAGTATTTACCCCTATACCAGGTATATATTGGATTGTTCCGTTTTTCTTTAATTTTAACTCTTTTGCAGCCTCAAAATCTTCTTTATTTATTGTTACAAGAGCGTCTGTAAAGTGGGCGGCAAAGCTCTCAATAGTCTTATATATTAAATTGTTGAGCTTTGAGCCTCCTTTATAAAAATGAAAGCCGTGGGCAATATAGGTAACTTTTGTTCCCTTTTTATTTGCAAAGGCTAATCGTGTTAAAAGACCCATCACAGGTTCATTGGTAACAACAATATCATAATGGTCTTTTTTGGCAATTTTTATTAATTGAAGGTAACCCTTCAGATTAGATATTTTAAAAGGGCTTCTGTTTAAAGCTACTGTTCTGATTGAGCCGTTTTCAATACTAGTAAAAAACTCAACCAATTCATTAACTCTTCCGCCAACCGGTGAGCAGACCAAATCAACACAATAACCTTTTTCGTGCCAAAACTTAATGTGTTCAGTAAAAAACTGAATCGCCATTAAATCTGTACAGGTTAATAATATCTTCTTCATTTATTTTATCGCCTCGATTATTTTTTCAGCAATTTTCTTTCCGCTAATTCCGTAAATATCGCGAAGATATGACTGGTCGCCAACGATACCACAAAATGTATCGTCTATGCCGATTCTTATGAGTCTGCTGTTTAGTCCGTTATCAGCCATAACCTCACTGACAGCACTACCAAAGCCACCCATAATATTATTTTCTTCGCAGGTTACAATTATTGTGTGTGACTCTGCGCATTTTTTTATAGTCTCTTTATCAATGGGCTTAACTGTTGGGAAAGAGTAAACCGATGGTGTTATACCATTTTCTGCTAAAATTTCTAATGCCTTATCAATCTCTTCGTATATCGCACCGGTAGTTAATATGGCAACATATCTACCTTCTTTAATAGGTATAGCTTTGCCTATTTCATAGTTTTCAAGGCTTTTGTGAATAGGTTTCTCTCCGCCTCTGCCCAATCTTAAATAACAGGTTCCGGGATATTTAGCAATAGCTTTTGTAACAGCTGCCGCTTCCATAGCATCACCGGGACAAAAAACTGCAACATTGGGGATTGAACGCATCACAGAAATATCTTCTGTTGCGTGGTGACTCATACCGAGAGAACCATAAACAAAGCCACCACCAACGCACACGATTTTAACATTAGCGTTGTGATATGCGCAGTCATTTCTGATTTGTTCAAGGCAACGCAAGGTAGGAAAATTGCCTATTGAATATGTAAAAACTGTTTTCCCTTCAAGTGCCATTCCCGCAGCCACAGATGTCATATTCTGCTCCGCTATACCTGCATTTGTAAACTGATCAGGGAATTTCTCAAAGAATGGCTTTAATACGCCAAATCCCAAATCGCCTGTAATAAGCTCAATATCTTTATTAGTTTCGCATATAGAACAAAGGGTTTTAACAAATGTATCGCGCATTTAGTTTTCCTTCCTTTCGTTCATCCATGTCGGCTTCCAAGTAGCAGAAGTTGTATGGTCGTTATATATATCATCATTTTCTGTTGGCATAACAGGATTTTTTATACCATCAGGAGTATATGTATCCTCAACGCCATCCGGCTTGTTTTTGTGAAGCTCATTCACAGCAGTATCATACTCCCAACCATCGTGGGGGAATCTGTAATGCCATAAAATATCGTTTTCCATAAAGGGAATTCCGCATCCTTTTACTGTGTTTGCGATAATTACCGTTGGTTTGTTGTTTGAGGAGGTATTAGAAAAAGCTGTCTTTAACTGTTGATGGTCATTACCATCAATATCAATAACATTCCAACCGAAAGCTTTCCATTTATCAACTAAGGATTCTTTGGATATTGTTTTTTCGCAAAAATCCATGCTTTGCATTTTGTTATGGTCAACAATTGCTACAATATTATCTAAATTATAGTGGTTAGCGAAAAGCATAGCTTCCCAGACGGAACCTTCGTCACACTCGCCATCACCAAGAACAACATATACCTTTGCGGGATTGTTTTTCTTTTTTAAGGCATAAGCCATACCCACACCTGCTGATAAACCGTGACCCAATGAACCAGTAGAAAAATCCACACCGGGAACATAGTGGGAAACATGTCCGGAAAGTCGGCTTCCGTTCTGATAGTAAGTATCAAGCTCACTCTTATCAAAAAAGCCTGTTTCCGCCAATGCGGTATATATAGATAATCCCGCATGACCTTTGCTTAATACAAAGCGATCCCGACCATCCCATTTAGCGTTATTTATATCGTAATTCAAAACATCTGCATACAATACGCCTATAATATCGGCAACAGACAAAACAGCGCCAATATGGGAGCCTCCGGATAAATGTGTAAGCTCTACCGCGTGTCTGCGAATTAACCAGGCTAATTGTTCGCTACTGTATTTCATATCATTTCACCACTTTAAAGCCTAAAACGTAATTTTAAAAATTGCAGTTTATCATCTTAGGTTGTATATAATTTCTCCAAAAATTCCAACTCTTCTTTTGAAAGTCTGAAATCCATAGAGGTCAGGGTTCCCTCAATCTGGCTTGGATTTTTGGCACCTACCAATGCAATTGAATCGGGGATACGCTCAAGAATAAATCTCACCGCTAAAGCTGCTAATGAAACTCCGCATTTTTCAGCCAGAGGTTTCATATTTTCAACTATCTCAATGTTTTTTATTAGCTTGTCTCCATGAAAATTTGTGTAAACCTCTCTGCTGCGTCTGTCATTGACGCCGAATCCGGAATTGATATTGTATTTTCCTGTTAAAACACCTTGTCCTAAGCTTCCCCATGTCATAGGTGTAAGCTGAAGATCGTTGCAATTAACCAACAGGTCATTCTCATTATCGCGAGTAACGAGGGAGTATTCATTTTGACAAGAAACAAATTTACCCAAAAACGGCTCAACTTCCTTAAAATCTTCACCATGGATATTGGATAAACCGTAACAACGGATTTTTCCTTGTTCCTTGACTCGCTCCAATACCTCCACAACAGCATCCAATGGTGTTGTGTTATCGCGATAATGAATCTGATATAAATCTATGTAATCCGTTGATAATCTTTTCAGACTGTCGTGTAAAGCTTTTTCAATATACTCAGGGGAGTTATCATAAAAGGTTTTACCTTTTTCAGTACGTACACCGAATTTTGTTGCGATAACTACCTTTTCTCTTCTTCCCTCAAGAGCCTTTGCAAGAGTTCTTTCGGATTGCCCTAAACCATAGGTATCAGCAGTATCAAAGAAGTTTACGCCACCGTCAATAGCACGATGAACGGTTGCAATTACTGCATTTTCGCTTACAAAGCCCCAACCATAGCCACCCATGGGGCATCCGCCCATACATAGCCTTGAAACGGAAATATCGGAGTTTTTTAGTTTTACATATTCCATTTACGCTTCCCTCTTGCTTTTAAAAAATCTTATAAATTTTTCTAAAACGAACCAAACGGTTTTAAATAAAATAACAAAGTCTGTTTTAAGCGAAACCTCTTCAGCATATTGAATCCTGAGTTGGTTTTTTCTTTTTAAAACATATTTTTCATACATTTCGTCAGCATTTTCGCCGCCAACTATTTCATCAAGATTTATAAACTCTAAGGAACTATAATCGGTAATTCCGGGTCTTACCTTAAGAATTACACTTTCCTCTTCTGTGTATTGCTCAGTGTATTGAAGTAATTCAGGTCGAGGACCAACGAAACTCATTGTTCCGTTTAACACATTAAAAATTTGCACTATTTCATCTGCTTTGACCTTACGCAAAATTGAACCAACCTTTGTGATTCGCGGGTCGTTAAGAGCTGTTGTGCCTCCGCCGATTTTATCGGCATCTCTGACCATAGTACGATATTTTATAATTTTAAATGGTTTTCCTTTATATCCGCCTCTCAAAGGGGTGTAAAAAATGGGAAACCCGTCATCAATCAGAACAGCCAAAGAAAAAAGCAAAATTAAAGGTAATAACACAATAATTGCGATGAGAGCAATTGTGAAATCCAAGTATCTTTTAAATATTCTGTTATAAATACTATTGTAGCCGGGTTTAGAATTATTTTTAATCTTTGATTCCATAATGCACCTCAATAATTCCATTGTTTTTACGTACCATCTTTTGGCATCAATTTACTGAATTGTCATCTTCATCATCAAAATGGAAGCCATAACCATATTCGGCTCCATCGGAATAACCATATTTACTGTATTTTCCGTACTTGCTGTACTTACCATATTTGCCATAGCCCTTGTAATAGCCGTATTTATTGTAAGCCTTGTAATAGCCATAGCCCATAACACTTGTTTGAGCGCCGTTTAAAACGCAACCTAAAATTTCGGAATCGGTTGACATTAATGAGTTCAACCCACCCTTGATTTTAGAAATTCTTACAGTATCCTGTAAAATCACATACAAAACGCCATCTGAAGCCCGGGCTACAAACATAGCATCTGAAACAATGCTACAGGGAGGAGTATCAACAAAAATCAAGTCATAATCCGCCTTAACTGAGGAGAATATATCAGTCAGATTACCGCTGTTAACAAATTCATTTGTATCGTTATCGGTAACAAGAGTCATAACATCAATTTTATGTTTCTCCAAATAGGCTATTTTGTATTTATCAGTAATGGTTGAATAATGTATCTCATCTTCGTTAACCCCGAGTGTTTTCAACACACTTGGAGTTTTTAAATCGCAGTCCACAAGAAGAACCTTTTTGCCCATTGCTGCAAAGGATATTGCTATGTTTGCACAAACAGTGGTTTTGCCTTCATTTGCAATAGTACTTGTAACCGCAATAACCTTTTTATTGTCTTTCAGGACATTTTTAACAACACTTCTGATTGACCTTATACTATCGGAAAATCTGCCATCAGTTAAATTGCCGCTGATAAGCAAGGGCTCCGTTTCTTTTTTTGAGTTTTTCTTAAGAATAATGTGTGGAATAACACCCAGGCACCTAATATTAAGATTAGCTTTAATATCCTTTTTGGTGCGGATTGTAGTTCTTAAAGCAGCGTAGCAAAGTAAAAATACCAAGCCTATAGCCAAACCATAGGTAACACCTTTGAACACTTCGTTGAAATAAGCAGGCTTATTATACGGTTCTGTGGGTAAAATGGGACTTGTAATAATGTTGAATTTAATGTTACCAACAACATATTTTGCAATATCAGGATAATTCTCCATTGTGCTGACAAGCGCATCATAAGTTAACTGTGGGTCACTGCCTGTGGAATTTAAGGTGAACATAGTTGAACCCGCAACAGATGATGCTGTCAAGCTGACAGGTAAATAAGGCAAATTTAAATCATTTGCCACAGCTTCTTGCAACAAATTACTGCTTAAAATACCCGGAAATGTTGAAGAAAGCTGGGCGGCTGTTGAAGCATCATAATAAAAATTATATGAAGAAATTCCGCTTATGGCGGTAACTTTGTCTTGTGTGCTTACTGTGAAAGTAGCCGTAGCCTTATACATCGGGGTATAGTTTTTGTGACATCTGAAAACATTAAAAGTACAGCATAATACACACACAATTGCAATAATCCACCAGAACTTTTTTAAACCGCGACAAAAGTCACTAAAGTAAAAGGATATGTTATCTTCTTTGTTAAATTGTAATCCCTTATCGTTCATACTCATTCTTGTAATCTTCCTTTATTTCAATGTAGAAATAATTTTAATAGTATCTGAATTTACGAAAGTGCTTAGAATCATCACCGGCACCTGTAAATGATGCAATAGGCATATCGGGGGGAGTCTGATTCAAAATGCAGCCTGCTAAATTATTGCTGGTATCTGTAATGGTTGAAACAGCATCGTTTATTGTAGCAGTTTCAATGGTGTCTGTTCTAACCACAAGGATTGTCTTATCTGCTAGCTTAATAACTTCATTTACAGAGGAGTCAACAGAAATAGGCGCAGTGTCGATTATAAGATAATCCACCATACCTTTCAGAGCCTTGATGGTTTTTTTAGCCATGCCGTTTTCGATCCATTTGTGGCTGTTAGCGTAAGCGTGGGTGTTGAGAGCTAAATACAGCTTGGTTTTTTTGTATCGTCTTAATTTGTAATCGTTGCTTGAAATTTCACCATTTAAAAGCGAGCCCAATTCGGCATTTTCAATATATGAACAGCTGAAAAGTTTATAAATAGCAGGCTTTTTTCCATCCATATCCATTAAAAGAACTTTGTTGCCCTTGCGAGCAAGAGAAAGTGCCAGATTAGAAGATACGGTTGATTTTCCTTCGTTTTCAGCAAAACTTGTAATAGCAAAAACCTTTGAACCATCCCGTAATTTGTGATGTTCAATTTTTGCCACGATTCTGTTGAACGACTCAACAAAACTTGTGCTTATAAAAGCATTGTTATCAATAATCAGACCTTTTTTCTTTTTTGAAAACAGCTCTTTTATTGAGTTAGCCTTAATTTCATAAGGAATACACCCTAAAAGCTTACTGTTTATTTTGTTTTCAAATTCTTTCTCGTTTTTCACCGTGTCTCTGAAAACAGAAAAAGCGAGGATTGCGCTAATACTTATGAAAGCAGCCAGCAATAAAACTTTCATTTTGCTGTTCTGTAACCCAACGCTTGATGGAGAAGAGGGCATTGAAGGATGCTTTAAAATGGTAATCACCGCATTTTTAAATACCTCTTCGGAGATATTGGGATAAACCTCTAAAATGGCATTAAGAAGCTCATATGATTTTCTGGGGCTATCGGAAACAACGCTGATATTTATAAAATTTGTCTCTTTTAAAACAGATGCTGCAACACGACCATCAAATTTTTCAAGACCAAGATGCTCAGCAGCATCTTTTTTCATAGCAGGCTCGGAAAAGACCTTTGAGAAAACCTCAGCCATTTCAGCAGAAACACGATACGAAGAACTGTTTGCTGAAGAGCCTTTCACATTAACAACAACGGTTGCGTTTGCGGTATATTCAGCCTTGTAAACACTACACTCGGCAATATATATACCCATAACGCCTATGAGAAGGCTTAATATAACTACCCAAAAATTTCTCAATAAATCTTTCAGAATGCTGTAATAATCGATTGAAATTTTGCCTTTATTCATAGAAATTTATTCTCCTGAATTAGTATGATTACTGTACCACAACATTGAGAACAGTGTGACCCTCTGCTCCGTTACTGTCAGTAACGAAATAATGAACGACGTAAGTACCGCTTTTTTTGAGGTTCACATTATCATCTATCTCAACCCTGTTGGTTAAATCTCTTTCGTTTCTATCGGTTGCTTCCACGATATAATCCTCAAAATCAATTTCTTGATTTTTATCGATGTATATCAAATAATCCTTAAGCTTGATTGTTGGGGCAGAAAGCGTTCTGTCTTCCATAATCAACGGAAGAGAAAGGGTTGATGTATCGCCCTTTTTGTTAGCAACAGAAATCTCTAATGTGAAAATACCTGTTACGGCGGAGGTGTAATCAGGGCTTGTTATAACAACATTTTCGGAAATATCCCCCTCAATGCAGTCAACAGCGCTGACATATGATGAAAGATTCATATTCTCATAAAGGGAGAAACACAGACTGTTTTTTAACTTAAATTTCGGAGCTTCATAATCTATATAGCGGACTTTTCTCGTTGCATGAGCAACATGGTTGTCACTATCGCAAACTGCGTATTTTACCTTGCAAATACCCGGCTCAATAAATGCTGAAACAGATTCAACAATAACCTCGTCTGTTAAATTCCCATCCTTTTCATCGGTAGCAGTAACACCTTTAAGAAAATCTTTATTTGTGGCGTCACAACTTACCTCAATAAAGTCATTTTCTATCGTGATTTCAGGTATGGTGTTATCCTCGTTTTTCTTTTGGAAAAAAAAGACACCTAAAAAGGCTATTAAGGTAAGAATAAAAAGAACTGTTACAAAAATTCTCATTATTCGCATAAAATCTCTCCTAAACGACATAATACGGTATTTTAATAAAATATATATTTTATACTATCATAATACGCTGTCGAATGCAAGTGGATTTTGATAATAAGTATGCATTTTTTGCTGTTTAAACACATTCTTGAAAATGTGTCGAAAATTTTTAAAAAAATGCGTAAAAAAAGTGTTTGAAAAAGCTTTTTTGGTCTTGACAAATCAATTTTTTGGGGGTATTATTTATACTGTGTATCTTTAAAGTGGTAGAGTGTCTCATTATGTTTAAAAACTACACAATCTGTGAACAAAATATTCGAGTTGAAATGCCCGATTTTCCTAATGACTGTGCGGATTGGCGTTTGTTTGAGTCAAACGAAGCCGTTGCTGATATTTCAGTTGTTTGTCAAGTAGGCGAAAAGCTTCCTGAAATTTCCGGAGTTTTTTGCGGTGAACAAGGCGAGTTTTCCGTTTACATTCAAAATGGTGAAATTTTCCGCAAAAGAGATATGGGAATTTCGGAGGGTGTCCTTGCAGAATACAAGTACATAAACAGTTCGGATTGTCAGGTGTGGTTCACGCATCATAGCTTTCCTGTTTTTACAGATGAGCGCTATTTCTGGAGTTCGATTCCGTTAGCACAGCTTCTTTTGCCGAAAAAAGCAGTTCTGATGCATGCATCTTATATAAACATCGGTGGTTCATCGGTTCTTTTTACCGCACCTTGCGGAACGGGTAAAAGCACTCAGGCTGAGCTTTGGCGGATTCACAGAAATGCAGAAGTAATAAATGGCGACAAAGCCGGCATTTATTTAAAAGAGGGAAAAGTCTTTGCAGGCGGAGTTCCTTTCTGCGGAACAAGCGGGATTTGCAAAAAACGCAATTTACCCCTTAAAGCAATTGTTCTTTTAAGTCAGGGTAAAGAAAATTGTGTTAAACGCCTTATGGGGTTTGAAGCCCTGCAGGCTGTTATAAACAACATATACCTTGATTTTCTGGCACCTTCAGAAAGACAAATGTGCATAGATTTTGCAATTGAGCTTCTTGAAAAAGTCGATGTATTTTCGCTCCAATGCACTCCCGATGAAAGAGCAATAGAAGAATTGGAAAAGGTATTATCGTAGGGTACGGTCTTGACCGTACCGCACCAAAGCAATTAAGAAAGGAAATGAAAATGGAAATTACATATGATGCCTTCATTTCCCGACTTTTTGATAAAGCAACCCAAACAGGAACACCACTTTCAGGAACTTTCGAGTTAACTTCCCGTTGTACTCTGGATTGCAAAATGTGCTATATACACAAAAAAGAGCAGAACAGAGATACAAAGGCGAAAGAGAAACCGACTCAATGGTGGCTGGACCTTGCAGAAAAAGCCAAAGATTCAGGAATGCTACTGTTGCTGTTAACAGGCGGAGAGCCAATGCTCAGAGAAGATTTTGATGAAATCTACCTTGCCTGCAAAAAGATGGGTCTGCTTGTTACCATAAACACAAACGCAACCCTTATAGACGAAAAGAAAATTCAACTTTTTAAGGAAAATCCTCCTCAAAGAGTGAATATATCCCTTTATGGCACATCAAAGGAAACCTATGGCAACCTTTGCGGAGTGCCCGAGGCTTACGATAAGGTGGTTTGGGCAATTAAATCCCTTAAGGAAGCCGGAATTAATATTAAGATAAATTACACCGTAACCCCATATAATAAAGATGATGCCATAGGTGCATCAGACTTTGCGCAAGAGTTAGGTGTACCGATTCAGACAGTAACCTATATGTTCCCACCATTGAGAGCATGTGCCAGCTGTGGCGAAGCCGTTCGGCTTTCCCACGAAGATGCAGCAAAGGTTATGTTCAATTTGCAAAAACATCGTTTAGGCGATGAATTTGATAAATTTCTTGAATACAAGAAGAAAAACAAAAAAACACCTGATTATTTCGACGATTGCGATAAAGAAGGCGAAAGAATCGGATGCAGAGCAGGTTCAACAACCTTCTGGGTTACCTGGGACGGCAAGATGACCCCATGCGGAATGATGGTTGAACCCGTTGCTCAAGTGGATGATGGCTTTGAAGTAGCCTGGCAGAAAATCCGCAAAGAGCGTGAAGCAATCATTCTTCCTTCTGAATGCACTGCTTGCGAGCATAAGTCATATTGCGATGTTTGTGCTGCAGTTACCTATGCAGAAACAGGCAGGTTTGATGGTTTGCCAACCTATGCCTGCGAAAAAGCAAAAGCGTATGCAAAGCTAATTCAATCGTAAAAGTAAAGAAAGAGCAATTCTTATCATCCCTGTTTGCTTTAGCAAATAGGGAGGGGGACCGCGTCAGCGGTGGTGGGTAGGAACCTTGCCATTACAATCTATAAAGAAAGAGCAACAATGAAACACACCAACCTAACCCACGAACTGGTTGATAGAGCGCGCGAAATGCGCAAAGAACCCACAGAAGAAGAAAATAAGTTGTGGCACATCTTATTAAAGAATATAACGCCGAGATTTGTAAGGCAAAAGATTATCGGTTTTTATATAGTTGATTTCTATTGTCCTAAATTGAAATTGATAATAGAGATTGATGGTGAACAACATTTTTGGGAAGAAAATGCCGATTACGAAAAAAGACGAGAGCAATTTCTTCAAAATTCAGGTTATAAACTGTTGCATTTTTATAACAGTGATATAAATAAACACATACGAGAAGCGGAACACACAATTATCAACGCTTGCCGTGAAAGAGCGGGAGAATTGGGGATTGATGTTGAGGTTAAATTTAAATAACTTTGCTTTCTCTTTACGAAGGGAAGAGGTAGCGTTCCTACCCACCACCGCTAACGCGGTCCCCCTCCCTATTAGCCTAAAGGCTAACAGGGATGATAGGCTTCGCAGAAACAACAAAAATTAAAAGCTTCGGCTTTTTTATATAGATAAAAAAATAATATAAATTTCAGCAAATTGCACTTTGCACTTTGCATTTTGTGTTCTGTGTTTTGCGGTACGGTCAAGACCGTACCCTACATTACAATCGCGTCGCAGACCAGACACTTTGCGTTTTGCACTTTGCATTTTGCACTTTATCAATGGAGGTTGATAAAAATGAAAAAAATTGTAAAAAAATTGAAAGGAAAAAAGGTACTGTCATTCGTCCTTGCAGCAATTATGCTCGCAACTACCTTCAGCGTAGCTATGCCTGTGCTGAAGCTGGATACAAATGCGGCAGAGATGACGTATGATGGCGAAGGTAACATTATCATTGATGGTGTAACACAAAAACAGATTGTTACAAAAGACAATGCAAATGCTAATCTTAATACCAGCAAATACGATGAATATGCAGCTAGCTACCTTGGCGGTGCAGCCTATTCCACAGGTATAGTTATCCCCGGTCTTGACGCTGCTCAGGACTATGTTATTCAGGGTATGACATACTATCCTAAGAGAGACTGGTTCCTTGTTACTGCATATCATAATGCTGCTGATGGCGAAACAACACAGTCTTCAAAGGTTTTCGCTCTTGATGCAGCAACAGGTGAATTTGTGGCAATGTTCTCTTTTATCAACGTTGATGGTACTGTTAACACAGACCACGGTGGCGGTATTGCGGTTTCTGAGCACAACCTTTACTATTCCTGTGGCGATAAGGACAGAAGCATTGCTTATGTACCTCTTTCTAAACTTGAAGAAGCTCCGTTGAACGCGCATACTCAGCTTCAGCTTGTTGCAGAAAAGGACTTCGTTGAAATTGGTTCAGTTTCATCTGACTCTAAAACAGCTTATTCTGCTTACGTTTGCTACGATGATGGTATTCTCTGGATGGGTAATTTCTATGATAAGGGTGCTAAACTTATCGGTATGACTATTGCAGCGGCTGACTATAATGCGCCCTCCAATGGAAAATATAATTCAATGGTTTTCGGTTATAGGCTTTCCGGCTCAACACCTGCAGAAGAATGGGCAAACCTTACAGGTTCAGCCGGTAAAGATTGCCAGGGTAGCCCATCTTATGCTCTCGGTCTTAATAATGCCCTTAAAGATGTTCAGTACGCAACTGTTCATGAAGGTAAGCTTTACCTTAGCCGTTCCTACGGTTCAGGTGCAGGTAACTCTTTAAACTTCGGCTTTGGTGAAACAAGCTACCTTACTGTTGCTGATATTGACCTTTCAATTCCCGGTAATACATCTTTAACAATCAGTACAACAGCTACCGGTTCCCTCGATAAAACCATTAATGCTTACGACATCAGTAGCTATAAAGATTATCCTATGATGCCTATGTCTGAGGGTCTTTGTGTTGTTGGTGATGAAATTTTTATTACCTTTGAGGGTGCTTCCAACAAGTACTTAAACGAAAGTGATGGACTTACATCAATCGGTAACTGCGAAAAGCCTGTTGACGTTATCTGGCAGCTTGACCCATATGAACTTATGGAGCAGGAGGTTGCTGAGCCTGAAAAGAGTATTTATTACGAAAAAGTTAACAGTGTTGAAGAGATTGAAAGTGGTGCTGAATATATTATTGTTCACCAATCACCTGAAAAAGACCCTGTTACACAGGAGCAGATTCTCTATGCTCTTAATGCAGACGGTAACTTTAAAGGTTATAAGCTTTCAAAGGGCACAGCATCAGCAGCTAAGGGCTACAATGGTATGATAGGTCACGCCATCACCGACTATGACCTTGTAGATGAAGATAACAACGGCAGCGCAGAAAAGCTCTACCTTAACAACCCGGATAAAGACGATGTTGAAAACGTTCGCTGGACATTGACAAAGGGCGATGGAACTAACTACAGAATCACAACCACAGAGCCTTACTTTGCAAACTGTAACAACCTCTATTTTGATAAAAACACGATTTCAATGCTTCCCGGTACCGCAACTTCTAAGCTTGCCGAAATTAAATTTCAGCAGTCTAATAACGGCAAGGGTGGCTTCTGGCTTGCAAATAATGATGCTTATTTCCTTTGGTGTAATGACGGCGGTTACAATGCTACAATTAATACCTATTATGCTAATAATAAGTCATCAACACCTATATATGATGGTATTTCTGAGCAACCCGGCACCTTCCACTGCGATGCATTGAATTCATCCGGCTCTAACATTATTGGTGCATCTGTTCCTGATGCCAATAGCTATAGCGACGGTGTTTTCTACATCTTCAAGCGTAAGGTTGACGAAACTTCCTCCACCTACGAAAGCCGTGTTTACACTGGCTTTAACGCTGAAGTTGAGGCGGATGGTACATACACTATTGACTTTGAAACATACGCTATTTCACCTAACCACTACAAGTACGTTGGTGAAAAACCTACCGACTATATTATCGTTGCTGATACATCAGAATCAATGGCAAGTGTAGGTAGTACGGGTTATCAGGCGTTTTCCGGTAACCTTGGCGTTAAATCATTTTTTAGTAGTAAAGATCAGCTTGGAAATACTGTTGGTAAACCTCAGACTACTACCGGTTCAGAAGACGGTACCCCTATAATTGGTTATGCTTTTTCTTATGAGGATATATATTACCTGCATGATGACGGAAATTTCTACAAGTTATATATGGCTTTAAGGACTGAATATAGTTACACGGATCCTGTTAAGGTGGGAAGTTGGGTGATTAGCGAAGGTTCATGGTCAATGGAGGCCTGCCATTTCTATTTATACTACATTTCTGGTGACGGAATTTACCATTGCTTTGCAGGAAATGAAGCAAAACCTTCGTATAGTTATACCGAAGAACAGTTTAATGCTTGGGTTGGAAACGCAGATTTATCATTAGCGACCGGTATGTCTAGCAATAGTATAACCAATACCGCGACAGATAGATATGCAACGACGTTTTCCGCCATTCCTCACTATCGTTTTGACAATGTTAACTCCCAAGAAAATTTCGCTGAAGAACATACCCGAATTCAAACTTTGAAAGATGCTACAAGCAACCTTATAGGTCAGATTGCTGCAGAAAATTCACAGAACAGAATTGCCCTTGTTCAGTTTGGTGCAGATGCTTCAACCGGTTACTACAACACAAGCAGTACACTTATAAATACCGGTTATAAAGATGCTCTCTGGAGTGCAGGCAATGCTTCAGGTCTTCAAACAATAGCATCAAATCTTACAACTTCAACACAAACAACCAATAACAATGCTTTCCCTATTGTTAATAGCATTATAGCTAACAGCGGTGAAACATATGTAGGTGAAAAAAGCACGCGAAATGTTGCGGTTATCTACCTTTCCGACGGTGTTGCCGGTGCAGACGGCCAGAGCGATGACCAATACAAAGCAGCAGCAAATGAAATTATTCCCGAGGCTTTGGAAACAAAGCGGGCAGGTGCTTTCATTTACACCGTAATGATTGGTGCCGATGGTACTCAATATGGTCGAAATACTTTTATGGAAGCAATTTCTTCCAAATACGCTGAGGCTGCAAGTATGACAGATCTTGGCGGTCAGAGCGTTGATGGCGTTAACTACACACTTAGCCTTGCTACTGCAACTATGGAAAACTTTGTTAACTTTGGTGCGGTTACTCTTAAGGAAATCTCCGCTAATAATGCAGTCGGTCTTGAAAGTCTTAATAATTTTGCATTTATCCGTCAGGAGTTAAACGATTGCTTTGATTATGATAATGCAGACTGCTCGGTAGAATTGATAACAGGCCGATTTGATGCTATCGGTCGTTTCGCATTTGATGAAACGGGTATAGATGCAACAGACGAAGATGTTACTGTAAACTTTGTTGACGGAAAAAGATACCTTACAGTTACCGGTTATAACTACGCAGACGAGTATATAGGAAAGGGTAAGGATGGTAGAATGCTCCGTGTCAGAATCACAGGACTTCTACCAAAAGATAATGCAGTAATTCAGCACGAACCTATCAGTAATCTAGATACAACTGCAGTTTATAAGTCAAAAGATGATATGAATGCTTCAACTGCTCAAAATGACTTATCCTTCAAAAAAATCCCTACAGAGTTTGCTAATATTAACGAATATACCTATGTTCTTGACTATGGTCTTCAGATGCTTGACATGGATGTTAACGGTACATTGTGCGCAGTAAGTAACTCTTTTTCAGTGCAGGATGCTGAAAACAACTATATAAATGCAAAAACTGCATTGGATGGTGACATTGCAATCCAGAGTGGTGACGAGAACCTTCTCTATAGTATGTCACCTGACGTCGGCACAACAAATCATATAGGTTATACACTTATCAAGCGTCCTGAAGGAAATTATGACTGGTTCAAAATTAAGCTTGTTCCTGCTTCAAACGTTTATTTTGAAGAAGATGATATGAACGTTAAGGAAGATGATGCAGGCAACACAGAAAAAGCTGGTTGGACTGATGCCGGAGAAGATACTAACACCTATCGTCTCCTTGATGCAGAAGGCGATGTTGTCGGCTTTAACAATGCGTATAATGTTGCGTATGACAGTAATGTTGATGCAACAGCATACTCCAACGGCAACGCTCTTACAACAACAGTTACAGCTTCGAAAAGGAACTCTGAAACACAAACTTTCGATTTCGTTGGTACAGGTGTTGATATTGTTTCCCGTTGTGCCTCCGACACAGGTATGTTGCTTGTTAATGTCAAGAAGAAAAGTGACGGAAAATCCGTTGCGGCAAAAATTGTGGATACCTACTGTGCAGAAGGAACCTTCAACCAGACACCTGTCTTCCACTGGTCAATTTATGACGATGATGTAAATGGTGTAGATAATAAGGGAACAATATATGGCACTTATACTGTTGAAATCAGTGCTTTGTACCTTACAACAGCAGGTGCATTAAACACAACAAGGAGCTTCAAGAAGAGTAATCTTATTGATACCGGTCTCGAAATGAAGACATCAACAGACGTTGATACAACTGTTCTTCAGGCTATGCTTGATGATGCAGGCGTTGAAGATGTTTCTGCAAAGGATGTTGAGCTTGTTTGGTTCGATGATAACTCAATTTTCAACGGAGGAACAGGCGTTGCACCTACTAAAAACGGCTCTCGTGCAGATGACACAGGAACAGTTCAGCTTGTAAACTACATTGACGGCTTCCGTGTTTATAACCCCCTGGGAACAGCGGTTGCTGATCCTTATAGTGCTTCCGAGAAGAATGCTTCTTATGTTAATGTTTCCCAGAACCTTTCTGCTCTTAGCACTGACAATGGCACTTTAGGTGATATTGCATATATCACAGGTGTTACAGGCGCGTATAATTTTGCAACATATCAGACAAAAGGTCCTAAGGGTGAACTTTATCTTGATGGTCTGGGCAGCGATAATACTACAGGTATCAGTTTCAAGATAGATGTTGCTGCAGGTGAAAGAGTTATGCTTGGTCTTCGTGCTGTTAACGGTCCTGCAAGTATAAGTGTTAACGATGGCACAGGTGTTCCTTGGACTGCAACAATCAACAGCGCAACTGAAATGTACTACGACATTACTAATTGTATTGATAGTTTCGGTGAAGATAAAACCATTACGGTAGTTAATAATGGTTCAACTATTCTTGCTGTTAACCATATTAAGTTCTCCGGTGGTACTGCATTAAATGGATCAGTTAATAATGGTGCCCGTTCATTGGCTCGTTCAAACGATGCAACTGCGATAACAAGTAGCGCATTCCTTCCCATTACACAGGAAGATTTAGCTGTTATTGATAACAGTATGAGCGGCGAACCCATTCTCGCAGAAATAATAAACGGTGTTCTTGTTCCTATCGTTGAGGAAGAAGAAATTCCTGAGGATAACACAAATAATGATGATACCAATACCGAAGAAGATGAAAAAGAGGTATTCAGCATTTCATCAATAATTGAAATGATTATTGCGTTGATTGAAAAAATTCTTTATAATGCATTCGGTATAAACAAAATAGCATAAGGAGGGAATTAAGAATGAAAGATTATATTAAACCTACATTTACTCTTGCAGGCTTGTTCCCTGTTGCATTTGCTGCAAGCTGTCATGTTAAATTAAAAGGTGAGGACCTTCAGGCTTTATATGATGCCATGGGCTATAAAGCTGAGGAAGTGGCCGGCAAAACCTTTGCGTATGGCGAAGCATGTGAATATCCTGTTCCGTCAGAAGAATGTAAATTTACATCCACTCCAGAGGCAACAGGAACAGTGTTGACTTCATGATCAATTAAATAAATGGTCTGCGATTCGTTATGAGTCGCAGGCCATTTTTTTTAGTGCAAAGTGCAAAGCGCAAAATGCAGAGTGTAAAACGCAAAGTGCAAAACGCAAAGTGCAAAGTGAGGCTTCGCAAGAGTTTTATAAACTGGCAGCTGGCGACTGGTGGCTGGCGGCTTTACAATCCGGCGCATTTTCGCGCCCAAATATTTTGCGCTTTGCGCTTTGCGTTTTGCACTTTTCGGTTTCTTTCAACTTGCGATTTTTTCATTGCAATACAATGTCTTATATGTTATAATATTAGACTGTAAAATTATGATAGGGTGATTTTTTGAATCGAAAGAAATGGGTCGTTTCACCTTGCGACAGAGATGCTGCTGCAACCATTGCAGAAAACTGTGGTGTTGAGCCATTTGCGGCATTTCTTCTGTGCGCCAGAGGAATGACAGATGAATTTGAAATTGAAAGCTTTTTATATGATACGGATTTAATTGACCCCTACACTTTGCCCGATATGGAAAAGGCAGTCCAAAGAGTGAATCTGGCTCTCGAAAATGGTGAAAGAATAACCGTTTTCGGAGATTATGATTGCGACGGTGTTACATCGACAGCTCTTTTATATTCCTACCTTTCTTCCCGCGGTGCAAATGTAGATTATTATATTCCTGACCGTTCAGGTGAGGGTTACGGAATGAACCCGGGTGCAATTGACCTTTTAAAAAGCAGAGGAACAAATGTAATTATAACAGTTGATAATGGTATCAGCGCTATTGAAGAAATTGCTTATGCAAAAACTCTCGGTATTGATGTTGTTGTTACGGACCATCACCGCGTTGGCGAGGTTTTGCCGGATGCGGTTGCGGTTGTTGACCCTCACAGAGAGGATTCTCTTTGCGAGTTCTCTGATTGGGCAGGTGTTGGCGTCGCTTTTAAATTTATCAGCGCTCTTGATGATAGCGAGGGCTATGAGCTTTTAGAGCAGTATGGCGATATTGTTGCTTTGGGTACTGTTGCAGATATTGTTTCTCTTAAAGGAGAAAACAGAATAATTGTAAGAAGCGGAATTGCATTTATGAATGCCGCTTTAGAGGATGGTACATTAAGATCAGGCTTAAAAGCTCTTCTTGAGGCAAGCGGAGCATCAGGCTCGTTGGATTCATCTTCTGTTGCATACAGAATAGCTCCTCGTATTAATGCGGCAGGTCGTATGGGGTCTGCTGAAAGAGCTTTAAAACTTCTTTTATCTGCCGATAAAAATGAAGCAAAGGAAATCGCAGAAGAAATTTCAGAAGCGAATGTAAAACGCCAATCCACAGAAACAGAAATAACTGCCTGTGCAATTGAATATATTGAAAACGCACCGGAAATCAAGCATAGAAGAGTAATTGTTGTTGAGGGAGAGGATTGGCATCAGGGTGTTATCGGGATTGTTGCATCACGCCTTGTGGAAAAATATGGTAAGCCCTGTATTGTTATTTCCAAAAATGGCGATGTGGCAAAAGGTAGCGGAAGAAGCATTGACGGCTTCAGCCTTTATGATGCACTTTCCTATTGCAGTGACATTCTGGTTCAATATGGCGGTCATGTTCTTGCGGCAGGTTTAACTGTTGATAGCGATAAAATTGATTTGTTCAGAGAAAAAATCAATGAATATGCCGGGAAGTCAGAAGCGGCAATTCCCGTGCTTAATATAGACTGTAAGCTTAATCCTTCATCAATCACGGTTGATATGCTTTCTTCTCTTCAACTTCTTGAACCCTTCGGAGCAGAAAATCCTCAGCCTCTTTTCGGGCTTTATAATATGGAGATTACTGCTATTCAGCCTGTTGGAGCAGGTAAGCATTTAAGAATAACTGTGAAAAGAAAGAACAGTATGGTTACGGTTATTATGTTCTCTGTAACGCTTGAAGAGTTTCCGTATAAAGTGGGCGATACTGTGGATTTGGCGGTAAAGCTCAGCGAAAATGAATTTCAGGGTAAAACTCAGGTGAGCATTCAGGCTAAAGCTATAAAGCTCAGTGATATAGACGATGATAAGGTTATTTCTTCTCTTCATAATTACGAGGATTTTTGTGCTTGCTCAGAGCTTCCCAAGGAAAAAAAAGAAGCAGTTTGCATAAACAGAGATTTTTGCGGTAATGTTTACAAATATGTGAAATCCTGTAATGGTTGGAATTTCGGAGCGGAAATTCTTTGCTACAGATTAGGGCTTCCGCCTGAGAAAACTGCCGCATGTCAGATTTCTCTTGATGCATTAACCGAATTAGGAATATTAAGCTTTAAGGATGGTAAATATACAATCCCTGCAGGGACAGTAAAAAATCCCATTGAAAATAGTGTGATTTTCAGAAAAGCTAAAATTTAGGAAAACAAAGGAGGTGGCTTGAATGGATGAAAATATGTCAGTTGAACTTATGTATGACGAATTGAAGGAACAAGCGGTTGCAGTTTTTGGGCAGGAAGATGCAAAAATTATAGATAAGGCCTTTGAAATTGCCAATGTTCATCACGAAGGGCAGAAGCGTTCTTCCGGAGAACCTTATATCATCCATCCTGTCGCCGTTGCTAAAATTGTTTTAGAATACGGAATGGATTGTCAATCTGTTGCGGCAGCTATGCTTCACGATACTGTTGAAGACACAGATATGACTCTTGAAGAAGTGAAAAAAGAGTTTGGCGAAGAAATCTGCGCTCTGGTTGATGGTCTTACAAAATTGGGCAAGGTGCCTCTTGATATTAAAGATAAGGAAGAGCAACAAGCAGAAAATGTGCGAAAAATGCTTCTTGCTATGTCTGAGGATATCAGAGTTATTATCATTAAGCTTGCCGACAGACTTCATAATATAAGAACTCTTAACTTTATGCCCCCTCAGAAGCGCAGAGATAAAGCAGTTGAAACTCTGGAAATTTATGCGCCCATTGCTCATCGTTTGGGTATCAGGGCAATCAAGGAAGAGCTTGAAGATAAGGCTATCAGCTATCTTGACCCTATTGCATATAAGGAAATTGAGGATGCACTTTCAAGTCAGGGTAAATCTCATAAAGAGTTTCTTGAAATAATAAAGAAGCAAATTTCCGACAGAGTTCATGAGGTTGTGCCCGATGCAAAGCTTGAAGGCAGAATCAAAAGTGTTCACGGTATATATAGAAAAATGTATATGCAGAACAGAAACTTTGACGAAATTTATGACATATATGCCGTAAGAATTATTGTTGATAATACTATTCAGTGTTATGACTGCCTTGGTATAATTCACGATATGTTTACTCCTATTCCCGGCAGATTCAAGGACTATATTTCCACACCTAAACCCAATATGTATCAGTCCTTGCATACAACTGTTTTGGGTAAAGCGGGTATCCCCTTTGAAGTGCAGATAAGAACCTGGGATATGCACCATACTGCTGAGTTCGGTATTGCAGCTCACTGGAAATATAAATTAGGTCTTAACGGAACTCAACGCTTTGAAGAGCGTCTTGCCTGGATTCGTCAGCTTCTTGAAACCCAGAAGGAAGCTGATGATGTTAAAGATATTGTTACCACCATTAAAAGCGACCTTGTTCCCGAAGAGGTTTTCGTTTTCACTCCTAAGGGTGATGTTATTAATCTTCCTATGGGTGCAACTGTTATTGACTTTGCATATGCCATTCACTCTGCCGTTGGTACAAAAATGGTAGGTGCAAAGGTAGGGGGACGAATTGTTCCTCTTGATTATAAGGTTCAGACAGGTGAAATTGTTGAGGTTCTTACATCCTCTCAACAGGGCAAAGGACCCTCAAGAGATTGGCTCAATATAGTAAAAACAAGCTCAGCAAAAACCAAAATCCGCGCCTGGTTCAAGAAAGAACGCAGAGAAGAAAATATTGTTGAAGGTAGAGCAGAGCTTGAAAGAGAAATCCGAAGAAATAAAATTCGTTTTACGGATGAAGAGTTTGAAGCACTTATAAAAACTCTTTCGGAGCGTCAGCATTGTGCAACAGTTGATGATTTTTATGCAGCTCTTGGTTATGGCGGTATTCCTATATCAAGAGTAATTCCCTTTATAAGAGATGAATATCATCGCATAGTTACCTCTCGTCAACCTGCAAAAATTAAAATTGCAGATGATAATAAGCCTACAAAGCATTCTGCAGGTGAGGGTGTTATAGTTGACGGCATAGATAACTGCCTTATTAAGCTTTCGCGTTGTTGTGCACCTATTCCCGGTGATGAGATTATAGGTTTTATCACACGTGGTCACGGTGTATCCATTCATAAGAGGGATTGTACCAATGTTCCTAACGATATTGTGAATTGTGAAGAGCCTAACAGGTGGCTCAGTGCTCGTTGGCAAAGCGGAACAGAGGAGAAAGAGTTTAAAGCAAGCCTTGCCATTGAATGTGAATCCCGTGTTGCTATGATGGCAGATGTTGCTAATGTTCTTGCGGATATGCGGGTTATGATTAACGCTATCAATACAAGGGATGCTAAAAACGGCAATACCTTTATTTACCTTACAATTACAGTAAAAAGCACAGATTTCCTTAATATTGTTATTTCAAAATTAAAGGGAATAAGTGGTGTTGAAAATGTTACAAGGAGTAAAAACTGATGAGAGCCGTAATTCAAAGAGTTCTTGAAAGCTCTGTATCTGTTGATGGCAAGGTTGTTGGTCAGTCAGGTAAGGGTTATATGATTCTTTTAGGTGTTGTTAAGGGCGATACTGAAAAAGAAGCGGAGCTTCTTGCGAGAAAAACCGCATCATTGCGGGTTTTTGAGGATGAAAACGGAAAAATGAATAAATCCGTTCTTGATATAGACGGGGAAATTCTTGCCATTTCTCAATTTACTCTTTGCGCTGATTGTAAAAAAGGTAACAGACCTTCTTTTACCGATAGTGAAGAACCTCAGAATGCAAATCGTCTTTATGAGCTTTATTGCGAAGAACTGAAAAAGAATGGTGTAAGAAAAGTTGAAAAAGGGGTTTTTGCGGCAGATATGAAGGTTTCGCTTGTTAATGACGGACCTGTTACAATTTGCTTTGATACAGATATCTGGAGTGGAAAGTAATGTTTCTTGAACGTGTACTTGTTGGAAGACTTATAACAAATTGTTATGTAATTTGCGATAAAAACACCAAAGTTGGTGCAGTTATTGACCCGGGAATGTTCAGTACTGAGGTTGAGAATGCCATTAAGCGTTCAGGTATGACAGAGCTTAAATATATTCTTTGCACTCACGGGCATTTTGACCATATCTGCGGTGTTGCAAAATTAAAAAAAGCATACCCTGAAGCAAAGGTTTGTATAGGTAAAGAGGATAGCTCGTATCTTACAGATGGCAGGCTTTCTATGGCAACTGCCTTTAAAATGGATTTTGAGCCTTGTATTCCTGATATGGAATTTTCTCATAATGATACATTTTCAATGGGAGATATAGATATCAGAGTCTTTTCTGCTCCCGGTCATACCCCCGGTGGAGTTTTGTATATTCTTGAAAAAGAACGCATTATTTTTACGGGGGATACATTGTTCCGTGGTAGTATAGGTAATACGGGCTTTGAGGGTGGAAATGCGTTTACCCTTATGAGCACATTGGAAAAAATGAAAGCATTTTCTGATGATTTTGTAATTTATTCAGGTCATGGTGAAAGCTCTACAATGGGCTACGAAAAAAGAAACAATATTTATTTAAGATGAATTTATATTATATTAATCATAATTTCAGATACGAGGCAGAAAAACTTTTAAGATTGTTTTTCCCTCTGGAAAAAATAATTGAATATACAGAGTTTGTTAAAACAAATGAAGATTATCTTTTGACCCGCATAGATGGTGAAGAAAATCTCACTCTGACGGCAGAGCTTTCCCTTGATGGAAAAATTGAGAGTAAAGTCAAAGAAATAAAAAAATCAGAATGTGATGATTTAGAGCTTGAGCTTTTGCTTTCAGCATACGATTTGCTCTGTAAAATGTGTGGTTTTACACCAAAATGGGGGATACTTACGGGTGTAAGACCCTCAAAGCTTATTGTAAAGCGCCTTTCTCAATATGGGGAAGAAAATGCGAGAGATTGGTTTTTAAATACCTACAAGGTTTCTCCCGAGAAAACCGAGCTTGCGATTAATGTCGCAAAAACCGAGCTTAAAATTATTGAAAAGGCAGGGGAGAAATCCTTTAGCTTATATATCAGCATCCCTTTTTGTCCCACAAGGTGCAGTTATTGTTCTTTTGTTTCTCATTCAATTAATTCCGAAAAGGCTAAAAGCCTTATTCCCGATTATATTGAAAAGCTTATAGAGGAATTAACCTTTACTGCACAAATGGCAAAAGAAAATGGTTTGCGTCTTACAAGCGTTTATTGGGGTGGCGGCACACCAACCACTCTATCTGAAAATGAGTTGGACATAATTTTAACTCATATTGAAAATGTTTTTGATTTGTCGGATTGCCTTGAATATACAGTTGAAGCAGGAAGACCCGATACAGTTACAAAAGAAAAATTGGAAGTCCTCAAAAAACATAAGGTCGGCAGAATAAGCATAAATCCACAGACATTCTCCGATAGTGTTTTGAATGCAATTGGAAGAAAGCATACTACCGCACAGACTGAAGAAAAATATCTTCTTGCCCGTGAAGTTGGTTTTGATGCAATAAATATGGATTTAATTGCAGGTCTTCCTACAGATACAGTTGAAAGCTTCAAAAATAGTGTCAACAGAGCAATTGAACTGGGTGCAGATAATATAACAGTCCACACTTTAGCATTAAAACGTTCTTCCACTATCGTTACGGAAAATGAAAGTGATTCTGTTACCGACAGAGATATATGGGAAATGCTTGACTATGCAGGAAAAGCTCTTACCGAAAATGGTTATTATCCATATTATATGTACCGCCAGAGCAAGTCTTTGGGCAACCTTGAAAATGTAGGTTGGTGCAAAAAAGATAAAGAGTGCTTTTATAATGTTCTTATGATGGAAGAGTATCAGAGTATTTTTTCTGTTGGTGCGGGAGCAGTAACAAAGCTTCGCTCTGAGGATGGAAGCGTAATTGAAAGAATATTCAATTTTAAATACCCATTTGAATACATATCAAGATTTGATGAAATAATAGATAAAAAAGAACGAATGAAGAGTTTTTATAACCAATAATATATAAAGGGCGGTGAAATAATGGCTAATGTGAACAATACCTTGGAATATATTGTTGAGAATGCAGTTAATCCTGAAAAATTCATTTCAGAATGTGAGAAAAAATATAATAACAAAATATTGAAAATAGCAAAAGACATTGCCGGGAGTGAGAAAACAGAAATTGTTATGCTTGCAGGTCCAAGTTCTTCAGGTAAAACTACTACTGCGAAAAAGCTCTGTCAGGCTCTTGCAGATTTAGGTGTGAAAAGCCATACTGTTTCACTTGATGACTTTTATCTCAATAATTGCGATTCGCCTCGTTTTCCTGACGGTACACCCGATTATGAAACAGTTGAGGCATTGGATATACCTTGTTTTGAAAAAACTATGGAAACGCTTATTGAAACGGGCTTTGCATTAATGCCTGAGTTCGATTTTTTGACAGGTAGGCGCAAGGAAAAATACAATGAACTTAAATTAGGTAAAAACGATGTTATTATTGTTGAGGGGCTTCACGCTCTGAACCCTGCAATAACAGAACATCTTCCCAAAGAACGTCTTTTAAAAATTTATATCAGTGTTTCCTCAAGAATTTATGATAAAAAGAAGAATATTGTTCTTAATAAGAGAAATTTAAGGTTTATTCGCCGTATGGTAAGGGATTATAAATTCCGCGGTAATTCTGTTGAAGAAACCTTTAAAATGTGGATTACTGTCCGTTATGGCGAGGATGCGTATCTCTTCCCATTTAAAGATAATGCAGATATAAAAATAAATACAATTCACCTTTACGAAACCTGTGTTTTAAAAGATTTGGCAGTAGATTTGCTGATGCAGGTAAGTAAGGATTCGGAGTTCTATAAGGAGTCCCAAAGGCTTATTCGTTCTTTATATAAATTTCCGAAAATAGATTCATCTTTTGTCCCCGAAGATTCTCTTTTGAGAGAATTTATTGGAAAGGAGTAAGAAATGTCTGATAAATCAGTAAAAAAACAAAATGTCCTTAACGGAGCTATGGTACTTGTTGTTGCTACAGCTCTTGTTAAAATTATTGGTGCAGTTTATAAAATTCCCCTTACCAGTATAATTGGCTCTTTAGGAAGAGGTTATTTTGCTTCTGCATATAACATTTATACTCCCGTTTATGCAATTTCTATGGCAGGTCTTCCCGTTGCGGTTTCTGCAATAGTATCTAAAAATGCAGCTTTGGGGAAATATCGTGATGTTAAGCAGGTTTTAAGGCTTACCTTTCCTCTTTTCCTTGGTTTAGGTGTTGTGGGTACAGGTGCTCTTTTACTTGCGGCAAAGCCATATGTTGATTCCGTAGGCTCACCTCTTGCAATTTATAGCGTTTTTGCAATTGCACCCTCAATTCTTTTCTGCTGTATTATGAGTACATATCGCGGTTATTATGAGGGCTTAAGCAATATGTACCCAACGGCAATTTCACAGGTTATTGAGTCCTTGGGTAAGCTTGTTTTTGGCTTGGTTTTCTCCTATGCGATGCTCGACTATGCCAACGCTCAGATTGCCCTCAACGGTTCTGTTTTAGGCTTTAAGGTAGAAACAGAAGCGGATGGCGCAATTGTTTATGCTCTTGCGGCGGCAGGTGCTATTTTAGGGGTTACTTTAGGTACTGTTTTTGGTGCCATTTATACAATTTTGCGCCATAAATTTAAAAAAGACGGAATCAGCAAGGAGCAGCTTATTAATTCACCTCTTGCTTCACCTAAGAAAACAACAATTAAAGAGATTGTTGCAATTGCAGTTCCTACTGCGGCAAGCTCATTGGTTCTCAACATCACAAATTTTATTGATACATTTATGATTCAGAGCCGTCTTGAAAGCGTTGTTGCAGAAAACTATGATACCATTATGGGTATCTACGGAAGCTCTGTGAATGCGGCAAATATAGCAAAAGAAAATATTCACACCTTCCTTTATGGTGCTTATGACACAACCCTTGATTTCAGAAATCTTGTTCCTACAGTTATGATGACCTTGGGTGTTAGTGCGATTCCGATTATTTCTGCTGCAGTTGCAAAAAAGGATTTTAAAGTAGTTAACGGAACAGTAAATACTGTTTTCAGAATAACAATGCTTATTGCTCTTCCTGCAGGTGCAGGCTTCTTTGCTCTTTCCGAGCCTATTATGAACTTGCTTTATAAGGGTACAGAAAACGAAGCAGGAATTGCGATTGCTGCTCCCGTTTTAGGTCTTTATGGTCTTATGATGGCAATTCTTACATTGTCTTCACCATTGACAAACATTCTTCAGGCAATCGGCAGGGCGGATGTTCCTGCAAAGGCACTTGCTTTAGGTTGCGTTTTCAAAATCGGTCTTAACTATATTCTTATCGGCATTCCCGAAATAAATGTTAAGGGTGCAGTTTTCGGCACAGCATTCTTCTATCTTCTCTGCATTTTCTATAACTATGCAGTGTTGAGAAAAGAAACAGGCGTAAGAATTGATATAAAAACTGTTATTGTAAAGCCCCTTATTGCAGCGGTGCTTTGCGGTGGTGCAGCATACGGTTCTTACACCGTTTTATGTAATGTATTAACCTTTGGTGATGCGTCTTCAAGACTTAACGGACAGTCGCTTGCTTGCCTTGTTTCTATCGGTGTTGCGGTGGTTGTTTATGCAATTTCCGTGCTTTTGATGAAAACATTGGTAAAAGATGACATTTTAATGCTTCCCAAAGGGGAAAAAATGGCAAAAATACTTGAAAAATATAAGCTTATCGGTTAAAATAGAGGATGTAAATTATGGCAGTTGATTTCAATTTTAAAGAAAAATATCAGTTCAATGACCTTGTTGATATTGTGAGAATTCTCCGTGAGCCCGGCGGATGCCCTTGGGATATGGAGCAGACTCATCAGTCTATCAGAGAGAATTTTCTCGAAGAAACCTATGAGGTTATTGAAGCCATTGATACAAATAACAAGGAGCTTATGCAGGAAGAATTAGGCGACGTGCTTTTGCAGGTGCTTATGCATTCAGATATGGCTCGAACAGATGGTTGGTTTACTATTGATGATGTAGCTAACGATATTTGTCAGAAGCTTATTATCAGGCACCCTCACGTTTTCGGGGATATTTCCGTCAGTTCAACAGGCGAGGTTCTCAAAAATTGGGATGACATAAAACGTCAGACCAAAAAGCAGAAAAGCCAAAGCGAAGCAATGGCGGCAATTCCTGCCACTTACCCGGCTCTTATGAAAGCCCAGAAGGTTCAGGAAAAAGCTAAAAAAGCAGGTTTTGACTGGCGTGATTCTCAAGGTGCTTTTGATAAAATTGCCGAAGAAAGCAAAGAACTTCAAGAGGTTCTTGCAACAGGCGATAAAGAAAAAATTGAAGATGAATTGGGAGACCTTTTCTTTTCAGTAGTCAATACCGCTCGTTTCTGCGGTTGCGATGCAGAAACTGCCCTTGAAAAAGCAACGCAGAAATTTATGAAACGCTTTACTGTTACTGAAAGGCTGGCGGCAGAAAAGGATATTGATATGAAAACTGCTTCAATTGAAGTTCTTGACCAGCTTTGGGACGAAGCAAAAAAACAAAATTAATTTGTCCAAATTGAACCACACAAAGTGGTTTGGAAATACAAAAAATTATTTTTTGGAGGATTTTAAAATGAATAAGACAGATCTCATCAATGCAGTTGCAGCTGCAGGTTTCACAAAGAAAGACGCAGACAAAGCAGTAGCAGCAGTTTTCGGTGCAATCGAAGGCGCTCTTGCAAAAGGTGACAAAGTTCAGCTTATCGGCTTCGGTACATTCGAAGTTCGCGAAAGAGCAGCTAAAGAAGGCCGCAACCCCAAAACTGGTGAAAAAATCACAATCGCTGCTTCTAAAGTTCCTGCATTCAAAGCAGGCGCAGCTCTTAAAGACGCTGTTAAATAATTTTATTTTGCACAGAACACTCCCGACCTTTGGTCGGGAGTTTGTCATTTTTTTACCCACTCGCAGTATCTTTTACTACTTCGAAAAATACATAAAGATATTTTTAAAGTATGTAATAAACCATTTCTCGGACTTTGATTTTAGAGAGAATTTAATATAATAAAAAACCAAAATGAAAAAAATTTGTTTTGGGGGTTGACTTTTTAAAATGAATGTTGTATAAATATTCCGTGTTGGTAATAGGTGCTATTACTAATACGGAATATCATGTTTATGGAGGAGCGGAGAAATTGAACAAGACGGATTGTTTTTTAGAACGCATAGAAGATTTTAAAAAGCAAGAAATTCCAACTGATGTATATCAACGGGCAAAATTAGCCCTGCTTGATTATATTGGTGTAACAATTGCGGGCTTAAAGGAACAACAGTCAAAAATTGACTGCTTGATTGAAGCTTTCAGTGACGAAGGCGGGAAAATACGCCCTATTGGTTTGCAAAACACCATGAGTATGAATAATGCAGTGTTTTTAAACGGATTAAACGGACATGCTTTAGATTTCGATGATGGTACAAATGCCGGTATCATTCATTTAGGGTCTCCGATATTTTCTGTTTTACTTCCTCTTGCACAAAAATATCATTTCGATGGTGAAACCTTGTTACGTGCGGCAATATATGGTTATGAAACATCATTTACTATGGCAAGAACAATTCAGCCAACACATAAAAAGAGAGGCTATCATGCAACGGCTACTTGTGGACTTTTAGGTATTGCTGTTGCGGTTTCGGAAGCACTTAAATATTCTCCTAAGGAAACAAAGGATGCTTTTTCAACAGCAGCAGTATCAGCTACGGGAACCTTGAAGGTTTTGGAGGATGGTTCACAGCTGAAGCCTTATAATGTAGGAAAAACTGCACTTTTAGGTTTGACAGCAACTCAGATGGCGAAGGCAGGGTTTGATACGCCCGATGATGCTTTATCAGGAACAGCGGGCTATTTATGCCAATTATACGGCACTGATGAGGTTGAGTTTGTTTCACCTTTATTGGATGGCACTTATGCTATTGAAAAGGCTTACATAAAACCATATGCAGCCTGTCGTTACACTCATCCGTCTATCGATATTGCCAAGGATTTGCGAAAAGATAAGGTAATTGATGCATCAGAGATTGAATATGTGAAAATTAAAACATATTCCTTGGCGGTTAAAAAGCATGACCATACAGAAATTAAAGGTTCCGCTTCTGCAAAAATGAGTATTCCATATAATTTTGCAGTTACATATGTTCTTGGTAAAACAGGTATGGAAGCGTTTACAGAGGAATCTTTAAACAATTCTCAGGTGCAGGCGTTGACAAAGAAGATTATTGTTGAAGAAGATTCAGAAATGACGGCGGCTTTCCCTGAAAAAACAATCGCAACCGCAGAGATTGTATTAAAAGACGGTAGTGTATTGAGCGGAGAAAGCATTCTTCCTAAGGGCGAACCCGAGAATCCGCTTTCCTTGGAAGAGGTTATTGAAAAGTTTTCTGCATTAGCCTCTTATGGTGGAAAAACAGAAGAAGATATTTCTCAGATTGTTGATGCAGTTCTTAATGTTGAAGATAAATTGGATTTATTAAATAAAATAATATAAGAGAGGAAGTTAATTATGCCTATTGAATTTTTATATTTAGGAATAATTCTTGTTGTGGCGGTTATAGGCTTCTCAGTGCTTAAACGCCCCTTACACGAATGTATGCTTGCAGCATTTATCGTTTTACTCGTTGTAACAAATACATGGTCACAGCTTGGTCAATTTATTTTGGATGCTTTGGTAGAGCCGAGTATGTATGCCATAATAATGTTTATGATTTCAGCAGAATTGTTATCTAAAACATCTATTATCGATGATTGTATTGCTATTATTTTGTCTGTTTTCGGTCGCATTCCCGGCGGTGCAGGCTTTGTAGCAATTATCGGTAGTGCATATATGGGCTCTTTATCAGGCTCCGGCCCCGGTAATGTTGCAACTACAGGTGTTTTCACTATTCCTGCTATGAAAAAAGCGGGCTTTCCGCCCCATCTTGCCGCAAACGTTGAGGCACACGCAAGTTCTATGGGTAATATGATACCTCCTGCAGGTATGATTGCCGTTGCTTTTGCAACACTTGATAAATTATATCCCAACACTTACACAATTTCTCAGTATTGGATGATATTATGGGCTATAGCCATTTATTTTATAATTCAAAGAATTGTAACATTGATGGTTATGTGTAAATTCTATAAAGTGAGACCTATGGAAAAAGCCGATATTCCCGGCTTCAGAAGCTCTTTGAAAAAAGGCTGGAGGGCAATATTCCTTCCGATTATAGTATTCGCTCCCTTCTTTGTTACAAACCAATTCGGAGATTTCTTCTCAACACAGTTAGGTGAAGGCGCTTCTACTTTCTCGAACAGTATTTTAATATTCTTGCCTGCACTCATCGTAATTTGCAGTATTTTGCTTTCAGGAAAACAGTGTATTAAGGAACGTTCCTTAAAAGCAATGACAAAGGATATTACTGTAAGTGTTAAAAAGGTTGTTCCTACCGCTTCTTTGGTTTTGTTTGCCTATTTTATCAGTAATTTGTTAGAAACACTTAAAATTGAAAATGCCATCGGAGAATTTTTCACATCTCTTAATATGGGTCTCTTAGGTTTGGCATTACTTCTTCCTCTTTTTACTGCAATTCTGGGTATGTTCCTTCCGGGCTCAACACAGGTTAAAATTTTCGGCGGTATTATTATCACAATCTTAGCTGCAGCAGGATGTAATCCTTTGTTGGCTTGCGGTATGCTTCCTTGTATCTGTGGTGCTATGCATGGTGTTACACCTCCCTACTGCGCTTGCGTATATATGGGTATGGGTATAGCAAAGGCTGAACTGGCTCCCACACTTAAAAATAATATGATTTGGATAACTATACATTATTTATTATCAGTATTGTTCATTTTAGGTTTAATTCCTATGTTTGGTTTAGTATAAGGAGGTTGTTAGAGTTATGAAGAAATTTAATGATGTATTAGGTAAAATTTATGGTATTATGATGACAGCTTCCTTTTTTGGTGGAATCGTACCGTTAATTCCTTTTATAATTGCATTGTTCGTTGGTGGCGATTTTGGTGAAACTGTATCCCTTTTCATTTATAACAAGTTTTATCCTTGGGTAATTGCTATTGGCTCACTTGCAGTTTTGGTAGGTTTAGTGCATACTTATATAGGTGATTTCTTAGAAAAAAAAGCAAACAAGCAAAAAGAAATTAAGTAAGAATGACGAGAGGTATAAAAATGCAGGATATAACATCTAAGCTTAGTCGTTATGTGGCGGATTTAAAATATGAGCATTTGCCCGATTCGGTTATTGAGCAGACAAAATTGTTTATAGCTGATTATTATGCCGCGTGCTTTGCAGGCTATCGTATAAACAAACCTTTAAATGATGTTATGCTTCCGCTTTTATTGGAAATGGGCGGAAAAAGTGAATCAACGGTGCTGTTTTCAAAAGAAAAGTTGCCTGCTGCCAACGCTGCATTTATGAATACTGTTTATGCACACGGTGCGGATATGGACGATGGCAACAGAAAATCCGCAGGTCATATCGGAGCTCATGTAATGTCTGCAGTTTTTGCTTTGGCAGAGGTGCTGAATTCCACCTGGGGTGATGTGATTACCGCGATAGTTGTAGGGTATGATATTTTTAACCGTGTGGCAGGTGCCGCTCAGCCTGATTTATATAACAAAGGCTTTCATTCAACCGGTGTGGGCGGAAGCTTAGCTTGTGCCGCTGCTTGCGCAAAACTTTTAAACCTTGACCATGAAGGTGTTTATAATGCAATATCTCTTAGCGCAATTCAATCAAGCGGATTAATTATTATTGATGAAAGTGGTCAATGCTGTAAGCCTATTAATCCTGCAAACGGTGCCCGAACAGGCTTGTTATCTGCTAAATTAGCACAGGCGGGTCTTGTAAGCTCAAGAAATCCCTTGGAAAGCAAAAAAGGCTGGTTCAATGCTTTCGGAAATGAAATAGATGAAGAAACCCTATTCGATGGCTTGGGTGAAACATTCACCATTTCCGAAAGCTACCTGAAGCTTTATCCTGCTTGCAGACATACTCATTGTTGTATAGATGGTGCATTGGAATTGCGTTCTCGTCTGTTAAAAGAGGGCGTAGAGTTATCTGATATTGAGAAGATAACCATAACAATTTATCCCAGTGCAATTAAATCAGCAGGGAACATTCTTTATCCGAAAAATGCGGATGAGGCAAAGTTTTCCATACATTACGCGGTAGCAGTTGCATTAAGCAAAGGTGCTTTTGGATTGGAGGAGCTTGATGTGGCTTCCTGTCAGTCAGTAAATGAAATTGTTCCGAAAATTGAACTTGTACCTGATGCGAGTTTTGAAAATCGTAAAGAGGGAATCAGAGGAGCTAAACTGCATATCGGAACTTCAAAAGGAGAGTTTGAAGAAACAGTCCTTATACCCAAGGGTGAGGCTAAAAAACCTCTTTTATGGGATGATATAGAAGTGAAATTGCGCCAATGTGTTGGTGATTTGTGTGATATCGATGTACAGAAAGCTGCAATTGATACTCTTAAAAAATCAGAACCTCAAGCACAATTTTCAATGTTATTTAAATAAATAATAAAGAGAGGCAATACGGATTTTTCCGTGTTGCCTCTCTTAATCTTATTCTGAAACTATGTTATTTAACCAGACCTTCTTTTTAACAAGAATTATACCTACTATAACTTTAATTATATCAATACATTGAACAATGACGAATGTTTGCCAAATGGGCAAATTGAAAGCATAATAAAGTGAAAAGGCAATAGGTACGCTTACACACATTATAAAGACACTGTCCATCAGGAATGTAATAAGGGTTTTACCGCCACTTCTTATAGTGAAATATGTTGCATTTGCAAATGAATGAACGGGAATAAACAATGCACATACTTTTATGAAATAACCTGCAAGCTCTTTGGTTTCTTCTGTTGTGTTATAAAGAAGTGGTATTTTATCACCGATAAGAAAAACTACAATGCCGATAATTGCGCTTAAAAAAGCGGAGAAAGCAATTAGTTTGCGGTCTGTATCAACGGCTTCTTTAAATTTGTCAGCACCCAACTGTTTACCAATTATAATACCGATACTGCTACCCAAGGAAATGAAAGCAATGTTTGCAAGATTCATAACAGTTGAGGAGATGCTGTAGCCTGCCACAACGGAAATACCATAAAGACTATACGCCATACTTAAAAGTGACATACCCAAAGACCAGAAAAACTCATTGAATAATAAGGGCATACCTTTGAAGGTGATATCTTTAAATACCTTTTTAGGCATTGAAAAGCTTCTGAATGCACCTTTGAAATATTGGAATTTGTATTTCTTTCTTACAACATATATAAGAATTATAACGCATTCAACATATCTTGAAATTACTGTTGCTATAGCGGCACCTACAATACCTAAAGCAGGAGCTCCTAATTTGCCGAAAATTAAAATCCAGTTAAAAGCACAGTTGGTTAAAACTGCAATAAATCCTGCCACCATGGGTGCAACAGTTTCGCCTGTTTCGCGCAATGTGCTTGAGAAAATCTGAGCAATACAAAATGGCAATAGCCCCCAGAGAATTACTTTAAGATAATCTTTAGCATAACTTAATGTGAGAGGAATATCGCCTGAACTATCGCTTTCATGTAAATACAAGCTTATCAGGTTGTCGTCAAACAATAAGAAAACACCTAAAGCAACCAGAAAAATTAAAACCGAAACAATCAGTTTGTATCGCAGGGTGAAGCGTATTCCGTCATTGTCGTTTTTTCCGTAAAACTGGGCGGTAAAAATACCGGCACCACTTAAAGCACCGAAAATCGCAAGACCAAAAACAAAAATCAACTGATTGACAATGGAAACTCCCGACATCTGTTCGGTGCCGAGAGAACCAACCATTAAATTGTCAAGCATACTGACAAAGTTTGTTATAAAGTTTTGAATCATAATGGGGACTGCAACAGTAAGGGTCATTTTATAAAAAGCCTTGTCCCCAACGAATTTTTTTATAAAACTCATTTGATTAAATCGTGTTCCTTAATAAATTTGATTGTTTCATCAACAGTTGTAAATGCAAGACCAACAACCGTATCTGCACCGCCATAATAAATGGCGATTTTACCTGTTTCGCTATCTGCCAATGCTGCACAGGGGAATACAACATTAGGAACATCACCAACGAACTCATATGTTTCACGGGGAGAGAGAAGGTAAGAATCTGCTCTGTGAAGAACCTTCCAGGGCTCGTTAATATCTGTAATCATAGCACCCATACTGTAAGAGAAGCCGTTACAGCTTGTGATAACACCGTGGTAGAAGCAAAGCCAGCCTTCGTCTGTTTCAATGGGAGTAGGACCTGCACCAACCTTTGTCATTTCCCAGTTCTGTTCGGGCTTGATAACAAAGCGATGCTTTCCCCAATAAGTAAGGTCAGGGCTATGGCTTAAGAAAATATCACCATAGGGTGTGTGGCCCTTATCACAAGGACGTGTGAAAATCATATATTCGCCATTAACCTTTCTGGGGAAAAGCACACCATTTCTTGAAACGGGAAGAACAGCATTTTCATATCTTTCCCAAGTTTCAAAATCTGTTGTTGCGGCAATGCCGATTGAAGTGCCTCTGTCTGTATGGCAAACCCATGAAAGATAATATTTTCCGTCAATTTCGCAAAGGCGGGGATCATAACCGCGGAAGATTTTTTCATCGTTAAGATTCCAATGAATACCATCATCACTGAAGCCTGTTACAAGATATTGTTCTCTTGTGATGTCATCCATTCTGAAAACACCTGCAAAGCCGTTACCGTAGGGAACAACTGCAGAGTTAAAAATGGAGTTGGCTTCCTTAACAAAAGAACGGTCTATAATGGGGTTTTCTGTATATCTCCAGACAGGCTCTGTGCAGTTTTCGGGTTTGTCCTGCCAAGGAATATTTTTAACTGTTGAATTTAAAATTTTCGCCATAATAGCACCTCATCCGTCATAATAGTTTAATGTTTCTATAATAAGTCCGCCAATATCTGATATTGCTTTTCTGCTGACATTCTGCAATTTATCAGAATTTGCGGAAATTGCTTTTGAAATATGTTTTTTAGATGTTCCCAAGGAACAAGCAGGGAAATCATTTTTTGAAAAAGGTGTATATGAGCTTGTTCCTAAAAGGGATGCTTCCTTTTGAATTGTTATGTTAAGATTTTCTGCGGCTTCACCGATAACAGAGGCAACTTCTGAGCTACCCTTTGTACCGCTTCCGTCTTTAAAGAAAACCGCAAGCTTTCTTGTTGTGGTTATTTCTTCAAGGGGAATAAATACGGTGGGGACATCGGTGAAAAGTCTTTTATGCTTTTTTGCAAAGTGATATGCACCTGCACGGGAAGAATATTCGCTACCCACTATAAGACAACAGACTTCAGTTTTTTCATATCTGAAAGAATTGTCATGCAGTTGCTTCATAATACTTAAAAGTATAGAGGTTGGGATTATACTTGAGCTTATACCTGAAGCAACTTTGCGGTTATTAATGAGAAAAACTGATAGTATATAAAAAGGAACAAACCCTATGCATAAAACAGTTAAAAAGTAGAATAAGGGGGATTTTTCGGGAGCACCAGAAAAGAGAAATAAAAGGTCGCTGCAAAAAAGCAGAGTGTTGCCGATTATGGCGCACATACTCAGAATAAAAGGAGAACGATTGCCGAAAAGGTGAGCTCTCATACTCTGAGGAGCATCAGAACGGGCAACAAGAACAACTCTTCCCAGTGTTTCTCCGCGACTGTATCTTACTCCAAACAGATTTTTGCTGAATCTGGTGGGCGTGATGAAATCCAACTTTTTACCATCGAAAATGAATTTGTAAGCAAAAATACAGAAGATAATCAGGCTCATTAAAAGCGATACAGATGCCGTAAATACAGAGCCGGAATTAACTGCGTCAGAAAAAAGAATTACGCAAATAACCAAAAGCATACACAATACTTTTTCAGCTAATGAACCTGCACCGGGATGGGTTTTGAATTGCTCCTGATGGGTTTCGTCGCAGAATTTTTTTAACTCATTCATATAAATGCGTTGAGCTTGTTCTTCTCCGGCAGAACCTGCTCTGCGCTCTCGCGAAGAAGAGAGCACAAGCTCTGCCGTATCAAGAACATAATCTGTATTTTTCGTTTCTAAATTTGGTGAAGCAGTCATAAACAAGACTCCCAAATTATTTATTTATAATAGCTTTGAAATTCTCGTATGCTTTTTCCCAAATCTCATTGTCTTTGGGTTCATAAAGCTTGAGATTTTCACCTTTAGCAATTATTTTTCTTGCTTCTTTAATATCTTTTATGGCACCTGTTGACATAAGCTGAATTGCAACATTACCTAAAGCAGTAGCTTCAATAGGACCACCGTAGACATTTACATTACAGCTCTGTGCAGTCATCTGAAGAAGCAATTTATCCTTTGTTCCGCCACCCATAACATGAATTCTGTCATAGTCTTTGCCGGTGCATTCTTTAATGCCGTCAAAGGTGTAGCGATATTTAAGTGCGAGGCTTTCATAAATGCAACGGATAATTTCGCCAACAGTCTGAGGCACATACTGACCTGTTTTTTCGCAGTATTCTTTTACTCTGCGAGGAAGATTGCCCATTGGTGCGAATTCGGGAGCATCGGGGTCAATAAAGCATTTGAAGGGCTCACATTCCAATGCAAGCTTTTCAAGCTCTGCGTAGGAATATTCCTTACCCTCTCTTATCCATTGACGACGACTTTCCTGAATAAGCCAAAGACCGCAAATGTTTTTAAGGAAAGCGGTGGTGTAATTATAACCACCTTCATTTGTAACATTAAGCTTTTTAGAAGCTTCGTTTATAATAGGTTCTTTAACCTCTGTGCCGAATAAAGACCAGGTTCCGCAACTGATAAAGGCAAAATCATCATATTCGCAGGGGGTTGCAGTAATTGCACTCTGTGTGTCGTGAGCAGCAACGCTGACAATATCTGCTTTAGAAACTCCCAGCTCTTCACAGATTTCATCTGAAAGCTGACCAATAACCGCACCTGTGGGTGCGATATCAGTAAGAAGATTTTTTTCGATACCAAAAGTATCAAGGATTTCTTCTGACCAATTATTGGTTTTTAAATCTACCATTTGTGATGTGGTGGCAATTGAGAATTCAGTTGATTTAACACCTGAAAGCATATAGTTAAGAAGGTCGGGCATAAAGAGAAGCTTGTCTGCTTCCTCTAATATGTAGGGTCGGTTCTCTTTGAGAGAAAGAAGCTGGAAGATTGTATTGAAATCCATAAACTGAATTCCTGTAATATCGTACATTCTTTCTTTTGACATATACCTGGTTGCTTTTTCAACCATACCGTCATTTCTTGCATCTCGATAATGAACAGGGTTTTCAACCAAAGTGCCATCCTTACGAAGAAGACCAAAGTCAACACCCCAGGTATCAATACCGATGGAGTCAAATCCGCCTGCTTCCTTTGCTTTGAGGATACCTTGCTTGATTTCAAAGAAAAGTCTTTGAACATCCCAATAAACAGTACCATTGATTTTAACCGGGTCGTTAGAGAAACGGTGAACCTCCTGAAGTTCGATTTTTTCTCCGTCAAATATACCAAGTATTGCTCTGCCACTTGAAGCACCAAAGTCAAACGCTAAAACTCTTTTCATAATTATCACCCTTTTTTATCTCAAGAAACAATTAATAATAATTTCTTCTGCTTCCTCTTCGGTTTTGCCGAGAGTCTGAAGCTTTAAAAGCTGGTCATTATTTATTCTGCCGATTGCCGCTTCGTGAACAATGTTTGCTTCACAATGATTTGCAGCAATTTCGGGGATTGAACGGATGTGAGCATTACCCATGATGATAGAATCGCATTGAACATGAGCTTTGCATTCTGCATTACCAACTGCACGGGGGTAGAAAACTTGCTCAGAATTATCTTTTGCAACAGAGCGAGAAATAATTTGTGAAGAAGCACCTTCACCATTAAGCTCAATAACCATATCTGAATGGGCAACCTGATTTCCGTGGGTCATAAGCTTTTCAAGTATAACAAGGCGAGCACCTGCTTCTAACTTTGCAAAGGTGTCTCTTTTTGTGGAGTCAACGCCCTTAATCTGAACACTTTCCATTTCGCAGAATGAGTTTTCATCCATAAAAATTTCTGTGGTAGGGTTAAGTATTCTTTCGCCTTTACCATCCCCCTCGCCATAGTGCTTTTCAACATATTTGATACGGGCATTTTTGCCTATATGGAAGCGGTGAATACCATCGTGTTCACTCTTGCTGTCGCCTGAATTATGAATTCCGCAACCTGCAACAATTAAAACATCTGAATCTTCTTCAATATAAAAATCATTGTAAACAAGGTCATTGACACCTGCTTCGGTAATAATAACAGGAATGTGAACGCTTTCGTTTTTTGTACCCGCTTTAACAGTTATATCAATACCGGGCTTATCTTTCTTCGGTTCAATTATAATATTTGCGCTTGAACGTCTTTCGGCACTTTCACCGTTTTTTCTCAGACTGAATGCACCCTGAGGAATTTCGTGCAAATCAGCAACTGCTTCAAGCATTCTTTTATCTACTTTATTCATAAATTTACTAATCCTTTATCTGAATGTGCAGGTGTTGTCGAATTGGGACATAAGCTGAGGGAAAATTTCATCGGCAGGTCCTTTTTTGGAAACAACACCATTTGCAACAACTGCAATTTCGTCTGCTATCTTCATAATTCTTTCCTGATGGGAAATGATTACCATACTTTCTTTACGCTTTTGAGCAATTCCTTTAAAGCTTTCTACAAGCATATTGAAGCTCCAAAGGTCAATGCCTGCTTCAGGCTCATCATAAATTGCAAGGTTTAAATCTCTTGCCATAAGAGTTGCAATTTCAATTCTCTTAATTTCACCGCCGGAAAGAGAAGAATCAACTTCGCGGTTAAGGTAGTCCTTTGAGCAAAGGCCTACATTGGTAAGGTATGCACAGCACTGGTCTTCGGGCAAATCTTCTCCGTGAGCAAGGCTTAAAAGGTCACGGACTGAAAGACCCTTGAAACGAGGGGGCTGTTGAAAAGCATAACCGATTCCCAGCTTTGCTCTTTCAGTAATGGACATATCTGTAATATCAATGCCATTCCAAAGAATCTGACCGCCTGTTGGCTTTTGAATACCCATAATTATTTTTGCAAGTGTGGATTTACCGCCTCCGTTAGGGCCTGTTACCACAAGGAATTTTCCGTCCTCAAGAGTGAGAGAAACATCAGTAAGAATTTCTTTTTCTCCCAAATCATCAGACACATTAAAAGAAATGTTTTTTAGTTCCAGCATATTGTTCTCCAAAAGATATTTTTAGTATTTTGTTTGCATATTATATCAATTATGAATTATATACAATTTAAAGTGTTTATTCAAGTGTTTTTCAAAAATCCTTGTTAAATAAAAACCTTTATGCTATATTATAAACTAAGAATAATATTATTTTCTGAAAGAGGGATAATATGAGAAGAATCGGTGGAGATTACGAAGCCAATTTATCAAGAGAAGAGCTTGAAACTATACTTCAGGAGACTGTTACGGGTATAGCAATTGTTGCTCCTCATCCTGACGGAGTTCGTCTTGACTACACTAACAATGCCTTTTTCCAAATATTCGGTTATACAAGAGAGGAATATGAAAGTCTCGGTGATGCAGTTCGTCTGAATCTTTTCCACGAAAGAGATTTTATGAATATTGTTACAAAAATAAATACGGATTATGCTCCCGGTGAGGTTGTGCAGTTTGAATGCCGTATCAATAAAAAAGGCGGAGAACAGGCGTGGGGTCTTATTTCTACCCGTAAACCCAGTAATGCCGCTCAGGGTGAGCAAACCTTTATTTGCAGTATCGTTGATATAACCAATTTGAAAAAAATTCAGCTGAATCAGGAAAAAGAAAGAAAACGCTATGAAATCATAGAAGAGCTTTCTGATAACATTTTCTTTACATACGATGTTGCAAATGATGTTTTTGAGGCATCTTCAAAAATCCTTCGTTCTATTGGTACAAGAACAAGACTGGAAAATGCAATTGAAAATCTGACATATGGAGATATTCTCGACCATAGAGATGTTCCGGCATTTATAGGTGCTTTAAGTAATGCTCTTTCAGGACAAAGGAAAAACGCTTTTGATGCCCGAGTTATCAATAATCGTGGTGATTCTGTGTGGCACAGAATTAAATTTTCTGTTGTTTTTGATGAAAATGATAATGCGGTTCAGTTTGTTGGTAATCTGACTGATATAGATAAAGAGAAAAAAGAGAAAAACAGACTTATCGCACAGGCTGAAACAGACCAGCTTACAGGATTCCTTAATAAGCTTTCAACAACGCTTAAGGTTAACGAACTTATCAAGGAAGATGACGAAGAGGGCGCATTCTTTATTTTTGATATTGATGATTTTAAAAAGCTTAATGATACTTACGGTCACCGTGTAGGTGATATTTTCCTTAAAGAATTTACAAAAAAGCTTTCTCTTTCTTTCCGTACATCTGACGTTTTAGGAAGAGTAGGCGGTGAAGAATTTGTTTTGTATCTGAGCGGTGTTGGTGATAACAAGCATTACTTAGAGGAAAAGGCAGTACAGATTCAGAGCATATGCAACAGTATTCGTCTTGATGCTGCTCCTGAGGATGAATTTTCCTGCAGCATAGGTATTTCCAGATTCCCCTCTGACGGAAAAACATATACCGAGCTTTATGAAAAAGCTGATAAAGCAATGTATTATGTTAAGAATCATGGTAAAAAGAACTTTGCATTTATTGATGAGATTGGGTGATTAAATAAGGCTATGTCCCGAATAATTGAGTATATAGAAAACAAAAAAATTATTATTGTAGGTATGGGTAGAGAGGGCAAATCAACTCTTTCTTATATAAGAAAACATTTGCCTGAGAAGCATCTGACAATAGCTGATAAAAACGGTTTTGAAAGTGATGACAAAAATATTACAGTTATTTCTGGAGAGAATTATCTTAAATCTCTCGGTGATTTTGATATTGTTTTCAAAAGTCCCGGTATAGCATTTTTGGACGATGTTGTTTACCCTGAAACAACTGAAATTACTTGTCAGACAGATATGTTCTTGCGTTTTTGCAAGCCTACTGTTGTGGGTATTACAGGTTCAAAGGGTAAAACCACAACATCAACTCTTATTTATGAAATGCTTAAAGCAGGCGGGTTGAACACTTGTCTTATAGGAAACATAGGTGTTCCCGTATTTGAAAAGGCGGATGAGGATGAAAGCCTTGTGGCAGTTATTGAAATGTCCTCTCATCAGCTTGAATTTACCAAAGCATCACCTCATGTAGCAGTTCTTGTGAATATTTATCAGGAGCATTTAGACCACTATAAAACAGGGTTCAAGGGCTATGTTGAAGCAAAGCTCAATATTGCAGTTCACCAGAAAGAAACAGATTATCTGATTTACAACCCTGAACAAGAGCTCGAGGGTGTTGTTGATTGGAATAATGTTCTCAAAAGCAACGGCAGACCCGTAACCTTCACAAGTGCCGAAAATGATGAGTTTGTTAATGAATTGTGGAATTCAACAGAGCATCTTAAAGGCGAGCATAATCGTCAGGATATCGCGTATGCTTTAGCAGTTGCAAGGATTTTTGGTGTCAATGATGATGCGGTAAGAAATGCAATAAAATCCTTTGGCGGAATTGAACACAGAATGGAGTTTGTTGGTGTTGTTAACGGTATCAATTGGTACAATGATAGTATCGCCACAATTCCTACTGCTGTTATAGGCGCGGTAAAAGCACTTGGGAATGTTGACACTCTTCTTTTCGGTGGTCTCGACAGAGGTATAGATTATACCGATTTTATTGAATTTTTGGCAGAGTGTAATATTTCTAATCTTGTGGGTCTTCCCGAAACAGGGCATAACATAATAAACATTCTTAAAGGAAAAGGTGTAAATAAGAATTTCTATTGTGCAAAAAATATGGAAGACGCAGTTAAAAAATGCTCTGAAATAACTGAAAGAGGTAAAAGCTGTTTGTTTTCACCTGCTGCAGCAAGCTATAACTACTATAAAAATTTTGAAGAAAAAGGAAAACATTATAAATCTGAAATCCATAATTTGACAAAATGACATTTTAGGAATATACTATATACTTAAGAAAAACTAAAAAGGAGATATAAAAATGAAAAAAGTTATTTCTGTTGTTCTTGCAGTTTGTATGCTTTTCTCACTTGTAACAATGAGTTTCGCAGGTTACAAGGATGATGCAAAGCTTCAGTTCAACAAAAACGGTAAATTCAAAATTCTTTGTCTTGCAGACGTTCAGGATGATTATCCCTTGGAGCCTGCAGTGCTTCAGTTTATACGCGAAGCGCTTGATTTTGCTAACCCTGACCTTGTTGTTTTTGTAGGCGACAATGTTGTTGGTGAAGATATCAGAGCAATTGATGAAATGATAGCACCTCTTGATGAGAGAGATATTCCCTTTACCTTTGTTTTCGGTAACCACGATGATGAAGGCGGAATGGTTAAGGAAGATCAGCTTGCAGCATACCAGAAATACGATGAATGTATGGCTTATGATGCAGATCCTGCTCTTTCAGGTTGCGCAACACATAATGTTCCGATTCTTTCAAGCGATGGTAGCAAGGTTGCATTCAACGTTTGGTGCTTTGACAGTGGCGGAAGCATCCATGATGAAGATGGTAAATGGCTTGGTTATGACCATGTTCATGCTGACCAGATTGAATGGTACAACACAACTCGTGACGCAATGACAGCTGAAAATGGTGGTGAGGTTGTTCCCGCTTTAGCATTCCAGCACATCATTCCTCAGGAACCCGTTGAAATGATTTACTATGAGGGCGCTATTGCTCTCGGTGAAGCTACTATCAATTTCTCTGATGGTACTGTTTATACACCTGTTCCCGATATTACTAAATACGATGGTTATATTTTTGAGAAGAGCTGTCCCAGCTATGGTAATGACGGCCAGTGGGATGCAATGGTAGAAGGCGGAGATGTTCTTGGTCTTGTTGTCGGTCATGACCATGTAAATAACTTTGTTGCTCATTGTGACGGTATGGACCTTATTCAGACTCCCGGTTGCACATATAACTCATACTATGACAATATGTTCCAGGGGGCAAGAGTTATTGAGCTTAACGAAGCAGACCTTACAACTTATGAAACATATAACCTTACTTCAAACGAGCTTGCACAGAGAGATGATTCTCAGCTTGGTGAAATGGGCGGAAGAAATGACTATGATTTCTTCTATACATTAGAAAAACTCTTTACTGCAATTTATGATTTCTTCGCAAGCTTCTTTAAAGGACTTTAATTAGAATTAAATGGTTTGGATTCAATTTGAATCCAAACCATTTTTTATACTCCAAAAAGTATATGTGTATTTCTTAAGTCACCATCCTTGATAAAATCATTGACAGAATACGCGTGCTTTTCCAAATCGTTGCAGGTGGCTTTTGTTATTTCTTTTTCTTTTAAAACACAAATTATTTCTTCTGCAACAGAATTTATTATTTCATTTTTGATATTTGCATTTTCTGTTCCGTTGTCAGTTGAAATGAGAAATTCAAGAGAGTCTGCAAAAGATTCACCATTTGGCAAATCTCTTAATGCTCTGAATTGCCATTTGTAATAGGGCATATATTTGTTATTTAACAGAAAAACACATTTCATAGCAGAATTTGAAAATTCAAAAAGTGAAAGTTGCGCAGAGGCGGTTTCACCACGACTTAAAATACGAGGGTAATTATATTGACCGCTTTGCGCCATTAAAAGAAGATTTCCTGCAAGCTTTTTCAAGAAAAAATCTTGTGGCATATTAAGTAGCTTGTTTCGGATTTCAGTAAATTCACCAAAATCATCTTTAAAAACTTCTCCGTTAGTAGCTTCTGCTAAAGCGTAATCAGGGAGAGAGAACCATTGGTCTGTAGTCAGTTCACCATTTGGTGAGCCGATTTTTTTGTTGTAAAAATCACTTGTTCTGAAAACACCGTTACGACTACCTCCAACAGGCTTTACAAGACTTCTTTTATAACCATAAAATTCTTTCGGCAGTTTAGAGTACGCTCTTTCTAAATTGAAAAAAGTTTTTTCATCTATTAAAGTTTCATCAGGAACAAAAAGGCAAAATCCCGGTTCAAAATCGTGGTCGTGTGAAATGTCGTCATCGTAACCATAGCAATCGGAACCACTACCCACAAGACCAACTGCAATCAAATGCTCAATTTCAGGAAATTGCTCTTGCAGCATAGGTTTACCGTATTCTTCATAATATTTTCTCCCTAGCTCAAGCCCTTTCATAAATAACCCTCGCTCTTTCTTTTAATTGGTTTTCATATAAAAATCTGCCGTAATAACCAAAGGTAGGGGCACATTTTTCACAAACAAAAGCATAGTTTCCGTCAGTTTCGGAATATTTTTCATCAAGCACCTTCTGGGCTTTATCTAACAAAATATCAATTTCCTCGCAGGCGTTTTCAATGCCTTTCTGAGCTTCAATAGCATTCGCCATATTAAGATAGCTTACCGCTTGCTCTAAATTGAAAAGGGGATTATGATTTAGAACCTCAATTGCTTTTTCATAAAGCTCAAAGGCTTTTTCAAAAATTTTTAAGTCAACAAGTGAAAGTGCAAAGTTGTTGTACAGTCCTGCAAGCTTAGGGTCATTCTCTGGTAAAAGCTTTTCATATAAATAAACAGCTTTTTCAAAAAGTGCTATGCTTTTATCTGCTTCACTGAAGGCTTTGTATGCTGTGGCGCAGTTGGTGTAAGCAGTCGCACCCGTTACAGTATTTTCTAGATTTAACACCTTAAGTAAATCCAGCGCCTTTGCACAGTATTTATAACATTTTTCTTTTTCTCCGATTTTTCTGTAAAGACCGATACATTCGTTGCAAAGAGAAAATAAAGCTTTATTATCGTTCTGATTTTGGGCAATCTCCACCCATTTTTCTAAAAATTCACGGGCAGAGCTGTAATCATTCTTGCTTAAAATATGGTCGAGTTCGGCAATAAGCTTATTAATGTTAATGGAGTTTTCAAAGTTATTCATATAAAAACCTCGTCAGATTTATGAGAATATTCTATCACAAAACAAGGTGCTTTACAATGAGAATATATGACTATTTTGATGGTTGGTTCACTTTAATGCGTTAAAGTGGTGAAGTTGCATAAAAGAATTGATTATTGTATCTGAGTCTATGGCAAAATTTACAAAATAAAATAATTTCTTGAAAAACCCTTTACTTTACTGCGCTAAAGTGCTAAAATAGCACCACAATAAAAAAGGTGATTACACCTATGGAGGAAATTATTATGAAAAAAGTATTAGCTATCGTAATGAGTATCGTTCTCATTGCAGGTATTGTTTGCGCATTCGCATCTTGTGGCGGTAATGGTGGCAATGATACAACTGCTCCTGCGGATGATACAACAAAAGCAGCCGCAACTTCTGACCTTGCTTATATCAAAGATAAAGGCACTATGGTTATCGGTATCACAGATTATGCACCTATGAACTATAAAGATGATGCTGGTAATTGGACAGGTTTCGACACAGAGTTTGCAGAACTCGTTTGCAAGGAACTTGGTGTTAAAGCAGAATTCTTTGTTCTTTCCGATTGGGATCAGAAAGTAAACGAACTCAATTCAAAAGCTATTGACGTTGTTTGGAATGGTATGACAATTACAGATGATCTTAAAAAGTCTATGTCCATTTCCGACCCCTATGTAATTAACGCACAGGTTATCGTAACAAAAGCAGAAAATGCTGAAAAATATGTTGATCTTGAATCAATTAAAGATGCAACTATTGCTGTTGAAACAGGTTCAGCAGGTGCAGCATGTGTTGCTGATTGTGTTAATGTAACTGAGGTTGCTGCTCAGTCTGATGCTCTTCTTGAAGTTAAATCAGGAGCTGCAGATGTTTGCGTTATTGATATTACAATGGCTGATGCTATGACAGGCGAAGGCACAAGCTACGAAACTCTTACCAAAACAGGTTCTCTTACAGAAGAAGAATACGGTATCGGTTGCAGATTGAATTCTGATACTTGCACAGAAATCAATAAGATTATGGATAAGTTTATGGCAGATGGCACACTTGATGCTCTTGCAAAAAAATACGAACTTACTCTTGTAAAATAATTGAAATAAATATACTGACTGCTTGTGGCAGAGTGCTTCAATTAGCGCTCTGCCTTGAGTGTTGTCAAAATGAGAAAGGTTTTTAAAAATGCCTGTAATTGAAATTATTAAATCATTATTTGAAGGGTTTGGAGTTTCTCTTGAAATATTTGTGCTGACATTATTGTTGGCAATTCCTCTAGGGCTTGTTATAAGTTTTGGTTCAATGAGTAAATTCGCACCATTAAAATATGTCTCTAAATTTATTGTCTGGGTAATAAGAGGAACACCTCTTATGCTTCAATTGATAATTATTTTTTACGGCCCCGGTCTTCTTAGTACATGGGCAAATGATATGATAGCTAACGGTACAACAAATATCTTTATAGAATGGCTTTCAACTTGGGCTGTTATGGATAGATTTGTTGCTGTTATTATTTCGTTTGTAATAAATTACGCTTGCTATTTTTCTGAAATTTTCAGAGGTGGTATTGAAAGTATTCCGAAAGGTCAGTACGAAGCCGGTCAGGTTCTCGGTATGACAAAGTCGCAGATTTTCTTTAAAATTGTACTTATGCAGGTTGTGAAGAGAATTATTCCTCCTATGAGTAATGAAATTATTACCCTTGTTAAAGATACTTCTCTTGCAAGAGTTATTTCCGTTTATGAACTTATCTGGGCAGGACAAGCTTTTATCAAATCAAGCGGAATTTTGTGGCCGTTGCTTACAACAGGAGTTTTCTATCTTGTATTTAATGGTCTTCTCACAGTTGTATTCAGTAAAATTGAAAAGAAACTTGATTATTATAAAATTTAAGGTCGAAAGGAGCTTTTACAATGTCTGTACTTGAAGTTAAAGATTTAATGAAAAGCTTTGGAAAGACCAGAGTTTTAAAGGGAGTCAGCTTTACTCTTGATGAGGGCGAGGTTTTAAGCATTATCGGTTCATCCGGTAGCGGTAAAACCACAATTCTTCGTTGCATAAATCAGCTTGAAACTGCCGATAGCGGTTATATTGCAGTCGATGGTGAGGTTTTCTTTGATGGTACACAGAAGAAGGAAAATGCCACAGAAAAAAGAAAACGCCAGCTTCTTATAGGTCTTGTTTTTCAGGATTTTCACCTTTTTCCGCAGTATAATGTGCTCAAAAATGTAACTCTCGCGGCAGAATTGCTTGCAAAAGAAAGAGAGGATTACAAGCATAATAAAAAACAGATTCACGATGAAATAGAAGCTAAAGCAAAAGAAATTTTGAAAAAAGTCGGGCTTTCCGATAAATTGGGAAATTACCCCTGCGAGCTTTCGGGCGGTCAGAAGCAACGAGTTTCAATTGCAAGAGCATTGATGCTTGAGCCTAAGGTATTGTTCTTTGATGAGCCAACATCAGCACTTGACCCTGAGCTTACAGGTGAAATCCTTAAGGTTATTAAAGGTCTTGCAGAGGATAAAACAACAATGGTAATTGTTACCCACGAAATGTCCTTTGCAAAAGCCGTTTCCACAAAGGTTATCTTTATGGATGATGGTGTTATTGCTGAAGAGGGTACACCCGAAGAGGTTTTTGATAATCCTAAGTCAGAGCGAACACGCGCATTTATAAGTAAATTTGACGATTAATTAAGCGCATAAGTTGATTTGGCTCACTCGGCGTACCTTTGTACGCAGTCGCTCACCAAATCTGCCTTCTGCATCTTAATATGAGAAATTTATTAACATAATACCGTTGACGAGCATAGTATGAGGTAAACAAGCACTGTGCCGTCAACGGTGTTTTTTCAGGTGGCGACGAGAAAAGCTTTTGTCGTCCATGAATTGCCTGAAAAAACTGTGCATAAAATAACCGCCTGCGAAATATCGTAGGCGGTAAATTTGCATATTTTATTATAACTTTTCAAGAACCTTCAAAACAATATCAGAAAAAGCGGTTACATCTGACACAACAGAGCTTGTATATTCGCTTACGGAAACATCATCTGCATTATCAGAGATTTTTCTGATGCTGACAAAGGGAATGTTCAAAAGATAGCAAACTGCACCTAACGCACCGCTTTCCATATCGAAAGCATTTATATTGAAAATTTCTTTATATTTCTGTCCTAATTCTTTATTTGTAAGGAAGAAATCACCTGTGCCGAGATTGCCGTGCTTGAAGCCCTCAACAGAGCAAGCGGCATTATAAAGAGAATTATCGCATTTATATATGTAATCCTCCTGACCGGGCTTCTGACCGGGAAGTCTGCCGATGGGAGTCAAATCAAAGTCACATTCAACGCAGGAATCAGAAACGATAATATCACCCTTGAAAACACCTGAAACCGCACCGCTCCAGCCTGTATTGATAACTCCGTAAAACTCATCGTAATTGAGCGCAAGTGCAGCACCCATAGCAGCGTTTACCTTGCCTATACCAAAGCAAACAACAGTACAATTATGGTTGTTGTAAGTAAAATCAAAAGCAGGCATGTGTTTGATTTTATATTCCTTTTCAACAAGCTCACCAAGACTTTTTTTGCAAGGGTTGAATTCATCAATATCAGCAATTAAAATAAGATATTTCATTTTTATTCTCCTTTTTCTACTGCTTGCGCAAGAGCTTTTGCAAGCTGGTCGGGGCAGGAGGTGGATTTGAAGCCACAACGGATACCTGCGATTGCATTGATTATTTCGTCAACGGGCTTACCCTCACAAAGAGCGGCAATACCTTGAAGATTGCCATGGCAACCGCCCTGGAATTTTACATTTTTAACAATGCCGTTTTCAATATCAAAGGCAAGATTTCTTGAGCAAACGCCCTGGGGTTTATATTCAAATGTCATTTTTAACTTCCTCGCTTTCGTTTTTTATCAAACTGAATGCTTCTTCTAATGTATCAAGTGGTGACTGCCCGCTTGATTTTTTTACTGTTATATATGGCTTTGGACCTCTTGAAACAAGAATTCTGCCTCGCATACCTTTAACAAGCAGAGCAACCTTACTCATATCAATTTCTTCAACATATAAAAGCAGGCTATTGTTATTCTGTCCGATTTCATAGATGCCTAAAGATGCAGCAGTGTTTCTTAAAAGAGCTACTTTAACGAGTCCTTCAACACCTGCAGGTGGTTCACCGAAGCGGTCAATAAGCTCGTCAATAACGTCGGAAGCATCTTCCTCGGTTTTAATATCTGCAATTCTCTTATAAATAGAAAGTCTTTGAGGTAGGCTTTCAATATAGGTTTCAGGAATATGAGCATCAATGCGGATATCAATAAGGCATTCCTTCTGATTGATTTTTATATCTTCGCCCTTTTCCTCAATAACGGCTTCGGAAAGAAGCTTCATATACATATCGTAGCCGACCGCTTCCATATGACCGTGTTGCTCGGAGCCTAAAAGGTTACCTGCGCCTCGGATTTCAAGGTCACGCATAGCAATTTTAAATCCGGAACCAAATTCGGTATATTCACGGATTGCGGTAAGTCGCTTTTGGGCAATTTCCGTTAACTCTCTGTTACGATTAAAGGTAAGATAAGCAAATCCACGCCTTGCAGAACGACCAACACGACCTCGTATCTGATGAAGCTGTGCAAGTCCCAGATTGTCTGCATTTTCAATTATCAAGGTGTTGGCGTTTGGAACATCAACACCTGTTTCAATAATTGTGGTGCAGACTAAAATATCAATTTCACCCTCTAAAAGCTGACGCCATACCTCAGAAAGCTCATCCTCGCTCATTTTACCGTGAGCTATTCCTATATTGGCATCGGGTAAGAATTCGTGAATTGTTGCGGCAGTTTTATCAATGGTATTAACCTTGTTGTGAAGATAATAAACCTGACCGCCACGGCGTATTTCCTTTGCCATAGCTTCCGTTATAACTTCCCAATCGTGTTCAAGAACATAGGTTTGTACAGGAAATCTGTCCTGTGGCGCTTCCTCAATAACGGACATATCACGAATGCCTGACATTGCCATATTCATTGTTCGGGGAATGGGGGTTGCAGAAAGAGTAAGGCAGTCAACATCAGGGTAAATTTCCTTAAGTTTTTCTTTCTGCCCGACACCAAATCTCTGTTCCTCGTCAACAATTATAAGCCCTAAATCTTTAAAGACAATATCTTTTGAAATGAGGCGGTGAGTGCCGACAATTATATCAATTGCGCCTCGTTTGAGAGCCTTGATAATTCTTGTTTGCTCCTTTGGCGTTCTGAAACGGGAGAGCATATCTGCTTCAATGGGGAAGCCTTCAAAACGGCGTAGAATTGTGTTGTAATGCTGAAGTGCAAGAATTGTTGTGGGAACAAGAATTGCACATTGCTTGCCGTCTGCAATACATTTGAAAGCCGCTCTTAATGCCACCTCAGTTTTACCGAAACCAACATCACCACAAAGAAGTCTGTCCATTGGGTGTGGCTTTTCCATATCTTTTTTTATTTCATTGATACTGCGAAGCTGATCCTCGGTTTCATCATACTCAAAACGCCTTTCGAAGTCATTTTGCATATCAATATCAGGGGAGAATGCAAAGCCTGCGGTTTTCATTCGTTTGGAATAAAGCTCAATAAGCTCTTTTGCCATATTTTTGGCAGAGGCTTTGACCCGGGCTTTCATTTTCTCCCAATCATTACCACCTAAACGGGAAAGCTTGAGAGTTTTTGTATCGTCCTTTGGACCGATATATTTTGAAACAAGGTCAAGCTGAGTAACGGGAACATATAAGGCATCGCCTTTTGCATAAGTGATTTTTATATAATCCTTTGTAAGACCGGATACCTCTAATTTCTGGATACCGTCAAAAATTCCGATTCCATGAACGGAATGAACAACATAATCGCCACGGGATAGCTCTTCAAGGCTTTGAATTGCATCAGCGGCTTTATAGTTTTTTTTGCGTTTTTGGGTTGATTTGTGAACCCCTTTACCATAGGAAATAATGTTGAATTTCTCATTTGGGTATCGGAAGCCACCTGATAAGCTACCAGATAATACACTTACTGTGTTTTTTGGGAATTGGGCAGGGGGTATCGGGAAAAACATTGCTTTTATATCTTCTGTTTCCAAGGCTTCCACAAGAGAATTCGCACTTTTTTCTGTACCTGCAAGAATAATACAGGTTTCTTTTTTTGAAAGAGATGGCTTTAAGTCATCAAGAAGTACTTCCAAAGAGCCGTTCCAGAGAGGATTTTGCTGAACGTTGAATGTGGTAAGACTTTTAACAGGAGTATCAAAGCTGCCACGAGTAAAGTTATCTATATAAATTGCTTTCTTTTTTTCGTAAATCAAAAGCAATTCGGGAAATGTTAAAGAAAAACGGTCAAGACCTTTTGTAAGAACTCCATTTTCAAATTGCGCTTTTATTTCCTGTAAAAGTAGCTTTGATGAATTCTGAACCTTATCTTTAACTGATGCGCTTTCGCAAACAAAAAGGAAGGCATCGTCCATATAATCAAAAATTGAAGCAGGATTTTCATAGGCGAGCGAAAGATATTTATCAACAGATTGAAGCTTAACACCCGAACTCAACATTTCTATATCTTTGTTTAATTGCTCTTTTGCCTTTTTTGAGCCTTTACCTGAAACGGTAGAAATAAAGGCTTCAATTTTTTCTTTTAAAATATTTTCATTGTCAAAAACAATTTCAGTTGACGGGGTAATTTCGCAAAAATCAAGATTATCTGTTCTTCTCTGGGTTGATACGTCAAAAAGAGAAATTGTATCAACCTCATCACCCCAAAGCTCAATTCTTACAGGTTGAGGAGAATCGGGTGGAAAAAAGTCAATAATTCCGCCTCTTACGGCAAATTGACCTGCTCCCTCAACACTTTCTGCTCTTTTAAAGCCTGCAGAAATGAGAGTTTCTGTGACCTTTTCGGTTGATATTTCTGTATTAAAATCTATTTTGAATGTACGTTTTTTCAGCTCTTCTGGTGGAATTGTCAGTTGCAGAGCAGATTCTGCAGAGCAAACAACAATTTTACACTCACCTTTTAAAATTGAGCATAAGGTTTTGATTCTTAATTGCTCATATTCTCTTGATTGACCCTGTGAAGAGTTAAATGAAAAATCTCTCGCAGGGTAAAATCCGGCGATTTCTTTGTTGCCGTTTAATTCGTTTATGTCTGCTGTGAATTTTCGGGCACTGCTTTCATCAGGCAAAACAACAATAGCTCTGCGAGAGAATTCCTCGCAAAGCGAAAAAACAAGATGTGCTTTTGGTGCAGGTGGGAGTCCCACTATTCCCGAGGGACACATATCTGCATCAATGTATCTTACAACATCCCGATATTGAGTTGAATTCTGAAGAAGTTGTTTATAGCCTGACATAATATTAACCATTATATTTTGACATTGCGCCCTCAAAATCACCCTTAACGAGCATTTCAAGAGCATCTGCGCTGTCTTCGATAGCATTTCTTACTGCAGGAATATCTTTTTTAGGGAAATTTGCAAGAACCCAATCGGCTAAATCATAATCGGGGTGAGGCTTTGCGCCAACACCGATTTTGATTCTCGGGAAATTTTCAGAGCCTAAATGGGCAATAATGCTTTTAATTCCGTTGTGACCACCTGCACTGCCCTTTCTTCTTATGCGAAGCTTACCCGGCTCCAATGAAATATCATCAAAAACAACGATAATATTTTCCACAGAAATTTTATAGAATTTTGCACACTCTGCCACTGCAGTACCGCTGTTGTTCATCATTGTCTGTGGCTTCATAAAAAGCACCTTACTGCTTCCGATTCTTGCATCACCTATAAGCGCGTGGAATTTAAGCTTTTTTGCTTTAAAATTCAATTTATCTTCAAGATAGGTGATGAAAAGAAAGCCTGCATTGTGGCGGGTGGTTTCATATTTTGCACCGGGGTTACCCAAGCCTACAACTAAAAAATCATAGGTTGAGCTTCCACCGTCTTTTTTGAATTTGTTGAACATTATTTTTTGTTTCTCCGTTTATTTCTGATGTTGTCTTTTATATGGCTTTTTGATATTTACCCAATCTTCTTTATTTGTTTGTTTGTTTCTTGCAACTGCAAGAGCGTTATCAGGAACATCCTCGGTTATTGTTGAGCCTGCAGCTGTAAAAGCGTTTTCGCCAACTGTAACAGGTGCAACAAGATTAGTGTTGCATCCGATAAATGCACCGTCTTTGACTGTTGTACGGGATTTATTTCTTCCGTCATAGTTTACTGTTACGCAGCCGCAACCGAAATTAACATCCTTACCAACATCGGAATCACCCACATAGAGAAGATGGGGAAGCTTACTGCCTTGGTCAACAGTTGAGTTTTTAACCTCAACGAAGTTGCCGATGTGAACATTGTCAGCGATTTTGCAATTTGGTCTTATATGCACAAAGGGGCCTGCAGTAACACCTGAACCGATTTCAGATTCAAAGCTCTGAGTGTTGTTAAGCTTTGTATTGTTACCTATAACTGTATCACAGATATATGAGTTAGGACCAATTACGCAATTTTCTCCGATTTTCGTTTTTCCCATAATAATTGTGTTGGGTAAAATAATACTGCCTTTACCGATTTCGATATTTTCTTCAATAATAACTCCATCCGGACAGGGTATTTCAACACCGTTGGAAACAAGTTTTTCAATAATCTTAGCTCTTTGAGCATTTTTAATCATGAAACATTCTCCTTCATGAACATAATTATCTAGTTTATTATCTTATCATATATTATGTTATTTTTCAAGAATATAAAACATGGTATCAGATTAACTTGCGTTTTACATCAATTCTCGCAAAATGTTCGTTTTAATCCCAAAAATACATTGATTTGTTTAGTTTTCTAATGTATAATCATTATGAATAAAGGCAAGAAGAGTGGTGATGGTGCTTGACAGACAAATTCAAACGAAATCTTATAGTCTTCATTTCTGTGTTTCTCACAGTGGTTGCAGGCATTTCACTTCCTTTCTTTTCAAACCTTTTACCCGGAATAATTGATAAGGCTAAGTTGACGTCGGCAATAGCTGATGTGGGCGAATATGATTTAGATAATGGTGATTCTGCGTATTTATCGGGTGAATGGGAGTTCTTTTGGGGTCAACATATTATTTCCGATAATATAAATAACGCCCGCCCGGATGCTTATGTTCAGGTGCCATCTTCCTGGACAACTTATGAAATAAACGGAAAAAATCTTTCCAATGGCGGTAAGGCAAGCTACCGCGCATATTTGAATAATATAAATACAACAAAACCATTTGTGATTAGTGTTCCCAATCTGTCAGGTAAGTGCGAGGTTTTTATTGACGGGGTAAGTGTTTTTTCAAACCGAGGTATACCGGGAACCTCTTATTCGGCAATAGTTGAGTCTTATGTTATTCCTTATAACTTTGAAGAAGACTCAGAAAAAAATTGCGAGGTTGTAATTGAAATGACCTGCAATTTTTCCAGTGGTCTGACCGCAGTTCCTACTCTTTCATCTTATGAACAGTTTCACTCAAGAGAAATGGGGATGTTAGCCCAACGATATTTCTACATAGGTATTACAATATTTATTGCTATAGCTGTGCTTATGTTAGGTATATTAAATAAGAATGTGGGCGATCAGTTCTGGTTGTTTGTTTTGTGCTTTGCATTTGCCTTCAGAATGATGATAACCAATGAGGGATATCTGGTTTCTCATGGTCTGTTCGGAGATATAGATTATGAGATAATGACCTCCCTGATATATGTTTCAACATATATTATCAAGCTATCAATGCTGATGCATTTAATAAATGTTTTGGGTATAAGAATCAAGCATGGAAGCCTTGTAGCTATAGCGGGCTCGTTCCTCGTTTGTGCATTTGTGCCCTATATCTTATATGACTATATTTATATGGCTACCACATATATGTGGCTTCAGTCAGTTACATATTTGCTTGATATGATTCTTATTTATAAGATTACGGAAAAAATAATTGAACATAAAAAGTTTGCTGTGTTATATCTCGTTGTTTATTGTGCCACATCAGCAGGTATTGTAATAGAAAACTTCTATATAAACGGCTATATTTCACAAAACGTTTCATTTATTATGCCCATCGCTTGTATGGTGTTCATTTCAAGCGTTGTGCTTGTGCATTTCGGAGATACTGTTGAAGCCTTTAAACAAGCGAAAAAAGCAGCAGAGCTTCAAAAAGAATTGAGCGACATTAATATGACATTGATGCTCAGTCAGATTCAACCCCATTTCCTGTATAATGCACTTAATACCATCAAATATCTTACAAAAAAAGATCCTAAAGCCGCAGAAACTGCAATAGTGAAGTTTTCAAGCTATTTAAGAGCAAATATGGATTCTCTTACAGAAAAAGAGCCCATTCCCTTCAAAAAGGAAATGGAGCATGTTCAGAATTATATTCATATTGAAAGCTTGCGTTTTGGCGATAGGCTTAAGGTTGAATATGATATTGAATATGATGACTTTCTTATACTACCTTTGACAATTCAGCCTATTGCAGAGAATGCAATAAAGCATGGAATAAATCAAAGAGTTGATGGGGGAACGCTTAAGATATCCACCAAAGAAAGCGAAAAAGAAATATTCATATTCATAGAAGATAACGGAGTCGGCTTTGATGTTAATGAGCAGAACAATGATGGCCGTTCCCATATCGGCATAAAAAATATAAAAAACCGACTTAAAGAAATGCTGAATGCTCAGGTTGATTTTGATAGCACTATCGGCGTTGGAACAAAAGTAACAATAACAATTCCCAAGGAGGAAAAAACAGAATGAGAATAATGGCTGTGGATGACGAAATTCTTGCTCTTGAGGATTTTGAAGATACATGCAGGGATTTAGGTATAACAGATGAAATTGTGAAATTCAATAACCCTCTTGATGCCTTGGGTTATGTTGCAACCAATAAGGTTGATATTGCCTTTCTTGATATAGAAATGCCTGTAATAAAGGGTATTGAGCTTGCCAAGAGAATTAAAGCAATAAACCCCAATGTTCGAGTGGTTTTTGCAACAAGCTACAGTAATTATGCCTTGGAGGCTTTCGGGGTTGATGCAGTTGACTATGTTATGAAGCCCTATGAACCCGAAGACATAAAAAGGGCTTATGATAAAGCACTTCTTGTTAAGGATGCAGTAACTGAAAACAGAGTGTTTGTTAAAACCTTTGGTTATTTTGATGTCTTTGTTGACGGAAAATCTGTTTCTTTCCCAAGCGCCAAGAGTAAAGAGCTTTTAGCACTTCTTGTTGACAGAAATGGTGGAGTTGTTAATACTGAACAGGCTATTGCAGTTCTCTGGGAAGGCAGGAAATATGACGAAACTGTTCAATCTCTTTTCAGAAAGGTTCTTAAATCCTTGAGGATTTCTCTTGAGGAAGCAGGAATTTCTGATATTCTTGTTGATAACCGAAATCAAAGAAGTATTGATAAAAGCAAATTTGCCTGCGATTACTATGATTTTCTTGAAAACGGAAAAAATGAAAACACCAAGTATTTCGGAAAATATATGGAACAATACGACTGGGCAAAGGAAACTGAAAAGCAGATAAACGAATTAATGAAAAAATAAGAAACAATCCGAAAAGGGGTAATGCCTTTTTCGGATTGTTTTATGTTCTATTTAAGCTTTATTACTACATTAAGCACATGTTTTGCAGTTTCCTGCATTTCACCAAGGGTTATACCGTCTTTTTTGCCGTAGGTTTTGAGGAGTGTGCCGTCAGGCTTTTTCTTACCCGTTCTCTTGCCACCGGGCATAAGAACATCAACACCTGCTCTCACTCTGTAAGCATTATCTTTCATTTCAGGGAATTCGGGACTGTTAGTGTATTGCATCCACCAGTCTGTCATAACAAGACCGCCGAAGCCCCACTCGTTTCTCAAAATTCTTGTGCAAAGATCGTAGTGATAATGTCCCCAAACACCATTGATTTTGTTGTAGGATGTCATCAGTGAAAGCGGTTTTGCCTCTTTTACACAAATTTCAAAGCCTTTAAGATAAATTTCTCTTAATGCCCTTTCAGAAAGTCTTGAATCTGTGCGGGTTCTGTTTGTTTCCTGAGAGTTGCAGGCAAAGTGCTTTGGACAAGCAGAAACGCCCTGACTCTGCACTCCTTTAACAACTGCAGCAGCAGTTTTGCCTGTTACAAAGGGGTCTTCGGAGAAATATTCAAAGTTTCTGCCACAAAGGGGGCTTCTGTGAATATTCATACCGGGAGCAAGAAGAATATCGGAGCCCTTGGCTTTCATTTCTCCACCGACTTTTTTATACATTTCATAAGCTAAGTCAGGATTCCACATTGCAGAAACGGAAGCACCAATGGGAAGAAGAGAGCAACAAGCCTTGATACGAATACCTGAAGGTCCGTCTGTTGTGGTAAGGGGAGCAACACCCTTGTCACGCAAGGATTTTGTGACACCACCCATTACACCTGCATTACCCTCTTTACCGAGAGAGCTGTTCATTGTGTAGTCACCACGGGAGATGGCTTCAAGCTCATCTAAGGAAAGCTGAGCAACAAATTCATCAAGAGTGCATTTGCCGTTCTTAACATCCTGAAGCTTTAAGCCTTTATCGCCTGTCTGACCGCAATCCTCGGGAAGATTTTCGAGAATGATTTCTTTTAAATTATTGGTTGAAGCAGATACATCTCCACCTACAAGTGTGGCACCGTTTTCCTCAGGTACTATTACAGACCATACAAAATTTTCTTTAGGTGCGCAAACCTCTTTGAGTGCTTCTAAAATGATTGTTTCGGGGATATCAAATGAGAAAACCTTTTCTGCCGAACGCACATCTGAACCGAGATAGAAATTATATGTGCCTTTTTCAAGAATGTAGCAGGATTTGTGACCGCTTGCACCACTGTCATCGTAAGAAGAAAAAGCATAGAAGGGAATATTAAATTCAAATTCCTCTTTTTCACCCTTTGCAAGCGCCTTTGATTTTTTGAAATCGCAAAGAACTCTTGAGGGCTTACCTAAAGTACCCTGAGGTGCTTCGCAATAAACCTGTAAAACATCCTTGCCGCAGAAATCACCAATGTTTTCGGTTGATGCTTTAAGAGTTACGGTATTATCTTTAACCTCACCGCTTATAAAATCTCTTTTATACTCAGAATAGCCAAGACCGAAGCCGAAGGGATAGAGAACCTTATCTTTTGCAAAGGTTTCAAAATATCTGTATCCAACAAAAATATCTTCAGTGTAGTTGTTGTATTCTTTTTCACCAAAACTATTTGCACAAGGATAATCAAAATAATCTTCTGCGATGGTATCGGTAAGTTTGCCTGAAGGCTCTTGCTTACCTAAAAGCACATCTGCAAGAGCGTTACCGCTTTCCATACCGCCTTGCCAAGGGATGAGGATAGCGCTATCATTTTTGAGAAGCTCTTTTTCCCAGCTCATATCAATAATACTGCCGATATTGAGAACAACAACAGTCTTTTTGAATGCAGAATTAACTCTTTTAATGAGGGATTTTTCATCCTCTGTGAGGTAATAGCTACCTTCTTCGAGCTTGTTTTCTCTGTCCTCACCTGCGGAGCGACCTATTACAATAACTGCACAGTCACTTTTCTTTGAAGCGTTTTCAATAACACTTGTTTCAATTGGCATTTCATCATAATAAAGTGGCCAATGCCCCCAGAAGCCGTGGTCGGGAGGATTTTTCTTGCACCAATTTTCGTAAATGTCAGCAAGCTCGGTGTTGATTTTAGCACCTGAATTTTTAAGACCATCCATTAAATTTACTGTATAAGGCTTAATAACATCTCCGCCTGAGCCGTAGCCCACAAACATATAATCATATTGGACTCTGCCGAAAACAGAAATGGTTTCATTTTTTGAAAAAGGAAGAACATTGTCATTTCTTAAAAGCACTGTTCCTTCTGCAGCGGCAGCTCTTAAAAGCTCGGGCATACCTTCGGTAACAGTTCTGTCAAGGTTATCATTATTCTGTGCCTCATTCTGACCAACCTTGTTTACCACAAGACCAATCAGATTAAAGGTTTTTCGCTTGATTTTTTCAAAAGATTTCATAACTGCAACTCCTATGAAAAAGATATGTTAAAATTATACAGTTTTTTTGTTGTTCGGTCAATAGCATTTCAATTGACAAAAGGGCTTTGGAATGATATAGTTTAGAGGATAACAAGAAAGGGAAGCACAAGTTTTTGTGTGTATGAAAAAATGAGTTTTAAAGAATTTTTAAAAGCTACATTAAATAAGCCTCTTCCCGAGGATAAGGTAAAGTATTTTGGATTAAGAAGCAGAGTTTCAGGTTATATCTTAACCAAGGCGCAACAGAATTCCCCCACCTGCGGTTATAATTATGAAGCGGATATAACAAAATTATGGGAAGCTTTTCAGGAGTTAAAAGAAAATTGTGGTTATGAGCTTTCTTTCAATACCCTGATGATGAAAGTTTTATCAGAGGGTCTTAAAGTAGCACCAAAGTTGAATTCCCATATCGATTTTAATACCACAACTTCCTGCGGAACTATCATAATGAAAAAGCATATTGATATTGCTATGCCTGTTCTTCTTGATAATGGTGAAACATTCCCAATAAAAGTAAGAGAAACAGAAAACAAAACATTAAAAGAACTTTCTGAGCAGGTAGCAGAGCTTTTCCAAAGATTAAAAACAACAGATTTAGACAAGGTTATGTTTGATGTGGTTACACAAAGAACAATCGGTCTTCTTTTAAAAGGTGATATTAAAGCAACAATTGCTCAGACTGTTACAGGTTATGTTGGTAAACACAAGGTCGCAAAGCTTGACGGTCGTTTGAAACCTGCACCACGTGACGGCTCGATGCTTCTTATTGAAGAGCTTAACGAAGGCTCTGTTTGTATGACAAACTGGGGTGTTCTTTATGATGGTTTAAGCGGTAATGTTACATATACACCTCTTCTTTATCCTCAGGTTTTCCTTTTTGCTATGGGCGTTGTGAAAGATACCGATTATGCTTTCAGAAACGAAAAGGGTGAGGTTGATATTGCAACTAAAAAGACCTTGCCTATTACTCTTATGTTTGACCATAGAATCGGTGCATTCAATGATGTTATGCCCTTCATTAAAAAACTTGACGAGATATTCCAAAATCCTGAAATTATTAAAGAATGGTAAAGAAAACCCATTGATTTTCTCGAAAATCAATGGGTTTTCTTATGCTTGATTTTAGTAATTATCGTAATCAAAATACAAAATACCGCGACACCTAAAATAACTCCGCAGGTGTCAACAAACCAATCGGTAAACTGACAAGCTCGTCCGGGAACGAAATACTGATGTATTTCATCGGTTAAAGCGTACACCGAAGACAGTAAAAAAGAAAGTACGGGTTTAGTTTTGTATTTTAAAGAGAAAATAAAATTGCTGAATATAAAGCCTAATCCTGCAAATTCACAAAAATGGGCTAAAGTGCGTATAGTGTTTTCTTTGGGCATAGTGCCGAAAACAGCAGTTAGAAATTCAACCACCCAACCGCTTGTAGAAGAGGAGTCTTGTCCGTTTTGGGCAGATAAAACAAATATTATTGTTAAAACTGCCAACAATGTAGCGGCAGATAAAGTTATATAAATTTTTCTTCCTTTTGAATATTTCATTTCAACCTCATTTATTTTTTTATGAATAATATTTGCAAACATCCTTAAGAGAGCATTGCTGGCATTTAGGTCTTCTTGCAATGCAAACAGCTCGTCCGTGAAGAACAATCCTGTGACAGAAATCGTTGCTTTCTTCAGGGGGTAAAATCTTCTTTAACTGCATTTCAACATTTTTAGGGTCTTTGGAATCAGTAAGCCCTAAAAGGTTTGTGATTCTTATAACATGAGTATCTGCAACCACTGCAGGTTTTTTATATACGTCGCCAACAATGAGGTTAGCAGTTTTTCTTCCTACACCGGGGAGCTTTGTCAATTCTTCAATAGTATCAGGAAGAACCCCCATATACACATCTCTTACGGCTTTTGCCATTCCGACTAAGTCTTTAGCTTTTGCTCTGTAGAAGCCACAGGAGTGAATAAGCTTTTCAACATCTTCTGTTTCCGCTTCGGCAAGTTCATTTTCAGAGGGGTATTTTTTAAATAAATCAGGGGTAACAAGGTTTACTCTTGCATCTGTGCATTGTGCGGAAAGTCGGGTTGCAACAAGAAGTTGAAAGGGTGTATCTGCGTTAAGCTGGCAAATTGCATCCGGATAATCGATTTTTAACAAATCGCAGATTTTAGCAGCCCGTTCTTTTTTAGTCATTGTAATACACCTCTCAATAAATAATAAATTTATTCTATCATTTATTTCTCAAAGTTTCAAGTAAGTAAAGGGAATGCAAAAAATATCATCCCTGTTTCATCTTTGATGAAATAGGGAGGGGGACCGCGTCAGCGGTGGTGGGTTGCCCCGTAAAGATTATACTTTGTAAAAGTGACGCGAGGTCACTCCTCATTTAATCTCCACACCCTTGTAATAATGTTTAATAATTTCTTCATAGCTACTGCCTTGCCTTGCCATAAAATCAGCTCCGTATTGGCTCATTCCCACACCATGTCCGTAGCCGATAACATTGAATGTTACCGTAGTTTTTGTGGTTTTTACTGTAAAAACGGGGCTTCTTAAACCAAAGGCTTTCCGTATTTCTTCTCCCGTAAATTCTTTATCTTTTATGGTTGCTTTCAAAACAGTGCCGGCTTTTGATGTTTTTGTTATTTTTACAATATTTTTTAAGGAATTAACATCCTCGGTTATTCCTGCTTTTTTTGCATATTTCGAGAAATCTTCCTTGTCGAAAACTAATTCTGTGGAATAGTGGGGAGAAAGATTGTCTCCGTTACTTTTTACGCTTGTAAGGTATGGCACTTTTTCGCCCCAGATATTTTCTGCGCTTTCGGTTTTTCCGCTACATATAGCGTGGAAGGCGGCAACGCATAATTCATTGTCGTAATAAATGGCTTGTTTTTCAACTGATTTTACGATGCTTTCAAGCTTTGCTTCATATTTTTCATAGTCCTCGCCCCATTTTTCTTGCCTTTGCTCTTGAGTCAGATAACCTTGATGAACACTGCTGTCGTCACTGATATGATAGCTTTCTTCACTTTCTTTTTTTAGACGTAAAGCGTTGGTGTAACAAGCAACTGCCTGTGCTTTGAGTGCTTCTTCGTGGTAGGAAAGGGGCATTTCTGCCGCAACGCTTCCGCAGACATATTCAAAGAAATTCATTTCAACAGTTTCTTGTGTAGTTGAACGAAAAACTGAAACTGTATCAGTATTTTCCGGTGTTACAGCAACAGTTGTTGATGGTATCTGCGACGATATACCTTGCAGATTGATTTCTTTGTTCAGAATAGCAAATGGCAAAAATGAAATAGTTACAGCACAAAATATAACAAGACGAAAGAAATTTTTCATAAAATTTTAACCATTCCTTTGTTTTTTTAGTATAAAGTGAGGGTGTGTTCCGTATTGACATTAAAATCAATATGTTATAAAATAATATGAATTATTATTTAAAGTTATGATAGGAGTGAGATGATTGCCAACATATATCGAACCAATAAAGAGTGCCGATTTAAAATCCCTTTGCGATGAGCTTAAAGAATCGAGTGCTGTGCCTCAGGAATATTTTGACAGATTTGAGGTTAAAAGAGGCTTAAGGAACCGCGATGGAAGCGGTGTTATGGCAGGTCTTACAAAAGTGTGCTCCGTTGAGGGCTATTACATAGAGGACGGCGAAAGAAAACCAATTGAAGGCAGGCTCAAGTACAGAGGTCTGGATGTTAATAATCTTGTTGACGCTTGCGTTGCAGAAAACCGCTTCGGTTACGAGGAGGTTGCTTGGCTTCTTCTTTTCGGTAGCCTTCCAACAAAGAATCAATTGAAATTGTTTAACAAGGTGCTTTCCGAATGCAGGGAGCTTCCTGAGGATTTCATAGAAGATATGATTATGAAAGCACCCTCGCCCAATATTATGAATAAACTTGAGCGTTCTGTGCTTTCTCTTTATTCATACGACAGCAACCCTGACGATATCTCAATAGAGAATGTTCTGCGCCAGAGTATTCAGATTATGGCTCAGCTTCCTATGATTATGAGTTATGCTTATCAGGTTAAGAGAAGGCATTATCTTAAAAAGAGTATGTATCTCCATCCCGCAAAAGAAGGTCTTTCAACTGCAGAAACTGTTCTCTATACAACTCGTTCTGACAGAAAGTTTACAGATGAAGAAGCGAAGCTTCTTGACCTTTGTCTTATGCTCCACGCAGAGCATGGTGGCGGTAACAACTCTGCTTTTGCAACACGTGTTCTTACCTCAAGCGGAACAGATACTTATTCTGCAATTTCTGCAGGTATCGGCTCTCTTAAGGGTCCACGTCATGGTGGTGCAAACCTTAAGGTTGCAGAAATGATTAAATATCTTAAAGAGGATGTTGCAGATATTACCGACGAAGGTCAGATTGCAGATTTCCTTAAGAGGATTATTAACCGTGAAGCAGGGGATAAGAGCGGTCTTGTTTATGGTATGGGTCATGCTGTTTATACTCTTTCTGACCCACGACAGGTTATTCTTAAGCGCGAGGCTCAAAAAATTGCAGAAGAAAAAGGCTACGGTGCAGAATTCAGAGCATTAGAGCTTATTGAAAAGCTTACCCCGGAGATTTTTGCAAGTGAGAAAAATAACAACAAGAAAATTTGTGCCAATGTTGACCTTTATTCAGGTCTTATTTATGAAATGCTTGGTATTCCTGTGGATTTATACACACCTCTCTTTGCAGTTGCTCGTGTAGCAGGTTGGTCTGCTCACAGAATTGAAGAGCTTATAACAGGTAACAGGGTTATCAGACCTGCGTACAAGAATGTGGCTGTGCCTAAGAACTATGCACCTATTGAAGAAAGAATTTCTAACTTCAAAAAGCCTAGTGTGTATATTCCTCTTGATGAAAGATAACACAATAACCGAAAGGACTGTAAATAAATGAATAAACTTAAAGGTTCTTCAAGTGCCATAAAAATGAAATATCTTCTTTTCGTTTTTGCTGTGGCTGTTCTTGTATCTCTTCCAACACGTGTGTATCAGTTGTTGGCACTTGTGGATACTACAAACGGCTTTTTCAAGGAAAGTGATGTAACTATACCTGTGCTTTACGGTGTTACTATTGTTTTCGGGCTTCTTTTCCTGATTTTAAGCTTTATCAGCAAAGAGGTTCCATCGCCTAAGCTTCCCACAGGTAAGAATCCTGTTCTGGGTATTGCTTCTTTTGTGATGGTTGCAGGTCTTGGCGCGGATATGTTATCTATACTTCGTAAAATTATCCCTGCAAATCATGGGAGCGGAGCAATTTTTATAAACCTTTTAAGAGCAAATCTCAGTAAAAATGGTGGAACATTTACAATCCTTGAATTTGTTTTTGCTTTTTTTGCAATAATATATTTCATTGTATTTGCTATAAGTCACCTTAACGGAAAAGCATCCTACAAAGAGTTTAAGCTTCTTGCACTTTCGCCTTTGTGCTGGGCAATGACAGTTCTCGTTACAAAGCTTATGAACGCAATAAGCTTCATAAAGGTTTCAGAACTACTTTTTGAAATATTTATGTTTGTATTCACTATGCTTTTCTTCCTTACTTTTGCCCGTATTTCTTCAGGTGTTTTCACAGAAGACAGTATGTGGGGTATTTACGGCTACGGACTTACAGCAGCTCTTTTAGCTTCAATTGTAACAATTCCCCGAATTGTTATGGCTCTTGTAGGTTTAGATGCTGTTGAGGGAAATGAATTTAATTTCGCACACCTTACAACATTCGTTTTCATTATTGCATATATATTCGCTTCTTTGGGTATCGGCTTCAAGGATGGTTTGAGAAACAGAAGACAGGTTAATGAAATCGAGTTGCCCGATGATGAAGACATTGTTAAAAAAGAAGATTTCAATGAACACCTCGAAGAAGAGGAAACAGTTGAAGAAAATGAGGTTTCAGAAGAGGCGGTTGCTCCTTTAGAAAGCTCTGAAGATGTGTTGGACGAGATTTCTGAAGGAATCGTAGAAGAACTTGCAGATGAACCTGTTGGAGAGGTTGTTGAAGAAGTAGTTGAGGTAGCAGTTGAAGAGTCAACGGAAGAACAGATTGAAGAAGTAGTTGAAGAAGTTGCGGAAGAATCTGAAGATGCTGTTGAGGCTTTGGAGCTTTCCGAAAGTGTTCCCGTTGAAAAAACAGAAAAGAAAAAAACAAAGCTTTTTCAAAAGAAACCTAAAACTAAAAAAGAATCAAATCAAGAGGAAGCGGAAGATAGTGCTTTGAATCCCATATCTCTTGCAGATTTGAAAAACAAAGATAAGGAATAAAAGAAAGAATAAAACAAAAAATGTGCGGTAGGAGGAATAATAATGTTTTTAGATAATATGACTATGGCCGCACAGCAGGTTATTATACTGTATCTGATTGTTGCGGTCGGCTTTGTTGCCGACCGTTTACACGTTTTCGGTCAGAATACTGCAAAACGCTCAAATGATTTACTTTTTTATATAATTACACCGGTTGTAATGGTTCAGTCCTTTATTAATATGGATTTTGATATTAAAACTGCAAAAACATTCTTAATAGCTTTTGCTTGTATGACAGGTACACTTGTTGTAGGAATTCTTCTTGCGATACCTTTTTTCAATAATAAAAATAATAAGAATTCAACGGTATTCAAGTATGCAGTAAGCTACGGCAATATGGGCTATATGGCGTTGCCTCTTTGCTATGCTATTTTAGGTAGCGAAGGTGTATTTTATTGCTCTGCAGGTGTTGTGGCGTTTAATATTCTTTCCTTTACACACGGAATATGGTGTATTAACAATGGTGAAGGAAAAACAAAGTTTGAGTTTAAAAGACTTGTTTTGAATCCCGGTGTTATTTCCGTATTAATAGGACTTCCTTTGTTTATATTCGATATTGAATTGCCTGAGGTAGTTAATTCTGCAATAACTCATATTGCAAACCTTAATACTCCACTTGCTATGTTGTTTTTAGGTACCTACATTGCCAATACGGATTTAAAGGCTATGTTTAAAGAGAAAAATAATTATCTTGTTATTCTCTTAAAAACAATTGTTTTGCCCCTTGTTATGTTCTGTATATTCAAGCTTGCAGGAATTTCGGGTGCATTGCTTACGGCTTGTATGATTTCCGCTTCAGTGCCCAGTGCCAATAATACCGTAATGTTTTCCGCAAAGTACGGAAAGGATACGGGGGTTGCATCAAAAATTGTGGCAATATGTTCTTTGGTTTCTGTGTTTACAATGCCTGTGATGATAGCATTGAGTAAAATGTAAATATTTTGTTGTAAACAGAGAAAAAATAAATTATAATATTAATATAGCCGAAAGATTTGAATTTTAGGCGTACGGGGTTCAACTCTTTTCGGCTATAGAAAAATATCAGTTGAAACAGTTTTAAAAAAGGAGTGGCGTTTTATGAAGCTTGTTATCGGTATAATTAACAGCGATGATGCAAATGATCTTCTTACTGAAATTACTAAAGCATCTTTTCAGGCAACAAAGCTTTCAACCTCGGGCGGTTTCCTTAAAATGGGTAATGTGACTGTTCTTGTGGGTGTTGAAGATGAAAAGGTGGATGAAGTAGTTGGAATTTTTAAAAATTGTTGCTCTCGAAGAACTCAGATGATACCAACTGCGCCCCCATACTTAGGCGAGGGCTTTGTAAGTGCTGCGCCTGTTCAGGTAACAATAGGCGGAGCAACCTTGTTTATAATTGATGTTGATAAAATGATAAAATTATGATTAAAGAAAGCTCTTTTAATGAAAATATATTAAAAACTTTAGATAGCTTTTTTGCCGATGGCAGAAGACCTCACGCTCTTTTAATTGACGGAGCAGGTGTTGAAGACAGAGAAAGCTTGTCTTTGCTGGCGGCGCGGATGATGGTTTGCGAAAATAAAGACAGAACTCCTTGCGGAGAATGCGAGCATTGCAGAAAAGCAAAAGAAAAAATACATCCCGATATTATCGCAATAACCAAACCTGATGATAAAAAGCATTTCTTAAAAGATGATGTAAAAAAAATGGTAGCAGATGCTTACCTTACACCAAACGAGGCGGATGTTAAAGTTTTTATAATCAAAGAAATGCAGTTGATGAAAGAAGAAAGTCAGAATCTTCTTCTTAAAATTCTTGAAGAACCTCCAAAATATACAGCATTTATTCTTACATCAGATAATTCAAATGCAGTAATCGGTACGGTGCTTTCCAGAGTGGTTCGTTTAAGAATGGGTAAGTCTACTGTAACTGAATACAGTGAAAAAGCGGTTGCCGTTACAGAAAAATTCATTGAAGCAATTTTGTCGCCTTATGAATATAACAGAATTGAAGCAACGGCGTCACTTGACGGAAATAAGGCGCTTACTGCAGAGGTTCTGGAAGCTTTGGTAGCAGTTTTCAGAGATGCAATTGCTCTTAAATCAGGCGGAAAAATATTGGCAGAAACCTTTGCTTCAAAAAGCAGATTGCTTTCTGATAATATAAAAATGGAAAAGCTTTTGAAGATGTATGATACTGTTACGGGGTTGTTGCGCTCTTTAGAGAATAATCCCAATTATAACTTGCTTTCCGCAGTTTTATGTGCAAAAATCTAAAAATTTGGAGTTAATTTATGGCAGAAGTTGTAGGAATACGTTTTAAAGAAAACGGAAAGATATATTATTTCGACCCTGATTCGAAGAAGCTTTCAAAGGGCGAAATGGCTATAGTTGAAACTGTAAGAGGAATAGAGTGCGGTGAGGTTGCATCTGCAAACCACAAGGTAAACGATTCCGAAATAGTTCATCCCTTAAAGAAAATTTTAAGAATTGCTAATAAAGAGGATATAAGAATTCTTGAACAAAATAAGAAAAAAGAAGAGGAGGCTTTCAGCTTTTGTCAGAAAAAGGTTGAACAGCTTGGACTTGATATGAGTCTTGTTGAGGTGGAATGTGCTTTTGACGGAAGCAAAATGATTTTCTACTTTACTTCTGATGACAGAGTGGATTTCAGAGAGCTTGTAAAAATTCTTGCAGGAAACTTCAGAACAAGAATTGAAATGCGTCAGATTGGTGTGCGCGATGTTTCCAAAATGTTGGGTGGTTTAGGTATTTGCGGAAGACCCTTCTGTTGCTCTCAGTTTTTAGATGATTTTCATCCCGTTTCAATAAAAATGGCAAAGGAACAGGGGCTTTCCCTTAATCCTTCAAAAATAAGCGGTACCTGCGGAAGACTTTTGTGTTGCCTTAAATATGAGCAGGAAAGCTACGAATACTTAGCAAAAGTTACTCCTCGTGTTGGTTCTGTTGTTGAAACAAGAGAGGGTAGGGGTGTTGTTACGGAGAATAGCCTTCTCACAGGGAAAATAAAGGTTCAGCTCGACCGCAGACCTGAAGCAATCCCCACCGAGTTTCACAGAAAAGATGTCCGCATTGTAAAGGGTGCTAAAGCTCCTAAGGAAGAAATCGAGGAAAACATTTCCGAAGAATAAAACAAATAAAAATTTGTAAATTCATATTTTTCTATTGATTTTAGAAAAATATGTGCTACAATAAAACAAAAAAAGCAAGGAGGTCAGAAAAATGGCATATAAAATTACTGATGATTGCATCTCATGTGGTGCTTGTGCAGCAGATTGCCCCGTTGAAGCAATTTCTGAAGGCGATGGCATCTATGTTATCGATGCAGACACTTGCATTGATTGTGGTGCATGTGCAGGTTCTTGCCCCGTAGGCGCTCCTGTTGAAGACTAATTCATACTTATTTTAAGCAACTAACCGTTCACCTTTGGGTGAACGGTTTTGCTTTTGTAAAAAAACTTTAAAATTTAAATAAAGTATTTGTTTTTATATATAATGTATGTTATAATGAGACAGATAATGGAAAGGTGTCACCAAAAAACAAAAGAAAGCGAGGTTTTTTGTTTATGAAGCATTTTTTAGATATTACAGATTTTTCAAGAGAAGACTTGCGAGAAATGCTCAATGTTATGAATTATATCAAAGAAAATCGCGCTGCATATTCAAGAGATTTGGAGAGAAATGTAATCATAAACGCCTTTTTCAAACCTGACAGAGACACTAAAACCGCTTTTTCAAGCGCAATTGTAAAAATGGGTGGAACACCGGTAGATTTTGAATATAATCCCAATGAAACCTTAAGAGATTCAGTTGCAAATATGTCTGCTTATGGTGATGCTATAGTTTTTTCACATAACAAAAAAGGTGCTGCAAGAGCGGCATCGCTTTATGCAACCGTTCCGGTTATCAATGCAGGTGACGGCGGAAGAGCATATCCCGTTAAAACCCTTTCAGATTTTTCTTCTGTGTGGGTTGAGAAAAAACATGTTTCAAATATGAAAATCGGCTTTTTAGGAGATTTCACAAACAACATTCTTGTTAAAAATCTTCTTCAATGCCTTAATCTTTATAAAGGAAATGAATTTTATTTCATATCTGTTAACGGTAAACCATTAAGCGAAGATTATATTAGTATTATGGACAGACGGGAAAAGGATTTTGCAGTTTATGATAACCTTTTCGAGATTCTTCCTGAGCTTGATGTGCTTTATATGACAGAAGTAAAAAAAGAGTCCTTTGACAGCGAGATAATGTATGAAGCAAGAAAGCATAATTTTATTCTTGACGAAAGAATGCTTCTTGCTGCAAAGCCTGATTTGATAATTCTTCATCAATTTCCCAGAGGAGAGGAGTTGGATGTATCTGTTGATGCTGACAGCAGAGCAAAATACTTCGCCGGCTTTAACAGATATGTGGATTCCTGCATAGCAATTCTTTCAAGATTAACAAAATCCAGAATGGGCCGTGCTTTGCAACCTGATATTGAAGAGTCAACCCATGAAGAATACTGCGGAAAAGAAGACTGCATAACCTCAGATGAAAAATATCTTCCAAGATTGTTTTATGAAACTGCAGATGGCAGACTTTTCTGTAAATATTGCGGTCAAGAGTTGGTGAAATGAGCAAGAAAATATTAGTTATAAAGGGCTCTTGCAGAAAAGACAGTATAACAAACTGTATCTGGCAAGAAGCTGTAAATTCTATAGAAGATATCGAAATAAAAGTTTTCGATGCTTTTTCAGAAAGCTTTGCTTTTTGCAATGGATGTAATTGTTGCGAAGAGAACGGTAGATGTGTTCATAAAGATTTAGACGCTTTTTTCAAAGACTTTGAAAATGCAGATGTGGTTTTGTTTTCGAGTCCTGTTTATAATGGCGGTTTTTCCGCCCCCGTAAAAGCATTAATAGACAGATTTCAGGTTTATTACACAGCTTTTTATAAAAACGGAAAAACACAACAAATCAAAAAGAGAAGAAAAGGTATCCTTCTTGTTGCATCGGGGCGTAGTGGTGTTGCTGCAACAGAAAATATGCAGAAAAATCTGAAGTGTGCATTTACTATTCTTAATATGGAGCTTGTAGGAACAGTTCTTTGTTCAAATACAGATACTGACCCTGACTTTGAGAAAGCGAAAGAAGATTTAAAAATAATCCTTAAAAGGAGTTTATCAGATGAATAAACGAAAGGTGAAAATTATTGTTGTTGCATTTGTAGCGGTAGTATTAACTGCCGTGTTATTTGCCGTTGGTATGGCAGAGAATGTAACAGACGGAATGTTTAATATGAACACTCCCACAAAAATCACCAAAAACTCAACAATAGTAGGTACAATAAATTCAAAAAAAGACTATGAAGCCTTTGTGTTTGAAATTGAAAAAGAAGGGGCTTTAAGTGTACGCCTTGACCACGATAATATGTTGGATTCCGTTAAATGCGGGTATGTTGTTACCCTTTATAAAATTATCGAGGGCGAGAGCAGAGAATATAAAGAGATTACATATTTTGAGTCCTTCTGGAGCGATGTAACATCAAGTTGGGGTGAAACAGGGGTTTCTCCGGGAACATATTGTGTTGTGGTTGACCCGGGTTCTGATATTTTATATGGTGAGTTTACTCTTGTTACTACATTTACCCCCTCATCCACCTTTGAAAAAGAGCTTAATGATACCAAAAAAACTGCAAACCAATTAGGCGTTGGCCATGCATTTTATGGTTCATCATCTCAGAGAAAAGATGGTTACGATCACGATTGGTTCGTTTTTGAGCTTTCAAAAAATAGTTGTGTAAATATTTCCTTTGCCCATGATGATTTGACCTTCCCTAAGGCAGGATGGAATATAAAACTCATTAACGAAAATGATGAGGTAGTGTGTGATTTTACATCAAAACTTACCGATACGCTTATTAAAACAGGCAAAATCGGTCTTAAAGCAGGTACTTATTACATAAAAGTGGAAAATGTTTCTCCTATCGCTACAACATACAGCATAATGTTAGGTGCCCAAAAAGCGGTTAATAACGAATTTGAGCTTAACGATACACCTGAAACTGCAACCAAATTATCTCAGAATGTGGAAATTAGCGGTTCTCTTGCAGACAGATTGCTCAGCCTTGATAAAGACTATTACAAAATAAATGTTCCTGCAGAAGGTGTTGTAGACATTGTCTTCTCTCACGAGGAGCTTGAGGGCGATAAAAATGGTTGGAACATCCGTCTTCTTAAAAAGCGCAAAGATGGAACATATTATGAAATAGTCAAGAAGATTTCTGCTTGGAACAGTTCAGGTTACACTCTCAGTAACGTGGGTCTTGATGCAGGCGAATACTATATTCTCGTTGATGGTGATTCATTGGCATATAACTCAACTTCATATGCTTTGAAATGGACGTTTACAGAGAGAAACGACTTTGAAGTTGAGCCCAATGGCAGTATGAAAACAGCAAAGGATATTAAGGCAAATACTTACTACTATGGTGCAATTATTTCCTCTGATGTGGATTTTGATGAGGATTATTACAGATTTGAAATAACTGAGAAAAGAAATGTCAGCCTTGAATTGTGGCACGAAAAAGTGACAGACAGTTCAGTTACATGGGTTGCAAGCATTATTGACGAAAATGGTAATGTTGTTAAATCCGTTGATTCATCTCTTAATCAAGGTCTTGTTTCAACAGGTGTTATGACTCTCAAAAAAGGTACGTATTATGTGAAAATTGAAACAGGTATGTATGGTTCAGAGTCACAATATCACTTCAAATTGGTAAGGTGATAATTTTTGAAAAAATTTATATGTGTATTTCTTGTGTCGGTGCTGTTGCTTTTCAGTGCCTGCACAGGAAATGCGCCTGAAAACCCCAAGGGCAAGGTAACTGTTGCCGCATCATTTTACCCTGTGTATATTTTTACACTGAATCTTTTGGATGGTATTAACGAAATAAATGTTGAATGTATGGCGGAGCAGAGTGTGGGATGCCTTCACGATTATAATCTCACGGCAAAAGATGCCCGTCTTCTGAGTGATGCAAAAGTTCTTGTGATTAATGGTGCAGGAATGGAAAGCTTTCTTGAAGATGCCTTCGAAAGTGTTGAAAATCTCAAGGTTGTTGATTCTTCTGAAAATATAACTCTGATTTGCAACGAAGCTCATCACCATGATGAAACTGACCATAATCATTATCACCATGAGAATTCTCATATATGGCTTTCTGTTGACAATGCTAAAGTTCAGGTTAAAAATATAAAAAATGGTCTTGTGGCAGAGTTTCCTGAATATGAAAAGAATATCGAGAAAAATTATGAGGATTATATCGCAAGATTAGATTCTCTTATTGAAAAAAGAGACAAAGTGTTTTTGGGAGAAGAGGTTCCTTCGGTTATTTCTTTTCACGGGGCATATGAGTATTTGGGCGAAGATTTAGGCTTCCGTATAGCAGATACCATTGAAAGTGATGAGGGTGCAGAGCCTTCAGCGAAAGAGTTAGCACATTTAGTTTCAGAGATAAAAGAAAAAAATATAAAGGCTCTTTTTGTTGAGCCTGATTATAGTGGTTCGGCTGCTGAAATTCTCAGCAGAGAAACTGCTACAAAAATTTATACACTTAATCCTGTAATAAGCGGAGATACTACCCTTACCGCTTATGAAGATATAATGGAAGAAAATTATAAAATTATTTTAAAGGCGGTGGAATAATGGCTTCCGAAAACGGTTGCGGCCTTTGTAAAATAAAAGTTGATAATATCGGCGTGAAAAAAGGCGGCGAAGTTTTGCTTTCGGATGTTTCTTTTCACCTTCATTGCGGAGAGTTAACTGCCCTTATCGGTGTTAATGGTGCGGGGAAAACAACTTTAGTTAAATCAATTTTAGGAGAAATTCACCATGACGGTTCAGTTTCTTTTGAATCTCATAATGGTGAAAAAATGAGCAATATAACAATTGGTTATGTTCCTCAGCATCTTGATTTTGACCGTTCTGCTCCTGTGAGCGTTGAAGATTTTCTTTTTGTTGGCAGAACAAAAAGTCCTGTTTGCTTTTTTAAAAATAAAAAGCTGAAAAAAGAAATTGATGAGGCACTTGAGATTGTAGGTTGCAAGGATTTAAAAAGCAGAAGCTTAGGCTCTCTTTCAGGTGGCGAACTGCAAAGAGTAATGCTTGCAAATGCTATTTACCCTCTTCCCGAGCTTCTTTTGCTTGATGAACCCGTTTCGGGAGTGGATGCGGCAGGAAGCGAAAAGTTTTATGAAGTTATCAGAGATTTAAAACAAAATTATCATATGGCAATTGCAATGGTTTCTCATGATTTGGGAATAGTAAGAGATTTTGCCGACAAGGTTGTTTTAATAAATAAATCTGTTTTAAAAAGCGGAAAAGCAGAGGATGTTTTCAATTCTCAGGAGTTTAAAAGCAGTTTTTACAGCTTGAATGAAGGGGAGGAGAAACAATGAATCTGATTTATGAATTTATGAGTTCGGTTCTTCCTTTTTCCTGGGCTGATTATAAATTTATGATAAATGCCTTTATTGCTGTTCTTCTGATAGGACCTCTTATGGGTGTTTTAGGAACAATGGCAGTTAATAACAAAATGGCATTTTTCTCCGATGCTTTAGGGCATAGCGCATTTACGGGTATTGCCTTAGGTGTGCTTTTAGGCATAAAAAATGAAATGATTTCCCTGATAGCCTTCGGTGTTTTTCTCGCTCTGATTATTACAAGAGTAAAAAACAAAGGCAGGGCTTCTTCTGATACGGTTATAAGCGTATTTTCTTCAGCATCAATAGCACTTGGTCTTCTGGTGCTTTCTTATGGTGGTGGGTTTTCAAAATACAGTGCATATCTTGTAGGAGATATATTAAGCGTAACCGAAAATGAAATTTTATGTTTGTTTATCACATTTATTGTTGTGATAATAATCTGGTGTTTTATTTACAATAAGCTTCTGGTTATTTCGGTAAACAGAGAGCTTGCCGCAAGTCGCGGAATAAAAACCACTGTTTATGAGAATATCTTTGTTATTGTTGTTGCAGTTGTTGTAATGATGTCAATAAAATGGGTAGGTATTCTTCTTATTAATTCATTGTTGATTTTACCTGCTGCGGCAGCAAGAAATATTGCAAAAAACTCCCGACAGTATCTTGCTTTTTCCGTCTTTATTTCATTGGTTTGCGGAATTGCAGGTCTTTTCGCATCCTTCTATTGCGATACATCGGCAGGAGCAACTATTGTTACTATTTCAGCAATAGTTTTCTTTGCAACATACATTTTTAGAAAAAATAAATAGAAAAAATAATCCGAAAGGAATGTATATAAATGTTATTTTCACAGGATATAGGTGTTGACTTAGGTACTGCCAATACACTTGTTTTTGTTAAAGGTAAGGGTATTGTTATAAGAGAGCCCTCTGTTGTGGCAGTTGACGAAAGAACTAATCCCAAAACAGTTGTAGCTGTTGGTGCAGATGCTAAAAGAATGATAGGCAGAACACCCGGCTCTATTACTGCAGTGAGACCACTCAAGGATGGTGTTATTGCAGACTTTGATATGACTTCTGATATGCTCAAGGAGTTTATTAAAAGAGCAATCAGTGGTTCTCCTTTCAACAGAGCAAGAGTTATGATTTGTATTCCCTCAGGTGTTACAGAGGTTGAAAGAAGAGCGGTTCACGATGCGGCTAAAAGCGCAGGTGCAAGATATGTAAGCCTTATTGAAGAGCCTATGGCGGCGGCAATTGGTGCAGGACTTCCCGTTCTTGATGCAACAGGCAGTATGATTGTTGACATCGGTGGCGGTACAAGTGAGGTTGCAGTTATTTCGCTTGGAGATATTGTTACATCAAAGTCCGTAAGAGTTGCGGGCGATACCTTTGATGATGCTATAATTTCTTATGTTAAAAGAACCTTCAATCTTCTTATCGGTGAACGTTCAGCAGAAGATATCAAGATTAAATTAGGCTCTGCTTATCCTTATGAGGGTGAGGCAGCAATGGAAATCAAGGGCAGGAATCTTATTGACGGTCTTCCTAAGTCTGTTGAAATTACAAGTGAACAGGTTCGTCAGGCACTTGCAGACCCTGTTGATCAGATTCTTGACTCAATCCGCTATACGCTTGACAGAACTCCCCCCGAGCTTGCGGCAGATATTATTGAAAGAGGAATTACTCTCACAGGTGGCGGAGCACTTCTCAGAGGGCTTGATAAACTGATTTCTTCCGAAACAGGTATGCCCGTTAATGTTGCAAAAAATCCTATTGACTGCGTTGTAAATGGTACGGGTATTTGTCTTGAAAAAGACCTTTTAGGATTCAGGAAATAATAGAAAAAATATAAAAGGTGCGTGAAATCGGACATTTAAGGCATATTTGGTTCGGATTCACTCACTCTATGGAAGGCTAATAAAAATGAAAAGGTTTTTTCGTAGTAGAGGGTTTAAAAATCTTGTTGTTATAGCGGTTGTGGTTTTTTTTGGTGTGCTTATGGCGGCTTTCACTCATAACGCATCATCACCCATAACCTCTGCATTAGGAACAGTATTTTCACCCTTGCAGAAATTATCTGCAACGATATCGGAGAATTTGGGGGAGCTTTCTGTTTCCTTTGAGTCTGCCTCGGTGTATGCCGAAGAAAATGCTCAATTGAAAGAAGAGTTGGCTGAATATCGCAAAAAATTAGCAGATTACAATGAAATGAAAAGGAAAGTGGATTCCTACGAGGAGTTCTATGGTATAAAAAAGCAAAATCCTGATTTTGAATTTTGCTATGGCTCTGTGGTGTCAAGGGATGTGGCAGATGCTTATGGCTCTTTTGTTCTTGATATGGGCTCAAAAGACGGCGTTGAGGTTGATGACCCTGTAATATACGGTGAGTATGTTGTGGGTATTGTGAAAAAAGTCAATTTCTCAACTTGCGTTGTTTACACTCTTATTGACCCTCGGGTTAATATAGGTGCATTGGAATCAGGAACAAGGGAATATGGCTATGTTTCGGGTGATTCCGCTATGTATAAAAATGGCTTGTGTAAATTATCAGGTCTGGATGCTTCTACCTCAGTTGTAGGTGGGGGTATAGTTTGCACCTCGGGTGCAGGTGGTGTTTTCCCTGAAGGGCTTTTAATAGGTGAAATTGTATCTGTTCACAATGATGAAATTTCTTCAGGCTTTTATGCTCAGGTAAAGCCCTTTGCAGAGCTTTCAAGGATTTCAGATGTTTTTGTAATAACCTCTTTTGAGGGGCAGGGCGAAGAATAAATAATATAGGGTGAAAAGAGGTGATACCTTTGCATTATGGTGATAATAAGCCTAAATATAAAAGATGGGCAATTTATTGCGCTTTGTTGGCAATAGCGGTTTTATTGCAGAATTCAATAGGCGGTATTTTGGATTTCTTTGGAGCAAGGGTGTTTCTCAGTATTCCTCTTTGTGTTGCCATTGCTATGTTTGAGAGAGAAGTCCCTGCAGCAGTTTTTGGTGTTTTCGCAGGGGTCTTATGGGATGTTTCTTCCGGCGTTGATGGGTTTAATGCAGTGCTTTTAATGGCAATAAGTTCAGTTAGTAGTCTCTTCATAAGCCATCTTATGAGAAATAATATTATTACCTCTTTTGTTTTAGGCGCAGGGGGAATTGCTTCTTATGAGCTTGTTTATTTCATTACGAGATTCTGGGGTAGCGGTAATCCCATAAGGCAGATAATTTCTTTTTATTTACCGTCTCTTATAATTACATTGGTTTTTGTTCCGGTTTGTTATATTGTGGTTAAATCAGTTTATAATTCCTACAGAATTGCAGAGTAAAAAATTATGTCTATTGAATTACGAAAAAAAAGAAGAATTGCAGGTACCATAATCATAGGTTTGCTTTTTGGATTCCTTGTTTTTTCTCTTGTAAAAACACAGCTTATTGATGCTGACCAATATAAATCTGCAGCAGATAGCTTAGCAGTTTCCAGCAGCTCCGTTAAAGCATCAAGAGGAGAAATTCTTGACTGCAATGGTAATCCCCTTGTCACAAACAGACAGGGGAATTCTGTGGTGTTCAAATATTCAGAATTTCCGTCTTCAAAAAAGCAAAATGAAAGAAATGAATTGATTTTTTCTCTTATAAAGCTTTTTGAAAAAAATGATGTTGAATGGATTGATAATCTTCCTCTTAAATATAAAAAGGGGGAGCTTGTAATTGATAAAGATAAAAACACCGAATTCGAATATATGGTTTCTCAGAATATGCTGGAAATGGAAAAGGGTGAGAAATCAACAGCAGATGAATGTCTTGATGCTCTTATTGAAAGATATGGTCTTGAAGGCTATTCAAGAAAAGATGCAAGAAAAATTGCTTCTGTTTGCTTCGGAATGAAATATTCCTATTTTTCAGTTTCTACACCGTATACCTTTGCAGAAGATGTGCCAACAGAAATAGTTTCTGCAATAAAAGAAAAAAGCACTACTTACCCCGGTGTTGACAGTGAAAGCGTCAGCTACAGAGAATATAACGATAAAACAAGCTTTTCTCATATTCTTGGAGTGGTGGGTTCCATCAGTGCAGAAGAATATGAGCTTGAAACAAAAAAGCTTACAGAAAAATTAAATGACGATACACTTACTGCTAAGGAAATAAAGGTGTTGAAAAACAATGCATATTCCCTTAATGACAGTTATGGCAAAAGTGGTATTGAAGCCGCAATGGAAAGCTATCTGAGAGGAACCAACGGAATAAAAACAACTACTACGAACTCTGATGGTACTGTTACGGAGGATTATCTTTCTAAACCGGTTCAGGGAAGCACCGTTGTTACAACTATTGACAGTGAGCTTCAGAAGATAGCGGCACAAGCCTTGCAGGAAATGCTTATAGATAATAAGAATTCCTCATATTTCGGCACTGCAGGTGCAATGGTTGTTATGAACTGCAAAACAGGTGCGGTGCTTGCCAATGTATCGTTGCCCACTTATGATATTACAAGATATTTCACAGATTATAGTAAGCTTGCAGCAGATACCGAAAGCCCGTTGTGGAACAGAGCCTTGCAGAGCGCATATGCTCCCGGTTCAACAATGAAGCCTGCAATTGCTATTGCAGCTTTGGAAGAAGAAGCCGCTACATTGAATAGTACATGCTATTGTGGTGGTACCTATGTTCTTAAGGACCAGACATTTAAATGCCTTCAGACTCACGGTTATCTGAATGTTACAAGTGCGATTCAGAAATCCTGCAACATCTATTTCTTTGAAATGGGTAAAAAGCTGGGTATTGATAAAATGAATAAATACTGCAGTCTTTTGGGCTTGGGTCAGAAAACAGGTATCGAATTGCCTGAAGCGGAAGGTGTTTTAGCAAGTGTTGCTAATAAAGAGGCTGCTGGTCAGGTGTGGAATCCCGGTGATACTGTTCAGGCGGCAATCGGTCAGTCTGATAACCTTTTCACTCCATTACAGCTTGCAAATTACTGCGCAACAATTGCAAATGGCGGAACAAGATATAAACCATATATGATAAAATCCGTTCTTTCCGCAGATATGTCAGAGGTTATTTATGAAACAGAGCCTGAGGTGCTTAATACTATAAATGTTAGTAAAAAGACTCTTGATATAGTAAAGCAGGGTATGCGCCAAGTGGTATCAGAGGGTGCAAGCTCAGTGTATTTTAACAAGTGCATAGTTGACGTTGCAGGTAAAACGGGTACATCTCAGCTTAAAAGAACTACCAAAAGCGGTGTAACAATGACGTGCAATAACGGCTTCTTTATTTCCTTTGCACCATACGATGACCCTGAAATTGCTATTGCCATTGTAGCAGAAAATGCTTTGTCAGGTAGCCAGACCTCGCAAGCGGCAGTCCCTGTTTATAACTATTATTTCGGTCAGAAAACAAGCTTCGATTCTGAAGGCGCAGTAAATGAATTGATACCGTAATTTTTGGAGTAATAATTATGTTTTTGTTTAAGAATTTAAAAAACAAACTTAGACGTATCAGTTTGAATATGTTGGTGTATGGATTTATAGGTGCAATTGTTTGTTTTATATTGAATTCGCTTTTTTCCTTGTTTGGTCTGTTACTTATACCATTTTGTGCTTCTTTTTGTATAGGTTTTGTTTTGTTTATAATTAGTGTTATCCTATCGATTGTAAAATCATTGATGAATAATTGTAAATAATTACAAAAAAGATTTTTTGGTGATAAAATGAGTGTTATATCTGTTGCATCTGCCAAGGGTGGCGTTGGTAAGTCTACATTCTGCTCTTGTGTGGGTAAAATGTTGGCTCTTCATGACAAGAGCGTGCTTCTCGTTGATATGGATATCGGAGTAAGAAGCCTTGATATTTTATTGGGGGTTTCTGAAAAAACTGTCTATAACTGGGGCGATGTTATAAAAAATAATGTAGATTACAGAAAAGCGGTTATTCAGGTAAGCAGAAATTTATTTCTTCTTCCTGCACCCATTGATTTTTCTGATGACTACACTACGGAAAATTTCTCTGAATGTATCGGAAAGTATAAAAAGGATTTTGATTTTATATTCCTTGATGCCCCTGCGGGGCTTGAAAGCGGATTTATGCTTTCTTCAAAAGCCTGTGACAACGCAATTATTCTTTCAACACCTGATAACATAAGCATCCGTGCCGCATCCTACGCTTGCGAGAATGTGAGAAAAAGCGGAGTGGGCGATGTAAGGCTTGTAATAAACAAGTTTAATAAGAAATTACATAAAAAAATAAATGTTGATGAGATTATCGATGTTGTAGGTGCAAGGCTTTTAGGTATAATTCCTGATTCTCAGGAGATTTATGCAAGTGTAAATGGTGAGAAAATCCCTTATAATTGTAAGGGTAACACTGCATTTTTGAGAATTTCTAAAAGGCTTTGCGGAGAAAATATTCCTTTACGAACAAAAAATCTTTAATTTTTGTTGACTTTTGATTTTAAAGATATATAATGAGATTGCAAAGTTTAGTGGCCACAAATTTTGCCGAAAATAAAACAGGGGAGCTGACGGACGTCGGCTGAGAAAGAAAACATTCCTTTTCTGACCCTAATAACCTGATGCGGATAATGCCGTCGTAGGAAAAATACTGATGAATTTATTTCTCTCTATGGCAGTGTTACCGCCGTAGGGAGATTTTTTATTCGGAGGTATTTTTAAAAAATGGATGTTTTAACAAAGAAAGATAAAATAAGAAGGCTTGTTGAGAGCGCTTTAATGCTTGCTCTTTCAACTCTTTTAGCGGAATTTGCAATAATAAAATTTCCGTTTGGCGGAAGTGTTACAATTTTCAGTCAGGTGCCGATGGTAGTTATTTCCTACCGTTACGGCATTAAATGGGGCGCTTTTACGGGGCTTTGTATGGGCGTTATTCAGATGCTTTTCGGTATGGGGAATTTTGCTTATGTAAGCGGAATTGTTGCTTATCTCATATTGATTTTTGCAGACTACATAATCGCTTTCGGTGCTTTGGGATTTGGGGGTATGTTTAAAAACAAAATCAAAAACCCCCTTGTGGCTATCGCTCTTGGCGGTGCAGTTGTTTCTGTAATAAGATTTTTATGCCATTTTATAAGTGGCGTTACAATCTGGGGCGATTATGCAGACGGCGCTCAGGCGGTCTGGGAATATTCACTTACATATAACGCAGGTTATATGGTGCCCGAGCTTATAATAACCGTGGTTGGTTGTGTGGTTCTTGCTTCAATATTTGATTTATCATCAAAAGAAATGAAGATAAAAAGACATAAAAAGCCCTGAAAATAAACTGAAAAGTTAATATTTTGTGAACCTCCTCGTTAATTTCTGTTTTTATTTGAATTTTGCCGTAAATGGTGATACAATGTAAACAGATTTGTAATGAGGAGGTTTTTCCTTGGATAATAAAAAAGATTTGAGTTTATCTGATGATGAATTATCTGCAGTTGCGGATAAAATTGCTGTAACAGAAGATGAATTTTCAAGCGCAGTAGATAAATCACAGGACTATTCCGATAAAGCTCTTAATGATGAGCTTGAGCGCCTTGCAGATACCTTTAAGCAAGAATTAAAAAAGGCGCAAGCTATGACTGAAGAAGAACTTATCAAAAGCGGAATAATTATTCAACAATATGAAGATGAGGATGGTATAATTCCCGAGGAAGAGCTTTGCCAATGCTGTGCAGAACGCCGCAGAGATAAAAGCTATGGCGAGAACTATGAATACTGCGAAACTTGTCGAGAGGCGATGCGCAGTTATCCATTGAATATAGCGGGTATTATTACTTTAGCTGCAATGGTGTTTATTGCAGTAGTGTCTGTTTTCAGCTTTGCTTCTGATTTCAGTGTGTATAATACTGTCCGTAAGGCAGATGAATATCTTTCTCAAAATAAAATGTATTCTGCGCTTGCTTCATATGACGAAGCTATTACAACCTTGAATTCTGCAGATATTGTACCGAAAAAGCTTTATCTCAAAACCGCAGAAATAGTATATGATACTATGCCGGACGCGATGTATTCTTTTGAAGATGTCAGCTATCGTATTGAAAATGCACTTTCGGATTTTGAAATGAATCTTCCCATATATTCCGGTTATAAGACGCTTAACAAAGATGTTCTGACAATGTTGGGCACTTTCAATGAGTTTTATACTATAGTGAATAGCGAAGAATTTGCGGACCACGATATTAAGAACGATGAGCAATATAAGGAGTTAATGACTGAAATTGGCTCTATAATAGACAAAGAGGTTTCCGTTACTTATAGTGATAAAACAATTGAATTGGTGCCTGCAGATGAGGCAGTTGTAAGATTTTGCCAATATATGTTGGCTTATTCTGCAGAAAAGTACGAGGATTCATATAAATATATGAATATTGTTTATGAGTTGGCACCCTCTCATTTGTGGCTTTATGCTTATGAATTGGGAATAACCGAGCTTCAAAAAGGCAATATCGAAAAAGCAAAGATGCTTGCAGAAACTTTGTATAACAGTAACAAGGATTTACAGGATGGATATGTTCTATATTCTTCAATTGAGCGTATGAAGGGGAATTCCAAAAAAGCTGTTGAATGGGTAGATAAGGGCATAAAAGAGATTCCTGAAAATGCAGAGCTTTACAGATTGAAGGCTATGGCGCTTGCTGCCGACGGCGAATATGAGGAAGCTAAAAAGGCTGTGGATAAAGGTCTGGAAATACAACAATACAGTTACATATATATGGTATCTTTAGTTATTGAGAATGAATTGGGTAACGATGAGCGTGTTGAAAAAATCAAAGATGCTATGGAAGAAGCTGAATTAGAAATTTCAGACAGAACCAAAAAATATCTTAAGGGTAAAATTACCGCAAAAGAAATGTTTACGGAAGGAACAGGTGATGTGGAATGACAAATTTATATGTAGCTACCCGTGTTCTTACTGTTTTCGGTACAATTATGCGGGCTTTCTGGGAGCAGGTTGCTTGCAGAATCTGTGGAATTCCTGTTGAAGATGTAAGAGCCTTTAAGGTGTCTGAGCTTTGTGGACATATTGAGCACGAGCTTATAACAAACAAGAAACATTCTTTTCTTGTTTGTTGGTTGCCTTTCACAATGAATTTTATTTTAAGCTGTTGTTTCCTTTTGAGTGGCGCATATCGTGTTGTTTATATCGGCGATGTTAAATCAGTAACCTCATGGATATTCTTGTGGTTAGGTATTTCTTTTGCGGCAAACTGTGTGCCCTCTTTTGAAGATGTGCTTTCTTTTAAAGATAGTTTTTATAATTCTGAAACAAAAACCATTGTTAAAGTTATTTTTGCACCGTTTTTTGCAGTTGTTTATAGCTTTGGTGTTTTGGAGAGATATTCAGTTACATTTGTAATTTCTGTTTTTTTTGCCATAGTATTTCCGCAGCTTGCAAATATTTTCTTTCCTGTTGTAACAACAATATCACAGATGTTGAGTTGATAAATCGAATATGAAAAAAGTGTTGAAAACCGCACCTGCAGTTTTTGCAGTAGGTGAAGATTATCAGATTATGGTTCCCGTTTCCTGCGAAACAGTTATGTGGGTTAAGGTAGGGGACAAATGCTTTTATGATGAGTCAAACGGAATTTTGCGCTCTGCAAAAAGAATACATAGAATGGTTGTTCCTTGTGAAATCCTTGATAAAGAAGGAAAGTATACAATCTGCTATCGGAAAGTAATAAAAAGAAAAGCATATTTTTCTTTCACTTGTCCCGTTGCGGAGGAAAGTTTTTTATTCAGATGTGTCAGGGGAGAACAGGTCAAAGCCTATCACATTGCAGATGCTCATAATATGGTTGATGAACCTGTCAAATGCGCAGAAAAATTCAGGGAGGAAATCGAGGAAATAGATTTCCTTATTCTTAACGGAGATGTGCCTGAAGATAGCGATAATATTAAAAATTTCGATACCATATATGAAATAATTTCCCGAATTACTAAAGGTGAAATTCCTGTAATTTTTTCAAGGGGAAATCACGATACAAGAGGAGTTTTTGCTGAAAATATAGCAGAATATACGCCTTGTGAAAACGGGAATTCCTATTTTACCTTTAAATTAGGTAATATATGGGGCTTGGTATTGGATTGCGGTGAAGATAAGCTGGATACCGACAAAGAATACGGAAATATGGTGGCTTGTAGCTTTTTCAGAGAAAAGCAAACACGTTTTCTTGAGGAATTAACGGAACGCGAAAATGCTCAAGTTAATGAAAAGGGTATCGACCACAAAATTGTTATTGCCCATAATCCCTTTACAAGAAGATATCCGGAACCCTTCAATATTGAAGAAGACACCTTTACATACTGGGCAAAAATCCTTAAAGAAAAAATAAAGCCTGAGGTTATGATTTGCGGGCATATTCATAAATTCTCTGTTGATATGCCTGGTTGCGAAAAGGATGCTTTCGGTCAACCTTGTCCTGTTGTTGTAGGTTCTCAGGTTAATAAAAGAGAAAAATTTTTTGCCGGTAGCGGATTCGTTTTCAGAAAAGATAATATAGAAGTTATTTTTAATGATGAAGAGAAAATAATTGAGAGACATATTTTAGAAAAATAAAAAGAAGCAGATTTCGGTTGTGAAATCTGCTTCTTTTTTACATTATATCTTGTGTTAAAATTATTTCGTTTTTATCTGTAAATGTTGCGATAATTCCGTTTCTGTGTGGAGTTGAAAAGGTGGGAGCTTTTGCAACCATAGTTAAGTTCCATTTTACATTGGGATAAATTTTACCTAAATGATTTGTAACTATTGTTAGTTCGGGTTTTAATACTTTCAAAAAGTCTTTTGAAGAAGAACCGTAATAACCGTGATGACCTATCTTTAAAAGGTCTATATCACCTATATCATCAACATAAAAATCTTCAAGTCCTGAATCATTGGTGAAATCAGCTGCTAAAAACGCGGATTTTTCACCTTTTTTAACTATTACACCAACACTGCTTGCATTTTCACCCTTTGCATAAAGTTCTTCGGGTGTTTCAGTGTTGATAAAGCGAATTATAAAATCACCAAAGGAGAATTCTGTGTCGGGTAAATTGCTGATAACAGGAATATCTCTGTCATTAAGGGTTTGTATAATTTTTTTGTAAGTTATTTTATTACCCCATGGTCCTGTTTCCATTTCCGTTGCAACATTTTCGTTGAATTCTTTGAAATAGGCTTTCTTAGCGGAGATTTTTTCATCTTTGAAAATTGCTTCAAAATTCCCGGCGTGGTCGTAGTGAATATGAGTGCCTAAAACAAATTCAAAATTCACAAAACCTCTCTTGTCAGACGCAACCTTTTTAATATATGAAATAACTTCGTCACGATAACCCTTGTATTCAGTCTTTCTTCTGGGGTTTTCATTGCCTTCGCCTGAATCAATAAGTGCAAATTTGCCATTGCTTTCGAGAATTATACAATCAGAGTTGGCTGTGTTAAGAAAATGAATTCGGTCATTTCCGTTTTCGTATCTGAAGGTTTCAGTTGAAATGGGTATTTCGTTAACATATTTATTGCCGAGGGATACAACAATTATATCAAGAATGAAAACAGATAGCATAACGCTTGTTACAATCCATGTGGCAATAACTCTTGCTAATTTCTTTTTGTCTTTTATCATTCTTTATCCCCCTTATCTGATTTTTTGAATAAGAGAGAAAGGTTTTTATATGGTACTTGTTGCCATGCTGAAACAATAAGTAGAGCACCCACGCAATGCATAGGTATTCTTGCTAAAGCGTTGGGGAAAAGTATGATAATTAAACCGCTTACAAGTATAGTTACAATTGCTGAAACAAGAGAATAGCTTGTTATATCAAACTGCCTTGCAGGCAAGAACGAAAGAGCACCACTTGCCATATTGATAAGTGTATTTCTTGAAATATTATTTTCGTTTGACCTTAGGAAAAGAACAAAACCGAAATACAAACAGCCTAGTACAATAGTTAAAATATTTGTCTTTTCAAGAGTTGTTGAAGAGCCAAAAGGCATAATATATGTGTGGTAGTTTGTGAAAAATGAATTGATTTCATTGACCGTTGTTAATTCTCTTTCAGGGTTAAGAAACAAATTAAGGATAAAAGGTATTAATAAAGTCATAAATTCTGCAGGTAAAATTTTATTGAGTTTGCGAAATTTAAAGGGGTAGGTAATCATAGCGAAAAGGGTGATTGTTCCGTAAAGAAGACCGCGGAAATGAGGGTGAAAGCCTAAGGATCGATAGCTTTTGAGCATGTCAATTGCGGTGCTTCCGGTGGCACCTATTCCGAAATAATGATTTGTCAGAATAACTGTTGCAACCAGGGCCAGTATCAGTGTTGCCCACGCCATAATTGAATATATGCGTTTGTTTCTTTTTATGATTTTTGAGACCAGATAATATATGGCAACTCCACCTATAATACAGATGGGAAGATAATAGCTACCGCATTTTGAAGCTACATAATGAACGGGAATAAGAAGAAAAGCATCAGGTGCATATATCTTGTTTTTTAGTTTTACGGAAAATAATGAGCAAATCACAATGCAAAAAAAGACATTCCAAAGCCCAAGCCCTACTGAAGCGGCGGCACAAAGGGCGTAAGACCCTAAAAGCATGGCTCCGGTAAGACCTGCAAGAATGTCAGTTTTTATATTTTCTTTGCTTAAAATACGATTCATAAAGATTTCTCCAGAAGATTATACTTTAGTATTCTACAATAATTGTAAAAAATAAACAATACCAAAAAATAAAAATTTATGTTTGAGTTTAATCATTTATTCTAAATCTGTTGACATTTGCTTTTTCATTCTTTATAATAAAAGGGATTAAAATTTGGAATGGAGTGTGCATTGAAATGAAAATGTCACCTATTAAAAAAATAGTTATTGGTTTGGCAGCAATAACAGTTGCTTTATCTCTCATTACTGCTAACAATATGGCATCTGTTATGCTTATCGTTGCATCAAGAGAGGCAGGTTCTGTAGCTCAGCAGAACGTGCAGACAAATGCTCCTGTGCAGAACCAGACAAATAATAATTCTCAGAGCAGTTCTTCAAATGATAATACTGTGTCTGACAATACTGTAACTAATACACCTGAAACAACAGCTCCTGTAGCTGATAACAATGCTTCAGATAACACAGCAAATGATAATACAGCGAATGATAACGCTCCTGCGGACGATAAAGCACCTGCAGATGATAAAGCTCCTGCAGACGATAAAGCTCCTGCAGACGACAAAGCTCCCGCAGACGATAAAGCTCCTGATGGCTCTGCAAATGCAGACTCCGGCAAGAAGCTTTCAAATAAAGAAGTGGTTGATTTGTATAAAAAAGCAGTGAATGCAGCAAGAACAAAATCAACTTCAGTTGTTCGTGTTAAAGATGGAGCTATCAATTATAAAGGTATTGTTGAAGCAGGTAAACTTTCCAGTACTGCAAGTACTTTGATGGGAATGTTTATGAAATCCGATGCATCAGCTATTGAAGCTAAGAACGAGCCTTGGGAGAAAGAAAAACTGCCTGATGCAAGTGCTCTCACAGTAAATGGTCTCCAGAAGATTTCTTATGAAGAGAAAGACGGTAAGTATGTAGTGACTCTTGTTGCTAAAAACGCAAGCAATCCTAAAGCAGGTGCTGATGGTGTAGGCGCTATTTCAGGTGTAATTGAAGAATCTCAAATTACAGGTGCTATCGGTTCTGTTCCGGGTCTTACTTTAGATGGTATCAGTATCGACTATGAGAATGTTACATCAGTTGCTACAATTGATAAAGCTACAGGGAATCTTGTTGCACTTAATCTTGATGCTCCTTGTGTGCTTAATATCGCTTATGCTAAAGTTCCGATTCTCGGCGAAGTTAACAATGCAAAAGTTGGTATTCAAGTTATCACAGAATACACAATAGCTTATTAATTAAAAGTACATAATTAAAACAGCGTCTGCGGACGCTGTTTTTTAATCTGTAAAGGATTTTATTTATGTCAGATATAATTAATTCTCAAAAGATTCTTGAGCTTTTGAATGATGGATTAAAAAACAAAATAAAAATCGAGGTTTTAGAAAGAGTTTCCTCAACAAATACTCTTGTAAAAGAGCTTGCATCAGAAAATGATGAAGGCTTTGTTATTGTTGCGGGGGAGCAGACTGCAGGGCGCGGCAGAATGGGACGTTCTTTTTTCTCTCCCGGTGATTCAGGTGTTTATATGAGCTTGCTTTTGAAACCCGAAATAAAACCGGAGGATGCAGTGCAGATAACAACTGCGGCAGCGGTGAGCGTTTGCAGGGCTTTGGAACATCTTGGCGTTTCGGATTCAAAAATAAAATGGGTAAACGATATATATATAGGCAATAGAAAAGTTTGCGGAATTTTAACTGAATCAAGCTTTAATTCTCTGAGTGGCATTCTGGATTTCGCAGTTTTAGGTGTGGGAATAAATATATATGAATCTGCAGATGGCTTCCCGGAAGATATAAAAGATATTGCAGGTGCGGTTTTTACCCGAAGAGAAGAAGGCCTGAGAAATAAATTCATAGCCGAATTTATTAATTCTTTTTTTGATTTTTACAAAGTTCTTTCTTCAAAAAAACATATGAAAGAGTATAAAGATAAAAGCTTTGTTTTAGGGAAAGAAATAACTGTTATTCAGGGTGAAAAAACCGAAAAGGCGAAAGCGCTTGATATAGATGAAAATTGTAATTTGATTGCAGAATTTCCTGATGGAGCGATAAAGAAACTTTATACAGGTGAGATATCAATCAAGTCAACTTGAAAATTATTCATTTTCAACAATAAATGCCCCTCTAAAATTGTTATAGTATATATGTAAAATTTCATTAATGCTATTGCAATTAAAAGAATTGTATGGTAAAATCAGTTTGTATATATGGTAGTGTATTGTCTTTAGGTGTATGCTATCTTATCTGTTTAGGAGGATTTGTATGAAAGCAACAAAGAAAATTGTTAGTGTTATCTTAGCAATAACTCTTACGGTTGTGGCTTTTGTTGTGCCTGTTGGTGCTGCAAAGGTTTACCCTCTTGTTATTGTTGATGGTATCTTCTCAACAAAGTTGTACAAGGATTTTGGTACAGAGGACGAGGCAGAGGTTTTTGCAACCGATGATGCATCCCTTGAAGCTATGATAAAAGATATTGGTGATGCATTTGTTAAGAGTTGTGTAAAATACGGCATCAACAATAAAGATTATGATAAGCTTGCTGATGAGCTTTTGCCCGTAATTAATAAATATATCGAGCCTATGGGTTATGATAAAAATGGTAAACCCATTGACGATACTATCGGCTTCTATCAGAGAACCGAGCCTATGTCAGAATATACTGATGAGGAAAAGGCAGAGCTTTCTGTTTTTGCAGCTGCTTATGCTGAAAAATTCGGTGAGGAAAACGTTTATAACTTCAGCTATGACTGGAGAAAATCTCCTATTGATGTAGCAGCTGAATTGGATGAATATATTCAGACAATTCAGGATGAGCTTGGTGTTAAGAAGGTTAACGTTGTTGCATACAGTATGGGTGCAAACGTAGTTCTTTCCTATCTCTATAAGTTTGGTGGCAAGAGCATCAATAACCTTGTGTTTGCTTCTCCCGCATGGCAGGGTACAAGCCTTGCAGGTAATGTTGCAATAAACAATATCGTGTTTGATATGTTTACTGTAGAAAACTATCTTGTTCAGCTTGCTAATGTTAGCGCAACAACTCATATTGCTGCTTTTGCAATTTCATATCTCGCAACCAAAGAAGACTTGTCAGAAGAGTATTTTGGAGATATTAATAAAGCTGTTGCAGGAATCCTTCCCAGACTTTATTCAGATACAATCATTCCTTATATTGCAGGTATGCCAGGCTTCTGGTCACTTGTTCCTGATGATTATTATGAAGCTGGTAAAGAATTCCTTTATGGTGAAACAATTAAAGCTTCATACGAAAAGAAAATCGATGCATACAACAGAATTCAAAGAAAAGCCAAGAGCATAATCAAAGATGCTAAGGCCGATGGAATGAAGTTTGGTATTGTGGTTGGTTACAACTGCCAGATGATTCCGATTTCTGACGAATATGAGCAGAGCGACACAATTATTGATGTTAAATATGCAAGTGGTGGCGCAACCTGTTCAAAATATCTTCAGGCTTTTGATGATTGGACCAATATCTATAATCAGAAAGTAAAATGTGGTCACAACCACGTTTCTTGGGATTATAAGGTTGATGCTTCAACATGTATGTTCCCCAGACATACTTGGTTCTACAAAAACTTACAGCACAATGCTTATAATGTTGATGAAGGTACAACTGATGTTGTTGTTTGGCTTCTCAGTGCTGAAAGACAGTATAGCGTTTTCACAGATACAGAAAACTATCCTCAGTTCTCACTTTACAACACATACAAGAGAAAAGTTACTCCTATTGCTATGGACCAGATTATAGGTGATATAGATAATAGTGGCGCTATCACAACTGAAGATGCAAGAATTGCTCTTAAAGTTGCTGCAGGTCAGAAAAAATTGAAAAAAGAAAAAGTTAAGTATGGCGACATCGATGAGGACGGCGCAATCACAACAAGTGATGCTAAAGATATTCTCGCCATGGCAACAGGTATTGATTTCTAAATAAAGCTTCTAAAGACCTTGTTCTTCGGAACAAGGTCTTTTAATATGATTTCAAAGTTTTTTGTAATGGATTTGTAATTGAAATAGAAAATAACTTGTGATATACTCTAAATATATATATCGTAAAGAAGAGGTAAATGATATGAGCGAACAGATGAATAAAAAAGATAATGTGCTTCAGGCTTTGAAGTTTGCAGCATTTTCAGCTTCTGCAGGAATTATTCAGGTTGTTACTTTTACTTTACTTAATGAATTGCTCCCTCGTACAGAAAGCTCAAATGCGATTGCACAGTGGTTTTTTAATTCTGAATATGGCGCTGCTTATCTTGTGGCGTTAATATGCTCTGTTCTTTGGAATTTTACCTTCAACAGAAAGTTTACTTTTAAATCTGCAGCGAATATTTCTGTTGCTATGATGAAAGTTTTTGGGTTCTATTGCGTGTTTACTCCTGTTTCAGTAATTCTCGGGGAAATGGTTGCCAAAAGCACAACATGGGAATTCGCGGAATATTTAATTTTGGGCGTAACAATGATAACAAATATGGCTACGGAATTTTTATTCTGCCGTTTCTTTGTATATAAAGATAGTATGAACACAAACAAAAAGGAAAAAGCAAATGTCTGAAAGTAAGTCAAATCAAAAAAGAATTTGCCATGTTTCAAGAAAGTGTGGCGGATGTCAGTTGATGAATTTGAGTTATCCCGAGCAACTGAAATTCAAACAGGCCAAGGTTGTAAAATTGTTAGGTGGCTTTCACAGGGTTAATACAATAATAGGAATGGAGCATCCGTTTCATTACAGAAATAAAGTACAAGCTGCATTCGGCAGAACTCGTGGCGGTGAAATTATATCGGGTGTATATCAGTCAAGCACTCATAATATAGTAAAAACGGACAACTGTCTTATTGAAGATGAAAAAGCCGATGAAATCATCGTTACCATAAGAGAAATGGTTAAGGATTTTAAACTTACAGTGTATGATGAAAGAAAAGGTAATGGTTTTCTTCGTCACGTTCTTGTTAAAAGAGGCTTTGCAACAAATCAGATAATGGTTGTTCTCGTAACGGGAACAGGTGTTTTTCCTTCTAAAAATAATTTTATAAAAGAGCTATTAAAAAAACATCCTGAAATAACAACAATTGTTCAGAATATAAACAATAAATTTACAAGTATGGTTTTAGGCGAAAAAGAAATCACACTTTACGGTAATGGCTATATTGAAGATGTTTTGTGTGGTTGCACTTTCAGAATATCTCCCAAATCCTTTTATCAGATAAACCCTGTTCAGACTGAACAGCTTTATGGCAAGGCTGTTGAATTTGCAGGGCTTTCAGGAAAAGAAAGGGTTATTGACGCTTATTGCGGAATAGGAACAATTGGAATTATTGCATCGAAAAATGCGGGTGAAGTAATAGGCTGCGAGCTTAATTCTGATGCTGTTAAGGATGCTAAAGTTAATGCCAAGATAAACAATATAGATAATATTAAATTCATTTGTGCTGATGCAGGTGAGTTTATGCTGGGTATGAAAGAGCAGGGAGAAAAATGCGATGTTCTTTTTATGGACCCACCAAGAGCAGGAAGCGATAAAAAATTTCTTTCCTGTGCTATTGCTCTGAATCCTGAAAAGATAGTTTATATTTCTTGCAATCCTGAAACTCAACAAAGAGATTTATATTATCTTATAAAAAACGGATATAAGGTGAAGAAAATTCAACCTGTAGATATGTTTCCTTACACTGCCCATGTAGAGACGGTTGTTTTGTTATCACACAATTAAATCACAAAATTAAAGCGTGTATTCCGAATTAGTTTTAAAAGTTGTCAAAAAGAAGGTGAAATTATGGAGAATTTAATGTATTGTACCTTGAATGTTTTTTGTATTTTAATTCTGGTAACTATACTTGGTCGAATTTTAAGGAGCTCGGACAAGCGCGTTTCTCAGGTTGCATATTCATGGTTTATAATTTCCTCCATAGTTTTATGCTCCAGTGATTTGTTGTGGGGTATAGTTGACAGTGTTTATTTGTGGGAACGTTCCGATACAGTTTCCTTCGCAGTAAACAGTATCTACCATATATTCACCATTGTTGTTTCGTATCTTTGGTTTTTATATGCGGAGAGTGAACAGGAATCAAGAACTATAAGTACAAAAACAGGTTGGGGAATAAGTATGATTCCCTTTGTAATAGATGTTGTGCTTATTATATGCTCTTACAAATACAGTTTGGTTTTCTTTATAAACGAAGAGGGAAAATATCAAAGAGGGGATTTATATATAGCCCATATTGCAATTTGTTTCTTCTATATTATTTTTACATCAATAAAGGCGTTTGTAAGGTCCTTCCGTAAGGATAATTATATGAGAAAAGATTTATTAAGAAATCTGGCATATTTCTGCATTTTTCCATTGATTTCAGGAATATTGCAGATTGCTTTTGTTGGTTCTCCTATGATAAGTGCAGGTGTTACCTTTGCAAGTCTGCAGGTTTATGTAAGCTCACGTGAGCGATTGATTTCTGTTGACCCGCTTACCAAATTAAATAACCGAACAGAAATGGTACGTTACCTTGATAATAAAATGAAAAACAGAAGTTTCGGAAAAGATTTGTATCTTTTCATAATGGACCTGGATTATTTCAAGAAAATAAATGATAAATATGGTCATATTGAGGGCGATGCCGCTATAACAATTGTTGCAGATGCTCTTAGGAGCGTTGTCAAAAAAACGAACTTTTTCATTTGTCGTTATGGTGGAGATGAATTCGTTCTTGTCGGTGAGGTTAAATCAGATTTTAACCCGGAAGAGTTCGGAGAAACCATAAATCAGACCTTAATAGAAGAAACTCAGAGGTGTGAAAAGGAATATACATTACATATGAGTATAGGTTATTTCAAATACACACCTGAGATTCATAGTGTTGCAGAATTTGTTTCTGCGGCAGATAAATATCTGTATAAACAAAAAAGTGCACGTATTCTTAAACGTTCACCAAAAGAGCAACAGGAAATTCAGTAATGGAGTGATAAAAATGATAAAAGTAGGACTTTACGGTTATGGAAACATCGCAAAAGGTGTTGAATGCGCTGTAAAACAAAACAAAGATATGGAAGTAACTTGTGTTTTCACAAGAAGAAATCCTGAAACTGTTACAACAATTTCAGGTGCGGCAGTTTACAAAACTGATGATGTTTTAAACCACAAGGACGATATAGATGTTCTTGTAATGTGTGGTGGTAGTGCAACAGATTTACCTGAGCAGACACCTGCTATGGCAGAGCATTTTAATGTTGTTGATAGCTTTGATACCCATAAAAGAATTCCCGAGCATTTTGCAAATGTTGATGCAGCAGCAAAGAAGAGCGGGAAAATTGGTGTTATTTCTGTTGGTTGGGACCCAGGTATGTTCTCTCTTAACAGACTTTACGGCAGTTGCATTCTTCCTGATGGCGCAGATTATACCTTCTGGGGTAAGGGCGTAAGTCAGGGTCATAGTGATGCAATCAGAAGAGTAGAGGGTGTTATTGATGCAAGACAGTATACAATTCCCGTTGAAGAAGCTCTTGAAGCAGTAAGAAGCGGTAGTGAACCCAAGCTTACCACAAGACAGAAGCACACAAGAGAATGCTTTGTTGTTGCCGAAGAGGGCGCAGATTTAGAAAGAATTAAAAATGAAATAGTTACAATGAAAAACTATTTTGATGAATACGATACAACTGTAAACTTTATTTCTCAGGAAGAGCTTGACCGCGATCATAAGGGTATTCCCCATGGTGGTTTTGTTATCAGAACAGGCAAAACAGGTAAAGACCTTGAGAATAATCATGTTATTGAATATAGCCTCAAGCTTGATTCAAATCCTGAGTTCACATCAAGTGTTATAGTTGCATTTGTAAGAGCTGCATACAGACTTAATAAAGAAGGACAGAGCGGTTGCAAAACTGTTTTTGATATTCCTCCTGCATACCTTTCAATTAAGAGTGGCGAAGAATTAAGAAAAGAAATGCTTTAATATAAAAATAACGCAAGGGTGTTCCTTTGCGTTATTTGTTTAGTGGGAAATGAAAAAGAAAAATATTATTATAAAGTTATTATATCCTCAGCGGTGCAGATATTGTAACAATGTAATTGATATACGCCGTGAAATTTGTCATACCTGCGAAAATACTCTGCATAGAATAGAGGGCGATATCTGTAAATTGTGCGGTGCAAGTGTTCAAGAATGCAGTTGCGGTCATAAGAAGCATTACTACAAATACATTTGCGCCCCCTTCTATTATGAAGGAGCTGCAAGCAGAGCGATATGGAGATTTAAATTCCGTAATGCTACAAAGCTTGCAAAGCCACTTGCGGAAGATTTGGTGGAATGCTTTAATCACCATTACATAGGCTATGACTTTGATTTGTGTACCTTTGTACCTTCTGCAAAAGAAGATTTTAAAAAGAGGGGCTATAATCAGGCGGAGCTTCTTGCAAGGGAGTTTTGTGAAATTACAGGACTAAAATGTGAAGAACTGCTTGTTAAAAACTTTTCAACTCAGACTCAGCATAGCCTTTCAAGCACAGAGCGAAGCGGTAACCTTGCAGGAGCTATCGATGTAAAAGAAGAAGTTGACATTGAAAATATGAGAATACTTCTTATAGACGATATTAAAACAACAGGCTCAACACTTAATGAATGTGCAAAAATTTTGTTGATAGGTGGAGCGGCAGAGGTTTTTTGTTTAACGGTTGCTATAACTAATAAACAAGAAAAAAAGAATTCTGATCTTTGAGGTCAGAATTCTTTTTCGTTTAAAAATGCTTTTAATGCCGAATATCGCTTTGCTTTTTTATCATTGAAAGTCATATATTGAATTTGCTCTGCGGAGCCGACGGTGACGAGCATATCTTTTGCTCTTGTAACTGCGGTATAGAGGAGATTTCTGTAAGCTAAATTGGGAACAAGTCCGATAACAGGCAGAACAACCGCTTTAAATTCACTGCCTTGACTTTTATGCACTGTAACAGCATAAGCAAGCTCGATTTCTGTTAAGCTTTCTGCAGGAATAGTGGCTTCTCTTCCGTCAAAATCCACTTCAATTGTTCCTGATTTAGCATCAATGCTTTTTAGAATTCCTATATCGCCGTTGAACACTCCTCTACCTTTATCGTCTTTGCTTTCCCATTCGATATTATAGTTATTTTTAACCTGCATAATCTTATCACCTGTACGGAATACTTGCCCTGCAATAGTTAATTCACCCTTATCTTTGTGAGGTGGGTTTAAAGAATTCTGCAAAAGTCTGTTAAGATTTTGTGTTCCTGTTTCGCCTTTTTTAGATGGGCAAATAACCTGAATATCGGAAAGAGCATCCCATCCGTATGCATTGGGTAATCTTTCACTGCAAAGGCTTACAACCGTCTGAGCAGACAGATATGGGTTGGGTCTTTCCAAATGAAAAAAATCCTTGCCATCATTAGTTAAATCAGGCATTTCGCCGCCAACTATTTTGTGCGCGTTGGTTATGATTTTGCTTTCCATTGCCTGACGGAAAACCTGAGTAAGACATACAACAGGGAGTTTTTCCGAAAGTATAAGGTCGTGGAGAACATTACCTGAGCCTACGGGTGGCAATTGGTCAGAGTCACCAACAAGAATAAGTCTGCAACCAAGGGGGAGTGCCTCAAGAAGATGGGCAAAAAGATGAATATCAATCATTGAAAGCTCATCAAGAATAAGAGCGTTGCAATCAAGAGGATTTTCGATATTTCTGCGGAAATAGGGCTTGTCATCCTCATCCCATTCAACCTCTAAAAGTCGGTGAATGGTTTTTGCCTCCATACCTGTTACCTCGCTCATCCTTTTTGCAGCTCTGCCTGTTGGTGCTGCAAGAGCAATATCAAGATTCTGGTATTCAAAAATATTAATAATACCTTTAATTGTAGTGGTTTTACCAGTACCGGGACCACCTGTTAAAACAAGCAGACCTTTTTTTGCAGCGGTTGCAATTGCTCTTCTTTGTTGCTCTTCATATTTTATGTCATTAATTTTTTCGATTTCATCAATCCAATCTGCAAGTCTTGGAGCGCCTTGAGGTGGGAAATTTGCTATTATATCAACTCTGTCAGCAATTTTCTTTTCTGCGGTATATGAAGAAGGAAGGAAAAGAAATTCATTCCCATCGATCAAGTGCATTTTAAGTTGACCTGTATTTATAAGCTTGTCAATGGCAATGTCGATTTCATCCTGTGTAACAGAAAGTAAATCTGAACAAGGCTTTAAAAGCTTTCCTCTCGGGATACAAGTGTGGCCTTGGGCATTGGCGTTGTGCCTTACAACGTGGATAATTCCTTCACCTATTCTATAATCGGGTAGAGGCTTTACAGGGAGCTTTTCTTCAATCATTTCTGCGCGTTCAAAGGTTATACCTATTCCTAAACCACAAAGTATATACGGGTTTTCTTCTACCCTTGAAACTGCATTTATACCTAATTTTCTGAATATTCTGATGCATTCAGTAGGGGAGAAGCCGTATTTTTCAAGCCCCAACATAACAGTTCGCATAGCATACTGCCTTTTAAATTCTTCACCAATGTTTTTGGCTTGTTCTTCGGAAATACCTTTGATTAAAGCAAGTCTTTCGGGAGCTGTATCAAGAATTTCAAGAGTCTGTTCCCCGAATCTTTCAACAATACTCATAGCCTTTTTTGGCCCGATACCCCGAATAACACCTGAAGAAAGATATTTATAAATCTGCTCGGTTGTTTCGGGCATACAGCGAGTAAAGGCAGTCACCTTGAATTGCCTGCCGAATGATTGATGTATTATAAAACTACCTGTAAGTGTAACAGTTTCACCGGCACTTACACCGGGCATAACTCCAACAGCAGTGAAATAATCATCATCCATTGAAACATCCATAACAGTAAAGCCATTTGTTTCATTCTGAAAGGTGATTTCCTCAACCGTGGCAGTTATTTTTTCTTCTTGAAAGTCCATTTAGTGCTCTCCTGAATTGATTTCTTTTATTTTAACATAATACAAGAAATTTTAGAATATATTTTTCAAAATAATTGAAAAGAATATGTAATTATGGTAATATAAAATTGTACATTTTTTCCAACGGAGGAATAAAAAATGAAGTATATTATAGACAAAATCAACCATTGTAATTTTAAAACAATGGAATTGGGAAGATTAGCTCCCAGAGCTTACGCAATCCCTCATTCAAAGAAAAAGGATGCTGAAAAAGCAGATTATAAAACAGAGCGTTATAACAGTGATATTGTAACTGTTCTTTCAGGTGAATGGGAGTTTAAATATTATAAGAAAAAATCAAAGCTTCCCGAAAGCATTGATACAAATAAAGTTAAGTTTGATAAAATTAATGTTCCTTGTACATGGCAGAGAACGGGCTATGAAGAGCCTGCATACATTAACTGCCCCTATAGCTTTGACCCCAGAGCATTCGGTCTTCCCAAGGGGGAGGGGGTTAAGCCTCCGGAGCTTCCCGAAGATTTTTCTTGTGGTATATATCGCAAAATTATTAATATTACAGATTTGAATAAAGAATATATACTTACATTCTTAGGTGTTACACCTTGCCTTGATTTATACATTAACGGCAAATTTGTAGGCTATGGTGAGGCTGCTCATAATTCCTATGAATTTGATATTACCGATTTTCTCAAAGAGGGGGACAATGAGGTAATTGTTGTTGTTTACAAATGGTGCACAGGCTCATATCTTGAAGCTCAGGATATGTTCAGAGAAAATGGTATTTTCCGTGATGTTCTTCTTTATACATACGAGAAAACATATATCAATGATTTTCAGGCAATTGCCAAGAAAAAAGGCAAGAAATATAATCTTGATATCGAAACTGAAATTGCAGGTGCTCTTGAAAATGCATCTGTTAAAGCATCACTTTATGATGGTAAAAGCCTTTTAGCAGAAGAAACAGTTGATGGTAAAAAGAAAAATGCTATTTCCTTAAAAGGTCTTGATGTTGAGGAGTGGAGTGCAGAAATTCCCCGCCTTTATGAGCTTTTCATTACTCTTTATAATGGTAAAAAAGAGGTTATGACAATCCGCCAGTATGTTGGCTTCAAGAACATTGAAATCAAAGATGCAGTTTTCTATTTCAATGGTAAGAAAATTAAGCTCAAGGGTGTAAACCACCATGATACCCACGAAACCAAAGGTTATGCAATGAGCTTTGAGGACCTTATTAAAGATGTTGAGCTTATGAAAGAGTTTAATGTAAACTGTGTTCGTACATCTCACTATCCTCCTGACCCATTCTTCCTTGAGCTTTGCGACCATTATGGTCTTTACTGCGTTGACGAAGCAGATATCGAAACTCACGGTATCTGGGATTTAGGCTGCGAGGGTGGCGAAATCAGCCATAAATTAAAATGGGCACCCAGATATATGGACAGAGTAAGAAGAATGTATTTCCGCGACCGCACACATCCTTCAATTATTATGTGGAGCCTTGGTAACGAGTCCTGGGGCTACAAATGTCACGACAAATGCTACGAAATGCTCAAGGAGTTGACCGATATTCCCGTTCATTATGAGGGTGTTTGCAGAACAAGACGTTATCATTATGACGTATTCTCCGAAATGTACACCCATCAGGATGATATGATTAAAATCCGCGACAGAAAACGTGGCAAACAGTATCAGGAGGTTCCTTTCTACCTTTGCGAATATTGTCACGCAATGGGTGTTGGCCCCGGTGCTCTTGAAGAATATATGCAGATTTTCTATTCTGACGATATATTTATGGGCGGTTGTATCTGGGAATGGGCAGACCATTCTGTTCGTCACGAGGTTAATGACAAATACAAATATGAGTATACCTACGGCGGAGACCATGGTGAAAAG
>JAZNJB010000051.1:0-158345 GCA_045577815.1 Acutalibacteraceae bacterium
GCTTTAAGCGAGTGGTGAGAAAACCGTTTGAATACAGTTGGTCGGGTGGTGGAGAGTTCTCGACGCGAGTGACGAGCGTCGTTAAATCGTCAGATTTAATTATAACGCACTAACCCTTACCTCTCTTGTGAAGAGAGGTACACCATACAGTTATTCGTTTCATCAACGATGTATTATCTTTACGGGGCAACCCACCACCGCTAACGCGGTCCCCCTCCCTATTTTGTCTACGACAAAACAGGGATGATAGGGCTTCGTAATACTTTTACTTTATTCGGGAAACAACAACGGGACGGTCAATACCGTCCCCTACGACTATTTAAGCTTAATTACTAATTGCTATTTGCTAATTGCTATTTGCTATTTGCTGGTGGCTTCGCCACTTAATAAAGCTCTTCAGGAGAGTTTAAAAGATATGTCGCTCCTGACTTGGTTAATTCTTCCGCAGTGCCGAAGCCATATACTGCCCCTGCGCTATGGAGACCTACCGCTTTTGCGCCATCAATATCGTAGCAACGGTCACCAACCATAATTATTTCTTCTTTCGGGGGATTACCAAAGAATTCAAGGCAGGCGTTGATTAAATCCTTTTTGCTTGAATGGTTGTTTTTGAAATCCTCTGCAGAAATGAAATCATAGTATTTATAAATACCGTGATATTTGGAAATTTCCTCAACGAAATAAAGTGGCTTTGAAGAAGCAACGGCAATTTTTTTGCCGTTCTTTTTTAATCTTTCAAGCATTTCTTTTATACCATCATAGATTTTTGATTCCTCTGCGGCTTTTTCTCTGTAACGCTCACGATATTTATCAATAAGCCATTGGGCATCCTCATCAGAAACATTATATATTTTTTTGTAGCTTTCAAACAGGGGAGGACCTACAAAATAATGGAGCTTTTCAATATCGGTTTCCTTTATGCCGTAGCAGTCAAGAGAATAAATAATTGAATTGAAAATACCCTCGGTTGTGTCGCAGAGAGTACCGTCAAAGTCGAATAAATAGTAGTTGTAATCTTTCATTTTTATCACCGAGGATATTTTAGCATATAAAAAAATAAAAGGCAAATAGAGAACTTGAAATGCGGAATTCGAAATTCGAAATTCGAAATGAATGGGAAGCTTCGCTTCCAAACATTATATTAGCTTCGCCTACCACTACTATTTCCTAACTATTAATTTTTTAAAATTTGAAAATTCAGAAAAGTACAGTTGCGGTTTGTTTTACTAATATAACTGCGTCGCAGACCCGACATTCCGAATTTCGAATTTCGAATTCCGAATTTTTACTACTTGCAACATTTAAACTTATATAGTAAAATAAAATGTATTATTTTTGTTTTCAAACAAAGTGAAAAGAGATGGTTTTGTGGCTATTAGTAAAAGCCGGATTGATGAGATACTCAAAAAGCATGGAAATCCTGAGGAAAGCCTTATTGCAGTGCTTCAGGATGTTCAGGCTATTGATGGCTATATTTCAAGAGAAAGCGTTGAAATTATAACTGAATTAAGCGGAATTCCCTCTGCTCGTATTATGGGCGTTGCTTCATTCTATGCAGGCTTTCGCCTTAAGCCCGTTGGTAAATACAGAGTTATGGTTTGCATGGGTACGGCTTGCCATGTTAATGGTGCTGAGCGTGTTGGTGACACTGTTAAAAGGGTTCTTGGTATTGAAGAGGGGGATGTGACCGAGGACGGTCTTTTCTCATGGGAAGAGGTTGCCTGCCTTGGCTGCTGCAGTATTTCTCCTGCTATGATGATTAATGACACTGCTTACGGAAAGCTTACTCCCGATATGGTAACTGATATTATCAACTCCATAAGAGAGGGGGAAAAGAAATGAGATTTCTTTTAGGCTACGGCTCTTGCGGTATTGCTTCAGGTGCAAAGGCTGTTTTGAAGGGTCTTGAGGCTTCCTTTGAAAATACTGATTTTAAGGTTGAAAAGGTTGGCTGTAACGGACTTTGCTTTGCAGAGCCCATTGTTGAGGTTATAACTGATAATGGTGAGAGTATTCTCTACGGCAGACTTGACGAAGGCAGTGCAATTGCACTTGCAGAATCTGCTAAAAGCGGTACTCTTATGAGTGAAAATCGCCTTACGGAAGATGAACTTAAATTCCTTAAGGGTCAAAAGAGAATTGTTCTTTCCTCCTGCGGTAAAATTGACCCTGAAAGCATTGATTCTTACATAGAAAACGGTGGTTATTCTGCTCTTAAAAAGGCTCTTGAGCTTGGGTCTGAGGGCGTAATTGAAGAGATAAAAAAATCAGGCTTGCGCGGTCGTGGCGGTGCAGGCTTCCCCACCTATATCAAATGGCAGTCTGCTAAAAATTCAGCAGGTGATGAAAAATACATTGTTTGTAATGCGGATGAGGGCGACCCCGGTGCATTTATGGACAGAGCAGTTTTAGAGGGCGACCCTCACAGAGTGCTTGAAGGTATGATGATTTCGGGTATTGCGGTTGGTGCACAGATGGGTATTATCTATGTCCGTGCAGAATACCCCCTTGCAGTTAAGCGCCTCCGGCTTGCTATTGAAGAAATGCGGGAAAAGGGCATTTTAGGTGAAAATATCTTCGGTAGTGGTTTCAGCTTCGATTTCAGAATTATGATGGGTGCAGGTGCATTTGTTTGCGGTGAGGAAACTGCTCTTCTTGCTTCTCTTGGCGGTAACAGAGGTATGCCCGTAACAAAGCCACCTTTCCCTGCGCAAAAGGGATTTCGTGGTAAGCCCACTAACATCAACAATGTTGAAACCTTTGCAAATATCAGTTGGATTATTGAAAATGGTGGCGAGAAATTTGCTGAAATGGGCACAGAGGGCAGTAAGGGTACAAAGGTTTTTGCGCTTGCAGGTCGCGTTAAACGAGGCGGTCTTGTAGAAGTACCTATGGGTCTTACTATCAATGACATCGTTTTCGGTATCTGCGGTGGTATAAAGGATGATGCCCAAATTAAAGCGGTGCAGATGGGTGGACCCTCAGGCGGTTGCATACCGAAAAATCTTCTTGACACTCCCATTGACTATGAAAATATCGCAAAAACAGGGGCTATTATGGGCTCGGGCGGTATGATTGTAATGGATGAAAAAACCTGTATGGTTGATATGGCAAAATTCTTTATGGATTTCACAAGCAAGGAAAGCTGCGGTAAATGTGTGCCCTGCAGAATCGGTACTACCCGTATGCTTGAAATTCTTAAGAGAATTGTAAAAGGTGAGGGTCAGGAAAGTGATATTGAAACCCTCGTTGAATTGGGTGAGGCTATTAAAACGGGGGCTCTTTGCGGTCTTGGTAACTCTGCGCCTAACCCTGTTTTAACTACCATAAAATATTTCCGCGAGGAATATGAAGCACATATAAATGAGAAAAAATGCCCTGCAAAAAAATGCTCGGATTTAATAAGATATAATATTGTTGAGGATAAGTGTAAGGGTTGTTCCCTTTGCAGTAGAAAATGTCCCGTAAACGCAATAAGCGGTGTTATTAAAACACCTTATAAAATCGACAATGAGCTTTGCGTTCGTTGCGGTCAATGTATTGAAAATTGCAAATTCGGTGCAATAGAAATTCTTTCAGGGGAGGGTGAAGAATGAGTCAGGTTAATATTATAATCAACGGTAAGAGTTGCCTTGCAGACACAGAAAAAACTCTCCTTGATAACATTTTGGAAAACGGAATATATCTTCCCCACCTTTGCCATAACAAAGAGCTTGAAAGCTATGGCGGTTGCGGTCTTTGTCTTGTGGAGGTTGAGGGTATAAGAAAGCCTCTTCGCGCTTGTTCCACAAGTGTTACCGAGGGTATGAAGGTAACAACAAGCACCCCCGAGCTTGAAAAAAGCAGAAAAATGACACTTTCTGTTATTATGAGCGACCACGCAGGTGACTGCAAGGCGCCTTGTTATATGGCTTGTCCCACTCATCAGGACATTCAAGGCTACGTTGGTCTTATTGCAAATGGTGAAGAGAAAAAGGCTCTTGAAATTATAAAACAGGATAATCCCTTGCCTGCATCAATCGGCAGAGTTTGTCCCCATCCCTGCGAGGAAAAATGTCGTCGTGCTCACCTTGAGGGCGCAGTTTCTATCTGCGGATTAAAGCGCTTTGCGGCGGATTCATATATGGATTATATTCCTGAATGCCGGGAGAAAAACGGCAAAAGTGTTGCTGTTATAGGTGCAGGTCCCGCGGGTCTTTCCTGTGCATATTTCCTTGCAATAAAGGGCTATTCAGTTGAGATTTTTGAAAGCGAAAGTCACGGTGGCGGTATGCTTCGCTACGGTATTCCTGCTTACAGGTTACCCAAGGATATTCTCGATAAAGAGATTGAAAATATCGAGAAAATGGGTGTGAAAATCCATTATAACACAAGGCTTGGCAGAGATTTTACCATTCAGTCACTCAAGGGCGATTTTGATGCGGTTTTCGTTGCAATCGGTGCTTGGAAGGCATCATCTATGAGATGCGTTGGCGAGGATGCTCAGGGCGTTTTCGGTGGCATTGATGTGCTTTATAGGGTTGCTGATGGCGAAAGGGTTGATTTAGGCAAGAAGGTATGCGTTGTTGGTGGCGGTAACACTGCTATTGACGCAGTTCGCACAGCAGTAAGACTTGGTGCAGAAGAGGTGAATCTCATTTACCGCCGTACCGAAAATGAAATGCCTGCAGAGCCTGACGAAATCCGTGATGCAAAAGCAGAGGGCGTGCAGTTTAAATTCCTTTCTGCACCTGTTGAGGTTATCAGCGAAAACGGAAAGGTTACAGGTCTTAAAGTGCAGAAAATGGAACTGGGTGAGCCTGATGCTTCAGGCAGAAGAAGTCCCGTTGCTATTGATGGCGCAACGGAAATTATAGAATGTGACTCCGTTATTTCTGCTATCGGTCAACAGGTTGTAAGCAGTGATATTGATTCTCTTGAATTAACAAAAAAATCAACAATTGCCGTTGATGAATTAACATTTATGACATCTCTCCCGGGCGTTTTTGCCGCAGGTGATGTGATTAATAAAGGGCCTGATATTGCTATAAGAGCAATTGCAGGCGGTAAAAATGCTGCAAGGAGTATTGATTGTTGGTTCAAGGGTGTAAGCGTTCCCCCTGAGCTTCCCGATTACTCTGTAAATAAGAACTTTAATCCCGATGTTTTAAAGGGTATGCCCGAAATTCAGAGAGCAGAAATCAAGCTTGTTGATGCAGATGTGAGAAACAAGAGTTTTGACGAGGCTGCATTTACTTTTACAAAAGAAGAGGCTATGAAAGAGGCGGAACGATGCCTTGAATGTGGCTGTTCTGCGGTTTATTCCTGTGAGCTTTTGCCCTATGCCCGTGATTATGACGCTTTCTCAATGAAGCTTTTTGGCAAAACAAGGCAGTATGCTAAAGATAAGAGCCATCCCTTTATCGTGAGAGATAATAACAAGTGTATTCTTTGCGGTCAGTGTGTAAGAGCCTGCAAGGAAATAAGCGGTACTGAAAATCTCGGTCTTTTCGGCAGAGGCTTCGGCACATTACCCTTGAGTGCATTTGATTTGCCCTTGGGTGAGAGTAAGTGTGTTTCCTGCGGTGCTTGTGTGAATGTTTGCCCCACTGGTGCATTGACAAGCAGAGTGCCCACTCTCAAAAACCCACCATTGCCTTTTGAAGACAGTGCATATATCTGTACTTATTGCGATAGGAAATGTAAATTCACAAGGCGCACAATTAACGGCAGAACAGTTAAAATGATTCCCGAGAAAATAGGTGAGAGCTGTTCAATTGGTGTGTTCCTGCTTCCGGCGAAGGAAAATTCGGAATTCGGAATTCGAAATTCGGAATTAGAAGAGAGGATTTTTGGGTCGTTGGATTATTTTGTTGGAAATGCAGATGAAATTTTAATTAAGCATTGGAAAGAGTAAAAGACAAGTGGTTACCTATCATCCCTGTTCGGCATAGCCGAATAGGGAGGGGGACCATTCTTGAATATGAAATTGTTTTGGTGAGTATATTTCGGGTAGATGTACTCACCTTTACTTTATGTACGGGCGGAATGGTGGTGGGTCGGCACGCTCCCTCTTAACTTTGTTGATGAGGGGAGTTAATAATTCCAAATATTCATTATTGCGATACTTTTACAAAGGGGAATCTTTACGGGGCAACCCACCACCGCTAACGCGGTCCCCCTCCCTATCCGCAGGCGGACAGGGATGATAGGCTTCGCAATACTTTTACATTGTACAAAAACCAGGCATTATTTTGTGTAAAATAACGAAAGGGTCAAAATTCCTTGATATACAAGGGCTTTTGACTCTTTTTATCTGCAAAAACAATATCGTTTATAAATAATATAAATACGAAAAATCTATTGACTTTATGCGCCGTTTGTAATATAATCAATGCAGGCTATAAGTGATGCTATATCTATGCGCACTTGTGTGGCAGAGGTTTATTCCCTCAATTTCAAGTAAAGGAAGATTTTAATGAAAAAAATTCTTGCGATTTTTCTTTCTGCATTACTCATCTGCATCAGTCTTGCACCGATGAGTTTGGCAGTTGCTGACCCCGGACTCGCAACCCGAGTTATGGAAGGCGAGTATGACAGCAACAACAAAGGAACCGATGTTATCACAGAAACTACTTTCACAGTAGCTGTTAAGGTTCCCGAAGTTAAAAAGCTCACCGGTGTTAACCTCTATTTCGCATTTGACTCTGCGGTTCTCAGCGTTGCTAATGCAGGCGTTGCAGGTGTGGAAGATGAAGACGGCAATTTCAATGCTTACTTCAACGGTATCTCCGTTAACGGTTACAAAACCGGCTCAACCAGCGAATATTCATTCGGTTGGATTTCTAACAACGGTGTTACAAAGAATTCTGCAAGAGATATTTTTTACATAACATTCAATGTTCTTGATACAACCAAAACAGATACAGCAATCAACCTCTACATCGAAGAGTTCCGTACCGATGATGGTGACGACACAAATGATGTTAAATCAACTCTTCTTGCAGAGAATATGGCAGTAACCTTCCTCTTCCCCGAGGGAACTCCTCCTGAAACAACTGATGTTGTTGAAGATGAAGAAGGTAATGGCGATACTTCCGCTGATGATATCAATATTCTTCTTGACCTTATCAGAGATATTCTTAACGGCAACGGCGTAACATTTGCTGACCTTGCAGATGCTATTGCAAATATGATCGGTAACGCTGAAATCACAGATATCATTGAACAGCTCGTTGATGGTAATGTTGATATTTCAGATATGTTCCAGCAGATTCTTGATGGTCTCGGAATTGACTTCAGCTTTCTTGAAGACCTTCTCAATAAGATTATTGATTTCCTTTTAGGTCTCTTTGGTCCTAAGGATGAGCCTTCAACTCCCGATACTACTGTTGCAACAGAAGCAACAACAGAAGAAACAACAGTTCCTAATCCTGAAACAACCGCTGAAGGGTCTTCACAGGGTTCTGAAGAAACAGGTGATGCAGGTATTGCTCTCGCAGCAACAATTTGCGTAGCAGCTTCCGCAGCATTTGTTCTCACAAGAAAGAAAAAAGAAACAGTTTAATCGCAAGAATATAAATAAAAAATGACCACCGCTGATGCGGTGGTTTTTTATTTAGCAAATAGCAAGTAGCAAATAGCAGATAGCGAACAGCTAATAGCTAATTGCTAATTGCTAACAGCTAATTTGAAAATAAATAGTGACAAACTCAAAACAATGTGCTATATTATATAATTGTATATTAAATATGTGAGGTATTATAAATGCTTGAACTTAACAATGCCCTTGAACTTATTATAAAAGGTATAGAAGGTAAAACAACTGAATATGGTTTCCGTCCTGAATACCCCGATGGAATTTTTCCTCCCAATCTTCCTGTTGAAGATGTAAACGGAAAATCTGTTATTATGTATCGTGGTGATAGAGGCAGAATCCGTATTGAATATGATAATGGTAAATTAGGTCTTTTCTGTGCAAAGGAATCTCAAGCTGATTCTCCTGATGATGATATGCCCCGTGCATCCTTGAGCCTTCTTGATTTGGAAACCTTCAATGAAAAGGATATTAAATATATCTGCCAGGAATATAACGAAACATTTGAGAAGCTTTTCTCTCATAAGCCTGCCCATAGTGGCAAAAAAGCTCCCACTCCTGTTTCAAGAAGTCAGGCAAAGAGTGGCGTTCTCGCTTACGATGCAAACACTCTCGGTAGCAGATTTACAACTGTTTACCCCGAGCTTCGTGAACAGTACAAGGCTAACCTTGAGGATTACGGCGAGTTTTTGGCAGAGGATTTCTTCACAAAATATGGTAATGCGGCAGTTGTTGAAACAATCCGTGAAAATGACCCTGCAAAAATGAAAAAGCTCTTTAAGCTCCTTAATGATATTTACGAGGATGGAACAAACGATACACAGAGCATCGTTGCAGTTACAATTCTCGGTTGTTCTCTTGCTGATAATCCTGAGCTTGTTGATGTGGCAAAGGAGCATTTCAGTGATACAATGAAGGAGCCCGTTTGCGAAATTATCAAGTATCTTCAGAAGAGCAAAAGTGCAAGAATGAGACTTGAAAATCCCCCTCTTTATAAGCCTAAAAAAGAAAAGAAAAAAGGCATGATGGCTTCAATGCTTGGAATGTAAGAAAAAAGGACTGCTTCGGCAGTCCTTTTTTAGTGAAGAGGTAAGAGTGAAGAGTGAAGAGGTTAGGGGAAGCTTCGCTTCCAAATATTGTAATCGGTTTCGCAATAGGTGAAGTAAGACAATGTAGGGTCGGGTCTTGTCCCGACCGCAAAGTTAATTGTAAATCTGGCGGAACGGTCAAGACCGTTCCCTACATGGTATACTGGATAACAAACTATTTTAAAATTGCGTCGCAGATCCGAACCTCTTTACTTTTTACTATACACTGAAAAACCACCTCATCAGAGGTGGTTTTTTCTTATATTCCTTTCATTGTTAAGGAAATTCTCTTTTTCTGTGGTTCAACTGAGAGGACTTTTACTTTTACAACCTCGCCAACCTTGAGAACCTCTGAAGGATGCTTGATGTATTTATCACAAATCTGTGAAATGTGAACCAGACCATCCTGATGAACGCCGATATCAACAAACACGCCGAAATCAATAACATTTCTTACTGTACCTGTTAATTCCATACCCTCGCGCAAATCGTTCATATCCATAATATCTGTGCGGAGCATTGGCTTGGGTAATTCGTCACGAATGTCACGACCGGGCTTTTCAAGCTCGCCCATAATATCAACAAGGGTGGGAGTACCAACGCCACATTCCTCTGAGGCTTTCTGAAGACCATATTCCTGAACCTTACCACTGATGCCTGATGCGCCCTTATCGGCAACGTCCTTTTGAGAATAGCCGAAAAGGTCAAGGAGCTTCTTTGCTGCATCATAGCTTTCGGGGTGAACGCCTGTGTTATCAAGGGGTGTTTTGCCACCGGGAATACGCAGGAAGCCTGCACACTGCTGATAGGCTTTTGGTCCGAGACCCTTGACTTTTTTAAGGTCTGTTCTTGCATTGAAGCCTCCATTTTCTTCGCGGTATGCTACAATGTTTTTTGCAGTTGCGCTTGTAACGCCCGAAATATATTTCAAAAGTGAAACTGATGCGGTGTTAAGGTCAACACCAACAGAGTTTACGCAGTCCTCAACAACGCCAGAAAGAGATTCCTCAAGCCTTGCAGGGGGAACATCGTGCTGATACTGACCAACGCCGATGCTCTTTGGCTCAATTTTAACAAGCTCTGAAAGAGGGTCTTGTAATCGTCTTGCAATTGAAACTGCAGAACGAACTGAAACGTCAAAATCAGGGAATTCTTCTGCGCCCAATTTTGATGCAGAATAAACGGATGCACCTGCTTCGTTAACTACCATATATGAAACGGGGTGAGGTGATTTCTTTATTGTGTCTGCAATGAAGATTTCACTTTCCTTACTTGCAGTACCGTTACCGATTGAAATGCAGTCGATATGAAATTTCTTTATAAGCTCCAGAACCTTTGCTTCAGATTCTGCGATTTTTGACTGAGGGGGAGTGGGGTAAATAACCCCTGTGAAGAGAACTCTTGATTTGCCGTCAACAACTGCCAATTTACAGCCGGTTCTGTAAGCAGGGTCAACTGCAAGAACAGTTTTATTCTTGATTGGTGGTTGCATAAGAAGTGGCTTAAGGTTAGAGCCGAACATCTTTATAGCCTGTTCATCTGCTTTTTCTGTAAGAGTTGAACGGGTTTCTCTTTCAAGAGAGGGGAATATAAGACGGGAATAGCTGTCCTTTGCTGCTTCTCTGCAGAAATCAGTTGAAGAACTGCCCTCTTTAATGAAAAGCTTATCAAGAAGCATCAAAGCAGTTTCTTCCTCAACACCAACGCTTACCTTTAAAAAGCCTTCCTTTTCACCACGGTTAATGGCAAGGATTCTGTGAGAGGGTATTTTCCCTACGGGCTCGGAATACTCGTAATACATACTGTAAACGCTATCTTCCTCTGTTTTTGCAACGGATTCAATAACGCCACGCTTGTTGATTAAATCTTTTAAAACCTTTCTGGCTTCGGGTGAATCGGAAATGATTTCTGCAATAATATCGGATGCGCCCTGAAGAGCATCCTCAGGAGTTTCCACTCCTTTTTCTGCATCAACATATTCTGAAGCAACCTCTGTTAAATCAACGCCCTTGAGAGTGAAGGAGAAAAGAAGCTCTGCAAGAGGCACAAGACCTTTTTCTTTAGCAACAGAAGCTCTTGTTTTTCTTTTCTGCTTATAGGGGCGATAAATATCCTCAACCTCTGCAAGAGTTACTGCATTTGCAACTGCAAGGCTTATTTCTTCGGTGAGCTTGCCCTGCTCCTCAATAGAGGAAAGTACCTCTTCCTTTCTTTTTTCCAGATTACGAAGGTAGGTGAGGCGGTCGTTAATGTCACGGAGCTTCTGGTCATCGCAGGAGCCGGTCATTTCCTTTCTGTAACGAGCGATAAAGGGAATAGTGTTTCCGTCATCAATTAATTCCACAATGTTTTTTATGTGGTGCTCGCTGACAGAAAACTCGTTTTGTAAAGTCTTTAAAATGTCCATAAAATCTTCCTTGTGCGTGTATTATAATATAATGGTATATATAATAGCATAAAAATTAGCAAATAGCAATTAGTGATTAGCAATTAGCTATTAGCTATTAGCTATTAGCTATCCGCTATCCGCTATCCACTATCTGCTATTTGCTATTTGCTTATTTATTAACAATTTGTTCACATTTTTGTGAAGATGTTGCAATAATGGTGTGTTATATAATAACCATAGACATTTGATGCTAAACAATTTCATTTTCTCTTTCCAAAAAGTTCAATCCTTTGTCGTGAGACAGAGGGTTGAATTTTTTTAGTTAGGAGTGAGGAGTTAGGAGTGAGGAATGTTGGGGAAGCTTCGCTTCCAATTATTGTAAGCTTCGCAAGAGGTAAAGTAAAACAATGTAGGGTCGGGTCTTGACCCGACCGCTAAGTTGATTGTAAACCTGACGGAACGGTCAAGACCGTTCCCTACATGGTTAAATCGGACAACAAACTATTTTACAATTGCGTCGCAGACCCGAGACTTTCAATTTTCCACTTTCAACTTTCCGCTTTTATAATAGCCGTGCGCAGCACCCGACACTCCTCACTCCTCACTCCTCACTCCTCACTCCTAACTGTTTTGCATTTTTTACAAAAAACCGTTGACATATTTATACATATATGCTATAATGCCTTTACCTCTCAAAGAGGGTTCTTTTTTTGCGTCCTGATTTTAGGATGTGCAACATAAAAGAAAGCATATCTTGACGCTGAAACGGCTCTCTCGGCAAGGAAAGGGATTCGCCCTTTTCACCGGCGAGAGGGAGGCTAATCAAAAAATGGAGGTGCCGTTATGAGAGTTAAAATCACACTTTCCTGCACAGAATGTAAACAGCGTAATTACAACACTATGAAGGAAAAGAAAAACAACCCCGACAGGTTGGAGATGAAAAAGTACTGCAGATTCTGCAAGAAACACACTCTCCACAGAGAAACAAAGTAAGGAGGTAACACCATGGCAGACGAAAAGAAAACCGTCAAAAAGGAAGATACCTCTAAAGCTGAAAAGAAAGTTAATCCTATTAAGAAGGTTGGCAATTTCTTTGTAAAAATCGGCAAAGCAATAGCTAAATTCTTCAAAGACCTCAGAGGCGAAACTAAGAAAATTGTTTGGCCCGGTCGCCAGATGGTTCTTAAAAGCACAGGTATTGTTCTTGCTGCTATCCTTGTTATTGGCGCAGGTATCTGGATTATCGACTTCGCAGTTTCAGGTGCAGTAACAGGTATTGACAAGCTTGTTGACAAGGTTAATGTTACAGAAACAACTGAAAAAGCTGAAGACGAAGAAAAAGAAGATGACCACGAAGGTCACGACCACGCTGACGAGGAAGAAACAGAAAAAACGACTGAAAAGGAATAATCCGATTCTTTACTGAAATTTAGTATAATTCGGAGGTAAACTATGTCAGGCGAATCAAGATGGTTTATAATCCACACTTATTCCGGTTATGAGAATAAGGTTGCGGAGAATATCGGTAAAATCGTTGAAAACCGCAAAATGCACGACAAAATCTTAGGTGTTAATATTCCACTCGAAAAAGTTGTTGAAGTTAAAAATGACAAAACAGTTGAAGTAGAGCGCAAAATTTTCCCCGGTTATGTTGTTGTTAAGCTTGCAGTTGAATACAGCGATAAAGAGGGCGAGGAAAACGTCCTCAAGGTGCCCGATGAAACATGGCACGCTATCCGTTACACAACAGGTGTTACAGGCTTCGTAGGCCCAGATGGTCGTCCTGTTCCTCTCACTAAATCAGAGGTTGAAAAATTAGGACTTGAAAAGACCGCAGACGGCGAAAACAACATCATTAACACAGTTACAGAAGTTCAGTTCAGTGAGGGTGACCTTGTTACTATCACAGAAGGTCTTATGGAAGGTAACTCAGGTGTTGTTGAAAGCATTGACACTGCTAACAGTACAGTTCGCGTTATTGTTTCATTTATGGGTAAAGAAGCACCTGTTGAGCTTCCGCTCAGTCAGGTAACAAAGGCGATTGACTAATCAGATTATAAGGTCAATCATAAAATTGGTAATCAGAGGCAATGTACTCTGTTATATGCGACATAATGGTATGTCGCGTGTGGGAGGAATAAGGCGAGCTCTTATTCCGCCATACCACGAATTTTGGAGGTGCAAAAAATGGCTCAAAAGGTTGTAGGTTTCATCAAATTGCAAATTCCCGCCGGTAAAGCAACCCCGGCACCCCCTGTTGGTCCTGCTTTAGGTCAACATGGTGTAAACATCATGGCATTCACAAAGGAATTCAATGAGAGAACAAAAAATGATATGGGTCTCATTATTCCTGTTGTAATCACAGTTTACGCTGACCGTTCTTTCACATTTATCACTAAAACTCCCCCCGCAGCAGTTCTTATCAAGAAGGCTTGCGGTATTGAAAGCGGTTCAGGCGTTCCTAACAAAACTAAGGTTGCAACAATCACAAAAGAGCAAGTCAGAAAAATCGCAGAGCAGAAAATGCCCGACTTAAATGCTGCTAACATTGACACTGCTATCTCTATGATTGCAGGTACAGCACGTAGCATGGGCGTTACTGTTGTTGATTGATTACGGAGGAATTGTAATTATGAAACATGGTAAAAAATATGTTGAGAGCGCAAAGCTCGTAGACAAAGCAAAGCTCTACGAAGTAGCTGAAGCTCTCGAGCTTGCAACAAAAACTGCAAGTGCAAAATTTGACGAAACTGTTGAAATTCACATTCGTCTTGGTGTTGACTCCCGTCACGCTGACCAGCAGGTTAGAGGCGCGGTTGTTCTCCCCAACGGTACAGGTAAAAACGTTCGTGTTGCTGTTTTCGCAAAAGGCGATGCTGCTAAAGCTGCTGAAGCTGCAGGTGCAGATATCGTTGGCGATATGGACCTTCTTGAGAAGATTCAGGGCGGCTTCATGGATTTCGACGTTTGTATCGCAACTCCCGATATGATGGGTGTTGTTGGTCGTCTCGGTAAGGTTCTTGGTCCCAGAGGTCTTATGCCCTCTCCCAAGGCAGGTACTGTTACTCCTGATGCAGCAAAGGCTGTTGAAGAAGCTAAAGCAGGTAAAATCGAGTATCGTCTTGATAAAACAAACATCATTCACTGCCCCATCGGTAAGGCTTCTTTCGGTGCAGAAAAGCTCACTGAAAATGCAATGGCTCTTCTCGATGCAGTTATTAAGGCAAAACCCGCAGCAACAAAAGGTACTTACATCCGTTCATGTGTTGTAGCTTCAACAATGGGCCCCGGTGTTCGTGTTAACGCTGCTAAGCTTGCTACAGGTGGTTCTGTAGAAGAATAATTAAAAAATACTTGACATACTTTAATCGGTGTGTTATATTACTTGTGCTGTTCTAAAGACAGCAGGTGCAAATTTTGTTTAATGGTTCGACCGCCTGCCGAGGAATGCATTGATTCTTGATATTATTTTATTGAGTTTTTGTGCCCTTCTCGTGCTATGCGGGAAGGGCATTATTAATAAACAAAAAAGCAAAAAGGCAATAAATTAATTTATTCGGAGGTGAATTAGTTTGCCAAGTGCTAAAATCTTAGAAGCTAAAAAAGCAGAAGTTGCTGCAATCGCTGAGAGACTTCAGGGTGCATGTGCAGGTGTTCTCGTTGATTACAAAGGTATCACCGTTGCTGACGACACAGCTCTCCGTAAGGAACTCCGTGAAGCAGGTGTTGAGTACACTGTTACAAAGAACACAATGATTGAGCTCGCTATTAAAGATACTGAGCTTGCAGGTCTTTCTGACTGCCTCGCAGGTACAACAGCTCTCGCAACATCTAATGATGATTACGTTGCTGCTGCAAGAATCCTTGCTAAATTTGCTAACACTCACAAAGACTTCACTATTAAGAGTGGTTTCCTTGATAACGAGGTTATCTCTCTTGAAAAAATCGACAGTCTCGCAAAGCTTCCTTCAAGAGAAATTTTGCTTGCTACTGTTTGCAACGCGTTCAACGCTCCTATTTCTGCATTCGCACGTGCAGTTCAGGCTATTGTTGACAAAGGTGGCGAAGCCACAGCAGAGGCAGCAGCTGAATAATTGCTGTAATTAATTAAGTAAATTAAAACTAAAATCTAAAGCCTAACGGCTAATAAATGGAGGAAATTAAAATGGCATCTGAAAAAATCACTGCTATTATTGAAGAATTAAAAGTACTTACAGTTCTCGAGCTCTCCGAACTCGTACACGCTGTAGAAGAAGAATTCGGCGTATCTGCTGCAGCAGCAGTTGCAGTAGCAGCTCCCGCAGAAGCAGCAGCTGCAGCTGAAGAGAAAACTGAGTTTGACGTTGTTCTTGCAGAAGTTGGCGCAAACAAAATCGCTGTTATCAAGGCTGTTCGTGAGCTCACAGGTCTTGGCCTTGCAGAAGCAAAAGCTAAGGTTGACGGTGCTCCCGCTACTCTTAAAGAAGCTGTATCTAAAGATGATGCAGAAGCAGCAAAAGCTAAGCTCGAAGAAGCTGGCGCAAAAGTTGAAATCAAATAAGTTTAATTTCAATTGCATCAAAATCGCTGTTCCTAACGGAACGGCGATTTTTTTAGTTAGGAGTTAGGAGTGAGGAGTTAGGAATTGAATTTCCTCTATGTTTATGTTATTATGTAATCAATAAATCTTACGAGGTGAGAGTATGAGAATAGAGTTCAGAACTTTTTATGATAATATTGAAAATGAGAAAATGGGACAGCTTTATGCAAAATATTGCATAGATAAGCAGCTTAAGCAAATGAATAGCATAAAAATATGTATTATAATTATATGTGTTCTTGGCTTCGTTTTAGGTATGGTTGCAGATGTGGCAATTGAAGATAAGTTTATACCATATACTCTTTTTCCTTTTTTCTTGATTTTTACCTTGATTTATATTCGTTGGGTCAGGAAAAAGCTTTACCCAAAATTTTTTAGTGAAGCAAATGGGGTTGGTTGCCCTTATAATGTGACATTCGGACTTTATGATGAATATTTTTACGAGAAATTTGAAGGTAATATGAGCATTTCGGAGCAGTCAATCCGATATGAATTTCTTAAAAAGATTGTTGAAACTCCTGAATATTTCATTCTTATGACAAAACGCTCACAGCTTTTCTTTTTACCTAAGAGAGATATGGGTTATGAGGCATCTTTAGAGTTTTCCTCATTTTGCAAGACAAGACTTACGTATATTTATGCATTTAAGGGATAATACGAGAATTCATAATATGCTTCGCGACACTTTTACGATGGGAAAAGGTGAGGGGGCAACCCACCACCACCCCGATCAAGCTTGTTACTCAATACACAAACAGGCACGAAATTAATATATTAGTAAATAAAGATATTCAAGGGCGGTCCCCCTCCCTATGTGGCAAAGCCACATAGGGATGATAGGGATTGCTCTTTTTTTTATTTATTCAGAAGGGGTGAGGGTTTTCAAAAGCTCCTGGCAGCTTGTATCGGCGTTCACTTCCTGATGTTTTTCCGCTTTCTTTTTACCGCCTTTGGCTCCGTTTTCTGCATTCTTTTTGCATTTTTCTTCATAGGATACTCTGTCTCGTTCAAGTGCGCTTTTAATAAAACCAAACACCAGTTTCAGAGAGCGGTGTTCAAATTCAACCTCTTCGCCATATTTTGCGTAAATGAATATTGCTCTGAATAATTCGCCTAACTCTTCGTTGTTTAACTCCTGTAAGGGCGTTTCCCAATCGAAATAGACTAAAAAACTTTTTCTTGATATTTTAAAAACCTCCTTTAGTATGGAAAAAATGTCAGTTATTTTTAATAAAGAGAATAAAACGAGAATATTCAATGTTCAAAAAATGTTCAAAACCGCCCCCAAAATGTTCAAAACTCACCCGAAAATCAAGCGAAAAAAACACCACAAAAACTATTTCGTTCCTATATCTTTACTTATTCCTCTATCGTATCTTTTTTTACTACTATTTTTGTACTAATATTTATATTTTTATTTTTTTTATTTTTATATTGGGCAGATTCGTTTGCGTTCGGTAGCGGTCGCTAAAAAGGGGAATCGGAAAGGGGGAAAACCATTTAAACACAATAGAACATTTGTTCGAATTTTAACATGATGTTTCAAACTTTGCAACCCATTTTTCTTCATTTTGAAAATTTTTTGATGCGATATAAAGCTCTGGAAGCCATAAAAAGCGGTGTATATGTCAAAAAATCGGAAAAAGTCACAATAAATTTTAAGTTTTTCAATTTTCGTTAAACCAGTTTAGTTTTTGTATGGGTGTTTTGTGCAAATCTACAAAAGTGAACAAACGTTCTAAAAGTGGGTTGCGAAGAGGTGGAAAAGGGGCTATAATGGGCACAAATCAAAACGAACGAATGTTCGTAGGAAAGTATTAACACATAATAAACTATTTAATCAGGAGGGTTTTATGCCGAAAGCTATTGATGTGATTGTTGAATGCCCTTTTTATAAGGGCGAGGGAAAGGACTATATCGCCTGCGAGGGTGTTATAAACGGAACTGTGGACAAGCATTTTTTTAAAAACATTAAAGAAAAGGGTATGTTTGAAAACAATGTTTGCAGTTCTGACTGCGGAAGACGATGTATTCATTATAAGAGAGTTAACGAGTTGTATGAGAAAGGGCTACGATAAATGCAGAGTGCAGAGTGCAGAATTTTGGGGAAGCTTCGCTTCCGAACATTAAAAATTCGCAATTGGTGAAGATAGTGCAATAATTATCATTCCTGTTAGCCGTCAGGCTAATAGGGAGGGGGACCGTTCTTCGTTGTGGGAATTATAACGATGTGCATATTTCGGGTGATATGTTCTTTTTTTGAACATAGTTCGGGCGGAATGGTGGTGGGTTGCCACGTTTCCTCTTTACATCGTTGATGAGGGGAGTAATTCTGATTATTAATTGTTGCATTACTTTTACGAAGGGAGGAGGCAAGGTTCCTACCCACCACCGCTAGCGCGGTCCCCCTCCCTATTTCATCAAAGATGAAACAGGGATGATAGGGCTTCGCGATACTTTTACATATTTTAGGAGGGAAAATGGCGAGTAAGAAAGAAAATGAAAATAAAAATAATTCTGACAAGACCTTAAAATGTGTTTCGTCTGCTACGGAGAATATGAGTGCGCTGATTGATGACATTATTAAAAAGGCACGGAAGAATTTTAAACAGAACGGCAAGCCTGAGGTGGATGCAAAGTTCCTGAAGGAAAGCGTTGGTGCGCTTAAAGAGCTTTATGAGCTTTTAGCGGAATACGATGGCTTCGGCAGTTGTGATGAGGGGATTGTTATCAGGTTTGAGAGGGAAATGGAGAAGTTTTGTAAGTGAATTCGGAATTCGAAATTCGGAATTCGAAATTAAGCTTCGCAGTACTTTTAGTTTATTCTGGCATCTGGCATCTGGCATCTGGCATCTGGCGACTGGCAACTGAACACAGAAAGGAAAATTATGAAAGAATTAATTATTTCTCCCCCTAATGAAAAGCAGAGGCTGTTTTTTGAAAGTCAGAAGAGGTTTATCGGTTATGGCGGGGCTCGTGGTGGGGGAAAGTCATGGGCTTTGAGGACAAAGTTTATATTATTAGCACTTGAATACAATGGCTTAAAGCTTTTGCTTCTTCGAAAAACCTTGCCTGAGCTTCGGGAAAATCATCTTTTGCCAATGCTTTCCCAATTAAACGGAATTGCTCGCTATAAGCGTGATGAAAGAGCATTTATTTTCCCTAACGGTTCAAGAATCCGCCTTGGCTACTGCGATACAGAAAACGACATTTATCAATATCAGGGTCAGGAATATGATGTTATCGGTGTTGAGGAATGTACTCATTTCACCTTTTCGCAGATACAGTTTCTTACTACCTGCAACAGAACAACCCGAGAGGATTTCAAGCCTCGTATGTATTTTACAGGTAACCCCGGTGGTGTGGGTCACAACTGGTTCAAGCGCCTTTTTGTCAAGGGCAGATATGAAGAAAATGAAGACCCTGATGACTATGTTTTTATTCCTGCCACTATTGACGATAACACCGTTCTTATGAAAAGTAACCCTGAATATGTTAAGGTTCTTGATTCACTTCCCGAAAAGCTCCGTCAGGCTCACCGCTTTGGTAACTGGGATATTTTTGACGGTCAGTTTTTTGAGGAATTCAGAGATTTGCCCTTGCATTACAAGGATGGGGAATTTACTCACGTTATTGAGCCCTTTGAAATACCAAGGGATTGGGTGATTTACCGTTCCTTTGACTTTGGCTATGCAAAGCCTTTTTCCTGCGCTTGGTGGGCGGTAGATTATGATGGGCGGTTATACAGAATATTGGAATTATATGGTTGCAGTAAAACTCATAACGAGGGTGTGAAATGGCCACCTGAAAAGATATTTTCCGAGATTGCAAGAATTGAAAGGGAACACCGATGGCTTAAGGGCAAGCAGATTCTTGGAGTTGCCGACCCGTCAATATGGGATGCATCGAGAGGTGAAGCCATTATTGAGGCTGCTAACAGAAACGGAGTTTATTTTAACAAGGGTGACAACAAGCGACTTCCCGGTTGGATGCAGGTTCATTACCGCCTTTCCTTTGATGAAAACGGAATACCTATGATGTATGTTTTTAACACCTGCAAGGGCTTTATCCGTACTATGCCGGAGCTGACCTTCAGCGTAAGTAATCCTGAGGATTTGGACACAACCGGTGAGGACCATATTGCAGACGAGGTTCGGTATATGTGTATGGCGAGACCAATAAAGCCGAGAGTGAAGAGGGAGAATCTGGTGTTATCCGACGATCCATTAGAGTTAAGGAAATAGTTGATGAGAGCGATTATTATCATCCCTGTCCGGCTTGCCGAATAGGGAGGGGGACCGTTCTTATTTGGGTAAATCATATTAATTTGAATATTTCGGGTGATATGTTTTTTATTGAATACAGTTCGGGCGGAATGGTGGTGGGTTGCCACTCTCCCTCTTTACATCGTTGATGAGGGGGATTATTAATTCTACATTTTTAATTCTTGCTCTCAACAACAAAGGGTAATCTTTACGGGGCGACCCACCACCCCGATTAAGTTGATTTGTAAAAATACAAATAGGCACGAAATAAACACAATTAAATAATAAGTATATTCAAGGGCGGTCCCCCTCCCTATGCTTTCGCACAGGGATGATAGAACTTCGCGATACTTTTACATATTGAAGGAGTGAGATGTTGAAAAAGGAAAAGAAGATAGAAAAAGAAGAACAGAAAATTAATAAGAAAACAAATATTGATACAGTTGGTAAGGTCGGCATTATCGGTTCGGATGAGGTTGAGAAGGCTCTTGACATTCTCAAGAAATATAAAGAGGGGAAGAGTGTTCTTGAACAAAGAATTGTTGAAAATGAGCAATGGTTCAGGCTTCGCCATTGGGACACCCTTTCCGGCAGTAAGGGTACGGAAAATGCTTCGGCGTGGTTATTCAATTCTATTGCCAACAAGCACGCAGATGCTATGGACAATTTCCCTCAGGTGACTTGCCTTCCCAGAGAGGAAAGTGACAGAGCCTCTGCGGAAGTTCTGTCACAGATTCTGCCCGTTATTTTTGAGCGCAACGGCTTTGAAAAAATTTACAGCGATGCCTGGTGGTACAAGCTTAAGGCAGGTACGGCAGTTTACGGAATATTCTGGAACCCTCTTAAAAGCAACGGCTTGGGTGATATTGAAATCAAGCAGGTTGATATTCTTAATCTTTTCTGGGAGCCGGGCATCAAGGACATTCAGAAAAGCAAGAATATTTTTCATGTTGAACTGATTGACAACGAAACTCTTGTGGCTATGTACCCTGAAATGAGTGGTAAGTTAGGTAATTCCACAGTTGAAATTGCAAAATATGTTTATGACGACAATGTTGATACCAAGGACAAAAGTGCAGTAATTGACCGCTACTATAAGAAAATTCTTAACGGTGTGGAAACTGTTCACTACTGCAAATTCTGTAACGGTGAGCTTCTTTACGCATCGGAAAATGACCCTGAATACAGTCAGAGAGGCTTCTATGACCACGGAAAGTACCCATTCGTTTTTGACACTCTTTTTGTTGAAGAGGGAACACCCTGCGGATTCGGCTACATAGATATTATGAAAGACGCTCAGAAGCAGATTGATGTGCTTTCAAATTCACTTGTGAAGAATGCTGCTATGGCAACAACCCCACGATATTTCATTAACTCCGCAGGGGCAGTAAATGAAGAGGAGTTTGCGGACTGGAGCAACAGCTTTGTTCATGTTTCAGGCTCGAACTTGGGTGAGGACAGTATCAGAGAAATTAAGATTTCGGGTATTCCTGAGATTTATCTTGGTATTCTCAACTCTAAAATAGATGAGCTTAAGGAAACAAGTGGTAACAGAGATTTCTCTCAGGGCGGTGTTTCAAGCGGTGTTACGGCAGCTTCTGCTATTGCAGCCTTGCAGGAGGCAGGCGGCAAGCTTACCCGCGATATGGTTAAGGGCGGTTACAGAGCCTTTTCGGAAATCAACTGCCTTGCACTTGAGCTTATCCGCCAATTCTACGATGAGCCCAGATTTTTCCGTATTGTTTCTCCCAACGGTCAGCAGGAATTTGTTTCCTATGATAATTCGGGTATTATTGCAAGAAATCAAGGCTATGCATTCGGTGTGGAATTAGGCATGCGCCAACCCATATTTGATATTAAGGTCAGCGCACAGACAGCAACTCCTTTTACAAAAATCAGTCAGAATGAGCTTGCTTTGCAGTTGTATAACGCAGGATTTTTCAATCCTGAAATGAGAAGTCAGGCATTGGCAGCATTGTCGATGATGGAGTTTGAAGGAAAGGCGAATGTTATTAATAAAATCGCCGGGGCGATTTTATAGTGAAGAGTGCATAGTGAAGAGTGAAGAGGTTCGGGGAAGCTTCGCTTCCAAACATTAAAAATTCGCAATTGGTGAAGATAGTGCAATAATTATCATCCCTGTTAGCCGTCAGGCTAATAGGGAGGGGGACCGTTCTTCGTTGTGGGAATTATAACGATGTGTATATTTCGGGTGATATGTTCTTTTTTGAACATAGTTCGGGCGGAATGGTGGTGGGTTGCCACGTTTCCTCTTTACATCGTTGATGAGGGGAGTAATTATGATTATTAATTGTTGCATTACTTTTACGAAGGGAGGAGGCAAGGTTCCTACCCACCACCGCTAGCGCGGTCCCCCTCCCTATCCGCTGAAGCGGACAGGGATGATAGGATTGCATTACTTTTACATATTCAGAAAGGGTAGTTATGAAAGGTAATAAACTAAATTTAAAATTAAATATTCAGCTTTTTGCAGAAGAGGGAACAAGTGAAATGCAGAATGCAGAAGGCAAAATGCAAAGTGCAGAACGCAAAACGCAAAGTGCAGAACGCAAAATGCAAAGTGCAGAACGCAAAACGCAAAGTGCAGAACGCAAAACGCAGAATGCAGAAGGCGAAATGCAAAGTGCAGAACGCAAAACGCAGAATGCAGAACGCAAAACGCAGAATGCAGAAGGCAAAACGCAGAACGAAGAAACACAGAATGCAGGAGCGCAAAGTGAACCGAATGAAGAGGTTGAATCTGATGTTCTTAATGACGGTGCAGGTGATGATGAGAAAAAAGAGGCGGTCGTTGAAGAAACAGAAGAGGGAACTGACGAAGAAATCAAGGAAGGGTTCATTCGTGAAAGAGAAGAGCGTTTGAGAAATCGCATATCGGGTTGGTTAAAAGAGGGTGCAGAAATAAAAGAGCTTTACCCCGATTTTGATTTGAGAAACGAGCTTCGTTCATCAAAGCTTTTCGCTCAGCTTATTCTTGCAGGTGCACCTGTGAAGGCAAGCTATGAAATTGTCCACAAGGACGAAATTATTTCCGGGGCTATGGCATACACTGCCGACAAGGTTCGCGAACAGGTAGTGAAAAATATCGAAACCAAGGGGAGACGTCCTCTTGAAAACGGTATTTCCTCGGAAAGTGCAGTTATGACTGCGGTTGATGTTAATGCCTTAACGGCTAAGGACATTCACAAAATACTCAAGCAGGTTGAAAACGGTGCCAGTATTAAATTTTGAAAGGATGATTAAATGAAAGAACTTAAAATTAATATTCAGCTTTTTGCGGCAGGTGATGTTGTTAACTCAACAACCTCTGAAAACCTTTCCGCAGAAATGAAAACCTTTTACGACAAAACACTTATTACTCTCGCTTCACCTTATCTTGTTCATGACCAGTTCGGTCAGAAGCGTGATATTCCCAAAAACGGCGGTAAGATTATTGAATTCAGAAAATTCTCTTCTCTTCCCAAGGCACTTACACCTCTTACTGAGGGTGTTACTCCCACAGGTAACAAGCTTAATGTTTCTGCAGTAAGCGCAACTGTTGAACAGTATGGCGATTACATTGAGCAGACAGATATGCTCGAGCTTACTGCAGTTGACAACACCATTGTTGAGGCAACAAAGCAGCTTGCATCTCAGGCAGGTCTTACAATGGACACAATTGTTCGTAACGAAATTGTTGGTGGTACAAACGTGCTTTACTGCCCCAAGGTAGCAAACGGTGTTGAAACTGAGGTTACATCAAGAAGCGCTATTGATAACACATCTCTTCTTCGTGTTAAGGATGTTTTCAAGGCGGCAGCAGAGCTTAAAGCTATGAACGCTCCTAAAATTGATGGCTACTATGTGGGCATTATTCACCCTTATGTTGCCTATGACCTTATGCAGGAGGCAGGTAATCAGTGGATGGAGGTGCAGAAATATGCAACTCCCGAAAATATGCTCAATGGTGAAATCGGTTGCCTTGGCGGTGTTCGCTTTGTTGAAAGCACAGAGGCTAAAATCTGGAAGGATGGCGACTCTCCCGCGGTATTTGCAACCCTTATTATCGGTGCGGATGCTTACGGTGTAACAAGTGTTACAGGTGGCGGAGTTGAACACATTGTTAAGCAGAAGGGCTACGGCAACGACCCTCTTAACCAGCGTTCTTCTATCGGCTGGAAGGGTCTTAAAACCGCAAAAAGACTTGTTGAGGAATACCTTGTGAGAATTGAAAGCGGTAGTACTTTTAGTTCTACAGCAGAGGCGAACTGATTTTTAAGATGCCAGATGCCAGTTACCAGATGCCAGAATTGAGGCAATAACTCTATAATTTAAAATTTACATATAACTTAATCTCAAAATTAAAATAGAAAAATAAAGTATCTGTTATAAAACTGGCATCTGGGATCTGGTATCTGGAATCTATTTACGAAAGGAAATTTATTATGGCTAATAAAAAAACTGAAAATATAAAAAACGAAGAGCTTGTGAGTGTGTTTATTCCAAAGCAGTCAAGAAATGATACGGAGCGTTTTGTGGCGGTGAACGGAGAAAGAATTCTTGTTCAGACAGGTAAAACTGTTGAGGTGCCCAAGCGCTTTGCAGAGGTTATTAAAAACAGTGAACAGATGGCGGCAGTGGCGGCGAGGTATATTGACGCTAATGCGTCAATATAGATGCCAGATGCCAGTTACCAGATGCCAGAATTGAGAAGGTAACTTTGTTTTTCTTAATCTACTATGTTTCAAATTTATATTAAAAAAAGTCAGAATAATAAAGTTTCTGTTATGAAAACTGGCATCTGGAATCTGGTATCTGGAATCTTAACGACAGAATGGAGGTATATATGACACTTGCAGATGTTATTGAAAGCTTTGATAGTGAGAGGACGAACAATGTTTCCATTCTTACTAAAAAAAGATGGATTTCACAGCTTGATTTGAAAATATGGGGCGAGATTTTAAAGCCTCGCGGAGATAAGGAATATATTGGCTACGGCAAGGAGATTCCTCTTGATGCAGTTGTTAAAGCACCTGAGGAATATGCTGAAATTTATACACTTTATATGAATATGAAGCTTGATTATATGAATGGTGAAATTGGCAGATACAACAATTCCGCTATGCTTTTTAACAGAATGTATAAGGAAATGCACGACTTTATAAACCGCAACCACAAGCTTCCCTTAAATACCGAATTAAAAATGGGGGAATATGATGTATAACCCTACTGTATATGATTTGGAAAAAACTCAGGAAATGATTTCTTCATTTGGTGGTTACAGTCACAATGCGGTTATTCACGACAACTGCTTCTTTGAGGAAACCAATATGGGTGGAGAGGAATTTCCCTTGCTTTCCCCAAGAAATAAAAGGGCATATTTCAATGTTCGGGGCGATGGGCTTCAGGGTGTTTTTGGAAAATCAAAGCTTATGTATATAAACAATGGTAAGCTTTATTATGGTGGTAATGCGGTGGATGGGCTTTATTTCCCCGATATAGATGGGGAAAGGCAGTTGGTATCAATGGGTGCTAAGGTGCTTGTTTTCCCCGATAAAGTGTATCTGAACACAGCAGATTTAACCGACTACGGCTCTCTTGAAGCGGAATTTATAACAAATGAGGGCGTGAATGTTACCTGCTCTCTGGCAAGGGGGGACGGAGATTTATATGAAGATTATCTTGTTTCTTCTGCTGAGCCTGAACAGGCGGTAAACGGTAGCTTATGGCTTGATACCTCGGTTACGCCCAATACTCTCAAGCAGTTCAGCGATGCTTTAGGAATGTGGGTTGAGCTTACGGTGACCTATGTGAGAATTTCCTGTGCAGGTATAGGCAAGAATTTCCGGATATATGACGGCGTTACTCTTTCGGGCTTTGAAAACGAGGATTTGAACGGCTCTCACATTATTCGGGACAAGGGTGATGATTTTATTACAATTACGGGTATTATTACCGATACCATTTCCCGGACTGCGCCCATTAAAATTCAGAGAAAATTACCTGATATGGACTTCGTTTGCGAAAGTGGTAACAGACTCTGGGGCTGTAATTCCAAGAAAAATGAGATTTATGCTTCAAAATTAGGTGACCCTACGAATTTTGAGTGCTTCCAAGGGATTTCAACAGACAGCTATGCAGTTACTGTTGGCTCCGATGGTGAGTTTACGGGCGCGGTGGCTTTTCGCGGATATGTTATTTTCTTTAAAGAGCACTGTATACATAAGCTCTACGGACAAAATCCTCCCTACACTCTCAACACCTCATATATAAGAGGTGTGCAGAAGGGCTCTCACAAATCTCTTTGCATTGTAAATGAAAGCCTTTATTATAAAAGCCCTAACGGAATATGTGTTTTTGAGGGCGGTGTGCCCCTTGATATTTCTGAGGGCCTTGGTGATGCCTATTATACTGAGGGTGTGGCAGGTAGCTTATTCAATAAATACTATATTTGCCTTACGGACAAAAATGGCGAAAGACACCTTTTTACATATAACGAAAAAACGGGTATCTGGCATAAGGAAGATAATATTGATGTTAAAGAATTTGCTAATCACAACGGCAATTTATATTTCATAGGAGTTGTTCAAGGTGAAAAGCGACTTTGCCTTGCAGACGGTGAAAATCCTTACGGCTATTTTTCGGATGATTTATCAGGTTGGCTTCAGGAAGAAAATATAGATTGGTCCTGCGAAACAGGACTCTGGGGCTTGGATTTGCCTGAAAATAAATACTATTCGGGTATTGTTATTCGCCTTTTCGGAAAAACGGGAGCGAGAATTAATGTTGATTTCCAAACGGATTCAAACGAAAAATGGGAAAGACAATTAAGTATTGCAGTTGAAAAAACAGGCTCATTCTCGCTCCCGTTTTCTTCGCCTCGTTGCGACCACCTGAAAATAAGAATAAGCGGTAGGGGTAAGGTGAAAATTTTCAGTATTTCCCGAAAAATTGAAACAGGGAGTGAACTGAATGTACGACCTTAATTTATCTGTTCCCAACATTACCGCAGAGAAATATTCAACAGACAGTCGCTTTCTGCTTCTTAAAAATTATCTCTATGAATTAAATGAAAACCTTTCCTGTGCCTTGGGCGATAAATCCCGGGCTGAAATTGAAGCACTAAAAAAAGAAATTGAAACAGATAAAAATAAGGAAAAGGAAAATATAATCCGCTTGAATAATGAAAGTAAAAAGCGGTTTGAAAAGCTAAAAGTGCAGATTATCACAACGGCGGAGGAAATTGTATCTCAGGTGGAAGAATATGTTTCCCACACCGAGCAGAGTATAACAGATACCTTTTCTGAAAGCCTTGAAAATATGAGTGGGGATTTAAGCTCTCTCGGTGGTGAGCTTTCTTCACTAGGTATATATATCCGCACCGGTGAGCTTGAAGAGGGCGTTTGTGGTGTAGAAATCGGTAGAATTGACTCCAACATAAAAGCCCGTTTTACCAATGAAAGACTTTCATTCTTTTATGGGCTTTCAGAGGTGGCGTATATTTCGGGAGGTAATCTCTATATCACAAGGGCAGAAATACGTGATTTTATTAAAATAGGTAACACAACTGACGGCTATTTTACATTTAATGCTTCAGAAAACGGCTTGGAGGTGATATGGTCAGATGGCAATTAATATCTATGGCAGTTACTCGGGAGGTTCAGGCAGTAAATACGATATATCAACTCTCACTCTCTCAAAATCAAGCCTTAATCCCGGGGAAACAGTGGGGGCAACCTTAAGCGTTGCAGATTCCGGCTTTAACCATGAAATAAAATGGTCTTTAGGTGATTCTTCGGTTACTCATAGTCTTTCGTCCGGGGTCAGTCAGGATGCTTTTACTGTTCCGCTTTCCTGGGCAGAGGAGATTGTGAATGCCAAAAGCGGTTATATTTCAGTAACCCTTACCACATATAAGGGTACTGAAAAAATAGGCTCGAAAGCTTATTCATTGAAATTAATTATTCCTGCCACGGAAGAGTTTTTGCCGGAATTTAACCTTGTAACAAATAGAATCGATAATTCTGTTCCCGAGGAAATAGGGGAGTATATAAAAGGGAAAAGTCAGGTTGAATTGCTTGTTGACTCTTTAAGCCTTAAGCACGGTGCAAGTATCTTTTCATATACCGCAAGGGTGGGCAGTGCTTCTGAAAGCACAGTTCCTGCCACCTTTGATTTAACGAAAGCGGGAGAGCTTACAGTCAGTGTTACAGTTAAGGACAGTCGAGGCTTTTCTGTTACAAAAAGCTCGGAAATCAAGGTTCTGGATTATTCTGTGCCGACAATTTCTGTTGAGAGTCTTTATCGTTGTGATGAGCTTGGAAACAAAACCACCCGAGGCACAAATCTTCTTTATCATATAACAACAAATTACAGCTCCTTGAATGATAAAAATTCCCCCGTTGTTACATATAAATATAAGAATGCAGACAATGGCACTTATTCAGATGAGAAAACTATCAGAGACAGTGTTTCTATTATCGGCAATGGTGAATTTCTTAATAGCACGGCTTATATAGTTGCTTTTAAAATTACCGACAGCATAACAACCGATAATGATTTTACCGAGGTTTTAATACCCGGTGCAGATATCCCCTTTAATATAAAAAAAGGCGGAAAGGGTGCCTCCTTCGGTTGCTATGCAGAGAAAAATAACGAATTGACTGTGGCGTGGAATCTGAATGTTAAAGGCGATATGGTTTACGAGAATGTGGGAACGGAGATTTCTTCTCTTGTTACAGATAAGAGAGGCATTGTAAGGTATATTCCTTGTATGGAGCTTGTAATTCTAAGACTAAGATTTACCGCAAATGAAGCTGTTTCTGCAGGCTCTTCTCATACTATTGCAACCTTAGAAAAAATCCCCTCGCTTTTTACTCCCGTAAACGTAGTTATCGGTACGGGCGCTGAGAAAATCGGTCAGGGCGGTATAAAATCCGAAACAGGTGAGCTGGTTATAAGCTCGGACAAAACCATTGATGCAGGGGAATATATTTATGTAAGCGGAGTATATTTGGCGTATAGAAGCAATTAACGGTTAGCAATTAGCAATTAGCTATCTGCTATTTGCTATTTGCTAACTATAAAGGAGTGAATAAATGTCTACAACAAAGAAAAAAACAACAAAAACTACAACAAAAACAACAAATACCAAGCGCCCAACTTATAAAAAGAGCGATGATGTTAAAAAAGCAGAAGAAAAGCTTGAAGGCTGGGAAAAGGATGCGCCCAAGGATTACGAAAGCAAATATTCTGCGGAAATTGACGGAATTTTAAACGACATTCTCAACAGAGAAAAATTTTCATATAATCTCAATGCTGACCCTCTCTATGAGCAGTATAAGGAGATTTATACACAGAACGGCAAAAAGGCTATGATGGACACAGTGGGGGAGGCTTCCGCTTTAACGGGTGGCTATACCAATTCATATGCTGTTACTGCAGGAAATCAGGCTTATGACGAATACCTTAATGATTTGAACAGTATTGCTCTTGATTTAAGGGACAGAGCCTATGAGCAGTATGGTGACGAGGGCGACAAGCTTTTTGAGGATGTTAAGCTTCTTCGCTCTCTTGATGGGGACGATTATGAAAAATATCTCAACAAGCTTGAAAGATATTATAAGGATGGAGAGTATCTTCTTGAAAAGCTTACTGCTATGTCTGATGCGGAATATGAACAGTTTCTTCAGACTGTTGATGCATGGGAAAATGACAGGGATTTTGCTTTCAAGGAATACACCGATTCTCTTGACAGAGAAGAATTCCAACAAGAAATGGCATTTAAAAAGGCAGAGGCAGAGCGTGACCAGGCAAATGAGGACAGGGATTATAACCTGGCTCTTCAGAAGCTTTATGCTTCCAAAAAATCAGACAGCTCTGACAGTAAAAAGAAATCTGCAAGCAAGACCATAAACTACCCTGAAACCTATAAGGAATTCTGTTCTGCAACGGGTTATCCGGGAATTATGACAGAAACTGAATATTATGCTCACGATGTTGTGGCAAAGAAATACGGTACATACAAAAAATATCTTAAGGCTATGTATAAAATCTATAAATAAGGAGGGGTAAAATGATAGTAAGTGTTAGCAAGGACGAGGTTAAAATAACGGAATTAACCCAGGTTAATCAGGGTGATTATAAGGTTAATTTGTGTACCTTCATTTTGCCTGAATGCTTTTCCGGGCTTTCGGTTACGGCTGTATTCAACGGTATTCACGTGCCTGTTGCAGGCAATCGTTGTTATATTCCTAACCTTGAAAACGGCAACTGTATTCTTGGGGTTTATGCCTATAAGGAAGAAAATGGTGAAACAACACTTATGTATTCACCTAAGCCAACGGTTTTTTATGTTGACAAGGGCTCATTTACAACGGATGTTAATACCGAGGATTTGCCAAAGGTTTTTGATTATGAAACCTATTGCAATATGCTTAAGGAATTCTGGGAACAGATTATTAAAGAAAACGCCCTCACTTCTTATGATGAGAATGCTTTGAAAGTTAACGGAAATGCTTTTAAAAATATTGATTTGCTGTTAACAGAAACTAATTATGCATACATCTATGAGGATGGAATGTGTAAAAAGAAAGCTGATGCAGAAGGCGGTTTCTCTCCTATCACTAAATGTCCGAAATATTTAGGGTTTCGTATAGAGGATGAGGAAACAAGGCTTTATTTATATATAGGCACATTAAACGAAAATGGCGAATTTGTTTTTGATGAAAGTTATCATATCGATACTACCGGGACTAAAAATACAGTAAATTACCTAAGACAGTCACATAACCGATTCATCGAAACAGACGGAGAAAAATATTTCTATTATAAGATTGCCGAGGGTAATAAAGTTACTCTTATTGGTTGTGATGAGTTCCCTGAGAGTGAAAGTGACATAATTGCCACTGCTAATGTAGTAGTGAAAAACAATGGCGATTTAAGAACAACTACACAAAAATATTATAGTGTAGTATTGCCATCGGGGTGTTTTTACGCTGTGCTTACCAAACAAGGAATGCCAACATTCCTGAAGGATGACATAGAAGATGACGAGCTTACAACTAAACCCATATTCAATGTTTCCTATCAAACAGGGGTACAAGTAGTGGATGGAGAGGAAATGCCAATTATAGAGGTTAACAGAGGTGCATCATTTGGTTATATTCCTGAAAATGTTGGTGCGGCTTTGTTGAGATTGCCACACACTTATAATTTAAGTGATTTGTGTATTTACACAGATAAGGCTGTAAAGAGCAATGCTAAAAGTGGCAGAAGAAGAAAAGCAAAAGAAATTGGTGGAAAAGTAATTAAAGATTTTACTTTTGAATCACAGAAAGAAATCTTTTGGAATGATTCAACTCGTCCTATGACGATAGGCAGAAGATTCTATGGTGTTCCTTATTCAAGCAGATGGGTAAACTCTCACTATTTAGGCTTTGAGGTAACACCTGAAACTGTTGTGAATGCCTTGAATGACCCATATTCAGTTGCTTATGATGGTGGTTTTGTCGATGAGGAAGTGAGAGCAAAAACGGTTAGCGGTCACACCGAAATTTCCACAAGTGGTGGCACAGGCTACGGCTTGGTATGCAGTGCCTTTACAAATCTTATTTGTGGTAACCCATACCCACAGAGTAACAGAGGTTACACATTTGACAGTAACTATGTGATAGAAAACACCGTAGATATGAATAGCGGTGAAGTGCTTGCTAATAAGGGGTTAAGCCATTGTGTATTTGTTGACGAGATATATGATGAGGGTTATTCATTGTATGAAGCTGTTGACCCTTGTGTTGCGAAAACAACGCATACTTGTTCGCCTGATGTTATAACACTTAAATATGCATCTTCAAAAGTAAGAACAAACTATTTGGACGATTATGCTTTCTCTGTAACAAACAAAGATACAAGCGGTTACGAGAGCTTGAAGCCTCTTCTTAACTTTGAAAATTTCACTATTCCCAATGGTAAAGTCAGACCTTGGCGAGGCAACAAGGCGGTGTATGGTTCTTGGGATATTACACCAAAACCAACAGAAGAAGAGGTAGAAAAAGGCGCAAAGCCCAGAGATTTTGGCGGTTCGGGAATTGGTGTGACTCTTCGCGATGGCATAACAAGTTTTACGCTCAGAAATCCTTCAGGCATAATTGAAACTATTGATAATGTAAAATGTTCTGAATGCTTTAAGAATGAAAACTACGCAGATATTTCTGCATATGTAACAGAAAACGGCACATACGAGATAAGCGATGGAACTGTATCAGAATATTTTCGTTTCTATAACCACGATACAGTTCAGCTTACATTTGATAATGAAGGCAAAGCGGTTTTTAAAACTCTTGATGGGAAAGTTGCCGACGATGTTGAATATATCTATGTCAATGTAAAAGGATATGGCGGTGCATTTGGTAAGGATGCAAGCCTTGACCAGGAGGGCTCGGGTGCGATGGTAATCGCAAAAGGCAAATGCTACCCCGATTTAGCACTTGACACAAGCAGAATTCTTGATGTTCGTGCAGCAATTGTTTCTGACCCTGCTGAAGATTGTTGGGGTAAATATTCTGTTGCTACTTCACCTGAAGTTGTTTCGGAGTACAAAGGTGGTAGTCAGGGTAGCGGTATCAAAGAAGCTGAAACCAATATATTATGGGAACTTGATAGCGGTGTTTATCACATTAGAGGTGGTTTCCAATGGGGAAAATTTGACCCCCCTATGCACCCACGTCATACTTACATTTCTGAGGGTTATGCTTTTATAACCAAAAATGACAGGTTAAACAATCAAACCAACTACTATGTATTTGCTGATAATAAAATTTATTACGGTAGCATTACAACAATGCTTATTATTGATGCTGAAACGGGCGAGGAAATTGATGAAGTAATTGATGCAGATATTAATGAAATGCCAACTGCAAAAGTTGTTAAAGCCGTAGCATTTGACCCTGAAGAACATATCACAGATGATTTAGTTCCATCAATGGCTCTTTTTTATAACATTCTTGAACCATTTGATGAAAGACTTCAAGACCTTGAGGGTGACTATGCAAAGGCACTTAACCTTGTTGGAGGTGCAGAGTAGTGGGCGTTTTAACAGATAGAATTACAACTGCCAATGCTATTGGTAGAAAGAATTTGAGTGATAAGGGTGTTAATCTTCCTGAAGATGCAACTACCCATGAGATTATGGGGAAAATTGCAGATATTTCAGGTGGTGGCGGTGAAACAGTTGATTTTTTACAACACGTTACAAATGCAACTCAGTTGTTTATTCAAGCAAAAACTTTCCCTACAAAAGCAGAAGTCAATCTGCCTAATGCAACAAACATATATCAAGCTTTTTCATATTGGAGTACAGAGCCTATACCAATTGTTGAAGAATTAACAGTAAATGCACCTAATATAAATGTTAGTAATAAACAGTTATGTATGGGGCAACTGTTTTATGTGAATAAAGGCGTTAAAAAAGTTATATTGAATATGCCTGATGAAAGTCAGTATATGGAAAATTCTTTTTATTATTGTGGAATATTAGAAGAAGTAGTTTTAAACTTTTCAACCAAAAATATTATAAGTTATTCGGGTGCTTTCACTGGTAGCCAAAAACTAAAAAAAATAGTTGGCGTTTTAGATTTTTCTTCGGCAACAAGTGTTAACGGATTTGGTCAATGTAACAGTTTAGAAGAAGTAACTTTCGCACCTAACACGCTATCTGTTTCAATATCATTAAATGGTAGTGATAAACTTTCCGCAGAAAGCAAACAGAGTATTTTTGATGGACTTGCACAACTTGAAGAGGGCACAACTTGCACACTTACATTACACGCAAATGCTAAAATCTTACAGTCACAAGTTGATAGTGCAAATTCAAAAGGCTGGACTGTTGCAGGTGGTGCAGTAGTAAGTGAGGAGGAATACTATGGATGATGTTTTAATTGCAAGAGAAGGTTATGTTTATACCAATGGTGAAACATTTGCACTTATAATTCGTTTAGGCATAAACGATAGTGCATCCAATTGGCACGAAATAACAGACGAGGAAGCAGAGAGGCTTCAGGAACAAGGTGGTGCTTCCGATGGCTGATAATATACTTCTCATTGCATCCGTTCTTACTGCTCTCACTGTTATAATCGCTACTGCGATGAAGGTGTACAAGTTTATTCGTAAGTGGGAAAAGTGGGTTGAAGAGCAGAGCGAGCACAACCTCGATAACTACTTATCTATCAAAAGGCTTACTATTATGTCACACGAAATGCCACTTTCTGAGCGTATTGCTGCAGGGGAGAAATACATAAAATATGGCGGAAATGGTGAAGTGAAGCACAAATATGAAGAGCTTTTAACATTTCTGCCAAGTGAGAATACAAGGAGTAATATATGAAAATTAATTTAAAAGCAAGATTGAAAAATAAAATGTTTGTTTTGTCTGCATCGGCACTTATTGTTTCTTTTTTGTATCAGATGTTAAGTGCCTTTGATATTGTGCCGAAAATAACAGAAAACGAGATTATGGGCTTGATTACTATGGCGGTTAATATTCTTGCATTTGTTGGGGTGCTTGTTGACCCTACCACAGAGGGTGTTAACGACAGCGACAGGGCAATGACCTATTGCACCGATTGTGATGTCAGAAAAACTGAAGAGGTGAAGAAATGAGTAAGAAAATCTATATTTCTCCAAGCAATCAGGTGAGTAATACTTATGCCACAGGTGGCACAAACGAAAAAGAACAATGCCACAAAATTGCAAAATACTGCGTTTCTTATCTTAAAAAGAAAGGCTTTTCTGTTAAATGTACTTATAACGATGATATGTATGCACGAGTTAAGGAAAGTAATTCTTTTGGTGCAGACTTGCATGTTGCTATTCACACAAACGCAACTGCAAAGCATAATGTAACAGGCGGTACACAGATTCTTCTATATAATCTTCAGGGCGAAAGGAAAAAGGCAGGTCAGGCGGTGCTTGACCGCCTTGCACCCATCACACCCGGCAAGAGTGCAGAAAGGCTTATTGAAAAGCCCGATTTTTATGAAATAAATTCTGCAAAGGGAATTACCATTTACTGTGAATGTGAGTTTCACGATACAAAAGAGGGTTCTGATTTTATAAGAAAGAATACAAAAGCAATAGGCGAGGCAATTGCCAAGGGAATCTGCGATTACTATGGTGTAAACGTTGCAGAGACAACCGAAACAAAAAAAGAAAACAACGCTTCGTCAAAAAACGAAACGTTGTATAGTGTTCAGGTTGGTGCTTTCCGATTAAAAAAGAATGCGGAAAACTATATTAAACAACTGAAAAAAGCAGGGTTTGACGGATTTATTGTGAAAAGCAAGTAATAAGGGAATATAATCAAATAATCCCTGCAGCCCTTTGAAGAATAATATTTGCATCCTCAAGGTCAAAATAACCATTCTGATTAAGGTCGCCTAAAAGGAGCATTTCATCTGTAACCTTTTTGCTCATTTTAGCTGCGAGGCGCAATGCTTTTTTTGCATCCTTGGTTGTTACTGTGCCGTCACCATCAATGTCGCCAAATGAGTTGATTGTTCTGTCAAGCTCAATAATGTATACGGGAGCATTGTTCTTAACGCTGTAATCAACACCTGCAGAGCCTAAGTGACAGTTGATTTTAACTGTGTGAGTAAATACAGTGCTGTCAGTCTCGCGGAATGCAAAAGCGTTTCTGCCGATATGAGTAACATTTTCAGGTATTGTTACTTCTGTTAAAAGAGTGCAGTTTTCAAAAGCATAAGCACCGATTACAAGCTCGCCTGTACCGAAAGTGAGGGCTTCAATGGCGATACAGTTACTGAATGCACTTGTTCCGATAGATTTTAAAGAGTCAGGGAAAACAAGAGAGGGGAGAAGCTCGCAGTTGGAAAAAGCGTAGTCACCAATGGTTTCAAGAGTGGGGGAGAATTTTATGTAATTAATCTTCTTATCGCTCCAGAAGGCTCTTGTGCCGATGTGCTTGAGAGCGGTTCCGCAGTCAACCCATTCAAGCTTTGCGCAACCATAGAAAGCATAGTCACCAAGATATTCTGTGTTCCTGATATTAATACTTGTAAGCTCAACGCAACCATCGAACGCCTTTTCACCAATGGTTTTTACCCCCGTACCGATAGCAACGGAATAAAGCTTTTTACAACTGTAGAAAGCCATATCACCGATTTCTGTAACGCTTGAGGGAATGCTCACATATTTTATAGAGTTTTTCTGGCGGAAGCCTGTAATTGAAACAACCTTTAATTTTTTGATGGTTGATGGAATAACAACATCCTCCGCATAAAAATCATTATAGCCCGTAATACTGCAGGTGCCGTCACCATTGTCAACGTAAACAAAGCCGTTGTAATTGAGAGCAGTTGCAACGGGGAGAGATATAATTATTAAAAGTAAGGCGAGAGTGATAGATAAAATCTTTTTCATTTTGTTCTCCTAACAAAAAATAAAAGTAGTGCAAAGCTTATCATCCCTGTTTCATCTTTGATGAAATAGGGAGGGGGACCGCGTCAGCGGTGGTGGGTTGCCCCGTACCCTCCTTTTTAATTTAGGACAATAGAAATCTACAATATAGTAGCCAATAGTTTTTTGTCTTATAAATCGTGGCTTAATATGTTTCAGCAGTATATGCCATAACTTGTTTTCTTCTTCGGTGGGCTCTTTTCGCATTTTACGGGCTCGGTCGATTATTTCGGGGGTTGGTTTCATATTTATTGCACGACCTCTACAAAGGATAATCTTTAGGGGCAATCCATCAAGTATTGCGTTACTTTTACAAAGGGTGATCTTTATGGGGCAACCCACCACCGCTAGCGCGGTCCCCCTCCCTATTTTGTCTTCGACAAAACAGGGATGATAAGAGTTGCACTCCTTTTACTAATTCTGAATTATACACCATTTTCCACCATTTGTATATACCCTAAACGCATATTTTCCTTTGATAAAATGTATATTCGCAAAAATATACATAAAAAACTGTATATTGTGAATTAATTTTCAAAAATTCCTTGCATTTTCCATTTAATAGTTGTATAATTCACTCACAAACGGAAGAATTGTTATATTAAGTCTTCCGAAAAAATTTAATTGTGAGGTTTTTAAAATGACAAAGTTTTTAAAAGTTGCTTCCATAGTTCTTGTTATTGCTATGATTGCTTGCTTTGCAGCTTGCGGCGGTAATACAGATGCTGACACAAACAATGGTGACACAACAGAAGCTCCTAAGGCAGTTCTTACAATGGCTACAAATGCAGAATTCCCTCCCTATGAATATGTTGAGGGTGACAAAATTGTAGGTATAGATGCTGAAATCGCAGCTCTTATTGCTGATAAACTCGGTATGGAGCTCAAAATTGTTGACGTTGCTTTCGATTCAATCATCCCCGGTGTTCAGAGCGGTAAGTATGATATGGGTATGGCAGGTCTTACTGTTAACGACGAAAGACTTGAAAAGGTTAATTTCTCAACATCTTATGCAACAGGTATTCAGGCTGTTATCGTTAAAGAAGGCAGCGACATCAAGTCAATTGATGATATCGCAGGCAAGAAAATCGGTGTTCAGACTTCTACAACAGGTGACATCTACGCAACAGGTGACTATGGCGAAGATGCTATCACACGTTATGACAACGGTGCAGTTGCAGTTCAGGCTCTTATTGCAGGCAAGGTTGACTGTGTTATCATCGACAACGAACCTGCTAAATCTTATGTAGCAGCTAACGAGGGTCTTAAGGTTCTTGACACAGAATACACAGTTGAAGACTATGCTATCTGCTTCGCAAAAGAAAATACAGAGCTTAAAGACAAGGTTGACGGTGCTCTTAAAGAACTCATCGCTGATGGTTCTGTTAAGGAAGTTGTTGAAAAATACATTCCTGCTGAATAATCAAGATTAAAAAAAGTAATCCAATAAGGGCGGATTTTCTCCGCCCTTGTTTTTTGATAGAAAGGGGTGTTAAAGTATGTTCGACTGGTTTTTTAATTTAATTAATGAATTCAAATTCGTTTTCGGTGATGCCCGTTGGGAGCTTATCTTAGGCGGTTTCCTCAATACCTTGAAAATCACTGCAGGTGCTTTGGTTGTCGGTATTGTAATCGGTGTTCTCATTGCTGCTGTTCGTTCATCCTTTGACAAAAACAGAGAATCAATGAAGCTCCACGGTGGTGCGGGTTACATTATTCTTTCAATTCTCAATGCAATTTCAAAGGTATATCTGACCGTAATCCGCGGAACTCCCGTTGTTGTTCAGTTGATGATTTGCTATTTCGTTATTTTCGTTTCATCTGAAGACGGTGTTCCGGTTGCAATTTTTGCTTTCGGTATTAACTCAGGTGCTTACGTTGCAGAAATTTTCCGTGCAGGTATTATGTCCATTGACCATGGTCAGTTCGAAGCAGGCAGAAGCCTTGGCTTCAACTATTTCCAGACAATGCGCTACATAATCATCCCTCAGGTGTTCAAGGCGGTTCTTCCCACACTTTGCAACGAGTTTATTGCTTTGTTAAAAGAAACATCCGTTGCAGGTTATGTTGGTGTTATTGACCTTACGAAATCAGGCAACATTGTTGCAGGCAGAACCTTTGAATATTTTATTCCGCTTTTCACAGTTGCAATTATTTATCTTGTAATGGTTATGATTCTTTCATCCCTTGTAGGAAAGCTTGAGAGGAGGTTGAGGAAGAGTGAGCGATAAAGCATTTATTAAAGTAACCGACCTTAAAAAGCATTATAATGGCGGTGAGGTCAAGGCTCTCGATGGTGTTAACTGCGAGATTAACAAAGGCGAGGTTGTTGTTATTATCGGACCTTCAGGTAGCGGTAAATCTACATTCCTCCGTTCTCTTAACCTTCTTGAAATCCCCACAAATGGTGAAATTATTTTCAACGGAACAGATATTACTGCTCCAAAAACAAATATCAATAAGCACCGTCAGAAAATGGGGATGGTTTTCCAGCACTTTAACCTTTTCCCCAATATGACTGTTCTTAAAAATATGACAAGCGCTCCCGTTACAATTCTTAAAAAGAGCAAGGAAGAAGCAGAGAAAAAAGCTCTCGAGCTTCTTGACAGAGTTGGTCTTAAGGACAGGGCAGACGCTTATCCCAGTCAGCTTTCAGGCGGTCAGAAGCAGAGAGTTGCTATTGTACGTGCTCTTTGTATGGAGCCTGATGTAATGCTCTTTGACGAGCCTACATCCGCTCTTGACCCCGAAATGGTCGGCGAGGTTCTTGATGTTATGAAGGAGCTGGCAGCTGAGGGTATGACAATGGTTGTGGTTACTCACGAAATGGGCTTTGCAAGAGAGGTTGCAACCCGCGTTATCTTTATGGATGAAGGTATCATTCAGGAAGACGGCACCCCCGGAGAAATTTTTGATAATCCAAAATGCGAAAGGCTGAAAAGCTTTCTTGGTAAAATACTTTAAGCAAAAGCAGAGCGAAAGCTCTGCTTTTTTAAATTCGAAATTGGAAATTCAAAATTCGAAATGTTGGGGAAGCTTCGCTTCCGAACATTATATTTGTTTTTGTAACTGAAACTCATCCTTACTAATTGATTTATTCAAGCAAAAATATTTAGGACAATAAAGTTGCCTTTTCTTTAACTTTATAATTGCCGTGCGCAGCACCCGACATTCCGAATTCCGCATTCCGAATTTCGAATTATATTTGTCAACTTGCACAACAAACTCTGTTTTATTTTGATATTTATTACAATCACTAAAATGCGATAATCGGTTGAAAAATAAAAGGAATTATGTTATACTCTCTCTATTAGTAGTGTGATAGAGTATATTATTATGTTTTGTCGCAAAATCTACGGAGGTGTATCTTTTGGCAGACGAAAAAACCACTGTTGTTGAAACGCCGGAAATAGACGATAATTCTCGTGAATACGTCTATGAAAACAGAAGATATGTCGGTATGAAGGAAACAATCTGGTATGTTGTTTACGATATGTGCCAGAGCTTTAATATCGACTCTTTTAACGACCGTTTCGTAACAAGTATTCTTCAGATTGACCTTGACTACCAGACAATCGTTAGCGTTTTCAACGGCTTCTGGGATGTTATCAACGATATCTTTACTGCGGCTATTGTTGAAAAAACACGTACACGTTGGGGTAAATTCAAACCTTATCTTGTTGGTTTGGGTATTCCCGGCACATTGGGTACTTGCTTCTACTGGCTCCTTCCTATGCTCTTTAAGGGCAAGGGTGCTCGTGATATGTCCAAGTTCCTTACATATTTCATCCTTGCTGTTGTCCGTGAGGGTGCAGGCACATTCCGTGCTATTGCTAAAACAGGTATGCTGGCTACCATAACGCCACACCCTGTTGACCGTACGCGACTGATTACCATGGCGGAATTCTTCTCGGGTCTATTGGGTGAAAAGCTTCCTCAACAGATTCTTACAGTTTTAATCGACCTTATCGGTAACAAGGTTATTAACCTTTCTTATACTTCAACCTTTATGTTTATGGGTAACTTTACTGCAATTGTAAGTGGTGTTGCATCCCTTATATTCTGCGTTATGACCCGTGAACGTGTTCTTCAGTCTGTTGAAACACCAAGCGTTATGCAAAGCTTGAAATCTGTTGTTAACAACAAGCCCATCTTGTTGCTTACTCTTTCAGAAACTCTTTCAAACTTCAGCGTTGGCGGTAGCATCAACGACTACTACATTGACGTTCTCAACTTCGCTTCAATGACAATGGTTGCAGGTATTCCCGGTGCTATTATCAACCCCTTCTCATTCTCTCTCGTTCCTTGGTTCAGAAGAAAGTTCTCAACAAAGGCTCTCTATCTCCTTGGTACAAAGAGCCAGCCGTTGCTTGATATTCCCGTATTCCTTATCGGTATGATAGGCGGTAAGCACAACGGTATTTATAAAAAGGTTCTGCCCATGTTCTTCGTTATGGCAATTAAGGAAGCCATCTATATGGTATTCTGGGGCGTTCGTCGAGTTATTCCCAGCGAAATGTATAACGAATCTATGGACTACTGTGAATGGAAGAACGGTTATCGTACAGAGGCTATGACCTCCGTTGCCCGTGACCTTACCAAAAAGCTTGCAAGTATTGCAAACTCTGCTCTTTCCCTCCAGCTTAAGAAGCTTATCGGTTACGATATTTCTTCTTACACAAGAGGCGAAGCTCAGACAGACAATACAAAGTTCGGTCTTTTTGCTATGGCAACAATTATTCCCACAGTTACAGGTCTTCTTGGTATTATTCCCATTCTCTTCTATGATCTTAGTGGTGAAAAGAGAGAGCGTATGTACGCTGAACTTCTTGCTCGTCGTGAAGAGGCTGCAAAGCTTGCCATGTCCGGTAACAAGGAAGATATTGAAAAGCTTGCTAAAGAGCAGTTGGCTGTTGGCGCACAGAATAAAGAACTTTAAAAAACATTCGGCGGCACAATGTGTCGCCGATTTTTTGAAATAAAATTTATGAAAGGAGCTTCTATGGCAAAATCAAGTTATTTATCAAATTCAGCAAAAATATTAGCCGTTTTGTCGGGAATGCTTCTTTTGGCTAATATTCTTGTGGCAGTCGGTTCAATCGCTGAAATTGCTTTCGTTTCAAAATTGGCAACAAGCTTTTCAAATCTGTGCCTTTATGTTGTTCTTATTGCAGGTTATATTGCATTTAACGGTGAGGCAGTTTGCCACAAACGATACAGAAACAGAAAAAGAAAAAGACTTTTAGGTTTTTTTAAATTACTTCTTCTTTTATGCTTCCTTTTAAGATACATAAAGGTTGTTCCCGAAAATCTTGTTATGACAATGCCTGCGGGGAGCTCAGGCGGTATTGTTGCCAGATTTTTTATGAGCCTTTTATCAACTGTTGGCTCCTTTGGTTTCCTTTTCGGTGCAATTTCTCTTTGGTATTTTATAAGAGACAAAGAGCATACAAGGCTTCTTTTACCCCAACTTCTTTCCCTTATGATGAGCATAATTTATAACGGTTTTAAATTTATGAATTATGCCGTTGGCAAATATCAAATAGAAATTTTCGGAGAAACTGTTTCTGAAGTTTTTGCCCGGGATGAAATTGCACAGATTCTTTGCATTTTCCAATTCCTGATTAATTTGATTATGCTTGTTTGCGTAACGGTTTATTATTCGAAAAAAGGTGAGAGCGAGCAGGAATTTCTCGATAGAAATACCAAGGAGCTGAAAAAAGCAAGAATTGTTTACAGTGACGAGGGCTATGGCATAGATACCTTTGAGGACGATTTTTTAACTTCCGAAAATTGAATATAAGAATAAAAAATTCACACTCTCTGTATAAATTACAGAGGGTGTTTTTTTAGTTAGGAGTGAGGAGTGAGGAGTGAGGAGTGTTGGGGAAGCTACGCTTCCAAACATTATATAGGCTTCGCTTTATTTTTATAAGCTCTGAATGGTGGTTTTATGAAGAAATTAATTATTATTTTTATTCTGATAGTAATGATATTTTCCTTTTATTTTCTTTTTGAAAAAGAGGGTGGGGAAGGAATAATCCCTGAAACTACAACTGCAAGTGTTACAACACAAAACTCCGAAATAAAAGAAACCAAAATCTATGCTGTCTGGCTTACATATTCAGAAATCAGTACACTTGTTAAAGGCAAAAGCGAGGAGGAATATAAAGAAAGCCTTGAAACCGTTTTCCGTAATTTAAGTAAAAATAAAATCAACACAGTTTTTTACCAATGCAGAGCCTTTTGCGATAGCTTTTATAATTCAGATATTTTCCCTGTTTCAAAATATATTACTGCAAATACCCGAATACCAATCTATGACCCCTTTGAAATATTTTTACAAAAGGCGGAAGATTACGGAATATCTGTTCATTGTTGGATTAATCCTTACAGAATTTCCTACAATAGTGATTTTGAAAATTTGCCTGAAAACTCACCTGCAAGGGCACTTTATAAGGAAGATAAAAATACTCTTATAATATGTGAACAGGGGATTTTTCTGAATCCTGCACATAATGAAAGCCGAAAACTTGTGCTTTCGGGTATAAGAGAAATTTTAGGAAAATATCAGGTATCGGGAATTCATTTTGATGATTATTTTTACCCCGAAAGCAACAGCATAAACGACAAAGCTTTATATGAACAATATAAAGAAACAGGTGGAAAGCTTTCCCTTAATGACTGGCGCAGAGAGAATGTGAATGTTCTGATAAGCTCTGTGTATTCTCTGACAAAAGCAGGGGACATCAATATTATTTTCAGTATAAGTCCCTCTGCAGATATTAAAAAATGCAAGAATGTTTTTTACTGTGATGTTGAGAAATGGTGCAGGGAAGAAGGCTTTGTTGATTTTCTGATACCGCAAATTTATTATGGCTTTGAAAATGAAAAAATGCCTTTTACCCAAGTGGCACAGGAATGGGAAAAGCTTTCCAAAGAGGGTGATGTGAAATTGATTTGCGGTCTTGCTGCATATAAATGTGGAAAGCAGGATTCATTTGCAGGTACGGGCGAAAATGAATGGTCAGAAAATGTAAACATTTTGTCACGGCAATATGAACAAGTGCAGAAAACTCAACTGTGGCAAGGGTTTGCGCTTTTTTCATATTCGTATTGTTTTGGAGATAATATGAACCAAATTTCTAAAAAAGAAATAAGAAGCTTGCTATATATGGTAGAATAAAACTGTATAATAGGTTGTTGTGTCAAAATATGGTCTTTGACTGTGATAGCAGAGGTTACTATGAAAAGATGTTTAAAGCTCATAGCGTTAATGCTTGTTGTTTTCTCTTTTAATTTAATAGTTCCGAAGGTTAAAGCGGAAGGTGTTTCAGGTGATGTGAATGCCGATGGCAAAATCACCTCTGATGATGCGCGCCTTGCTCTGAAATATTCAGCAAGGATGCAAAAGCTCACAACTGCCCAGAAGGCTGCTGCCGATATGAATGAAGACGGCTCTGTTACACTTGAGGATGTAAATCTTATTATGGCAGATGCCATTGACCTTGAAACCTATGAAGAGAAGCTTTTGCGAGAGGGCTTCCCCAAATCCTATGTTGAGTATCTTAATGAGCTTCACAAAAAATATCCCGAATGGGAATTTGTTCCTATGGTTACGGGTCTTGATTGGCAGAAAAGCATTGACGGTGAGCGTAACCCTCATAAAAAACAGCTTATAGAAAACATCGTTCAGTCTTCCTTTAAATGTAGCTGCAGCTCATGTAAGGGCGTAATTCAGGAGGCTTCCAATTGGGTCAGTGCTTCCGAAGAAGCCGTTAAATACTATATGGACCCGAGAAATTTTCTTACGGAAGAATATATTTTCCAGTTTGAAAGCACCGCTTATGACGGTACTTATACAATCGAAGGTATTGAAGCAATTCTCAGAAACACATGGATGTATAAATCTGAAATTAAATATCTTAACGCCCATGGAGATACTAAAACCTTTAGTCTTGACGGAGAAAAGCCCACCTATTCAGAGGTTATTCTCAAAGCTGCCAAGGATAGCGGAATGAGTCCGTACTATCTTGCATCAAAAATAGTGCAGGAGGTTGGGTCTGAATCATCTTCTTATGCAGGTGGCTCAAGCGGTAAAAATTCACCATATAACGGTATTTATAATTACTATAATATCGGTGCATATACGGGTGCTGCTGATGGCCTCAGATGGGCAAACGGTTTTATGAAAACCGCCACCTCAACAGTTATGTATAAAAGTGCTTCTGCCTCAGGTACTCGGGTTGTGACCATTCCCTCAAATACAGAGCTTAACTATATCAGCACAAGCGGTAAATTTTATAGAGTTAAAGCAAAGGTCAACGGAACAACCTACAAGGGCTATGTGAAAAAGGGGAATGTATCTGTCTATACTTCCTATGGCAGACCCTGGACAAACCCATATAAAACCATTTACTATGGTGCACAGTATATTTTTGATTCCTTTGGTGATACCCAGTTTACGGGCTATTTGCAGAAATTCAATGTAAATCCCGATTCGGAAACTCTTTACGGTCACGAATATATGGCTAATGTAAGAGCGGCGGCATTTGAATCAAAGAAGACATATAATGCCTATGTTTCTGCAAATATTCTTGAAAATAAAAAGGTTTTCTCTATTCCTGTTTTCAAGAATATGCCCGGTGCGGATATGACAAGAGAGGATTATTTCAAAGCCTCAAAGCCCACAGTAACAGTTCCTGAATACACCTCCTCTTCCGTTACTCTCAGTTGGACAAGGCTTGATAATGCAAAATATTATCAGGTATATAAATATAACGAGAAAGCTGAAAAATACGAAAAGGTAAAAACAACCTCGTCCTTAACTTATACTGATAAAGGTCTTTCAAAAGGCGATTTTCCAAAATATAAGGTGAGAGCCTATTATGTGAATGATGATGGAGAAAAAGTTTATTCATCCTTCAGCTCTGTTTTCTATGCAACTGTTGCGCCCAATACTCCAAAGGGTCTTGAACTTGTTTCTAAGAGCGACAGCTCTGTTAAGCTTAAATGGAATAGTGCAGGCTCTACAGGCTATCTTGTTTACCGCTATGATGCTGTTTCGGGTAGTTATGAAAGAATCGGCTCAACAAAGTCTACCTCTTATACAGATTCCACAGTTGATAGCGGAACGGCATATAAATATAAAATCAAGGCGTATACTAAAACCAAAAGCAGAACCTTCTATTCTGCAGCTTATTCATCGGTAGTTTCTGTTACAACAAAGGGTGAAGCAGCCGCTAAAAATGGTTATGTAAGTGTGGCAGAGGGCTTTCTCAATATAAGAAAAACTGCCGACACATCCGGAGATATTTTAGTGCAGGTTTCAAATGGTTACCCTGTAATAATTATCGGTTCCTCGGGTGATTGGTATAAGGTAAGCTTAGATTTTAACGGAGAAGAAATAACGGGCTATGCCCATAAGGATTACATAAAAATCGGTACATATTCAGACACAACTCCCGAAGAACCTGAGGAGCCCGAAAAAGAAGAGTGCCCATACACAGAGCCTACGGTTACTCTTCGTCAGGGCGACAGTGGTGAAAGTGTCAGTTGGCTTCAATGGTATCTATATAAATTAGATTACCTTAAAGAAAGCGATATTGACGGTGATTTTGGTCCCACAACTCTTTCTGCAGTAAAAGAATTCCAGACAGATAAAAAACTTGATGTAGATGGTCTTGTTGGTTCGGGAACAAGAGGCGCACTTAAAGAAGCTTGGAGTGGGTAAAGCGTATCCAAATCAGATTTTGGGATAGTCTTTTCCACTCATATTTCGTTAAAATACTCGCCAATCCGAAAGGATTAGCTGCGTTTTTGCCTCATCTGAGTGAAAAATACTTAATCACAAAATTCTTCGACCTTAAACGGATGAGGTTTCGAGGAATTTTGGTCGTATTTGACTGCAGACAGGCTGTCGCCTTTCAAAGGCAAATCGGGCAAAAGTACCGAAACATCGCCGTTTAAGGCTGGTTCGGATACGCTTTACACACTCCAGGGAGCATAATTTTATGAAGAAGATATTAAAAACTATAATTTCAGTGGTGCTTGTACTTTCAGTACTGGCACCATTCTCCACTTGCCTTTGTGCAGATATTAAGGGCGATATGAATTCTGATGGTGAAATCACACTTTCAGACGTCCATGAAATAATGCGCCTTGCATCCTTAATGGAGATACCGACTGAAGAAATAATTGAAAAAGCGGATATGAACTCGAATGGAGTAATTACGCTGAGAGATGTGAAAGCTGCTCTTGCCAAAGCGGTTGATATTAACCCATCCTGGACGCTTGGCAAAATAACACAGATTACACCCTCTAAAAAGCATAATTCCTCAACAAAGATGCAGTTTTGTAAGGTTACGGATTATTGTGCTGAAACCTTGCCATCTTCACCTGTGAATGACAGGTCAAATCCTTTGTATTCACCCTTGCCCAAGGGAACCTATGATTATGTTAAGTCAGGCCCTGTAACTGATAGTGCAAGTGGTAATGAATACTATGTTTTAGGCTCGGGCAGAAGAGTTTATGCCAACGAGGTAAAGACTTTTACAGGCTATAAAATGCCCTATAATAATATAAGCCTTCGTGACCACATAAAGTATGATTCAGATAGCACAAAAATATATCTTGCTCTTGATTGGCGAGTGCCTTTTAATGTAACAATCAAGCCTCAAAGCTACGAAACCGGTTACGATGGGCGTGAATTCAATGTTGCAGACGGAGAATTTACAGGTAAATATATGGACATTACTTTCCAATATACCAAGTCTGCAGAGGGCAAATTGACCTTCCCTGAAAGTGACACCATTAAATCTTGCAAGTGGATTGTGAATAGCGAAAATAAAACTGCCATCTTGCGTATTTATTTCCGCGAGGAAGGGGAATTCTACGGCTATTCTGCTAAATATAACAAAAATAATCTTCTTGTGATTTCCGTTAAAGAGCCTGTTCACAAGCTTAAAGGCAGAACAATTGAAATTGACCCCGGTCACGGCGGAAATCAACCGGGCGCAGGGTCAGGCACAGGTGTTTATGAAAGCGATATCACCTATAAAATTGCTCTCAAATTAAAAGCCTACCTTGAAAATGCAGGTGCAAAGGTTATTTTTTCAAGAGATAACAGTGCATCCGTTCCTGAAATCGAAGAGCGCAGAATAAATGCAATGAAGAACGATGCAGATATGTTTATATCAATTCATCTTGATGCCTCAGTGTATAACACTGCTCATGGCTCGTCAGTTTATTATTATAAAAATTATTCTGCACCACTGGCGAAAGCAATTTCAAAAAATCTTCCGAAAACCCTTAAAAACGATATTGGTTACCCAATGACAGACAGAGGCTTCCATTTCTATCCCTTCAGGGTGGTAAGGATTGAAAATTGCCCTGCGGTGCTTGTGGAATGTGGATTTATTTCTAACACAAGTGCAGTTGTAAGCCCCTCTGCAAATGCGGCATCTCAGGCAACCTGCGATTTCCAGCTTCTTAATTCCTCTTTGGGGCAGAAATATGTTGCAAAGGGAATTTATAAAGGTATTCTTGAATATTTTGGTATATAAAAATTCGGAGCAAATTTGCTCCGAATTTTTTAATATATTATTTTTCCATTAGTCACAACAGACTTAATATTTATTTCATCATCAAACAAAATCAAATCTGCATCGTAGCCTTTTGCAATTTGACCTTTTCTGTCAGAGAACCCAATCACCTCTGCAGGAGTTAAGCTTGCCATTCTTACTGCACTGTAAAGGGGGACTCCAACAATTTTATACATATTCCTTACGCAGTCCGAAAGCACACTTGCGCTACCTGCTAAAGCAGAGCGGTCAGAAAGCTTCATAACATTATCTTCATATATAACACTCATACCGTTTTCCTGTGTGTAAACGGTATTTTCTTTTATGTCACTTGCAGAGAATTCAAGACCATCGGTAATAAGATACATTTTCTCATCACCTTTAGATTTGTATATAAGCTGGAGAACACCCTTTGGAAGATGCCTTAAATCTGCAATAGTCTGTGTGGTAATTTCATCAAGCACAAGCCCTGCTTCAACAACGCCTGCAGTTCTGAAAACACCCGTTTTAAAGCAGGAGGTGCAAGCGTTGTAAATATGAGTAATATCGCTATAACCGAATTTAACAGCTTCTTCAACCTGCTCAAAGCTTGCGGCACTATGGGCTACTGACGCAACAATGCCTCTCTTTTTAAGCTTTTCACCTAATTCAAAACCGCCGCAAACCTCGGGAGCGGCACCCATTATAAGAATTTTGTTCCATAAATCAAGCAATTCCTCAGGGGGATTATCCTTTGGGTTAAGTATATTTTCAGGGCTTTGAGCACCTTTGTATTTCAAATTAAGATAAGGTCCTTCAAGATGCACACCTAAAATATTTGCATTTTTGCTTTCTTCACTTGCCTTTTTAATTGAAAGAACAACCTTTTTCAGCTGGTCTATTGGTGCGGCAAGAGTTGTAGGAACAATTGATGTTGTGCCGTATTTTAAATGAGCCTCTGCCATAGCTATAATATCTTCGGGGCTTTCGCTCATAGCACTTTTATTGCCACCACCGTGAACATGGGCGTCAATAAATCCGGGAGAAAGATACAGACCGCCACAGTCAATGATTGTATCAGTTTCCTGTTCTTCGTATCTGTCAACAATATCAATAATTTTTCCGTTATTCACAAGCACGATACAGTCGCGGATTTTCTGTGGGAAAATTACCTTGCAGTTTTTATAAACATTCATTATGGTCACCTCAAAATAATTCTAAACTAATTTTAAGATTAAACAGTCTTGTTGTCAATGAAAAGTTTTTTTACCGACCTTTACCGACAAAAGTTTTATTCTGAAAAATATATAATATATAAAACGGGGGTGAGGCATTGATAATTTATGCAGATGTACTTGTGGCACTGAATATTCTGATTACATATATTTTAATTGTGGCAGTCCGTGTCTTTTGCAAAATTCCTACTAATAAATGGGTTGTTATGGTTGCATCCCTGGTAGGCGGTTTCAGTGCCCTGATAATCTTCTGGGAAAATATGAATATGGTTTTGTCTGTGGTTTATAAGCTTATTTGCGGTGGGGTTATAGCAGGTGTTGCCTTTCTTCCGAAAAATATGAAAACATTTCTCAAAACATATTTAGGTTTCTTTCTGGTCAGCTTCCTTTTCGGTGGGGCAGTATATGCTTTTCAAATAGCCTTTAAGCCCCGGAATATATTATATTACAACGGCATTGTTTATTTCGATATGAGTATATCTTATCTTGTGGGTTGTGTGCTTTCTGTTTACGGTGTGTTTTTAATAGGTGATTATCTTATTACAAGGCATACTCTTAAGGACAGTAAATGCCTTTTGGAAATTACATATAACAATATGAGTGTTACTATTCCTGCTATTGTTGATACGGGAAATTCTTTGCAGGATGGCTTAAGTGGCAGACCCGTTATTGTGGCAGAGCTTTCGGCGATTGCACCGGTGTTTGACAGAGAGGAATTGTTGTTTTTTAAAAATCAGGATTATAAAAATGTTCCCCAAAGGCTATATAAAGTCTTTCGCCTTGTGCCTTGCAGTGCAGTGACGGGGGAAGGTTTGTTGCCATCGTTTGTTCCCAAAATTGTTAAAGTCACAACAGAAAAAGGGGTTTATAAAACAACCTTCTGCACAATTGGGGTGGTTAATAAACCCCTTTCTTCTGGGGAATACAAAGCACTTGTGAGCAACAATATTTTTGAAATCGGGAGAGAAGAGAATGATAATGAAAAAGCTTATAATTAAATTAAGAATACTCAAAGCAAATTTATTGCAAAAATTAGGCTTCAACACAGTTTATTACATAAACAGTCCGCAGACCCTTCCGCCACCTTTATCAAAGGCAGAGGAAGAAAAACTGACAGAAGAAAATGCCAATGGTGACCAAAGAGCCAGAGATATTCTGGTTGAACATAATCTGCGCCTGGTGGTGTATATTGCAAAAAAATTTGAAAACTCGGGAGTCAATATAGAAGACTTGATTTCAATAGGCACAATCGGTCTTATAAAGGCAGTCAATACCTTTAAGCCCGATAAAAATATTAAGCTTGCAACCTACGCTTCCCGTTGTATTGAAAATGAAATTTTAATGTATTTAAGAAAAGTGAATCAACAAAAGCTTGATATTTCTTTAGATGAACCCCTTAATGTTGATTGGGATGGAAACGAGCTGTTGCTTTCTGATGTTTTGGGAACAGACGGCTTGGAAATAAACGATAATCTTGAGCAGGAGGACGAAAAAAGAGTCCTCATAGCCTGCATGCAGACTCTTTCGGGACGAGAAAGGCTTATTATGAATATGCGCTTTGGTCTGGATGGTAAAAACGAGCATACACAAAAAGAGGTTGCAGATATTTTAGGTATTTCCCAAAGCTATATTTCAAGGCTTGAAAAGAGAATTATTTTAAAATTAAAAAGAGATATTGAGAAAATGACCAGTTGATTTCATATCAATTTTTTCTTGTAATTTCCAAAATATTGTACTAAAATAAAAATATGGTTTATTTGGAAAATTTTACAAGGAGGCGATTGTGTGAATAAAGCACAATTGGTTTTTAAAGCGGTTGATATTATAGGTAATCCTTCTCAGAACAATATCAGGTATGAAAATGTTGTTTCTGTCAGAGATATTGCCTATGGTAGCGAAAAATTAAATAGAGGGGATTTATATTACATACCTGAAATTTTAAATGACGGCAAAAAGCATCCTGTTATTGTTTATTATCACGGCGGTGCATTTTTGGCAGGTGACAAGAAATACAGAGTTTCCATTTGCGAATATTACGCCAAAGAGGGCTATTTTGTTTTCTGCCCCAACTATCGTATGCCACCTGAGGTGGATTATAAGGGGCTTATGAAGGACTGTGTTGATTCTCTCAACTTTGTTTCTTCTCTTTCTCTCAAGTATAACTTTGATTTAGATAATGTTGTTCTCACAGGTGATTCTGCAGGTGGTTATATCGCTTCATATTTGGCTGCAATAAAATATAACGAAGATCTTTGCGATGTTTTAGGTTGCGACAAGGTAAATGTTGAACTTAAAGGACTTATGCTTATGTGCGGTATTTATGATTTAGAGGTGCTTATGAAGGGCACATCTCTTATGGGGGTTATTCCCACAACCGCAAGAACACTCTTGAATTTCGATTTCAAAAACGATTTTTCTAATATTAAGGATTTTCCTGATTACGAATATATTTCACCTGCTGCATTTGTTAATGATAAATGGTGCGCAACCTTTATCTGTTGGGCAGATGACGATATGGTATGTCAGGGTCAGGGCGAGCCGATGGCAGAAAAGCTGAAAGCAGTTGTTCCGCTTTATGACCAATATCACGTGGCAGGCTTTGCCAATAACCATTGCTTCCACCTTACTCCCTCGATTAATAAATATGCGAAAGAATGCCTGCAACAGTCTCTTGATTTTCTTGTAAAGCTGTTTGCGGAAGAAAAAGTTACAGTTTAAATTCGGAATTCGGAATTCGGAATGAGCTTCGCAAAAGGTTGATGAATTTATGAGTGAATTACCAATTACAAAAAATGAGTATGATAAATCTGTAATTTTAGTGGATTTTTTGTCAGAATTCAAGGAAAAAACAAAAGACAATGAAAATATTAAGAACGTAATTTTTTTACCTGAAATAGCAGGTTATTGTATTAAGTTTGATTATAATGATATACCTTCTAAAATTTCGCTATCGCTTAATAAAAGTAAATTTAAATCGAGTATGAAAGTGAAATATATAAGAAGAGATGAAGAATTAAAAACATTTTTATCAAGGAACAAAAAAGATAATCAAGAAATATTAAATCAAATATTGCAACTGTAAATAAAAAGCGAGTCCAAGCTCTTTAAGAGACGAGGACTCGCTTTGCTTTTGTTTTTTACGCGAAGCTCATTCCGAATTTCGCATTCCGAATTCCGAATTCGAAAAAGACGGTCTTTCGACCGTCTTTTTTGTTATCTTATGTTTCCTGTATTTGTCTTAAGTGTAACGTCGTGCGCGCCACCCTCTACAATACTTGTAGCACTTACGAGAGTAAGCTTTGCATCTCTCTGTAAATCGGGGATGGTAACAACACCGCAGTTGCACATTGTTGATTTAACCTTGTAAAGGCTCTTTGTAACGTTATCGTGGAGAGAACCTGCATAAGTTACATAAGAGTCAACGCCTTCCTCAAATGAAAGCTTTGAAGAACCGCCAAGGTCATATCTTTGCCAATTACGAGCTCTGTTAGAGCCTTCACCCCAGTATTCCTTAACATAACGGCCGTTTATACGAACCTTCTGTGTCGGAGACTCGTCAAAGCGAGAGAAGTAACGACCGAGCATAAGGAAGTCAGCGCCCATAGCGAGAGCAAGTGTGATGTGGTGGTCGTGCACGATGCCGCCGTCTGAGCAAACCGGTACATAAACGCCTGTTTCCTCAAAGTATTCGTCTCTTGCCTTACATACGTCGATAAGAGCAGTAGCCTGTCCGCGACCGATACCCTTTGTTTCACGAGTGATACAGATTGAACCGCCACCGATACCAACCTTAATAAAGTCTGCGCCGGCTTCTGCAAGGAAACGGACGCCATCGCGGTCAACAACGTTACCTGCACCAACCTTTACTGTATCGCCATATTTTTCTCTGACAAAAGCGATTGTTCTCTTCTGCCATTCTGTGTAACCCTCGGAAGAGTCGATACAAAGAACATCAGCACCTGCTTCAACAAGAGCAGGAATTCTTTCTTCGTAGTCGCGGGTGTTGATACCTGCACCAACCATATATCTCTTCTGGCTATCGAGAATTTCCTGAGGATTTTCTTTATGCTGAGAATAGTCCTTACGGAAAACGAAATACATAAGGTTTCCGTTATCATCAATAATGGGGAGAGAGTTAAGCTTGTTTTCCCAGATAATGTCGTTTGCTTCTTTAAGAGTTGTAGAAGCAGGAGCGGTAACGAGCTTATCAAAGGGAGTCATAAACTCTGTAACTTTCAAATCAAGGGGCATACGGCTGATTCTGTAATCTCGGGAAGTAACAACACCGAGAAGCTTGCCGTTGGGAGTACCATTATCAGTAACTGCCATTGTTGAATGACCGAGGCTTTCATAAAGTTCAATAACATCTGCTAAAGTGTTTTCAGGGCAGAGGTTGGAGTCACTGACAACAAAACCTGCTTTGTAATTTTTTACTCTTGCAACCATAGCTGCTTCGTCTTCAATGGACTGTGAACCGTAAATAAAGGACATACCGCCTTCCTTTGCAAGTGCAATAGCAAGTGTGTCATTAGAAACGGACTGCATAATAGCAGAAACCATAGGAATGTTGAGAGTTATGGGAGATTCTTCGCCCTTTTTGAACTTGCAAAGAGGTGTTTTAAGAGAAACATTTGCAGGAATACAGTCAGGACCGGTGTAGCCGGGGATGAGCAAATATTCGCTAAAGGTTCTAGAGGGTTCGTTACAAAAATGTGCCATTCAAATCGCTCCTTGTGTCAAAATTATTACCTTATATTCTAACTCTCTTTTCCTTTTGTGTCAACTATGAAATGTTACCATTTTCGACCGTTTTTTTCACCTTAAATTATTGTAAAAGTACATATTCTATGATATCATAACCTTACTTTTATAAAACGAGGTTTTCTTTATGGCACATTTTGAAATCGATTTTCATGACAAAAATAGCGAAAGATATATGATTAGTGGCCGTATCAATCAGATTTTACGCGATATGTATGCAAAGTTCATTATTATCGACAGCGTTGATACGGGCGATTTTTTATATCGTGACGGTCAGTATTCTATTGAAGATATTAATGAGGGTGAATGGACTCCCTTCAGAGCCAATAAAGATTATTGGGGCTATCGTGAATGCTATTGCTGGTTCAGGCAGACAGTTAAAATTCCCGATTCCTTCAAGGGTCAGCATGTTATTTATAATATTACCCCGTATGCACGTAATTGGGAAAATGAGGTTAACCCTCAGTTTATTATCTGTGTAAACGGTAAGGTGGTTCAGGGGGCAGACAGCAACCACCGTTATGTTACCCTCACTCCTTGCGCAGAGGGCGGAGAAGAGCTTGAAATTGCAATAAATGCTTATTCAGACGATTGGGAATGGAAGGGCGAAATTCAGCTTGGGGCACAGCTTCAGGTGTTTGATGATATTGCATTTTGCACATACTTTGACATTCTCACACCCTTAAAGGTTGCAAAATACAAGGACGAGGACAGTGATGCGAGAGTTAATATTCTCAAAGCACTTAATGAGGCTTGCAATATTCTCAATATTGATACAAATGACCGTGAAATTTTCCACGAATCCTGTGTTGCGGCATCAGAATATCTTGATGAAAATCTTTACGGCAAATTCGAGGAAGCAACCTGCTGGGCAGTTGGTCATACCCATATTGATGTGGCTTGGTTGTGGAGATTGCGTCAGTCAAGAGATAAGGCGTGCCGTTCTTTCTCAACAGTTCTCAAATTAATGGAGGAATACCCCGAATATAAATTTATGTCCTCGCAGGCTCAGCTTTATGAATATGTTAAAGAGGATTATCCTGAGGTGTATGAAAAAATCAAGGAGAGAGTCAAAGAGGGCAGATGGGAAGTTGAAGGCTCAATGTGGGTTGAAGCAGATACAAACGTTGCCTCAGGTGAAGCTCTCGTAAGACAGTTTATGGTGGGCAAACGCTTCTTCCGTGATGAATTCGGCGTTGATAACAAGATTATGTGGTTGCCCGATGTTTTCGGTTATTCTGCCGCAATCCCTCAGCTTATTAAAAAGAGCGGTATGGATTACTTTATGACAACAAAAATCAGTTGGAATGAGTATAATAAATTCCCCTATGACACCTTCAAATGGCGTGGTATTGACGGAACAGAGGTTCTTTCTCATTTCCCACCCTCTTGCCACGCAACTGTAAACGAACGCTCCAATTGGCAGACAACCTATAACAGTAAATTAAGACCTCTTTATGTTCTGGGCGGTTACAAGAGATATTCTCAGAAAGACCTTTCTAAAGATTTCTTAATGTCCTACGGCTTCGGTGACGGTGGCGGCGGACCCACTATCGAAATGCTTGAATACGGCAGAAGAATGGAAAAGGGTATTCAGGGCTGTCCCGTTGTTAAACAGTCAACCTCTCTTGATTTCTTCCGTGACCTTGATAAAAAGGTTTCAGGCAATAAGCATCTTCCCACATGGTGTGGCGAGCTTTACCTTGAATTCCACAGAGGTACTCTTACAAGTCAGGCAAGAAATAAAAAATATAACCGCAAGAGTGAATGCCTTTACCACGATGTTGAAACACTTTCAGCAATTGCCAATAAGGAAATCGGCTTTGCTTACCCCAAGGACGAGCTTCTTAAAAACTGGAAAACAATTCTTCTTAACCAGTTCCATGATATTCTTCCCGGTTCTTCAATTTCCGTTGTTTATGAAGACAGTAAGGAAGATTACGAAAGAGTTCTCAAAGCAGGTTGCGAAATGGCAGGAGAAGCACAGAGCGCACTTCTTTCAAAAATCAATCTTGCAGAGGATAGTATTGTTGTTTTCAACACAACCGGCTTCAATCGTCACGATGCAGTAATTTCTGAAATTCCCTGCGAAGAAGAGTTTGCACTCTTTGATAAAAATGGTAACGAAATTGCATATCAGAAAACCTTTGACGGCAAAATTGTGTTTGTTGCAGATGTTCCCTCAAAAGGCTATGCAACCTATACAGTTAAGAAAGCTACACCCGGAAAATTCGATTTTGTTAATGCAACTGCCAATAAAGTGGCAACACCTTACTTTGATGTTGAGTTCAATGATGAATACAATATTTCAAAGCTTATTCATAAACAAACAGGCAGAAGCGTTGCACCTGATGGACAGACTGTTGGTAAGGTTATCGCTTATCAGGACAGACCCCATAACCACGAGGCATGGGACATCAAATGCTATTTTGACGAAAAGAGCTGGGAGCTTGATTTCAAGGAAGCAGAAATTATTGAGCTTGGCGCAGTAAGAGCAGTTTACAAGGTTGACAGAGCCTTCCGTGATTCAACATTCACAGAATACTACTGCATTTATAACGATTTACAGAGAATTGATGTTGACTACGAGGCTGATTGGCACGAGGACCACGTCGTTCTTAAAGCGGATTACCCCGTTGATGTAAATGCAACAAAGGCAACCTTTGATATTCAGTTCGGTAATATCGAGCGTTCAACAACTACTAATACAACCTGGGAATTTGCTCAGTTTGAAGAGTCAATGCATAAATGGGCAGACCTTTCTGATAATGGCTTCGGTCTTTCTGTTATCAACGACTGCAAATATGGATGCGATGTTAAGAATGGTCATATCAGACCCACTCTTTTCAGATGTGCAACACGTCCCAATAAAATTCAGGACAGAGAATATCATTCATTCTCATTCTCAATTTACCCCCACGCAAAGAGAGCAAACGATTCCGATGTTGTTAAAGAGGGCTATAATGTAAACTTCCCTCTTTATGCGATTCCTGCAAAGGCTAAGGAGGGTAATCTCGCTCCCGAATATTCTCTCGTTTCCTGCGATAAGGAGAATGTTGTAATTGAAACTGTTAAGGTTGCAGAGGACAGCGACCATATCATTGTCCGTGCTTACGAAACCTGGAACAGTAAAACTCCCGTGGTTCTTACATTCTGCAACGAAATCGAAGGTGCAACAGAATGTAACCTTATGGAGGAAGAGGATGAAGCAGTTGCATTTGAAAATAATACATTAACTGCAACCTTCAAGCCCTTTGAAATTAAAACATTTAAAGTAAAACTAAAATAAGGAAAATATTATGAATTACAGTTTTTTTGCGATGATTTCAAGAATGAAATACATCGACCGTTGGGCATTAATGAGAAATACTGACAGAGAAAGCCTTGACAGTCACTCAAAAGAGGTGGCTGTCATCGCCCACGCTCTTGCGGTAATCGGCAACAAGCGTTTCGGTAAATGCTACAATCCTGACAGAGCCGCAGTTTTAGGTCTTTACCACGATGCCCATGAAATTATAACAGGCGATATGCCCACACCGGTGAAATATCAGAATGATGATATTTTAGTGGCATTCAAAGCCGTTGAGGATTCTGCAAATGAAAAGCTTCTAAATAAGCTTCCCGAGGATTTGAGAGAAGAGTTCAGTAGCCTTTTAACAGGTAAAAATGAGAATGAGGAGCTTCTCGTTCTCATTAAGGCTGCCGACAGATTAAGCGCACTTATAAAATGCATCGAAGAGCGCAAGGCAGGTAACACCGAATTCAAAGAGGCGGAAAAATCCACCTTAAAGCGCATAAAGAAAATGAATGTGCCCGAAGCAGATGTGTTCCTTAAGGAATTTATACCGGCGTATGAGCAGACTTTAGACACGCTGTAAAATGCGGAATTCGGAATTCGGAATTCGGAATGTAGGGGAAGCTTCGCTTCCAAACATTTTATTAACTTTTTTTAACAAAACGTCTTTCTTTTAAATTAACAAAAATAAAATGAAAAAGATTCAGGACAATAGTTTGTCTTGAATCTTTTTGTTTTATAAGAATTTTAAATTGTTGCGAAGCTCATTCCGAATTTCGCATTTCGAATTCCGAATTTAATTTTTCATTTTTCTTATTTATCTTCTCTGTAATCTCTTCCATATATTTACCGTGGAGCTTGAATTTCCAGGTGTAAATTATAAGTGAAAGGGTAATGAGAATAATGGGTGCAACAAGCATCATAAAGCTGATTGCAGATTTAACCTCTTCGCTGTTCTGGGCGTGGAGGTTTTCGTTATATTTTGAAATCTCAAGACCTGAGAAAAGAATAATTGTCTGAATAGTGTAAGCCATTTTCTGCAAAAAGCCCTTCATTGAGAAGGTGATGGATTCCGAACGGAAGCCCATTTTGATTTCGCCGTAGTCAACTATATCTGCAAGGAAAACAGTCTGAGAAACGAACATTGAAGCAATACCGATGGAAGCTATAAGATAGCAGAAATTCATTGCCATATATGAGCCAAAAGATGTAACGCAGATTCCCATAGTCGCAAATCCAAGAATAGCAAGACCGAGAGAAACCTGATAGCATCTTCTTCTTGACATAAACTTTGTAAGAACGGGAACAACACCAAGACCCAAAACAGAGCCAACTGCACCGATAATGTTAAAGGTGGATTGCTTTGCAGGGTCACCTGCAACAACATCAAAGAAATAAACGCCAACGCCTGAAATCATATACCAGCCTGCATTTGAAAGCATTGCAAAAAGCATAAATATAAGAAGCTGGTCGTTGTTCTTTGCAATATGGAACATCTTTTTGAATGTGAACTTTTCAGGTTGTGATGTAACGTGTTTTTCTTTTGTGTTTAAAACAGAAAGTGAAGAGAAGCCTACAAGTGCACAAGCGCAGATAATAGCCCAGAGTGAATAACCTCTTGCATCTGCGATTTTCTCACCGTTATATGTAGCCTCGCTCAATAAGGGGAGCATAACGGGTGTGAGAATGGAGATAATTCCCTGACCTAAGCCTGAAAAGGTTCTGGCAACCGTTGCAATAAGGCTTCTTTCTTTTGGGTCGCTTGTAAATGACGGAACCATTGACCAATAGGGAATATCAGCCATTGTGTTTGTCATACCCCAACCAACATAAAGCACCGCAACATAAATGTAAAGTGGGATTCCGCCAAGCTCAAAACCCGGGTTTGAGAATAAGAGGGAAAGCACAACAGCATTGCAGCAGGAGCCAATAAGAATCCAGGGACGGTATTTACCCATTTTTGTTTTTGTGTTGTCAACAATTGTGCCCATCATAGGGTCGTTTATGCCGTCCCATATACGAGCAAAGGGTGTTAAAAACAAAAGGAATTTCTTGTTAAGGTGCAGAATATCGGTTAAATATTTTGCAAGGTATGAGTAGAAAAGTCCGTAGCTTAAATCAAGACCAACTGCGCCCACACCATAGGAGAGCATATCTTTCAGTTTACCTTTTTTCATAAAATCACTCCAAAAAGCAAGATTATAAATGAATTATACCAATTAAAATCTATAATGGCAATATTTATTTTCTTGACAAAAATATAAAATCGGGTATAATGATACTAACTAGTATCACTATATATCACTTGAAAGGAGTAGTTATGAATATTTCAAAATTTTCAATAATGTTGAATGATAAGCATTTTTGCAATCTGAAGAAATTAAAATATAAATATTCTGCAGATTTTGATGAGTTTTTAAGTCTATACAAAGAAATGTATCTTAAATCTGTTAATTTGTCAGATTTTAACGGCGAGAATGTGTTTTTTTCTGATTTTTCAAACGTCAGTTTAAAAAGTATCAAGCTTCTTTTAAAAGAACAGAATGGGATTTATGGAATCAAATCGGCAGAAGAGGAAATTGCATGTTCTTCAGCTATTGAAAATATAGATTTCAGCAGGGACAGTATAAGAAATATTCTCAAAGGCTATGCTCCAAAAGATGAAATGGAAAACAGAATTTTAGGGCAGAAAAAAGGACTTGAGTTCATTAGTGACCCTAAAAACAAAATCACTGAAGAAAACCTCTATAAGCTATATATGATAACTGTCGGAGAGTTTCTTGATGAAGAGAACGAATTGAAAAACGGCAGTTTCTATCGTGATGATTCAGTTTTTATTGTCAGCGATAAATTAGAGCATTCAGGTCTTGAACATTCTCTTCTTCCGCTTTATATGAAAAAGCTTATTGAGTTCATCAACGAAGAAAATATTCAAGATGATTTGATTAAAGCTTCTGTTATTCATTTTTACTTTGCCTATCTTCATCCGTATTTTGATGGTAACGGACGAATGGCTCGTCTTTTGCATTTGTGGTTTTTAATTCAAGAGGGTTATAAAACAACGCTTTTTGTTCCTTTTTCAAGCTTTATTCAAAAAAATAAAAGTGGTTATTATAACGCCTTTACTCTTATTGAAGAAAATTATAAAATCAGCGGTGTTATTGATGTAACACCATTTATAAAATATTTTACCGATAATGTTTATAATAAACTACCTGAAAGTGAAATTACCGAAAATATTTTTGAAAGCTACAAGGAGCATCTTTCAAAAGGTGAGGTAACACAGAAAGAAACAGAGCTTTGGGCTTTTGTTCTTTCCTGCTACGGACTTGAAGAGTTTTCAACAAAACAACTTGAAAAAGATTTCTCTGATGTTGCTTATGCTACCATAAGAAAATTTGTGTTAAAATTTGAAAAATGGGGCTTGCTTTCCTCAAGAAAATTAGGGAACAGAGTAAAATATAAAATCAATGAATAAAAATAAAGGAATGGTAGAAAAAGAACTACCATTCCTTGTTTTATTATTACATTTCAATAGGCTTAATGTTAAAGCAGAAGCTTAAGGTCTTTTCGTCAAAGAGTCTGTTGTTTTGGTCGTTGTTAAGTGAACTGTCTTCACTTAAAGCATTGAAACGAGTGTCAATGTTGAAAATTGTGTAAGGCTCTTTTTCTAATTCGAAATCGTGTTTCTTTTCTGTTAACTGTTCTGCAGAATAGTGGGAAGCGTTGAATGAGAATTCCTCTGCACCCATCGAGCCTGTAACATAGAGACCATTACCGCCATTCTTACCAACAGCAACTCTTCTTGTTTTAAAGTGTGAAGAGTTTTCTTGTGGACGGATGTAGTGAACGAAATTGTCTGTTACTGTTAATTCATATTCACCAAAACGAGCGGATTTATAACGGTCGGGGTAGGTTTCTATTTCGCCAAGACCGAAATACCTGATGTTCTCAAATTCTTCCTTCATAAGAAGCTCAATACCAAGGCGGGGAAGAAGAGGTGCATTTTCGCGGATGTCACCATAAAGAGCAATATCAACAGAACCGTCACCATGGAAAATATGGGTGAGCTTGCCCTTTAAAATCGGGGGATTTGCAGGACCGCCAAGAGCAATTTCGGAAACAATTATTACCTTGTTGTTGCCCTCTTCAACTGTGGTTGAATATGTCTTCTGTGCAATGTGGTGAAGGTGGTTTGCAACCCATTCATCAACAGAGCCTCTGTTGTATGCAGGAGCGTGCCACATTTTGAATTTTGCAGGTGCTTCAAGGAATTCCTTACCGTCTTTTTTAATAGAGGAAAGTCTGCCATAGGGCTTATCGAAGGTGTATTCAACATCACCGCAGGTGATAACTGCGTATCTGTCAGCCTCTGCAAGAGAAACCTTGTCGCCATTCTTATCTGCAACTGCCTTTTCAGTAGCAATTTCAAACTGTAAAAAGCCGATTTCATAACCCTTTTCTGCCCAGGGAGTATCATTCTTCTGGTGAATTGTAGCAGTTACGAAGCAGTCACCTGAAAGCTCATATGCGCTTTCGTCAAAGAGCTTGTAGGTTGAAGAGCCTTGGGGTGCGATATTGAGAGTATCAATTTCACCCTCTGCAATAACCTTTTCATCGCAGGTTAATTTCCATTTCAATGAAAGGTCGGAAAGCTCTGTGAAATAGCGGACACTCTTGATTGTCATTTCACCATTTTCATAGGTCGCTCTGAAGGGTTCATATACCTTTTTCATATCATAGTAACCCGGACGGGGAGTTCTGTCGGGGAAAACAAGACCGTCAATACAGCAGATGCCATCGTTGGGGAAGTCACCGAAATCACCACCATAGTAGTAACGTGGATTGCCGTTTTCGTCGGGAATATTTATAGCGTGGTCGGTAAGCTCCCAGATACATCCACCGCAGAAATTATCATATTTATCAACAAGCTCCCAGTAATCATAAACGTCACCTGTGGACATTGAGCAAACATATTCGCACATATAGAAGGGCTTGTCGTATTCTTCGTTGTTGCAGTAAGCGTCAATGTAATTAACACCTGCATACATTCTGCTTTCCACATCGGAAATATCCTTGAAGCATTCGCCCTCGGGAACTGCCTTGAATTCAAGGTGAGAGTTTTCGTAGTGAACGAGAGCATTTTTATCACGGGATTTTATGTAATTTCTCATAGCTCTGTGGTTTTTACCGCAACCGCTTTCGTTACCGAGAGACCACATAACAACACAACCATGGTTTTTATCTCTTTCAAAAAGTCTTGCAGCACGGTCAACATAAGCTGCTTCCCATTCATCAATTGTTGAAAGCATTGACCAACGGAACCAGTCCCAGTCTGCATCTGTGTTGAAGCCCATACCGTGAGTTTCAATGTCTGCCTCGTCAACAATGTAGAAGCCAAGTGCTTCGCAAAGGTCCAAAAATCTTGGGTCGTTGGGGTAGTGAGAGGTTCTGATGCAGTTTACATTTGCTCTCTTCAAAAGGAGCAGATCTTCAACCATCTGCTCTGTTGTAACAACATAGCCGTTAAGAGTTGAGTCGTGGCGGTTGATACCACGGAGCTTAACACCCTTGCCGTTAACAAGGAAAACCTTGTTTTCAATTTTAACATCCGCAAGACCAATCTGGAAAGGAACAATTTCATCCTCAACAGTAAGGAAAAGGGTGTAAACATAAGGTGTTTCGTCGTTCCACATCAAAGGATTCTGAATTTCAATTGTGAATGTGGGGTCTGCGCTTTCGCTTGTAGCAATAACATCACCCTTGGGAGAAGCAAGTCCGTAAAGAACAGGTGCGCTTCCTACTAAATCACATTCAACAGTAAGAGTTGCAAGGGAGTAATCCTCGTTAAAGCTCTTTCTGATATAAACATCTTTAAGACGGTTTTTGCTACGGGAAAGAATATATACCTCGCGGAAAATACCTGAAAGGCGGAAATAGTCCTGGTCCTCGAGATATGAGCCATCGCACCATTTAACTACAACAACAGTAATTCTGTTCTTTCCTTCAACAAGATATTTTGAAATATCAAATTCACTTGTGCAGTGGTTTACCTGACTGTAACCAACAAATTCGCCATTGATTAAAAGATAGAAGCAAGAGCCAACACCCTCAAAGGTGATGATGTTATCTCTCTCCATCATTTCTGCACTTACATCAAATTCCTTAATGAAAACAGAACAGGGATTTTCATCAGGAACAAAGGGCGGGTCTGTGGGGAAAGGATATTTAAGGTTTGAGTAAAGGGGAGAATCGTGGTCAACATTCTCATAAAGCTGAATGTTACCGGGCACCTTTACCAAGGGTAAATCCTTTTTATCAAAATCTGCAGTAAGATAAGAGTCATCTAAATCCTCGAAGCTTTCAAAGAATTTAAAGCTCCAGTCATCACCGCAAAGGTTAGTTAAATAGTAAGATTTGTTTCTGTCCCCTGAAAGAGCATCCTCAAGATTATCGTAAGGAATAAAGTATGCACGAGGACTCTGGCAACCAACATGCAAATCTTCAAGGCATTTGTGATAGGGTTTGAATTTCATATATATTACCTCTTTCCTGTAGGAAAAGTAGCGCGAAGCCTATCATCCCTGTTCCATCTTTGATGGAATAGGGAGGGGGACCGCGTTAGCGGTGGTGGGTTGCCCCGTTGCCTCTTTACATCGTAAAAGTAACGGAAATAACATTCACCAAGCATGTACAAATAATACCATAAATATATAAACTATACAACACAAAACAAAAATAAAAATATCAATTCGCCGAGGGGGTTCGAATCCCTTTTTTGTTGCAGTAAAAAAATATAGAGCATTACCTTTGGGTAACACTCTATATTTCTTGGCGGAGAGCAAGGGATTCGATGGGCTCTGCCCATCGTTTGCTACGCAAACACCCGATTGTGTTCGGCTTCGCCGAGGGGGTTCGAATCCCTTTTTTGTTTCAGTAAAAAAATATAGAGCATTACCTTTGGGTAACACTCTATATTTCTTGGCGGAGAGCAAGGGATTCGAACCCTCGAAACGGTTTTGGCCGTTTACACGATTTCCAATCGTGCTCCTTCGACCGACTCGGACAACTCTCCATCTGTCAAAGAAATCAGTTATTAACTTCTGCGCCTCTCTCAAAGCGCTTTGCTATTATAACTAATTGATTTGAAAAAATCAAGGGGTAAACTGCATTTTTTCAAAAAATAAAAAACTTCCCGACTTGAAGAAAAAACAACAAGTCGGGAAAAAATTTATTTCTCAATATGTACATCCAACTGTGAATAGGGGATTTGAATATTATTTTCATCAAATGCTTTTTTTACATTTTCCATTGTGTCAAAATAAACATCCCAATAATCAGCAGATTTGCACCAGATACGAACTGTGTATTCGAGGGAGCTTTCCTTATGTCCTGAAAGTCTAACGAAAGGCTCCGGAGTTTTAAGCGCTGCAGGGTGTTTTTCAACAACGCCCATAATAACCTCTTTGACCTTTTCAACATCGTTTGCATAAGCAGTGTTGAAAGTGAGGTCAACTCGTCTTGTTTCTTCGCTTGAATAGTTTTCAATAACAGAGTTTGTAATTGAACCGTTGGGAATTGTAATTCTCTTGTTATCAAGAGTTAAGATTTCTGTATACATAACAGAAATTTCGTTAACTGTACCTGTTTCGCCTGCGGCTTCAATATAATCGCCAACTTTAAAGGGCTTGAAAAGAAGAATCATAATTCCACCTGCAAGGTTTGAAAGAGAGCCTTGAAGAGCAAGACCGATTGCAACACCGCAGGAAGCAAGAATTGTGATAAATGATGTTACAGGAACACCTAAAATCATTGCAACTGTGATAATGAGAAGCACATATAAAAGTATGCTTGATGCACTTGCAAGGAAGGTACGAAGCCCTGTGTCAAGCTTTGAAAGCTTGGGTGACTGCCTGAGAAACTTTTTAACAACCTTAACAAGCTTGAATCCAACAAGAAGAACAATTACCGCTTCAATAAGCTTTACTCCAAATGATGCACCCATTTCCATGACTGTGTCAATAAGCTTGGAAAAATCAATAGATTCAAAAAATTTTGAAATATCCATAAAACTACTCCTTTTTTATGTTTTGTTTAAGTATATACTTTTTTATGTCGCTTTTCAATTATTTATTTATGTTTTCTTGTTTGTAATTATAAGTTTTTTGTGATAATATAGTTTCGGTGATAAAAATGAAAAAAGCAATTTTAATAATTCTCGGCAGTTTATTGGCTTTAGTTCTTGTAGCGGCAATTGTTCTCGTTGGTAATACTTTTATGTTTTACCCCCACTACAAAGAGAACAAAGAAACCATTTCAATTGAACCCAAAGAAGACAATATCAAAATGATGAGCTATAACCTTCGTTGCATCAGTCCCACAGACTGGGGCAAAAAGGGATGGTTCTACCGTGCAGATTTGATAATTGATGATATAGCAGAAGAAAAGCCCGGTATAATCGGCTTTCAGGAAGCAACAAAATGGCATTATTCCTACCTTGTTGACTCATTAGAGGGCTATGATTCTGTTATTACATATCGTGACGATGCCTTCAATTCCGAGGGTTGTCCCATATTCTATAATAAAGAGCTTTATACCCTTGTTGATAAAGGCTCTTTCTGGCTTTCCGAAACTCCTGATGTTCCAAGCAAATCCTGGGGCGCACAGTATAACAGAGTTTGTAGCTATGTAATCCTTACAGAAAATGCAACCAAGCAGAATTTTGTTGTGTTCAATACTCATTTAAGCCATGTAAGTGATGAAGCAAGAATCAATGGTATTCAGGTTGTTCTTGAAAAAATAAGTCAGTTCGGTTCTCTTCCTTCTGTTATTATGGGCGACTTTAATGCTCAGGAAGGCTCTGTAACATATAACAGCGTAACCGAGAATTTTCTTGATGCAAAGCACGCAACAGGGAACACATCAGATTCCCACACCTACAATGGTTGGAATAATCCTGAAAAATTCAAACGAATTGACTATTTTATGATTTCAAAAGAGGGTATTAAGGTTAATTTATACAATGTGCTTACAGGTATGAGAAATGGTGACTATACAAGTGACCATTGCCCCATAATAATTGAAATTAATCTTGATTAATTTCAATTGCGATATAAATCCTGCGGATTTGCGATATGTCTGACGACGCGATATACCTGCGGTGCGATATGTGCCGTTGGCACGAGATAACTGGATTTATATCATATCGAATTGAGCGAAGCTGATATATCGAAACGAAGTTATATCGAATTTGCGAAGCAAATATATCGATTAATTAGTCGCCAGTTGCCAGCTACCAGCGATTAGCAAATAGCGGTTAGCAGATGTGAGTTTCAAAAAGAAGGTGTAACAATGAAATATTTATTTCGAGCGATTTTCGAAAAGTTAATTGAAAAACCTATTAACAGATATATTCATAAAAAGTCTGAAGAAAAAGAAGCAAGCTTTGACGAAAATAACTTTGTTGCATACCACGAACCAAGAAGAATTATATTATTTCTTATATTGTTTTTAGCTTGCTTGGGTATTACTGTAGCTTTATGTTCTGGTAGTGGTAAACCAAATCCTCTTTCAGTAGGTTCTTGTGCTTTATCAGCGGTTTCTTTTTTAGCGCTTATTTATATCCTGACTTATCGTTGTACCGTGGACGATACGGGCTTTACCGTAACAAAGTTTTTTGTGTTGAAAAAGTTTATTCCGAGAGAAGAATTTTATGAAGTGGAAATTATAAACAGGCAGCCTGATAACAGCGATAAAGAGAGTTTGTTAATTGTGAAAAACAAAAAAGGAAAACGAATTTTTACTGCTTCTCGGGATCTTGTTGGCTTTGATTTGCTTTGCAAAAAAGCAAAAAGGTTTAAAAGGAAAAGTAATGTATAATAATAAAAACCAAACGACATAAAATCGTTTGGTTTTTCTGTATATTACCTTTATCAACGCGATATATTTGCTTTGCAAATGCGATATAACTTTGTTACGATATATTTCGCTTGGCTCAATGCGATATGATATAAATCCTCAATCGTGTGCCAACGGCACATATCGTACCATAGGTATATCGCATCGTCAGATATATCGCAAATCCGCAAGGATTTATATCGCTAATGAGAGTCTTTAAAGACTCTCGTTAATAAACTCGCCAATTCTCTCAAGTGCCTTGATAATATGCTCTGTTGAGTAGCAGTAGGAGGCTCTGACGAAGCCTTCTCCGCCTTTTCCGAAAGCTGTTCCCGGAACAACGGCAACCTTTTTGCTTTCAAGTAATTTTTCGCAGAATTCCTCGCTTGAAAGCCCTGTGCTTTTAATGCAGGGGAAGGCGTAGAATGCGCCTTTTGGCTCTCTGCAAGTAAGACCAAGCTTGTTGAAACCGTTTACAATAAGTCTTCTTCTGCGGTCATATTCCGCTCTCATTTTTTCAATTGCTTCGTCACCGTTTTTAAGAGCTTCCACCGCCGCATACTGTGATGTGGTAGGAGCGCACATTATGGCATATTGGTGGATTTTTGTAATCTGGCTCATAAGCGCTTCAGGACCACAAGCGTAGCCTAGACGCCAACCGGTCATAGAATATGCCTTTGAAAATCCGTTGACTGTAATTGTTCTTTCCCGCATACCATCAATTGAAGCAGGAGAAATATGTGTGTAATCTCCGTAGGTAAGCTCGGAATAAATTTCATCGGAAATAACAACAATGTTGGTGCCATTTAAAATTCCTGCGATTTTTTCAAGGTCCTCTTTTTCCATAACCGCACCTGTAGGGTTGCAGGGGTAGGGGAGAATAAGAGCCTTCGTTTTAGGTGTAATTGCCTTTTTCAGCTCCTCGGGTGTAACCTTGAAATCATTTTCCGCTTTTGTTTCAATAATAACGGGAACTCCGCCTGCAAGGCTTGTTATTGGTTCGTAACAAACATAACTTGGTTGGGGAATAATAACCTCGTCACCGGGGGCAACAATAGCGCGGATTGCTGCGTCAATTGCTTCACTTCCGCCAACGCTCACCAGAATTTCACTTTCGGGCTTGTATTGCAGATTATATCGTCTTTTCAGATAAGCTCCTATTTCTCTTCTTAACTCAATTGTACCGCGATTTGCGCTGTATTTTGTTCTTCCTCTTTCAAGAGAGTTTATACCTGCTTTTCTGATGCTCCAAGGGGTCTGAAAGTCAGGCTCGCCAACGCCTAAAGATATAACGTCCTCCATTGTGGCGGCAATATCAAAAAACTTTCTTATACCCGATGGTTTTATTTCGGTCACCGCAGGGTTTAATACCTTGGAGTAATCAATCATAAATAAATTGCCCCCTGGTATCTTCTTCGGTATCAAAAAGCTCAACATCCAATTCTTTATAACGGCGCATTACAAAATGAGTTGCGGTAGATGTTACAGAGTCGATTGTTGCAAGCTCTCTTGCAACAAAACGAGCAACATCCTGTAAAGTTTTACCTTTAACAACAACATTAAGGTCATAAGAGCCTGACATAAGGTAAACAGATTCAACCTCGTGGAAAGCCATAACCTTTTCAGCAACCTCTTCGAAGCCTGAATCCGCTTTAGGAACAACATTAAGCTGAACAATTGCTGAAACATAGGCATCATCATACTGATCCCAGTTGATAACAGCCTTGTAGCCACGAATCATACCGTCCTTTTCAAGCTGTTCTATTTCAGCTTTAACTTCACCTTCGGTTGAACCAAGCATTGTTGCAATCTGCTCGGGAGTATAGCGTGCGTTTTTACTTAAAAGCTTTAAAATTTCGTATTTCATAATATATTTCCTTTACATCAAATCTTCATTATAATGAGCTCTTTCACCACCGATGAATTTCGGTCTTACTCTAGCGGCGGTAAGAGTGGCGTTGCCGATTTTATTGTTTTTGAGCCTTACGGGAACAGCCACTTTTTTCAGGTGCATTCCGATTAAGGTTGAGCCGATGTCAAGCCCTGCATCTGCCTTGATTTCTTCAAGGGCAACAGGGTTTTTGAAAGCCTTGTATGCGGCAGTTGCAAATGAACCACCTGCTTTTGGCTGTGGAACAACATTAACATATTCACCATTGGGAACTGCATCCTGTTCAACAATAATTGCTCTGTTAAGATGCTCGCAGCATTGTGCTGCAACGAAAACGCCATATTCATTAGCGGCTTCGTAAATGCCCCCGAAAATCTCATTTGCAGTATCGGGGGAGGAATTGGTGCCGATTTTGTCACCGATTACCTCACTTGTTGAGCAACCGATAACAAGAATCTGACCTTTTTTTAGCTTGCCGATTTCAATAATTTCCTTTGCGGCGGAATACGCCTCTTGTTTAATTGTGTTCATAACAACACTCCCGATTTGTTTTTACCCTTATATCTTACACATTTTTAAGAAAAAGTAAAGGATAAATGTTGATATATCAATAAATTTTTGCTAAAATATATGGGTAAAAACATTATTAGTGAGGTGTTACAATGGCGGTTAAATTCAATGAAGATAAAGAGGTTGTTGCAAGAATAAAGGAAGGTCTTAAAATGAAGGGCGGTTATTGCCCTTGCAGACTTGAAAGAACAGAAGACAATAAATGTATCTGTAAAGAATTCCGTGAGCAGATAAAAGACCCCGATTTTGAGGGCTATTGCCACTGTATGCTTTACTATAAATCTAAAGACTGAAAACCGAAAGGATGAATAAAAATGGCAGAATTAACAATTACAAGTGCTAATTTCGAAGAACTGGTTTTAAAAAGCGATAAGCCTGTTTTACTTGATTTCTGGGCAACCTGGTGCGGACCTTGTCAGATGATTGCGCCAACAATTCATGAAATCTCCGAGGAGAGAACAGATATTGTTGTGGGCAAGGTTAATGTGGATGAAGAAATGCAGCTTGCGATGCAGTTTGGTATTTCAAGCATTCCAACTCTTCTTGTTTTCAAAGGCGGGAAGCTCGTTAATCAGGGCGTTGGTCTTCTTCCTAAAGCAAGTGTTTTGAAATTAATCGAAGGTTAAAATCTGAGGGAAAGCCTGTTTTCAGGTTTTCTCTTTCTTTATTTTATTACATAATTATTACAATTTAACGAGTTGGTTTGACAGTTGACAAGTTTTATTGTATTATTAATGGGTATAATTGGAATAATATGATGTAATATTGTGTCATATTTGAAAGGTATGTTTAAAAGGTTATGTTTATTGATTTGGAAGGGCTTGACGGTTGCGGTAAAACTACCCAGACCGAGCTTGTCTGCAAAAGGCTTGCAGAGGACGGGATTGATTTCAAAAAAATCAAGCTTCCCGATTATGAAAGCGATTCAAGTATTCTCGTAAGAAAATATCTTGCAGGTGATTTCGGTAAAAATGCAGGGGATGTTAATGCCTATGCAACCTCTGTGCTTTACGCCGCAGACCGCTTTGCTTCTTATACAGAAAAATGGAAAAAAGAATATCTTGATGGTACATTGATTTTTGCAGACAGATATACTCCCGCCAATGCGATTTATCAGATGACAAAGCTGGATAAATCTGAGTGGGACGAATATTTGGACTGGCTTTTCGATTTTGAATATAACAAAATCGGTATTCCTGCACCCGATAAGGTTATTTTCCTTGATATGCCCGTTGAGGTTTCTCAAAGACTTATGACTCAACGTTACGAGGGCGACGAGAATAAAAAGGATGTTCACGAAGCAAATGTTGAATTTCTCAATGCTTGTCGTGAGGCTGCTCTTTATGCGGCAGATAAATGCGGTTGGATAATTGTTCCTTGCTCCGAAAATGGCGCACCTCTTTCAATCGAATCAATAAACGATACAGTGTATAAAATTTTACTTGATACAATTAAGAGATAATTATGCTTGACTTTCAACCTGTAAAAATTGAAGACAGAGAATTGATTTTAAATAATATTCCTGAAAGCGTTTCACAGATTTGTGACTTTTGTTTCGGTAATATTTTCTGTTGGAGTGTGGGGGAAAACACCCGAATTGCAGAGAGGGATGGCTTTATCTTTCTTCGCTCCCGCTTTAACGGAGTTAAAAGCTATTCATTCCCTTGGGGAAATGGCGATATAAGAAATGCTCTCAGAATTATAGAAGATGATGCAAAAGAACGAAATGCTGATTTCAGTTTTTATTGCCTGAGCCAAGAGCAAACAGAAATTCTTAAAGAAATTTACGGCAGAAGACTTGTTTTACAGGAGCAGAGAGATTTTTTTGACTATGTTTATCTTCGTGAAAGGCTTGCGACTTTAAGCGGCAGAAAATATCATTCCAAGAAAAATCATGTTAATTCCTTCTGTAAAAAGAATGACTTTTCTTATGAAGAATTAAATGAAAGCAATTTGAAAGAGTGCTTAGAGTTTTCTCACCTCTGGCATAAAAGCGGGGAGAGAAACCCAAAGCTTGATGAAGAAATGCTTGTTATTGAAAAAGCCTTTGAGTATTTCTCCGAATTGCATTTAAGTGGCGCGCTTTTAAGAGTAGATGGCAAAATTGTTGCCTATACCTTGGGAGAGGCGATGCCTGACGGCAAAACCTATTGCACCCATTTTGAAAAAGCATCTCCTGATTACCTTACTGCTTATGCAGTAATCAATAAATTGTTTGCAGAAAACTCTTTAAGCGAGTTCCAATATATAAACCGTGAAGATGATGCAGGGGTGGAGAATCTGAGGAAGGCAAAAACCTCATATCACCCTGAGCATCTCGTTAAAAAATACTATGGAAAAATCCTTTGAAATACGCTTTCCTCTTGAAAGCGAGTATGAAAAATTAAAAGCACTATGGCAGACTGCTTTTGACGACACAAAAGAAAGCCTGGATTTCTTCTTTAAAAATTCAGTTTCGCCCCAAAGGGTGTTGGCAGTTTTTGAAGAGGGGAAGCCCGTCAGTGCTTTGTATATGCTTGAAAGCGATATTTTAATAAGTGGAAAAACATATTCTGCTTATTATATCTATGCAGTCTGCACTCATCCCGACTATCGGGGTAAGGGTCTTATGAAAAGCCTTTTTGAAGAGCTTTTTAAGGTGGCAGAAAGCAGAAAAATCGCCTATCTTTTCCTTGTACCCGAGGAAGAATATCTTTTCGGGATTTATAAAAATCTGGGCTTCAAAAACGGATTTTTCTATTCTTATGAAAGGGTTTTCAAAAAGGATTTTAATATAACTAAAAATATTGAAAATACAAAGCTTACTTATGAGGCTTACAGAAAATGTATTTTTGAAAACCCGAAAGAAAATCCCGTTGCAATCCTCAAAGAAAGCACCTTCAAGTCTTTCTTCAATTCCGTAAGCGGTGAAGTTAAGATAGTTTTTGTTGAAAATGAAGGTTATGCTCTTTTTGAAGAAACTGAAGAACAGCTTACAGTATTTGAGCTTTTCGGAAATGAAAATCTGCTTTTAAACGCAGTTTTTCAAGATACTGAAAAAGAAAAGATTATATATAGAAAAAAAGCAGACAAAAATGCAATTCCCTATGGAATGTATTATAAATTGAATGATGTTCCCGAAATCAAAAACGGATTTTTCGGAATACCATACTCAACCTGAGAGGTAAAAAAATGATTTATGTTTTTCTTGCTAATGGCTTTGAAGAGATAGAAGCTTTAGCACCTGTTGATTTTTTATTGAGAGCAGGTGTTGATGTAAAAACAGTTGGTGTCAGCGGTAAATTTTGCCGGGGCGCTCACGGAATAAATGTTGAAGCAGACATTCTTTCAGAGGATGTTGTGCTTGACGAAAATCTTCAGGGAATTATTCTTCCCGGTGGAATGCCCGGTGCAGAAAATCTTAATAATTCAAGTGATGTACAAAAGGTAATTGACTATTGCGCAGAAAATAATAAAATAATCGGTGCAATTTGTGCCGCACCCTTTATCTTAGGCAGAAAAGGTCTTTTAAAGGGCAAAAATGCAACCTGCTTCCCCGGTTTTGAGGATGAATTAAAAGGCGCAAACCTTGTGGAAAGTGGCGTGATTATAGACGGCAATATTATTACCGCTAAAGGTGCAGGTGTTGCCTGGGAATTCGGCGCAGCAATCTGTTCCATAATCACAGGTGAAGAAAAAGCTCTGCAGATACTCAGAGGTATTCAATGGAGAAAGTAATAGATATAAGACCCATTAAGAAGAAAATGAGAGCTGAAGCCAAGGAAAGCAGACTTTCGATGGATGCTTCTTTGAAAAGCTCTTATGATAAGAAAATTTGCAATAAGCTTCTTAATTTATGGGCAGTAAGGGAAACCGAAACATTTTTATGCTATGTTTCAACAGATATTGAGGTTGATACAAAGGAGTTTATAAACGCTCTTTTGTCATTGGGTAAAAAGGTTGCAGTGCCTCGTTGCGAGGGCGGCCCTTCAGAAATGAATTTTTATTATATAGAGTCACTTGATGAGCTTTTGCCCGGTTCATTCGGTGTTTTAGAGCCTGAACCCAACAAAGAAAAAATGCTCATCCAAACGGAAAACACAATATGCATTGTTCCTGCATTTATGTTTGATAAATCAGGCTACCGTTTAGGTTACGGCAAAGGCTATTATGACCGATACCTTTCAAAATATAAGGGTTCAACAATAGGTGTCTGCTATTGGCAGAATATTAAAGATGAATTATTCCACGGGAAATTTGACAGAACCGTAGATATGATTGTAACAGAGAAAAATATTCTCACAATAAAGGAGTGATTTTGGGTGTCAAAAGATAATTTCAATGATTATGAACAGCTTTTAAGTATATTTGAAGACGAAAAGGAAAAAGGGACCCCTAAGCCTACTGACGAAGAAGCACTTAAGAGTAAAAGGCAGAAAAAGGTGGATGATTTTAAAATCGATATCAATTCCAACAGTGCTTATGAAAACCCTAACTACAAAGGCGGTGTTTATTTTTCAAATCCTCCGCGCGATATAGATAAGGCAGCGCAAAGGGAAAAACGGGCAACTGTCCGCAAAAATCAGAAAATAAAACCTGCGGTGGAAAAATTCAGAGTTGCTGCTCCGCCCACAACTGCAAAGCAGAACAAAGCAATTGCAGCTAAAAAGGCAAGAAACGAAAAATTCCAGAAAACATTTTTAGGGAAGTTTTTAACATCCGAGAAGCTTTCCCGCCTTGCTCTTGCTATTGCAATAATTGCACTTTCAAGTGTTGTACTCTGTATTTACGGAATCAATTGTATAAACGATGTTCTTGCTATTGATGTTGAGGACGCAACTGTTGAGGTTGAGGTTTCCAAGGGTATGAGCGATGCGGATGTTATAGATATTCTTGAAGATAACAAGCTTATCAAAAACGAGCTTTTCTGTAACTTGTTTATAAAGTTTTTCGGTAAAGACGGTGATTATGTTTCAGGCGTATATACTCTCACACCATCAATGGGAGTTGAAAAAATGCTTTCCACTATGAAGGCTGATATCACCCTTTCCGAAACGGTAACTCTTACATTCCCTGAGGGCTGGACAATTGACCAGATTGCAGAAAAGCTTGAAGCAAATGAGGTTTGCACAGCCGCAAGCTTTATTAATACTCTTCAGAATGTGGATTTCTCAGAGGAATATGATTTTATCAAATCCATTCCCAATAAAGAGCTGCGCTTCAGAGTGCTTGAGGGTTATATGTACCCGGATACCTATGAATTCTATGTTGGTGAAAATGCATCAAGCGTAGTAAGAAGATTTTTAGATAACTTTAAAAATCGTTGGACCGATGAATATGCAAAGCAGGCAAAAGAAAGAGACTTGAGCCTTGATGAAGTAATCATTATGGCTTCAATTCTTCAGGAAGAGGCTGCTTCAAGCTCACAGATGGCAGATATTGCATCAGTTCTCTATAACCGACTTGACAGACCCGGAACATTCCCTTGGCTTAACTGCGACTCAACAGAGGATTATCTTATTAAAACAATTAAGCCTACCTTAACCTCCTCTACGGAGGATATCCAAAGATATATTCAGTATCGTGATAATTACGATACCTATAGTGAGGATTGCAAAGGTCTTCCCATTGGTCCAATTGCAAACCCCGGTGATGCGGCAATAAGAGCGGCTCTCAAGCCCTCTGCAACCAACTATTTCTATTTCTGCCACAACACCGAAACAGGTAAGGTTTACTATGCAAACACAATGTCCGAGCATGAAGCAAATATGAGAGAAGCAGGCTTAAGCTGATATGAAAAAAGCAATAGCAATTTTAATTTGCGGATGCTTTTTGCTGACAATGTGCTCCTGCGGTTCAAAAAAGGAAGCAACAAAAGAATTTACTGCTATGAACACCCTTATGAGCATAAGGGTGTTCAGTAGTTCTGAAGGGTCTGAAGAAGAGGCTTTACAACTTTTTGTTGATAAAATCAAAGAGCTTGAAGCCCTTTTTGACGCCAATAACGAAAGCGGTGATGTTGCCCTTGTGAACGAGGGTGAAACAGAAATTCTTGTCAGTGAAGATACTGCAAAAATAATTGAAAAATCAATATTTGCAAATAAGCTTACAGAGGGTGCCTTTGATATTACCATAATGCCCGTTTTAAAGCTCTGGGGCTTTGATAACGGAAAATATGGTGTGCCCGATGATACGGAAATTCATACCGCCCTTGAAAATGTTGGTGGAGACAAAATTTCTGTAAAAAATGATACAATAAAAAAATCGGTTGGTGTTCAGATTTCTCTGGGCGGAATTGCCAAGGGTTATATTGGCGATGAGCTTCTGAAAACCGCCAAAGAAAATGGCGTAAGTGCAGTTGTTTCTCTTGGTGGTAATATTGTCCTTTGCGGTGAGAATGAGGAAAAGGGTATGTGGACGGTTGGTGTTAAAAACCCCCTTGGAACAAATGACCTTGTCTGTACCTTTAAGCATAAGGGTAATGTGAGCGTTGTAACATCAGGTGGTTATGAGAGAAGCTTTGAGAAGGATGGAAAAACATACCATCATATTATTGATACCAAAACAGGTGAGCCTGCAAGAACCGACCTTTTAAGCGTAACCGTAATAGGTGAGGATGGAGCTTTTTGCGATGCCTTTTCAACGGCTCTGTTCTCAATGGGTAAAGAAAAAGCCGTCAGGTTCGCAAAGGAACATAACGACTTCCAGTATATTTTTATTACAGAAAATAAAGAAATTATCGCAACAGAGGGAGTTTCCTCGTTGAAGCTTTCTGATGAAAGTTTTAAAATTAAATAAATTCACAAATAACGGAGTTTGAAAGAAGGTAGCCCTTTCTTGTAAGGCAAAGCCTTTCACCGTCAAAATCAATTAAGCCTTGTTCTTTTAAGAACGGGGCTTTTTCTTTTATTTTTACTAAAGGATTTTCACCATAGAGTTCTTTCAGCTCCGAAAGAAGTAAACCTTTTTTCAGCCTTAATCTGAGCATTATGTATTCTTCAACGTCACCGCCCAAATCATCAAAAACTGCTTTTTCACCTTTTATAAAGCTTTCGGTGTCGCTTTCAAAATAAAATCTTTTTCCGTCAAAGTATGAGTGAGCGCCCGGACCGATTCCGAGATAGTTTTCCAGTTTCCAATACTTTGTGTTGTGTCTGCTTTCGTAACCCTCTTTTGCAAAGTTTGAAATTTCGTAATGAATATACCCTGCTTTTTCAAGGGCATCGGCACATTGATTGTAAAATTCTGTTGTTTTTTCATCGTCAGGAAAATCATATTTATCATAGCTTTTATAAAAATGTGTGCCTTCCTCAATTTTAAGCATATATGCACTGATATGAGGCACACCGCTTTCAATAACAAAACTGAGAGTTTTCGCAAGACTTTCCTCAGTCTGATAGGGAATTCCAAGCATAACATCAAGGGAAATGTTGGTTATACCATTTGCTTTTAAAAGCTCTATAACTTCTGTTACACGCGTTTTATCACTTTGTCTGCCGAGAACCCTTCTCTCTTTATTAACGGCAGACTGAAGACCTAACGAAATTCTGTTGACACCAGCTTTTAAAAGATGGGGGAGTATACCTTCAATGTCAGAGTTTGGGTTGCATTCAACAGTGATTTCAGCGTTGTTTGAAATTTTGAATTTCTCTTTTGCGGTTGTTATTATTCTGTAAAGCTCTTCTCCCGATAAAATCGATGGAGTTCCGCCACCTAAATAAAGTGTATCTGCCTCAAATGGCTCTTTAACAAAATCGCTTACCCTCTCAAGAGTGGTGAGTTCATTTATAAGCGAGTCAACATAAAGCTCCATTTCCTCGGCTTTGCATCTGTAAGAATAAAAATCGCAGTAAGGGCATTTGGATTTGCAGAATGGTATATGGATATATATTCCCGGCATAATTTCACCTCGGTGAAATTATATACTCATTCCTCCCTTTTTTCAACTGCTTCAATTCGTCTTTTTACATATTTGTTTTTGCATCCGCCCATTTCCTTGCAGTTGCATTTGTGGTAATAAAGGCAACGGATTTTTTTTCTTCCGCTTAAAAATGTAAGCTCTTCGATAATAACATTTTTGTCTACCACAGGGCAGTATTGTTGATAAGTAAAGGAATGTCTGTTCATAAGCACCTCGTATAAAATTGAAAATTGAAAGTGGAAAGTGGCAAGTTTCGGGGAAGCTTCGCAAGGAATGAAAAAAATCAAAAAAGTAAAGATATTACGAAGCCTATCATCCCTGTTTGCTTCAGCAAATAGGGAGGGGGACCGTTCTTGGATAGATAAATTGTATCTGTGAGTATATTTCGGGTGGTGTGTTTTTGTTTAAATATAGTTCGGGCGGAATGGTGGTGGGTTGCCCCGTAAAGATTATACTTTGCAGATGAGAGCAATAATATACCTGAATTTTCCGCAAGTCATCTATAATAATTATGCACGACAAATATGATTAATAATCTGTAATAAATTTAATTTTCTTTGAATAAAAATAATTGTATCAGAATGAGAGGGCGTGAAAAACTTAATTAAAACAATAAAATATTTAAGAATAAGAAAAATGAGCGAAAAAGAATTACTTTTAAAGGAAATTGAAAATGTAAGAGTTTTAATGAAGCTTGCCTATTTCAAGCTTTCGGTAGCAAATGAAAATGCCCTTGTGGAGTCGGCGATTCTGGAGCTTCGCAGTCTTGAGGTTAAACACGACTACCTACTGAACAAATTGAAGGAAGTGAATAAATGATTTATTTTATCGGTGTTGCAGCTTTAATAATAGCGTTAATAATATTCAAAGCAAGCGGTAATTTTTTAAAAGCCTTTTTCACAAGTGCACTTGGTGGAATCGGTGCATTAAGTGCTGTTTGGGCAGTGAATTTCTTTGTTCCGCTTTCTTTGGGAATTAATATATTTTCTGTTGCTTTTAGTGTGCTTTTTTCCGTTCCGGGTGTAGTATTTTTACTGCTTTGTAAAACTTTTCTCTTATAAGGTAAAGGATTTTATTATACGCGCCTTACGGCACTAGAACCCTCCACTACGCCAAAGGCGAGCTTCGGCGCGGTCCCCCTCCCTTCGCCAGGGAGGTCGGGTTACCGAAAAACTGTCCAAAAATTAACATAATATATTATACAATTTTTCGCCTTATTATAGTTGATTTTAGTGTGATTTTAGTGTAATATGTATAATCGAACAGTAAAAAACTATGGTTTTTTATAATATTTTTGGAGGATTTGTATGAATTATAAGCTTACAAAGAAGCAAGCGAAGGAAATGCTTGAAAATAAACTTCTCCACTTTTTCGGTATCTCTACCGAAAACGCAACCTATGACCAGTACTATAAAGCGGTTTCAATGATAGTCCGCGATATGATGGCTCAGGGTAGAGCGGAGCTTGGTAAAAAAGCGGATGAAGAAGGCAAAAAAAGAGTTTGCTATCTTTCAATGGAATTTCTTATGGGCCGTTCTCTTAAGAACAGTCTTTTTAACCTTAATCTTACAAAAACATTTGAAAGCGTCTTAAAGGATTACGGAATCAGTCTTGAATCTCTTTATGATTGCGAGCCTGATGCAGGTCTCGGTAATGGCGGTCTCGGTCGTCTTGCAGCTTGTTATCTTGATGGTCTTGCAACTCAGGGCTATCCTGCAAGAGGTTATTCAATTCTTTATGAATATGGTATTTTCCGTCAGAAGCTTGTTGAAGGCAGGCAGACTGAGCTTCCTGATAACTGGCTTCCCGGTGGTGAGGTATGGTTGCAGCCTCGCGAGAGCAGTGCAGTTGATGTTTGCTTTGAGGGTACTCTCAAGGAGAGATGGGACAATCACTATCACCATGTTGAAATTGAAAACGGTAATATTATTCAGGCTGTGCCTTATGATATGTTTGTTGCAGGTAAGGATGGTAAGGGTATCAGTTGCCTTCGTCTCTGGAGTGCAAGAGCACCCGAGTTCGATATGAAAGCCTTTAACCAGGGCGACTTTATGCGTTCAATGGAGCGTCAGGCAATGGCAGAGGTTATCAGTAAGGTTCTTTATCCTATGGATAACCACCCTGAAGGAAAATCCTTAAGACTCCGTCAGCAGTATTTCCTTGTTTCTGCATCTGTTCAGGATATTGTTCGCCACCATCTTCGTGAATACGGCACAATTGACAATCTTCCCGAAAAAATCGCAATTCACATTAACGATACTCATCCCACAATGGCAATTCCCGAGCTTATGAGAATCCTTCTTGATGAATGTGGCTATGGTTGGGACGATGCATGGAGAATTGTTACAAACACAGTTGCTTACACTAACCATACAGTTATGAGCGAGGCTCTTGAATGCTGGAGCGAGGAGCTTGTAAAACGCCTTATTCCACGTATATACAATATCATTAAAGAAATTGATAATCGCTTCCGTGCTTATGTCTGGGAAAGCACCCACGATGCAGATTATGTTGAGCGTACTGCAATTATTTCAGGTGGCGCAGTGCGTATGGCAAACCTTTGCGTTGCCGCAAGCCATAAGGTTAACGGTGTTTCCGCTCTTCACAGCCAGATTCTTAAAGACACTCTCTTTAATGATTTCTATCGCCTTACACCCGATAAATTCACAAATGTTACAAACGGTATTGCTCACAGACGTTGGCTCTGTCAGGCGAACCCTGCTTTGACTGAATATATCAAAGAGCTTACAGGTAACGATAAATTCATTTATGATGCAGAGCATCTTTCAAAGCTTGCAGATTTCAAGGATGATGAAGAGGTTCTTAATAAAATCGGTGAAATCAAAAAAGCAAATAAAGAAGCTTTTGCTAAGCACATCAAGAAAACAACAGGGGTTGAGCTTGATACAAACTCAATCTTTGACGTTCAGGTTAAGAGATTGCACGAATACAAGCGTCAGCATCTGAATGCTCTTAACATCGTTTCAGAATATCTTGCAATCAAAGAAAATCCCAACGGGGATTTCGTTCCTAAGACCTATATTTTCGGTGCAAAGGCAGCTCCCGGTTACTTTGTTGCTCAGAGAATTATCAGCTTCATTCTTGCTCTCGGTGAAATGATTGATAAAGATCCCGATGTTAAAGGCAGGCTCAAGGTTCTCTATGTTGAGGATTATAATGTAACAAATGCAGAAAGACTTATGCCTGCGGCAGATGTTTCCGAGCAGATTTCTCTTGCAGGTAAGGAAGCAAGCGGTACAGGTAATATGAAGCTTATGATGAATGGTGCTCTTACTATCGGTACTCTTGATGGCGCTAATGTTGAAATTCACGAATCAGTAGGGGACGAGAATATGTTCCTCTTCGGTATGAGAACAGAAGAGGTTAACGAGCTTCGCAGAGCAGGCTATAATCCTCAGAATTATTACAATAATAATCCCGAGCTCCGCAAGGTTCTTGATTTCATCACCCATAACGGAATTGATGGTAAGGATTTCTCCGATATTTCAGGAACAATAATTCATCACGATCCCTTTATGGTCCTCGCTGATTTTGCAGATTATCAGAGAGCGCAGAAAAAGGTGAGAGAGACCTTCAAGGACCGTAAGAAATGGAATCAGATGTCACTTCTCAATATTGCATATTCAGGCAGATTTGCTGCGGACAGAGCTATTAACGAATATGCTCGAAATATATGGAATACACAAAAAATGTAAGTGAATTTGGTCTTTTTGACGAAAATTAATTAAGTCAGTGCATTTGAAAAAAATGCACTTGACTTTTTTCGCTTTTTAGAGTAATCTAAAGATACTGAAAAATAATGTGTTATTGTATAGATTTGTTGTTATGCAGTACCACAAAGTTGAAAGGGGTATTATACCAATGAAAAATTCAGATATGAAGGTTGTTGCTATAATTCTCAGTATAGCACTTTTCTTCACAATCGTAACAAGCAACGCAGTTTCCATCGCTTCTGTTGTTTTCCTTGCAAAAGATGCAGCAACAGTTCAGGAAGGTACTGCAGATGCATCAGGTGACTCAACAAACACTGATGCTAATGCTAACAATGCAAACACAAACACAAACACTAACACTAACAGCACAGTAACACCCGAAACAACTGCTCCTGCAGCAGATACAAACACAAATACTGATGCTAACGCAAACGCAAACACAGATGCTAATGCTAACGCTAATGCAGATGCTAACGCTAATGCTAATGCAGATGCAAACAAACCCGCTGAAGATGCAAATAAGCCCGCTGAAGATGCAAACAAACCTGCTGAAGATGCAAACAAACCCGCTGTTGACAACAACCCCATTATGAAGGATCCTTTCGCAGCATACTCAAAGGCTGCTAACGCTATCCACACAAAGGGTATTGCAGGCTACAACAAAATCGGTTGGCAGACACCTCTCAAAATAGAAGGTCTTGGTATTCTTGACAGCGTTATTATGCCTATCTTGGAAGGCTTTATGACAACAGAGGACGAAGCTGAAGTAAAAGTTAACGCAAAGGGTTCTGACGATGCTAAAAACAGAATGCCTGCAAGTAACTGCAACAAAAAGTATATCAAGAGTGCTACAGCTGTTAAAGAGGGTAGCAATTATAAGGTTACAATCGTTTTAGTTGACTTCACTAACCCCAGTTATAGTGATCCTGATGGTCTTCAGTTAATGTCAAGAGAATTCCTTGATTATGGTGATGTTCAGAAAGAAGCTGCAAATATTGCTATTGTTAAGAGCCTTGAAGGTCAGATCGTTTACAAGGACTATACAATCACAGCTATCATGACAGCAGACGGCAAGTTCGAAAGCATTACACATAATGGTATTGGCTACATTACAGCTAACCTTAACGGTTCTATCAATGCAACAGGTGAACTTGAGTTCAACGCTAAATATACAGATTTCAAATATTAATTTGAGATACATAAGGCGGTTCGCGAAAGCGGACCGCTTTTTCTTTTGCACAACTAAAAACATCTTCTTTTGTATAATATATAGTATTGACATTTTGAAAATTTTGGTTTAATCTAATAGTGTTAATAAATATGCATAAAAATGCAAATATGAAAGAGGTTATAGGTAATGAAAAGCACAGATTTAAAAATTATTGCTATCATTCTTGCAGTTGCTCTTGTTTTCACGGTAATCGCAAGTAATGCAGTTTCAGTTGCTTCTATCGTTTTTCTTGCAAAAAATGAAATTGCAGCAGCTCCCTCAGGTGGACAAACGCAGCAGCAGGGTACAGCTACAAATCCCGGTGGCAACGTAGCAACAACTCCCGATGCAGGCACAACTCCTGATGCAGGTACAACTCCTGATGCAGGCACAACTCCCGATGCAGGCACAACTCCCGATGCAGGTACAAAACCGGATGCAAACAAACCTGCAGACGATAAGGGTGGCGCAACTGCAGCTTGGGATAAAGCAAAAACCTTTAATTTCTATAAGGATGCAGCTCACAACCTTGCAGCAAAAGGCAATGCAGGTTATGACAAAATCGAATGGCAGGTTCTTGAAAACCTTCAGGTAGGTTCTGTTGGTAGCATTCTTCAGCCCGTTATCGATAACTTTATGACAACTAAAGAAGAGGCTGAGGTTCAGATTCAGGCTAAAGGTTCTGACGATGCTAAAAACCGTTTCCCTGACTGTACTCTTACAGATCTTTCAAAGGTTGTAAAAGCAGAGAAGAAGGACCTTGCAAACGGTAACTATGAAATCACAATCATTATGGCTGACGAAGATACTCCCATGAACGAAGAATCAAGCTTCCTTGCAAAGGTTACATCTTCAGTTCTCTTCTGGGAGGATATCGAAGAAACAATCAAAAATGATGTTCCTGTTGTTAGCGCAATCAATAGCCGTTCAGTTAACTACAAAGGCTATAAGATTACTGCAGAAATGACTAAAGACGGAAAGTTCGTTAAGCTTGGTCACTATGCAACAGTTGATATTAAAGCTAATGCAAAAATCACAATGTTCACTCTTGACATTGGCGGTACTCTTTATAACAACTGCGAATACTCAAACTTCAAATATTAATTGAAGCTTTTTCCCCTTACCAAATCGGTAAGGGGAATTTTTTATAATGCGGAATTTGAAATTGAAATTCGAAATGTTGGGGAAACTACGCTTCCGAATATTATATCAGCTTCGCAATAGGTAAAGTAAAGCAATGTAGGGTCGGGTCTTGACCCGACCGCAAGATTTTGTAACGATTTATGCGGCGGAACGGTCAAGACCGTTCCCTACAATTATAACGCCGACCGCAGGTCCCGAAATTTTCCACATTCCACTTTCAATTTGCCACTTTTATAAATGCCGACCGCAGGTCCCGAAATTTTCCACTTTCCATTTTCTACTTTCCATTTTCCACTTTCCACTTTTATAAGTTGTTGCCTTTTTATTTCTTGTATGCTACAATATAACTAACAATTATGCGGTGAGGGATGAAAATGGCATTGTGGGTTCTTTTTGCGGTGTGTTTATTAGTTGAGGTTGTTTGTGTGCCTTGGTATCTTAAGGCACTCTGGCCTGAAAAATGCACTAAATCCTTAATACTTAAAATGATCTGCGCAACAATGTTTGTGTGCATTGGTGTGCTTTCAATGTTTATTTCAAATAATTTCTCAAGCTATGCAATTACAATGCTTGTTGGTTTGATTTTTGGCTGGATAGGGGATTATTTCTTACATGCAAAGCCTTCGGATGCATATTTTGTAACAGGCTTTATCAGCTTTCTCGTAGGTCACTTTTTCTATATAGGTGCTTATGTAAAGGCATTGCCCGCTCTTTTTGAAGAGTATAGTATGATCAATGCTCCAGAGCTTCTGATCGGTGTTACAGTTCTTGTTATAGCTTTTATAGTTATGAAAGTAATAAAAATGAAAATGACACCGAAGATTGTAGCTATTGGAATATGGATTTATTTCATTATTCTTACATTTATGTTCACTAAAGCAACTGCTTTAGGCTACCACCAATGGCAAAGCGGTGCAGAGGGCGGTTTCATAGCCTTTGTTGTGTTAACACTTGGCTCCTTCTTCTTTGTCCTTTCAGATGCTTCCTTGGGCGTTATAATGTTTGCAAATCAAAGAAAAAATTATCCCTTAAAAATATTCAATATTCTTACATATTTCTGGGGACAGATAATGCTTGCTTCCTCAATACTTTTCATAAATGCATAAAGGTAAATTTCTATGTTTGACAAAGTTTTTAACAGAAAAAACAGCGGTTCATATAAATGGGACACAACCATTCCCGAGGGCTTGATAGAAAGGGGAGCATATCCTCTTTCTGTTGCCGATATGGAATTTCGGACACCCAAAGAGGTACGAGATGCTATAAAGGCTTTTACGGAAAACGGCTTCTTTTGCTATACGGATGCAGATGAGGAATATCGCGACTGTGTCCGTGAATTTCTTTATCGCCGTCATAGTTTTAAAATAGAAAATGATTGGATTACCTGCGTTGGTGGTGTGGTTTTTGCAATAAATACTGCTATCAGAGCCTTTACCAATGAGGGTGATAAGGTTATAATCCAATCTCCTGTTTATTATCCATTTTCAAAATCTATTATCAATAATAAAAGAGTTATTGCAGATAATCCTCTCATTCCCGAGGGCAATACCTATAAAATGAATTTTGAGGAATTAGAGGAAATTGCATCACAGGATGATGTTAAATTAATGCTTCTTTGCAGTCCTCATAACCCTGTGGGCAGAGTGTGGAGTAAGCAAGAGCTTAAAAGGGTGGGGGAAATCTGCCTTAAAAATAATGTGGTTCTTGTAAGCGATGAAATTCATTTTGACCTTGTAAGGAAAGATAGAGAGCATATTGTAATCAATAATGTTGATAATAAATTCTCAAAAAACACAGTTATCTGCACTGCAGTCAGCAAAACCTTTAATCTTGCAGGTCTGGGCACATCAAATATTATTATTGCCGATAGAGCTTTAAGAGAAAAATTTCAAGCTCAATTATCAGCAGATGGTTATAGCTGTATCAACTGTGTTTCACGCCCTGCAACAATTGCTGCATATACAAAATGCGACTATTGGATTGATGCAGTAAATGATTATATTGAAGAGAACATAAAGCTTGTAAATGATATTTTAAAAGATATTCCCGAAATTAAAATTTATGATTGTCAAGGGACTTATTTAATGTGGCTTGATATGAGAAAGCTTGGGATGAATGATGAAGCGCTTGATTTGTTCTTGCAGAACGAATGCGGAATTATTCAGGACCCCGGCTTCTGGTTCGGTGAAAACGGCAAGGGCTTCACAAGGCTTAATGTTGCCTGCCCGAGAAGTATATTAGAAAAATCTATTTTTAAATTGAAAGATGAAATTTTAAAAAGAGTGTGAGAAAAATGAAAAGAATCATTTCTGTTCTTTTGTGTGTAATGCTTTTATTGAGTGGAGCTTCTTTTACTGCTTTTGCAGGTAATGACAAAGATAAAACAGATGAAACAACTGAATTTGTTCTGGAAATTGATGTAAATAAACGATATACAGATTTTGTTGAAGATACCGATGGCTTAATTGAAGATACTACAGAAAAAAAACAAATGAGCGAGGGACAGAAAACAGTTTATATTGCAGTTCTTGTGTCGGCACTTGTTGTAAGTGTTGTTATTCTTGCAGTATCTTTAAAGCGCGTTCCCAAGGAAGAGGATATTGATATTTCCGGGGAAGATAAAAAAAGAAAAAACAAAGAGGAATAAGTCCTTATGAGAAAAATTTTAAGTAGGACCCGAGCCGCTGTTGATGATTATAAAATGATTCAGGATGGCGACAGAATTGCTGTTGGTGTATCGGGTGGTAAAGATTCCGTTATGCTTTTAAAGGCTTTGTGCGATTTGAAGCGTTTTTACCCTGCGGATTTTGAGATAGTTGCAATAACTCTTGATATGCGCTTTGATAAAAAGGACGGAGACTTTTCCGAAATTCAGAAGCTCTGCGATGAATATGGTATAGAGTATGTTATTCAGAAAACCGATTTGTATGAAATCATTTTTGAGATAAGAAAAGAAGAGTGTCCTTGTTCACTTTGTGCCAGAATGAGAAGAGGCATTCTTCACGATACTGCAAAGCAATTGGGTTGCAACAAAATTGCTTTAGGTCACCATCTTGACGATGCGGCAGAGACCTTTATGATGAATCTTCTTATAGAAAGTCGTATCGGTTGCTTTGCCCCTGTAACCTACCTTTCAAGGCGAGATATCACAATGATAAGGCCTCTCATATATGTTCGTGAAACTGCCGTAGAACAGGCTGTGGAACGCCTTAATCTGCCTGTTATAGAAAGTAAATGCCCTGCCAACGAGAAAACCAAAAGAGAGGATACAAAAATTCTTCTCCAAAGGCTTTCTGATGAATATGGCGATGTGCCTGAAAGAATAATCGGCGCAATGCAGCGCGGTGGTATTGATAGGTGGAACATAGAAGAATAAATGCGAATTTCGCATTAAAAAAGTCACTCCTCGCGGAGTGACTTTTTTCTTAGTATCCAAATCCATTACCGAAATAACTGCTGAAGGGGTCTGTGGGTTGTTCTTGCTGCTGTGGTGTAGCGGTTTCGCCTTTATCTTCAATAAGCTTAACCTTTGCATCAAATTTACTGCTTACTGCACCTGAATTATTAAGTCTGCAAACGGAAAGTGTAATTGTATCGCCAACCTTACCGTTTTCGATTACTTCAAGAAGAACATCTGTTGAATCGAGAGCCTTGCCGTTTACTGCGGTGATAATATCGCCAACCTTGATTCCTTGCTTTGCAAGGTCACTGTCATCAGTCATTGCCGCAACAACAATTGAGCCATAGGGAAGGTTGTTTTTCCAAGCGATTGCAGAATATGTGTAATCACTCGCAACTGTGTAGTATGAAATGCCCAGCATAGGTCTGTTTGTAACATAGCCGTTTGCAACAATGTCTTTGTAAATTTCAAGCATTGTGTTTGAGGGAACGGAGAAGCCCATACCTTCATATTCAGTATCTGTAATTTTAGAAGAGTTGAGACCGATTACCTGACCGAATTCATTGAGAAGCGCACCGCCGGAGTTACCGGGGTTAATAGCCGCATTGTGCTGAATACAGGGGAGGTCATAAGCGCTTGTGCTTGAAGCAACGGGTCTGTCAATAGCACTGATTATACCATTTGTAAATGAACCGAAGAAAACTGTTCCGCCGGGATTACCGATTGCATAAACCTTCTGACCAACATTGAGCTTGTCAGAGTTACCGAAGGTTGCGGCTTTAAAGCCTGTTTTTTCTACTCTGAGAACACCGATATCTGTTTTTGTGTCAAAGCCTACAATAGTTGCATCATATTCCTTGCCGTCATTTGTCTGAATCTGAACGCTTACGCCTTGGTCTGCAATAACGTGAGCGGCAGTAATGATATAAGTATTTTTCTTTTCTTTGTCTGCGCCTACGATAATGCCTGAGCCTTCGCCAACCTTTTGGTTCTGCGCATAAACAATAACACCAACATTGATTTCTTTAGCTTCCTCATAAATTTGTTCAGGTGTCATAGCACCCTTGCCCGAATATTCGGAGAAGGTAATAGGAGAATCTTCGGTTTTTGCAGTAGCGCCTGAGCTTTTGTTATTATCTTTGCCTGAATCCTTGTCACCCTGTTCTGTTTTAATGGGTGAATCACTATCACCTGTAACAGAAACACCGATAGCAACAGAAGCAATTACTATGCAAGCACATACAAGGGCAACAAAAATATTTCTGCCTGTATTTTTCTTTTTATTTGGCTTGGAATTGGGGTCAATATACGCAGTCTGGTTATACGCATTCTGATTATATGCAGGAGCGTTGCCGTATTGGTTATTTGTTTGGTTATATGGAGATTGCTGTGAAAAGGGCTGTTGCGCATTGTAAGGGGTGTTCGGCACTGAATAAGATGCACCATAGGGATTGTTATTTGTATAAGGTGCATTTCCTGCAGGTGCAGTACCCATTGGGGCAGAGCTTGCGGGCGCAGATTCTGATTGGGCGCCGTAAGGAGCAGGCTCTGCTGGCGCATTATCAGAAGCAGCTGTGCCGTAAGTGTTGTTAACATTGAAATTATCGTCCATTTGTAATCCTCCAGGGTGATTTTATCACCAATTTATTTCGGTAATTTTACTGTAAATCTTGTGAAATTATCAGGCTCGCTGTCTACGGTTATGGTTCCACCGTGCAGGTCAACTATACTCTTTACAAGGAAAAGACCTAAGCCCGTGCTTTTAACATCGGTGCTTCGTGACTGGTCAACCTTATAAAATCTTTCAAAGATTTTATCAATATCTTTCTTTGGAATACCTCTTCCGCTATTTGTAACGGAGAAATAACTGTATTTTTTATCGGTTGTGGCGTTTACAATGATTTTTCCGCCTTCGTTTGTGAATTTAACTGCATTGTCAACAAGGTTATAAATAACCTGGTCAATCATTGCACTGTCACCGTGAACCAAAGCCTGAGGCAAATCCTCAAAGCCTTCAACCTCAATATTTTTATTTGAAACCAATTGCTCAAAACCAAGGAAGGTTGTAACAAGCTTTCCTGAAATGTCAAATTGCTCAATAGTTAAATCCGCATTTCCTGTTTCGATTTTGGAAATATTGAGCATCATTGTAACCATTCGGGAGAGTCTGTTGATTTCTGAAGAAACAATTTCTAAATAGTAGTTTTGTTTTTCGGGTGGAATTGTTCCGTCAAGAATTCCGTTAATAAAACCGCCAATAGTAGTCATTGGTGTTTTGAATTCGTGAGAAACATTGGCAACAAAGCTTCGTCTGGAATTTTCAAGCTGTTCCAGTGAGTTTGCCATTGAGTTGAATTTTGTTATAAGCTCTGCAAGCTCATCATGGGAATGAAGCTCGGGTACCTTGTATGAAAAATCTCCCGAAGAGTAGCAACGGGTTGCATTTTCAAGGTTCCTGATAGGCTTTGCGATTTTTTCCGTCATAATGTAAACGGCTATTGTAACAAGAATAAGTGCAAGACCTGCTGCGAAAAGGAACATTCTTAAAACATTTCTGAGGTTATTAACCAAAGCCCCTTCAAGCGGGGCGGCAACAACCGCAAATCCGGTGAATTCATCTTTAATGGTAATAGGCTCCATAGAAACAGAGTGAACACTGTTGTAAAAAGAATCCATTGTGGAAAATTCTGAAAAACCGCCTTTTTTAGCTTTTTGAATATAAGCCATTGATAAAAGTAAATTTTTGTGCTTTTCGCAACCGCCACTTTCCAATTTGAAGCCCGTAAGCATATCACTACAAGCAGCAACAGAACCATCCTTATTGCAAATGAAAACATCATAACCCGTGCAATCTGCCATAAGGTCAAGGGAATTTAGAAGAATAAGCGCAGACCCTTCAGGATTGCGGGTTGTGGTAGATGATTCAACAAGCTCTGTCATTGTTGAGGCAATTTCCTTTGCATAAAGGGAGGTAGTGTTTCTGTCGTGAGTACGCAAAAAGCCTGATGTGAAAATCATTAGGGCTACGCCTATAATTAGAAAGCTGATAAGTACAATAGCGGAAAATATAAAGAAATATTTGAAAAAGAACGCGCCTTTTTTTGAATGAATACGAGCCATATTATTTAGTTTCAAATTTGTAGCCTACGCCCCATACTGTTTTAAGCTCCCATTTGTCTGAAACACCCTCGAGCTTTTCTCTTAAGCGCTTAACATGTACATCAACAGTTCTTGAGTCGCCATAGTATTCAAAACCCCATACCTCGTCAAGAAGCTGGTCGCGGGTGTAAACTCTGTTGGGGTTACTTGCGAGGTGGAAAACAAGCTCAAGCTCTTTCGGGGGAGTATCAATTGCAACGCCATCAACTTTGAGCTCATAGTTCGTAAGGTTAATTGAAAGCTTGTCGAAATTAACCTCTTTTATAGCTTCTGTTGCAACTGAAATTGCTGAAGAACGTCTGAGAACCGCTTTGATTCGGGCAATAACCTCTTTTGTTTCAAAAGGCTTTGTAATGTAATCATCCGCACCTAATTCAAGACCCAAAACCTTGTCAAAGGTTTCGCCCTTTGCAGTGAGCATAATAATAGGTGCCTGAGAGGTTTTGCGGATTTCTCTGCAAATCTGCCAACCATCAAGTCCCGGAAGCATAATGTCAAGAAGCACAAGATCGGGATTAATAGAATTAAAGGCTTCAATTGCTTTAATGCCGTCGGTTACAATATCGGTCTGGAAGCCATCTTTTTCAAGATATAATCTTAAAAGCTCGCAAATATTGATATCATCGTCAACAATGAGAATTCTTTCATTAGCCATATCAATTCCTCCTATTCTAAAAGTATTATATACCATATAGTTGCATAATTTATGAACAATTTTTAAAATAATATATTATTTTTGTTTAACAAAAATGGCAGTATACTAAATATGAAATTAAGTAAACTGCCATTGTTTTAATTTTCCTATTTTTTTCGTCTTCGGCTTTCCTTTGCTTTTCTCGCTCTCATTTTTTCAGATTTTGTCATCTTACTCTTGGATTTGGAAACAACAAGCACCACAATAATAGCGATAATTAATCCTATAAGACAGCAAGCGGAAACAATGATAATAATTTTTCTTGTTTCTTCTTCCGGAATTTTATCTTCTGAACTCTCTGTGGTGGGCTCGGTAGTCTTTTTATCAGTAATAACAACTGAAACAATTCCGTCACTGTTGAGAATGTAATCATACTCTGCCGGAAGAGTTTCGTAGGTGGAATCGCTTACAATGTTTCCGTATTTGTCAACTAACTGACCTTTATCATTTAGGGAAAGAATATTGTCAAGCATAGGTGAAACGGCATTGTTAAGGTTGCCGTAAGCATCTGTGAGAGCCGGTAACTGCAAATTGCCTGATAAGGAGGGGGCGGCTGAGGATGGGGATGAGGTGGCGGTTGAGGAGGGAGAGGTGTTGCTTTCATCTTTATCAGTACCCACAGCTAAAGTGGGAATTAGACCTGTAAGGTCACTGTCAGGAGCTTCTGTTATGCCCTGATGAACATTAACCTTGTATATTGTTTGATAGGATTTTTTGTTTGTGGTATTTTTGCAGATAATTGTAATTGTTTCTCTGGCTTTACCTGCCAATTCAACAAGTGCATAAGAGCCTGCCGTAACATCCACGCCGTTAATTGAGATTTTTGTTCCGTTTTTTATGATGGGGTTAGTGTTAACGGAAATGTTTTTTCTGATGTTATCTAAATGAATATCATATTCATAAATATCGGAGTAAAATTCGTTTTCAAGGTCAAAGCGATGGGTTTTCTGAAGAACGATTTTGAAGCATTCCTCATAGGTGTATCTGGTAGCTGAAATTGTAACCTTTGAATCTTCGTACGCCATACGCTGAAGTATGTAATAAGGAGCAGTGTTCTTGTCTAACGCTTTTTTGAACGCGGTCGGGTCAATTGTTACTGAATACTGAGTTCCTAACATAGCCGCAAGGTATTTATGGCGGATTTCCTCAGTAGTTGCAGTTTCAGAATCAATGGCAATTCCTGCGTTGCGGATTGTCATAATAGCAACTCGTCTGAAAACCTCTTCTCTTGAAAGTGTAGGAATTTCAAGTGGGGAAACATAGCCCTGAGTATATAAAGCCATTAAAGAAGTGTAGTATATGTAATCCTCAAGATTTCCTACTGAAGTTTTTCCAAAGAATTTAAGAACGAATTCAGTTAACTGAGTGTTTTCGCCCGAAAGCCCCATAAGATACATAACAGTTGCTTCTTCCAGGGTTGTTCCCTCGGGGATGCTCAATCTCTCACCCTTTATAACATAATAAAAATCGTTGTACATAAGGGCGTACAAGGCGCTTATCATAAGCTTTTTATCGGGGTCTTTTTCATCCTCTTTGGTGATAATTATACCGTGCTCTCTTAACCACTCTGCTTTTGATTTATCGCTTGTTTCGGGATTAGCAATTATACCGAGAGCACCAATCTGTTCAAGAAGATAAAGATAAGCAGCTCTTTGGGAATCGTCATCAAGAGTGTAAATTTCGATATATTCTTCAACCTGAGCCTTGAAATGCGGAGCATCAGAGGTGTAAGGGTAGCTGCAAACAGGGTGAAGAACTTCTTCATTCATAAGACCGCTTGAAGAAAGCATATCTTCCTTGATGGTTAATTGACGAAGCCATGAAGGATCATTTTCTTCATATTTATACTGAGTGTTTACACCGACGTTTGTGGCATCAATGACGGGTGCAAACTCTCTTGCAAAAGCAGACGGACAAACAACTGCTAAAGCCATAATAATAGCAATAACAGAAGAAATTGTTTTTGAAAACCTTTTCATTGTATCGTCTCCTTTCAGAAATAGAATTTTACAACTTTTGGATTATACCAAATTAACCCTGTAAGGTCAATGAACTAATTGTTAAAAAGTGGCTTATTTGTTAATTGAAAATGAAAATACTGTTGTGGTTTTGTATTCCTCACCTGCATCATAAACGCATTTGCACCATTCGGGGTGGTTTGGTGAATCGGGGAATACCTGGGTTTCGTAGCAGAATGCAGTTCTGAAATGAACGGGTAGCCCTGCTTTACCAATAAGTGAGCCGTCAAGGAAATTGCCTGTGTAAAGCTGAATACCTGGTAAATCTGTTTTAACCTCCATTTTTATTCCGCTCTTATCACCAATAACGGATGCAGCAAGCTTCAATGTGCCGTCAAAATCCTTTATGCAGAAATTGTGGTCATAGCCGTTGCCGTTTTTGAGCTGAATATGGTCTTTATTAATGTCTTTGCCGATAGTTTTAGGCTCTGTAAAATCAAATGGGGTGCCCTCAACACAATCAAGTGTGCCTGTGGGGATGCTGATTTCGTCAATAGGTGTGTAACGGTCTGCATTGATTGTAAGAATGTGATTAAGCACATCGCCACTGTCAAAGCCGTTAAGGTTGAAGAAAGCGTGATTTGTAAGGTTAATAACAGTTTTTTTGTCGGAAACTGCCTTGTACTTGAGAACAAGCTCATCTTCATCTGTGAAGGTGTATGTAACCTCTACATCAACATTTCCGGGGAAACCCTCGCGACCATCGGGACTGTGATATGTAAACTTAACTGCATTTTCTGAAACAATTTCTCCGCACCAGATTTCAGAAGAATATTCTGCACCGCCATGAAGAGAGGTGATACCTTTTTCATTGAGGGTTACATTATATTCAGTGCCGTCAATGGTGAATTTACCGTCTTTAATGCGGTTTGCATACTGACCAACAATAACTCCCTGATAATCACCTTGGGTAAGGTGGTCCTCAAGTGTATCGAAGCCAATAAGAACATCAATTAAATTTCCGTTTTTATCTTTTATAAAAAGCTTGTCAAGAGTAGCACCTTTTTCAATAAGCTGTGCCTTTAAGCCATTCTTATTTTCAATAACAAAAGCGTTAACCTCTTTGCCATTTGTAACACCATAAATGTTTTTTGTAACAGACATAATAAATCCTCCGTTCAATACATCTCTAATATATTAATATACTATATAATAGGGGGTAAAGTCAAGGTGATTTGTCCCAAAGGAATAAATTAACATAAATTTCTTAAAAGGTTAACATTTGAATTGCTTTGTGCCGTTGATTATTGAAGTGAATTGTGGTAAAATAAGTAATTAAGATAATTTGAAAGGAGATGTTGTCTGTGGAGTTTGTTAATGCAATCGCACCCTTTTTGAGATACTTAATGCTGGGAATAACTCTTTTTGTTGTAATAAGAATGCTGGTTGCCCTTTTCTGCAAAAAGACAACTGACCCTTTAAGAGCAAAGCTTATAAACACTATAACAGGTGAGGGACTCCCGCTTTATGACAGAGAGGTATCAATAGGCAGAAACAAAAAATGTGATATAGTTTTGCCCTTTGAAACAATTTCCCGTCTTCACGCGGTTATTGCCTACCGTAACAAAGGCTTTGTTATATTTGATACCTTTTCAAAATCGGGTGTTACCGTCAATGGTGAGAAAATCAATGGTAAAAGCCATATTTATGATGGTGATACAGTAGGAATGGGCGGACTTGAATACACTCTCAAGGAAGCTAAATACAAGTATATCAAAGACAAAAGCGGTTCTGCAGGACGAGCCTCCTACGGAATTATTCTTATTTTACTTGCAGTTTTCAATCTATGCTCTATGCTTATTAATTTGTTTCCCGGTGGAGCGTTTAACGGGCAGGTTCTGCTTGTTTATTTGTGCTTTATTGCTTTGCAGTGGCTGTATTTTGCATTCGCTTCATTTGTTATGCGGATTAATAATTTCGAGCTTGAAATGATTGGATTTATGTTTGCTTCCGTGGGTCTTGCCATAGTGGGCAGTATGTACCCCGAAACAGTTATGAAGCAGTTTTTTGCGGTTATTCTGGGTGTTGTAGCCTTCTGCGCTCTTCTTATGCTTATGCGCTTTGTAAGTGTGGTTAAGGCTCTTCGTTGGACGGTAGCATTTTGTGCAATCGGTCTTCTTGCAGTAACTCTTGCTATTGCCGAGCCTACCAATGGTGCTTTGAGCTGGCTTAATCTGGGAGGTATTTCCATTCAACCCTCAGAGCTTGTTAAGGTAGCATTTATTTTTGCAGGTGCGGTAACTCTTGAAAAGCTTCAGTCTATACGCCACCTGACAATGTATATTGTTTTTGCCGCTGTATGCGTGGGTGAGCTTTTCTTAATGTATGATTTTGGTGCCGCATTAATATTCTTTTTTACATTTATTGTAATTGCATTTATGCGCTCGGGAGATGTGAGAACCCTTGTGCTTATTTGCATTGTGGCGGCTTTGGGTGCGGGAATAATTCTTGTTTTCAAGCCCTATGTTGCAAGCCGTTTTTCAACCTATCTTCATGTGTGGGAATATATGGATGAGGGTGGCTTCCAGCAAACAAGAACCCTTATTTATACTGCATCGGGCGGTCTTTTTGGTCTTGGTCTGGGTAAAGGTCAGCTTCGTAATATTTTCGCCGCTGCGGAAGATTTGGTTTTCGGTGTGGTTTGTGAAGAATTCGGTATGATAATGGGCTTTTTAATTCCTTTAACATATTGTGTAATTGCAGTATGGGCTGTTATAAATTCAGGAAAAGCAAAGTCAACATTCTATTCAATTGTGGGCGTTGCCGCAAGTGCTATGATGCTTTTCCAGACTATGCTCAATGTGTTTGGTATAACAGACCTTTTACCCCTTACGGGTGTGACCTTACCCTTTGTAAGTAAAGGTGGTTCAAGTATTATCAGTTGCTTCTGTCTGTTGGCTTTTATCAAGGTTCTTGACAGCCGTACTTATGCAAGCTTCAGGCCTGATACAAGAAGACCACAGAAGACACCAAAGACACAGAAAACACAAAATACACAAAATACACAAAAAACAGAAAAAACGCAAAAAACATCCAAAATACAAAAATCTCCGGTAACTAAAAAGGGGGTAGCAGATCGATGAAAATGACCTCAAAACGAGGCTTTGTTGTACTTCTTTTAGTTGTTGTGGTGGTTGCAGGTCTGGGCTTTTTAGCCTTTAAGCTTGCTGTGAATGGTGAAAACTGGGCAACTCTTCGTGCTAATGCGCATTTAACGGAAAATGGTAGCTTTATTGCCGCAGGCAATATAACTGACCGTAACGGAGAAATTCTTGCCAAAACAGAAAATAATGAAAGAATTTATAATGATTCCGAAAGAATAAGGCGCTCAACTCTTCATATTGTAGGTGACACTGAGGGCTATATTTCATCAGGTGTTCAGACTGCCTATAAAACCCGGTTAATCGGCTACAATCGTATAACAGGTCTTCATTCCTTGGTAAAAAATGGTCGTGGTAATGATGTTGAATTAACTCTCGACAGTGAGCTTTGCGCCGTGGCTTATGATAAATTGAACGGCAGAAAGGGTGTTGTTGCCGCTTACAACTATGAAACAGGGGAGCTTCTTTGCTCGGTTTCAAGCGGTAACTATGATATTCGCAATAAACCCGGTGCGGAAGAAATCGCAGAAAACAAAAACGGACAATATGACGGTATTTATATGAACCGCCTTATTGACGGGCTTTATACACCGGGCTCAACCTTTAAAATTGTTGCTGCCGCAAGTGTTTGCGAAAATAAAAAAGATATAGACGCTTGGGAATACACCTGTGAGGGTGAAACAACTATTGCCGGGGTTAAAGTCACTTGTCCTCGCAGTCACGGAAAATTAAGCTTCAAAACTGCATTTTCAAATTCCTGCAACTGTGCTTTTGCTGAGTTAAGTGCAGATTTGGGAGCAGAAAAGCTTACTGCAACTGCAAAGAAATTTGGTTTTGGTAAAAGCTTTTCCTTCGGTAAGGGGCAGACTGAAAAAAGTCGGTTCGATTTAAGTGAAGCGGAAAAAGGAGATGTGGCATGGGCAGGAGTAGGGCAGTACACAACTCTCGTTAACCCTTATCATATGTTGACCCTGGTTGGCTCAATTGCAAATGGGGGAACTGCAGTTTTACCCTATGCAGTTTCAACAATTGCCACACCCGAGGGTAGAGTTGTTGAAAAAACAGTAGCGGAAAGTCAGGAGTATATTTCCTCGGATATTGCCGGAAAACTTGAAGAACTGATGAGGCTTACTGTTGAAGATAATTATGGTGACTGGCGCTTTAAAGACCTTCAGATGTGTGGTAAAACAGGTACTGCTGAAATTTCCGATGATGAAGAGCCACATTCGTGGTTTGTGGGCTTTTCTCAGAATACTGATTGTCCCGTTGCAATAGTGGTTGTGGTGGAAAACGGTGGTTGGGGTTCATCTGCCGCATTACCCATAGCCTCTGCGGTAATGGAAAGTGCATATAAAGCATTGTTATAAATTTACAGTAAATTAAAATTTAAATTTATTGACTTGTTGCGCCATATATAGTAAAATAATAAGTCGATATGTAAAATAAAGGAAGTAACCATATTAAATAAACCGAAAGGCTGAAATAAATGAGTTTTATTGAATTTGATTCCGTTTACAAAAGATACAAAATGGGCGAGATTGTTATCAACGCCGCTGATGGTGTTACCTTCAATGTTGAGCAAGGTGAATTCTGCGTAATTGTTGGTGCCAGTGGTGCAGGTAAAACAACTGTCCTCAATATTCTTGGGGGTATGGACGATTGCGATGACGGTAAGGTCCGTGTTGCAGGTGACCTTGTTAACGAATATGACAGTAAGCGCCTGATTGAATACAGACGCTATGATGTTGGTTTCGTTTTCCAGTTTTATAACCTTGTTCCTAACCTTACAGCTCTTGAGAATGTTGAGCTTGCAACTCAGATTGGTACAAAGTCTCTTAATCCGACAAAGGTTCTTGAAAGAGTTGGTTTGGGAGAAAGAATCAATAACTTCCCCGCACAGCTTTCAGGTGGTGAGCAGCAGCGTGTTTCTATCGCTCGTGCTCTTGCTAAAAACCCAAAGCTTCTTTTGTGTGACGAGCCCACAGGTGCTCTTGACTATAACACAGGTAAACAGATTCTTAAGCTCCTTCAGGACACAAGCCGTGAAACAGGTATGACAGTTATTGTTATTACTCATAACTCGGCAATTACTCCAATGGCGGACAGAGTTATCTCTATGAAGAGTGGCCGTGTTGTAAGTATGGAAACAAACGAAAATCCCGTATCGGTTGAAGATATTGAATGGTAACGGATAACTCAATTCATCCTAGAAAGGATAGTTAGTAATAATGACAAAATCTTATGTTACAGACAGTTTGCGCTCAATAAAGCGTTCCTTCAGTCGCTTTGTTTCAATTATCGCAATTGTTGCAATGGGTAGCGGATTGTTCTGCGGTTTGAATGCGGTAGGACCTGATATGAAGGAAACCGCAAACGAATATTATCATACATACAACCTTATGGATTTAAGGCTGCAGTCTTATATGGGACTTTATGAGGAAGACCTTGAAAAAGTCCGCGCAATTGAAGGTGTTAAGGCTGTTCAGGGTGCAAAATTTGTTGACGGCTATGTGCAGACATATTCTGAAGAAAATGAAGAATATGAGGGTATTGTTGATATCGACGGCTCTGAGCTTACAGTAAGAGTTATGGGCGTTGATTTATTTAAAGCCGTTGATTTTCAGAATGGTATTGACGATCCTAACTATATTAACCGTTTAAAGTTGGTTGAGGGTCGTTATCCTGAAGCAGATAATGAATGTGTAATAACCTGTAGCGGTCTTACAACGCCTGAACAATTTAAGATGGATGGTACCATCAAGGTCGTTGGTGACGGTGAAGAAATTACATATTCACTTAAAAATAATATCTTTAAAGTTGTTGGTATTGTTCAGACTCCTTACTGGGTTTCTTATGAACGTGGCGTTACAACTGCAGGTAGTGGTAAGTTAGGTGACTTCGTTTATGTTACCAATGATGCCTTTACTGATAAAATCAACTATTACAGCGAAGCTTATGTTACTCTTGAGGGTACAGACGAATTTGAAGCATATACCGATGAATATGATGAATTCGTAGCCGGAATGCGACAGAAAATCGCAGAAGAAAGCGAAAGCATTGCCGCAGACAGACGCGCAAAGCTCAGTGTGGGTCTTGCACAGAAGCTCAGCGAAGCAAAGGTAAAAATTGAGGATGCAGAAGCTACTATCGGTTCCAAGCTTGAAGATGGTAAAAAGCAACTCGAAGAACTTTACAAATTAGAGCGCGAAGGCGAACAACTGCTTGATGAGGCACAGAAAACTCTTGACGAAGAGTATAAGAAAGCTCAGGCACAGTTAGATAGCGGTAATACTCAATATATGGCAGCGGTTAATGAGTATAACGAAAAGTATACTACCGTAGCAAATAAAAAGGTTGAGCTTGCAAATAAGAAAAGCGAGTATAATACCAAGCGAATGGAAGCCGATGCCGCAAAAGAGAAGCTTGATGATGCAAAAAGTCAGCTTTCTTTAGCAGAGGCGCAAATTAAAGTTACAGAAGGACTTATCACAAGCACACAGTCAACTCTTGAAACCCTTCAGGGTAATCAGAATGTTTCTCAAGAGGATTTGCACCTTGACCAGATTGCAGACCGTCTTGAAGAAACTAACCCAGAGCTTGCAAAGATTCTTCTTTCTGCATCAAACCTTACTGCTCAGGGTATGGCTGCAGATGCTATTGTTGAGGTGGAACAGCTTCTTGACCATTATCAGGTAGAATTGGCAGTTTCAAAGAAAGAAAAAGAAGCAGGGCAGTTAGAGTATGATACTAAAAAGGCAGAATATGATGCTGCGGATGCTCAGCTTAATTCTGCAAAGACACAGCTTGATGAAGCAGAGGTTCAGCTTGCTGATGCTGAAAGACAGCTTGAGGAATTCAAGGTTCAGATTGAAGCAAGCGGTGACAAGCTTCAGTACAGCTCAATTGAAGCTCAGACAAAATATATGGCAGCTCAGGCAGAGCTTGCATTAAAAAGTACGCAGTATCAGAATATTCAGGCAATTATCGAAAAAGCAGAAAAAACCTATAATGCAAGTTCAGAAGAGATTAATGTAAAAATCGGTTCTTATAAAACAGAATACCAAAAAGGTGAAAACCTTCTTCAGAATATAAAAGATGGTGTGGGTTGGTCAGTATATACCCGCCACGATTCACCCGGTTACACGGGCTACGGTCAGGCAGCAGACAATATGGTTCGCCTTGCCTATATTTTCCCCACATTCTTCTTTATCGTTTCAACAATGGTTTGCCTTACAACTATGACAAGAATGGTTGAAGAAGAAAGAACTCAGTTGGGTACTCTTAAAGCTCTTGGTTATTCCAATAAAATGATTTCGGGCAAATATATTCTTTATGCAGCTCTTGCGAGTGTGTTTGGTATTATAATCGGTACAATTGTAGGTTCGTTGGTAATACCTATTGCAATATGCGGTGCGTGGGGAATTATGTATGAAATGCCTGAAACAATTCTTCAATTTATACCCATATATATTATTCTTGGTATTATTATTGCAATCGGTTCAACAGTTCTTGCAGCATTCCTTGCTTGCAGAAAAGAGCTTGTTTCAGTACCTGCAGTTCTTATGCGACCCAAGCCACCTAAAGCAGGTAAGAGAGTGTTCCTTGAAAATATCAAAGGTATCTGGAGTAAATTGAGCTTCACCTCAAAGGTTACTGTCAGAAACCTTTTCAGAAACAAAAAGCGTTTCGCAGTTACAGTTATAGGTATTGCAGGTTGTACCGCCCTTATTCTTGCCGCTTTTGGTCTTCGTAATGCTATTGGTGGTGTTATTGATAATCAGTACGGAAAAGAAAACGGAGTTGCTCAATATGACCTTCAGGTTGTTTTCAAGGAGGGTCAGATTGATTATGATAACAGTGATGTGGTTCATCAGGTGAATGCCCTTGAAGGTATTGAAAGCTCAATGCTTGGTTATCTTAAGGTTTGCACAGGCTTCTCTGACAGGTCGGATAAATCAATGGAAATTGATATTCTCGTTCCACAGGCTCCTGAAAAATTCCAGGATTTTATTGACCTTAAGCTGGATGATGCTGATATTCCCTTAACCGATGAAGGCGCGGTTATTACAACGAAGCTTGCAGAAAAAACAAATACCGAAATAGGTGATACCCTCACAGTTTCATGGATCGAAGGTTCAAAAACCTATGAGTATGAGGTTCTTGTTACAGGCATTGTTGATAACTATACATTCCATTATGTATATATGACCCCTTATTATTTCAGTACGCTTATTAACAGCGCTCTTTCATACAACTATCTTTTCTGCAAGGTTGATGATACCTTTACAACAGAGCAGAAAGCATATCTTGAAAAGACGGTTAATGAAATCCGTGGTGTAAACGGTTCAGTGTTCACAACTGTTGTTATTGATAACTTCAATAACATTGTAAATACGCTTAATCTTGTTATTCTGGTATTTATTATAGCGGCGATGTCGTTGGCATTTGTTGTTCTTTATAACCTTAATAACATCAATGTTAATGAGCGTATAAGAGAGCTTGCAACCTTAAAGGTTCTCGGCTTCTATAATGGTGAGGTTTCCGCCTATATTTATCGTGAAAACATTTTCCTTACCTTAATAGGTATAGCGATTGGTCTTGTTCTCGGTATTCCCTTGAATGTTGCGGTTGTTGGTGTTGTTGATATTGACCAGCTCACCTTTAACACAACTCTGAAGCCTACAAGCTTCCTTATTGCAGTTGCTATGACAGTTGTGTTTGCGATTATCGTCAATGTGATTATGCACTTCAAGCTGAAGAAGATAAGTATGGTCGAATCGTTAAAATCAGTAGAGTAAAAAGAAAAACGGTGTTTCAAATTCTTTGTGATTTGAAACACCGTTTATTTATCTCTCATAAGTAGAATAAAGCTGCTTAGTTTTATATGAGCCGTTTATATAAACATTGGCGCAAAGCTCTGCAAGGTCTCGGGCAGGTATTTTCATTCCGTCATCCATCCAGTCAATGCATATACCTATCATAGCGGTAATAACATAGTTTGAAATGAATTTTGCAGGGTTGTTTTCACCGAAAATTTCTTTTGTATTTGGTATGTTTGTGAGCATAAGCTGTTTTATATATGTATAAAGGCGATTGTTAACATCGTTGTTGATTATGAATCTTACCAATGCCTCGTTTTCTTTGCAGTAATTGAAAAGCCTTTCTGCATATTCTGTGAAGCCATCAATAGTTGAAACATGTATTGTAGCCTTTTGAATAACTTCTGTAAAAGAATCGTAGGCCTCATTCTGAATTTGCTGGAGCATATCAATAAGATCTGTATAGTAAAAATAGAATGTGGCTCTGTTAACATCTGCAAGTGTAGTAAGCTCTGTAACGGTAATTTCGTTTATGGATTTTTCTTCCAGCAAAGTAAGAAGAGCTTCATAAAGAGCCTTTTTGGTTCTTTTAACTCGTCTGTCATTATTGTTCATTTTTCTGTGCTCAGCCATTTTCTTTCTCCGTCAATTATATAATATCCGTCAGTTGTAGAAAAACTGACAAACAGAGTTTATCATACATTTGTCGGATATTCAAGAGAAAAAGAATACCTTCATTAAAAATATGGAGAGGGCAAATAATCAACTGTGTTCTTGTATATTAATATAATGTTTATATTAGTTTATTTATAAATATATTGAAATTAAAAAATCTAAAAAATTTGGAAAAATATACTTGACAATATAAAAAGATGGTGATAAAATATGTACCGGTTAGCAGAGGCTAACTCAAACAAACAATCGTGAGGCGAAAAGTATGAACTTAAACAATGCTCAGGAGGGAATAGAATATATCATCAAAAACATTGTTACTGATGATGAAGAGTTGGATTCATTCCTTTTTTCCTTGGGATGTTATAGCGGTGAACCTATAACAGTTGTTTCCCATAAAAAAGGCGGTTGTATTGTTTCAATAAAAGATAGTCGCTACAACATTGATAGCCAGTTGGCAGAAGCAATCGAAATCTGAAAAGATTAGATTGATCAACTGCTATTTTTTTCTGGTATTGAGTTAGCAGTGGCTAACTTGTTGAGTTCATATTTTGGGTAAAATAAGGAGAAAAAACAGTGAGAGTTGCATTAACAGGTAACCCCAATAGTGGTAAAACCACAATGTATAACGCCATTACCGGCAGAAACGAAAAAGTCGGCAACTGGGCAGGGGTTACGGTAGAAAAGAAAGAAAGTCCCGTAAAAAAAGGTCTCTACAATGGCTCGGAAGAAATGATTGCCGTTGACCTTCCCGGTGCTTATTCAATGTCACCATTTACATCTGAAGAAAGCGTAACAAGTGATTATGTGAAAAATGAAAAGCCCGATGTTATTATTAATATTGTGGATGCCACAAATCTTAGCCGTAGTCTTTTCTTTACAACTCAGCTTCTGGAATTAGGTATTCCCGTTGTTGTTGCTCTTAATAAAAGCGATGTCAATAAAAAGAAAAATACTATAATTGACACAAAGGCATTGTCAGAAAAATTGGGCTGTCCCGTTGTTGAAACTGTTGCATCATCTTCTAAAAACGAAGGACTTGCAGACCTTATCAAGCAAGTAGCTCTTAAAAAGGGTAGCGGTCAGGTTGCGCCTTATACCCAGGGTGGAATAGACCTTACAAATAAAGATGCAGTAAAAGAAGCGGACAAAAAACGTTTTACCTTTGTTAACGGTATTGTTTCTTCAGTTGAAACCCGCAAAATTCTCACTAAAGAAAAAAACTTCCAGGATAAAATAGACGATATCCTTACTAATAAATGGCTCGGAATTCCGATTTTTGCAGTTGTAATGTTCCTTGTTTTCTGGATTTCTCAGGCAGGTCCGGGTGTGTGGATTGCAGATGGGCTCGTTGGAATTCTTGAAAGCGGTCAGGGGTATGTTGGCGACCTTCTCGCAAATGCAAATCCCTTACTTTCCGCACTTCTTGTAGATGGTGTAATCGGCGGTGTGGTTGCTGTTATCGGCTTCCTTCCTCTCGTTATGGTAATGTATTTCCTTATCGCTCTCCTTGAGGATTGCGGTTATATGGCAAGAGCCTCTGTTGTTCTTGACCCTATTTTCAAAAGAGTGGGTCTTTCCGGTAAATCTATTATTCCTTTTGTTATCGGCACAGGATGTGCAATTCCGGGTGTTATGGCTTGCAGAACAATCCGTAATGAGCGCGAAAGAAGAGCAACCGCAATGCTTGCACCCTTTATGCCTTGCGGTGCAAAGCTTCCTGTTATTGCTCTTTTTGCAGGTGCATTCTTTGAAGATGCCTCTTGGGTAGGACCTCTTATGTATTTTGCGGGTATTTTCATTATCTTTATCGGTGCATTGCTTATAAATAAAATAACAGGTAATAAAGCGAAAAAATCATTCTTTATTATTGAACTTCCCGAGTATAAGGTTCCCAGCCTTAAAAGAGCAACACTCTCAATGCTCTCCCGAGGTAAGGCGTACATAATTAAAGCCGCAACAATTATTCTTCTTTGCAACACTGCAGTTCAGATTATGCAGACATTCTCGTGGAATTTCCAAGTAGCAGAAAGTGCAGACCAGTCAATTCTCGCTTCTATTGCAGGTCCTGTTTCCTACCTTCTCATTCCCGTTGTAGGCGTTGTTTCATGGCAACTTGCAGCAGCGGCAGTTACAGGCTTCATCGCAAAGGAAAATGTTGTTGGTACATTGGCAGTTTGTTTCGTAGGACTTGAAAACCTTATTGATACAGAGGAGCTTGCCCTTATGGAAGGCGCAGGGGCAGAGGTTGCATCTGCATTCGCAATCACAAAGGTTGCAGCGCTTGCTTACCTTATGTTCAACCTTTTTACACCACCTTGCTTCGCAGCAATGGGTGCAATGAACTCTGAAATGAAGAGTGCAAAATGGTTATGGGGTGGAATTGGCTTCCAGATGGGCGTTGGCTTCACAATCGGTTTCCTTGTATATCAGATTGGTACACTTGTTACAACAGGTGCATTTGGTAAAGGCTTCCTTGGTGGATTGATTGCAGTTGCAGTATTTGTTGCAATTATTGTGGTTCTTATTGTTAAAGCAAACAAAAAACTTAAAGAAGAAAAAGCAAACAAAACTAAGAGACAGGCAGTAACAAAATAAAAGAAATTAAAAAGGAGCTTGAGTATGGACAATTTTATCATTATAGCAGTTCTTGCTGTAATAATCGGTGCGGCACTTGCTTATGTGATAAAAGCGAAAAAAAGCGGTGCTAAATGTATCGGTTGCCCCGATGCAAAGAAGTGCTCAGGCAACTGCAGTTGTTGCAGTAGCTGTGGCAGTACAGAAGAAAACTCCTGAAATAAACATTAATTTATATATTAGTCATTAGATTTCCATTCATAACAAAAGGAACAAGTTCTGAACTTTCGGGTTTGGAGCTTGTTTCTTTGTTTTTTATCTTGTTTTCCATATTGTTAACTGATATAATCAGTTCATCAGATTTTTCCCGAAAGGTTGTTTTTATGGTTTATTCAAAATGTTTCCCTGCCTGGGGACCTTATGGCAAAAAATATATGGGGCTTTCCCGAATAGCAGAGCATAGTTTCAAAAGCGGTATCCGTTTTGATTTCACTGTAGCACCTGCAATTTTCGGAGGAGATATAAAAGTTCCAAATGTAACTGTACCCTCAGGTTGCCACCCTTGGCTTGCAAGTGGTGACTATTCATTCTATTCCTATCGTTACGACCTTGAATGGAAAGATAAGGTATATGCCGATGTTTCCTATTCAAAAATTGACGAGGAAAGCACTCTGGTAAGAACAGAGATAGTAAATAATTCAGAGCTTGTGCAGAACTGCCTTGTTAACTATTTCAGTTCAATTGAATATCCCTATACCCATTATACAAGGCTTGTAACACCTGAAAAATGCACCTATAAAGAAGCAACTGATTACGATGAATATATTTATAATTCACCTCGTCCCTGGGATGAAGAAAATCCCGATGGCTTTAAAAAGGGGGAATTCCGTAGCTCTGATTTTGTGAATGAAACAGGTCTTGGTGACAGAGTGGGAAAATGGCACATGCCCCATAAAGTAATCAAACCCTTCGGTTATGAAAAAGGGGACAGAGTTTCCTATACTCTTGATGTTAAAGAGGATTATAACGATGCTCTTCTTCTTGTTCGCTACCGAACAAGCGATTTGCATTATGAGCAGGGCAAAATGGTTGGTGTTGACCTGATTCCCGGTGAAGATGATGCAGTTTTCACCATAAATGATGATAAGGTAGTTACATTTATTGCAACTGATGACCTTAAAATTGCGGCAATTCCTTTTGGTGAAATAAAGAAAGGTGATTTGAAGCTTTCCTTCGTTTCAGAGGGTGAGGGTGCAATTGAATTTGACTTCCTTTGCTTTGTGGAAAAAGAGGATTTACCTAAAGTATCTGTTTTCAAAGAGAAGAACGAAACCCTTCCTCAAATTAAAGAGGAGAAAAATGACAAGGGCTTCACCGCAAAGTTAAAATATAAAAACATTGACGGTGAATATACTTTAAGAACCTTTAATGACAACACCCGTTTCAGAAAAATTGAAACAGGTGCTCTTGAAGACTGCCTTACTGCCCGTCTTTCAAACTCTGATGTTACCTTTGACGATGTTCTTGAAAGCTTTACGGAAACCTTCTCCCGTAAACATAGTGATGAAGGTTTTTTCCATAATGCAATAGTTCATACTATTTTTGTTGGTGCAGGGGAAAGCCACATTGAATATGCAGTTATCAGCAAGAATGAAACCAAGTATTTAAGTGAAAATGAATACGAAGAAATCTATCTCAGGCAGAAAGAAAAAGCTATTAAATTCAACTATAATAAAAATGGTGAAAAGTACGAATTGAGTAATAGAATTCTTGCTTCAACTCTTATGGTGAATACTGTTTACCCCATCTATAAGCATGGTGAAAACATCATTCACCACACACCCGGTAAGCGTTGGGACTGCCTTTATACATGGGATTCAGGCTTTATTGGTCTTGGTATGGCAGAGCTTTCAGAGGAATATGCACACTATATTCTTGATACATATCTCAGTGATGAAAGTAACCCTGATTATGCCTTCCTTCACCACGGCTCACCTGTTCCTGTGCAGATGTATCTCTATCTTGAGCTTTTAAAGAAAAATAACAATAAAGAAAAGCTTCTTTCTCTTTACCCGAGAGCGAAGCTTTATTACGATTTTCTCGCAGGTAAAGTGAGAGGTTCAACAACTGCAAAGTTCAAGAGTGGTCTTACAACAACCTATGATTATTTCTATTCAACAAGTGGTATGGATGATTATCCTGCTCAGGTTGAAATGATGAATAAAAATCTTCGTGATAAGGCAGCACCCGTGATTTCATCTTCTCAATTAATCCGTTGCGCAAAGATTCTCAGAATGGTGGCTTTGGCGCTTGGTAAAACAGAAGATAGCGCAGAGTATGACAAAGATATCAAACGAGTCAGCGATGCTCTTAACAAGTACTCCTGGGACGAAGAAAGTGGCTATTATTCCTATGTTCTCCACGATGAAAATTATGAGCCCACAGAGATTTTCAGAACTTCAACAGGGGAGAATGTGAACAAAGGTCTTGATGGTATCTATCCCATAATTGCAGGAGTTTGTGACGATAATCAGAAAAAGAGAATTATTGACCACTTATCGAATCCCAAGGAAATGCTTTCACCCTATGGTATCAGTGCAGTTGATATGACTGCAGGGTATTTTATGGTGAACGGCTATTGGAACGGCCACGTGTGGTTCCCTCATCAGTGGTTTATCTGGAAAACAATGCTTGATATGGGCGAAAGCGATTTCGCATATACAATTGCAAAATTGGCTCTTGATATATGGAAACGCGAGGTTGAATATTCCTATTACACCTTTGAAATGGTTAATGTTGTAACAGGCAGAGGTGGTTGGTTCCACAACTTCGGCGGACTTTCCGCACCCATTAACCTGTGGACTGCCGCATATTATAAAGCAGGTACATTTAACACAGGCTTTGATGTGTGGGTTGAAAAACAAGCTTTTTCCGATGATAGCAAATCCTTTGAAGCAGAGTTCAAATATTACGGTAACAACGAAAAATTCACTGTAATAATTGCAATGAACGATGAAAAGAAGGATTATAAAGTAACCCTTAACGGCACCGAAATCCCTTACACAGTAAGAGATGAAAGCGCAATTGAGATAGTTATAAGCGGAAATGAAGAAAGCTTCAAATTAACAATCAGATAACTAAAAAAGGTTATTCAGAAACTCATTTTCTGAATAACCTTTTAATCATTGTATAAAATTCTTCATCGCATCAATATAAATTTCATTTCTTGTTGTTGAAATATTGGCAAGAAAAATAATATCATCCACCTGAGTATTCGTTGTGAAATCGCTTAAAGTACCTTTGTAATGACGGGGGTCAATTACATAAACGGTTTTATAATGGGGGATGAGGAAGGGCACAAAAGCGTTGCCGTAGCTTTCTTTGATAACAAGGCAACTTTCTCCTTCTTCAATATCAAGATTTCTTATGGTAACTAATGCCTGGTCACCACCGATAAATGTGAGATATTTAAGGTTCGGTGCATATTCCTTAACATCGCTTATAACATCCCAGTTGAATTGATTGCCGTCACTTTCTGTTACAGTGCATTCAACATTGTTTCGGGGTAGATATGCAACAACGGTGTCGGGAGTTTGGCCCAAGGCGGAGCTTTGTCCCGAGCTTGAATAGAATGTGCCTAAAAATCCGTCAAAAGAAACTGTAAGATAGTCTTTTACGGGAACAGGAGTAATACCTTTGGCTTTGCAGAAATCCTCGTAACCGTAATATGCACCTAAAGCAGTCCAGTGGTGGTCGGTTCTGAAATAGGTGTATTCGTTTCTGTGGGCTCTCTGAGTATCGTAAATACCTGAAACCGTAGTAACATTTTTAAATGACGAATTGAAATAATCAAGAGCTTTCTTCTGGTCGGAGGAATTGATATCTTTTCTTATGGAATCGTGCAGAGTAATGTCCATACTGGTGGGAATAAGCATGGAATAAACATTTGCTTTGTTTCCTGTAACGCCTTTGATATTGTTTACGCAGCTTATAAATTCAGGCGCTAATTTACTTGAAAAATTGTAATATTCATAAGCACTGTTACCGGCCACGAGAATTGCACCTAAAGACTGTGTTTTGATATCGGGCTTAGGTTCATCTGTTTTTTGAGTTGTAGAAGGTTCGGTTGTGATTGGTGTAGTTGTTTCGGGCGCAGTTATTTGCGGTTCTGTCTGCGGCTCGTCAGTAACAGGAATATCCATAGGTGTGTCAGGGATTTCATCACCTGAATCCACATCACCGTGAATGGCAATAGAGTCAAAGCCCGAAAGCTTTTTAACGGAAGTGTTAAGCTTTGTCAATTGCTCACGGAAGGGAAAGGTGTCTGAAAACCAGGTGCTTATATCGTCAAAGTAACTGCCCGAAATAATTGCTTCATAAGAAAACTCGGGGAATTCCTTAAGGTCGCGCTTTTCGCTTTCTGAATAGGTGGGGCGTAGGGGAATCATAAAAGAAATGGTAGCGCCCACATAAAGCATAAGGAAAAATGCAACAGCCTTTAAAGCAAGGGTTTTATCAATATTCTGTTTTTCTTTTTTACGGCGCTTTTTGCCGTTGGTATTGGGGAATAAACCGAAGTTTATATCCCTTGGTTTGTCATAAATCATTAAAAAACCTCGAAAAACTAAAAATCAAATATCGCGTTAGCGATTTACCTCTTAAAACTGGAAATACAAGAACGGATTATAGCTGTCGCCAACAAGAGCGAGAGTTGAAAGGAAAAGAATTGCCAAAGGCAGAATTACACTGAGAACCTTGTATAAAACAGAGGGGAATGAACCCTTTTCACTGCTTTGACAAGCCAGTGAAAATCTCTTTACAATTGGTGTAACACTGAACAGAGCAACAATAATAAAAATAATGTTGCCGATTAAAAGTGTTCTTGTTTCAAAGTCAATAAAAGAGTTACCGTTTAAGCCGAAAAGCCCTTTAATAACAACGGGAATGTATCTGAAATCAGAGAAACGGAAAAGTATCCATCCGAAAAATACCACAATAAGAAGATACAAGTGACTGAAAAATGCAGGGATTTTTTCGAGAATTTTCAAAAGCCCGATTTTTTCAATAACAAGGAAAACGAAGAAGAAAAGGCCCCAGAGAACAAAGTTCCAGCTTGCTCCGTGCCAAAGACCTGTAAGAAGCCACACAATGAAAAGATTTCGGTATGTGTTGAACTTGCCTTTTCTGTTACCGCCAAGAGGAATGTAAACATAATCTCTGAAAAATGTGCTTAATGAAATATGCCATCTTCTCCAGAAATCCGTTACGGATTTTGCAATATAGGGGTAGTTGAAATTTTCTTTGAAATGGAAACCAACCATAAGTCCCATACCGATTGCCATATCGGAATATGCAGAGAAATCAAGATAAATCTGTAAGCTGTAGAAAAGAACACCAAACCAAATACCAATTGCAGAACGACTTGAAAGCTCTGCAATAGCGCTTTCAAAAGAACTGCTCATTAAAGCATCAGAAACTAAAAGCTGGTCAGAAAGTGAGCCGCACACATTTGCAATCAAAGCTTTTTTACCAAGACCTGTTACAAAACGGGTAACACCGGTTGCAACCTCGGGCAAATTAACTTTTCTTTCATTAATTTCTCTCTGTACATCGCTGTAACGGACAATAGGACCTGCGATACATTGATAGAAAAGGCTTGAATACAAAAGCAACCAGAAAAAGTTTTTCTGAGCAGGAACTTCTTTTCTGTAAACATCAATAACATAAGAAAGCAATTGGAAGGTGTAGAATGAAATTCCGATGGGTAAAGCGATTTTTGGTATAATTTCAGGAATACCGAAAATGCTTTGAATGTTAGTAAGAATAAAGCCTGTGTATTTGAAATACCCGATAAGACCTAAGTTTACGATAACAGAAAGAGTCAACCATAATTTTTGTTTGGTGGGGGACTCGCTCTTTTCGATAAGAAGGGAGGAAAGCCAATCCCAGAAGGTCATAAATAAAAGCAGTAAAACGTAAACAGGCTCACCCCAGGTGTAGAAGAGGAGTGAGAAGATAAGCAAAACGATATTTTTACCGTTTATGCCTTTCATAAGAGAATAGAAAATAAGACATATCGGCAAAAATGCATATATGAATAAAAGACTTGAAAATACCATTTTTGACCTCGCCGATTATTTTGATTTGCAGTGACTAATAATATATATTCAAATAAGAAGATTATATATTGAAATTTTTCCAATATGTAATTATATTTGTAAAAGTCGAAAAATGCAATACCTTTATATAAAATTGATAAAATTGTCAATAATTGTCTTGTTATTTTTTAAAAGAGTTGGTAATGATTTTACTTGACTTAGCGGACAAGATGTAATAGAATGATATTTGGTAAAAATTTAACATCCGAAAGGAGATACTGACATCATGAATTATTCACATGAAGTTGAAAAAATGTGTATGGTCAAGAAAGGACCTCACCATGGTCCCGCTCCCATTCCCGAAGAAGGCAAATGGGTAAAGGCTTACGAAATTAAAGACATTTCCGCTTTCACACACGGTGTGGGTTGGTGTGCACCTCAGCAGGGCGCTTGCAAGCTCTCTCTTAACGTTAAAGAGGGTATCATTGAAGAAGCTCTTGTTGAAACAATCGGTTGCTCCGGTATGACTCACTCTGCTGCAATGGCAAGTGAAATCCTTCCCGGTAAAACTCTTCTTGAAGCTCTTAACACAGACCTTGTTTGTGACGCTATCAACACTGCTATGCGTGAGCTCTTCCTTCAGATTGTTTATGGTCGTTCACAGTCTGCATTCTCTGAAGATGGTCTTTCAGTTGGCGCAGGTCTTGAAGACCTCGGTAAAGGTCTTCGCTCTCAGGTTGGTACAATGTACGGTACTAAAGTTAAGGGCGTAAGATACCTTGAAATGGCAGAAGGCTACGTTACAAGAATGGCTCTTGATGATGATGACCAGGTTATCGGTTACGAGTTCGTTTCTCTCGGCAAAATGACAGACTTCATCAAAAAAGGCGACGATCCCACAACAGCTTACAATAAAGCTATGGGTACTTACGGCAGATTCGCAGATGCTGCTAAGTATATCGATCCCCGTGAAGAATAAGAGGAGGTAAACGAACATGGCATTATTTGAAAACTACGAAAGACGTGAGGCAAAAATCCTCGCAGTTCTTAAAGAATATGGCATTTCTTCAATTGAAGAATGTAAAGAAATCACACTCGCTAAAGGTATCGACTGTGATAAAATCATCAGAGAAACTCAGCCTATCTGCTTCGAAAATGCTGTTTGGGCATACACAGTAGGTTGCGCTATCGCTATCAAAAAGCGTTGCACAAACGCTGTTGACGCTGCTGCTGCAATCGGTGAAGGTCTTCAGAGCTTCTGCATCCCCGGTTCAGTTGCTGATAACCGTCTTGTTGGTCTTGGCCACGGTAACCTGGGTAAAATGCTCCTTTCTGAAGAAACAGAATGCTTCTGCTTCCTTGCAGGTCACGAATCATTCGCTGCTGCAGAAGGCGCTATCAAAATTGCTCTTAACGCAAACAAGGTTAGAACACAGCCTCTTCGCGTTATCCTTAACGGTCTCGGCAAGGACGCTGCTATGATTATTTCAAGAATCAACGGCTTCACATATGTTCAGACAGAGTTTGACCCCTATACAGAAACAGTTAAAATCGTTAACGAAACAGCTTACTCAACAGGCGACAGAGCTAAGGTTCGTTGCTACGGTGCAGACAATGTTCCCGAAGGCGTTGCTATTATGAAGCTTGAAAACGTTGGTGTTTCTATTACAGGTAACTCAACTAACCCCACTCGCTTCCAGCATCCCGTTGCAGGTACCTACAAAAAGTGGTGTAACGAAAATGGCGTAAAGTACTTCTCAGTTGCATCAGGTGGCGGTACAGGTCGTACTCTTCACCCCGATAATATGGCTGCAGGTCCCGCTTCCTATGGTATGACAGATACAATGGGTCGTATGCACTCTGACGCTCAGTTTGCAGGTTCTTCTTCAGTTCCCGCTCACGTAGAGATGATGGGTCTTATCGGTGCAGGTAACAACCCCATGGTTGGTATGACTGTTGCTTGCGCAGTTGCTATCGAAGAAGCAAGCAAATAATCCTTGATATATAAGGGATTTTAAGCATTTTAAGAATTTTTCAGTTTTGTAAAAATCTTAATTTTGTGATTTTAAATAAATAAAAAGTCGGACACATCATTCTGGAGTTTTCCACTATGATGTGTCCGATGTTTTTTGCAAAAAATATATAATTATAGGGATTAATCATATATGATATTGTAATAATTTTTAATTTGTAATATACTGTAGTTGAAAAAGAATGTTTTTGTGGAAGAGAGGTAATTATTTATGAAAAATAAGTTTTTGTCAATTGTCCTCGTAATTTTTATTTTGTTATCTATAATTCCTGTTTCGGCAAGTGCATCAACATCGGGTACTTGCGGTGATAATCTTATATGGAATTATGATTCATCCACATATACCTTAACGATTTCAGGCACAGGAGCAATGGATAATTATTATCCTGATGATATTAATGAAATATATCCTCCGTGGAAAAGTTATATAAATCAAATCCAAACGATTATTATAAGCGATGGCGTTACAGCAATTGGTAGTAATGCATTTCAGAATTGCGGTAATACCATAAGTTTAATTATCCCTGATTCTGTAAATGAAATAGGGGAAAATGCCTTTAATAACTGCAAAAGCCTGAAAAGCGTAGTAATTCCGGATAGCGTAACAACAATCGGTTCTGGTGCGTTTTCGGGTTGTAATAAACTTACAAGCATTACCATTCCTGATAGCGTTACCAGTATTGGTGCTTCTGCTTTTTCAGGTACAGGTTGGTATAACAATGGAAAAAATTGGGAAGATGATGTGTTGTATATTAACAATCATCTCATTTCTGCAAAAGAAAACCTTTCAGGAACATATATAATAAAAGACGGAACCAAAACAATTGGTGGCGATGCTTTCGCACTTTGCAGAAGTCTTGTAAGTGTAGTGATTCCGGATAGTGTAATAACAATAGGTAAATCTGCATTTGATAATTGCTGGGCTCTTGGAAACGTAACTTTCGGTAATGGGGTTGTGTCAATTGATGATTATGCATTTTTTAATTGCGATAATCTTAGTGATATAGCTATTCCGGAAGGTGTGGAGTATATTGGTAGCAGAGCTTTTGATTGCTGTGACGGAATCGCTCAAATATCAATTCCGGCTAGTGTAAAATCAATCGGAAGCGATATGGTTAATCATTGTAATAAATTGGCATTTATTGATGTTAACAGTAATAATGAATATTACTCAAATGATGAACATGGCGTTTTGTTTAACAAAGATAAAACCCTGTTAATTGAATATCCAAAGAATAATAGCCAAAAAGAATATGCAATTCCTGATAGTGTTACAGAAATTGGTGAACATTCATTTTATCCTTGTGAAAACTTGAGAAATGTTACATTTGGGGATGGAGTAAAAATCATTGGTAAAGCTGCTTTTGCTTATTGTAATGGTTTCATAGAGGTGATTATACCTGAAGGAATAACAAAAATTGGTAGTCAGGCGTTTTATGGTTGCTCAAGTCTTGCAAATGTTGTAATTGGTGATGGTGTGGAGTTGATAGGACGCGAGGCGTTTTGTAGCAGTGATTTGTATAGTATAACAATTCCCGATAGTATCAAAACAATTGGTAATGGAGCATTTAATAGTTGCGAGAAACTTAGTGAAGTGTATTATGAGGGAGCAAAAAGTGAGTGGAATGCGATTTCAATTGGTGTACATAACGAGGATTTGCTTAACGCAACAATTTATTTCAAAAAATGTGAGCATGATTATATTTCTGCTGTAACGCCCCCAACTTGCACAGAACAAGGTTACACAACCTACACCTGTGAATGCGGTGACACATATGTTGCTGATGAAGTTGATGCACTCGGACATAAGTATGTAACTACCGTTACAACCAAGGCAACCCTTACAGAGAACGGTAAAAAAACCACAAAGTGTACCGCTTGCGGTGATGTATCAAAAATAACCACAATTTACAGCCCCACATCCTTCAAGCTTTCCACTACCCAATACACCTATAATAAAACAGAAAGAAAGCCCAAGGTTACAATAAAAGACAGTGTTGGTAATACCCTTATTGAGGGCACAGATTACAGAGTGGGCTACGAAGATGGTCGCATTCTTCCTGGCAGATACACAGTAAAAATCACCTTTATAGGTAAGTATGATGGAGTTCAGAGACTTTATTTTACAATCAAGCCAAGAGTTACAAGTAAAATTACGGCAACACAGACCATTACAACCCTCACTCTTAACTGGAAAAAAATAACAGGTGCAACACTCTACAGGATTTACATGTATAATCCTGTAACTGACAGCTTTGAATATTTTAAGTCTTCATCGGATACAACACTTAAAATTAAAGAGCTTGCAGCAGGCACAGTCTACAAATTCAAGGTAAGAGCATACACATATGATGATGGTAAAATTTACGGTGCATATTCATCTGTATTTGAAACTGCAACCAAAACAAAGACACCCTCAATCACAGATATATATTCAAAAACCACAGGCAAGGCTGTTGTCAAGTGGAGTGAGGTGAGTGGTGAAACAGGCTATCAGGTTTACTATTCAACAAGTAAAAATGGTACCTACAAGGCACTTGGTTCCTATAAAGCAAATCAAACCACAGTCACTAAATCAAAGCTCACAAGTGGAAAAACCTACTATTTCAAGGTCAGAGCTTATAAGAAAACTGACAGCGGAACAGTATATTCATCCTGGAGTTCTGTAAAAAGCGTAAAGATTAAATAACTTGAAAGCTACAATAGCATAAAAAACCGTCACTCCCCAAAGGGAATGACGGTTTTTGTTTCGTTTGGGTATCTTATTTTATTGTAACACTTGCATTATTAATTTCATTATAGGTGCCGGAATTTTCTGAAGTAATTTTTGAACCGTTAGCATAAACATTTTCAAGCTCTGCCTGAACTGTGTTTGTGCTTGCATTTCCTGCAAATTTGTTTTTGTTTACAGCATTATATCTGATATCTTTGTATTTGATGTTTGTAATGCTGAAGTTTTGGATGTCTGTGTTATAAATAAGGCAGCCTATGGCTCTGCTTTTTGCACTATGGATTTCGATGTTTTCAAAGGTTACATTGTCAATGCTACCGCCTTGATTTTCAACAATTATTGCAAGGGCAGGGATTCTGTCTGCATTCCAGGTTGCATCGTGGAAAACAACGCTGGAATCCTTGAAGGTAATATCTTTGATATCTTTGTATACCTCACCGCAGATACCGAAGCATCTTGCTTTTCCGTTCCAAGCAGTACAATTTGTGAATGTAATGTTTTGGCTGATTGCTTCATCTCTTCCGCCTGCAGCTTTAACATCAAAAAGGTCGTCACCGCTACGGCAGAAGGAGTTATCGATTGTTGCATTTCTTGTATTGCATATTGCAAAAGCATCGCAGTTTTGTCTGTAACCGAAAATATCAACATCTTTAATTGTAATATTTTCAGAGTCGTATGTAATAAAAGTCCATTCGGGAGAGTTTATGAATTTAACACCGCTGATTTCAATGTTGTTTGCGTATGCAATAACGATTCCTCGTCTTTCAGCTCTGTCAAGATGGGAAAGGTCAATAACACCACTACCAACAATTTTAACATTATTGCATAATGTGAGATTCAGGTACGGGCAACGGGTGAGACCCATTGGCAAATGACCGGCATTAATTAAATCTGTTTCTTTTTTGCTTTCGTTGTTGTGGTTGTCGTCATCGCTAGTTATATCAATGGTGTGCTTAGCAAGCAGGTAGGAACCGCGTTTGAGGTAATAAACGGTGTTGTTGGTGCCATAAAAATCATAGGCAGAAAAATCAGAATGAAAGCCTTTTTCAACAGGAACAACATTGTAACCCATATCCTGATATTTTTTGATTTCTGCCTCTTCGTCAACAAGCTCTCTTACAAAAAGTGTAAAACCGTGCTCCTGGTCATCCCGGTTGAAAACAAAGGTATATGTTCCTAATTCAGTGATTTTGCCGTTGAGAACGGTGTTTTTGTAGATTGGCTTGAAATCTAATCGGGCCGGCATAATCTTAACGCTTTCCATTATGAAACCGTGGGAATTAAGCTGGAAGGAGAGGTTGAACGGCTTGCTTGTGTCAACATAGATTTCGCAGAAGGAGTGCAAAGCGCCCTTCTGAGTTGTACCAACGAAAACAGTTGTGCCATAAACAGGTATTTTCTGGTTTTCAACATGAACAGTAAAATAGGGGGATTTAATAATGCCGTTAATGTCCTGGTAGCCCTGAGCGTTGACATATAATTCGTCGCCGTCATCATCTGCACGAGCCAGAAATTTATCCAACGATAAGTTTATATCAGAGGGATTTATAATTGCATCCTCGTGGTACTCAAGGTAGGTGAAGCTTTCCTTGGAAGCGTAATTAGGCACCTCGTTTGGACCATCAAATGGGTTCAATGCGGAGAAGAACGCTAAAAACAAGGCGAGAACCGCTTTTAAAAAAGACATATAAACACACCTTTCTAAATTGTTCTGATTAAAATAACTCTACCATATATATAACAAAATATCAATAATAACATTAGACCGCGCCGGTTTCTGTGAATTTTGATTAGAAAATAGTAGCAACTTTAGTGCAGTTTTACTTGACAAAAATATTGCGGATTGTGTATAATCTTGGGTGTGAAAATTAAGCAAGTTTTACTTGTATTTTGAAAGAAGGATTTTAAAAATGTCAAAGGTGCTTATTGAAACATCTGCTCGTCACGTTCATGTATCAAGAGAGGATCTCGATATTCTTTTTGGTGAAGGCTACGAGCTTACTCCTAAAAAAGACCTTTCTCAGCCCGGTCAGTTCGCTTGTGAAGAAAGAGTTGCTGTTATCGGTGCTAAGGGTCAGTTCCCCGCAGTTTCCATTCTTGGCCCCACAAGACCTGCTTCTCAGCTTGAAATTTCCGCTTCTGACGCTCGTTCAATCGGTGTTGTTGCTCCTGTAAGAGAAAGCGGCGATATCGCAGGCAGCGGTGCTTGCAAGCTTGTTGGTCCTAAAGGCGAGGTTGAGCTTAAAGAAGGCGCAATTGTTGCTAAAAGACATATTCACCTCACTCCCGATGCTGCAGCAGAGTTCGGTGTTGAAGATAAAGAGGTTGTTGGTGTTAAGGTTGAATCTGACGGTCGTTCACTTATCTTCGGTGATGTTGTTTGCCGTGTTCATCCCAACTTTGCACCTGCAATGCATATCGACACAGACGAAAGCAACGCAGCTTTCGCAACTCCCGGTATGATGGGTGAAATTGTTAAATTATAATAATTGATATCAAATGACCTCTTGCAATTTTTGAAAATTGCAAGAGGTCATATTTTTATTCTTTTTCCAATATCTTTTTGATTATTTCGTCATTTTCTTCATCTTTATGGGCTCTGTAATAAAGAATAAGTCGTGCTTCGTCCCATGATAAATCTGACATTTTGAGAATGCTTTCGCTAACATCATCAAACTGAAATTCTTTTTCCTTGCTGTGAATAGAAAGTCGGGGAGTATATCCATAAAATTCGTCAACAGTAACCTTGTAAAAAGATGCCAGGGCGGTGATTATATCGATGGTGGGTGTTTTTTTGTTGGCTTCAAAATCCTTGTATTCTTCTTCTGCTATTCCGAGAACCTCTGCAACTAAAGCGCAATCTAAATTGTTATATTCTCTGAATTGCTTTATTCTGTTACACAGCATTTTGCACCACCACACCTTCATTATTTTGTATCATATTAACATACTTTTCGACAAAAATCAACAAAATCTCTTTCGTCAAAAATATGATATGAGAAAAGTGTGGAATTAGATTTGGAAAATAAAACAAAAAACTGATTGCCCTCAAAGAGAACAATCAGTCTTAATTATTCCAAACCAAGCAACCAATTAACTGAAACGCCTAAAACCTCGGATAGAGCTATAAGCTCTGTATCACAAACGGAACGCACTTGACCTTCCAGTTTTGAAAGACCTGAAGCATTGAGGTCAACACCGCGAATCTGCAATTGAGTCAATAGGTCTTTTTGTTTCATTCCTATGTCTTTGCGCCTTTGTTCAACCTTTGCTCCACAGATGTTGCGGGTGCCGACGGGTTGTTTTCGAACTCTCATATCGGTACCCCCTTTTCTATAAGTTAGTATGAAAAAGCATATCCAATATCCTCATAGTATCATATAGAAAAAGAATTTTCAACAAAAAAATGCAAGGTGTTGAAAAAGTTTATTAAATATGTTGTGAAAAGCATAAAAATATTTGCTATAAACAGATTGTTGTGATAAAATAAAAGCAATATAGAACTTGTTTTTCTTTCGGAGGTAGTTTATGAGCTTCGGTACAGATTTTTTTGCTGATTACAGTTGCCTTACAACTGCAGAGGGGCTTCTTTCTGCGAATATGGAAAGTGTAAGAGTTACTTATGATATGTTCTTCAGAGAGCTTCCTGATTCAGGTGGCTTTGCTATTATGGCAGGGCTTCAGCAGTTGGTTGAAAAGCTTTCGAACCTTTCTTTCGGTGAAGCAGAATTGGAGAATCTCAAAAATATAGGTTTTTCTGAAAAGCTTGTGAATTATCTGAGGGATTTCAGATTTTCTTGTGATGTTTATGCAATGCCTGAGGGTACTCCTGTTTTTCCCAATGAACCTATTGTTAAGGTTCAGGGTCCTGCTATTCAGGCTCAGCTTATTGAAACCCTTCTTCTTAATACAATTAATCATCAGACTCTTATTGCTACAAAGGCAAACAGGGTAGTACGTGCTGCATCCGGCAGAAAGGTTTTTGAATCGGGGGCAAGGCGTGCTCATGGCTTTGATGCTGCAATTGATGGTGCAAGAGCTGCTTATGTAGGCGGTGTTAATGGCACAACACTTTGTCCGGCATCCCGAAAATACGGAATTCCCTTCGTTACAATGATGGGGCATGGTTGGGTTCAGCTTTTTGATAATGAGCTTGAAGCTTTTAAGGTGTATCTTGAAGAGCAAGGCGAAGAGGGTGCTCTTCTTGTTGATACCTATGATACTCTTGACAGTGGCGTGAAAAATGCTATTGAAGCCTTCAATTCTGTTCTTGTACCCAAAGGCTTAAGACCTGCAGGAATTATTATTGACAGTGGCGACATGACCTATCTTTCTAAAAGGGCAAGGCGTATGCTTGATGAAGCAGGTTTCCCCGATTGTGATATTTTTGCTTCCAATTCCCTTGATGAAACTCTTATTAAAGATATGCTCAATCAGGGTGCGAAAATTGATGGATTTATCGTTGGGGAGAAGCTCCTCACATCTGCATCCTCGCCTGTTCTTGATGGTGTTTATAAGCTTTGCGAAACTGAAAAAGACGGAGTTAAAGCACCTGCCATAATGGTAAGTAACAATGTAAATAAAATAACAACACCTTGCTCAAAACGAGTGTGGCGTCTTTTCGATATGGAAAGTGGTAAGGCAATTGCAGATGTTCTCACTCTTGAAAGTGAAAGCATCAGTGATGAGAAGAGCTATTCTCTTTTTGACCCTGATTTCACCTGGAAGAGAAAAACAGTTGACAATTTCGTTGCCAGAGAAATGCTTGTTAAAATATTTGATAAGGGTACTTCTGTTTACAATGCACCTACCCTTGAAGAAATCAGGACCTATTGCAATGAACAGGTTTCTGCTCTTTGGGAAGAGGTTGCAAGATTTGAAAACCCCCATAAATATTATGTGGATTTTTCAGGTAAGCTCTGGGGTGTGAAGCAGGCGCTTATTGAGAAGATTACCCGTTGCTCCGAAAGTGAGGAACAGTAATGTCCGAGAGAATTAAACTTGGTTTAACAAGAAACAGGTTGTTTGAGTTTGATAACTGTGTTTCTTTCTGCGGAAAAATAAACGGGGCTTTTGATATTGCCGAGTGTGAAAAAGCATTGAAAATGCTGTGGATTAAAGAACCGCTTTTAAGTGGTGTTATAGAGCTCGAAGAGGATGGTAATGCCTTTGTGGTTCTTGGTAAGGCTTTGCCCTCTTTTGAGACTTCAGAATACAGCGCTTGTGAATACGTAAGGCAGAAGAAAATTGGTGGTGTGGATTTTTCAAAAGAGCTTTTCTCTTTTGCTGTTGCAGATGGCGATACCCTTTGCATCTGCGCCCATACTGCTGTGGCAGATGTCCGTGCACTTATGTATCTTGCAGGAGCGTTTATGTCCTTTTATAATAAGCGCACTCTTTCTGTGGAATCTTCGGGGATAAATCTTCTTTCCGAAGCCTCTGATATGCCTTCCAATGTTTTTTCGGTAGTGGTTGACCGTCTCGCTTCAGGCTTAGAAGTTGGTTGGCAGAAAAAAACAGCTTTTTTTAATGCGGAAGACTATAAAAAAGCAAGAGATAAATACTTTGCGGATAAAGATAGTGTAGGCGTGATTGAGAGAAGCATTTCTCAGGAGCTTTCGGACAGTCTTAAGGCTTTTGCTGAAAGAGAAAGTGTTGATTTTTCCTCATTGGTGGCGTTTGCTTTTTATAGAAGTCTTGTAGATGCCTTGGGCGGAAAAAGGAAGTATCGCAAAATGAACATTCAGTCCAATGGCAGAGTGTTTTTTGAGGACTTCAAAAATATGAATGTGGGTGCCTTCAACAGCTTCTTTGCCGTTGAGAAAAAGAAAAACAAAAAGCTTCCCGATACTCTTCATAATAATGCAGTATTATTCCATAAGGAGATATACAAAAAATCAACAAGCGCTTTCGGTAGCTTTTATAACGAGTTTCTTTTTATGCGCTTGCCTCCCAGCTTTGCGGATTCTCAGTATATGTATTGTGCAGGGGAGTTTAAGCACAAGTATTCAAAAAAGCTTGCATATACATATGGCTGTGCTAATGAGGTTGTAGGTGAGTTTTGTTCATATAACCTTAACCAGAGGTTTTGGTCTGCGTTAAAAGATTTTCAGGAGATTATTCCCTCGGAGCCTTTGAAAATGCGTTCCACAAGCCTTGTTACCTTTGTTGAAAATCAGGGGAATAACACATTGTGTTTTGAATATAAAAAAGGAAAAATTTCCGATTCAATGGCTTTGGAAATAACCCGAAAAGCAATAGAAACATTGGAAAATTTAAATTAAAATTTAATATGAAAAAAATTTTGGCAGTTTCAAGCTTGAAACTGCCACTTTTTTATGCAAAAACTATTGACTTTTCAGGGTCTATTTTTTATAATAGTGGAGCGAAGTGTTCTAAATAGGGTCAAAGTGTCCCGATTTTAACACAAAAAACACAGTTTTTGAAAGGAGTTTGGCTTATGTTCTGCGGTCAGTTCAATCATAGCCTTGATGAAAAAAACCGTTTTAAAGTCCCTGCCTCTCTCCGCGCAAAAATGGGTGTTGAAGCATATCTGATTAAATCGCCCGACCCGAGTACAAAATGCTTGTATATGTATTCCGAAGAGGGCTGGAACGAACTTTACGAACAGTTTACAAAAGGCGACCAACACGATGAAACAACAAGGCGTGTTTCAAGAAAGATTCTTTCAGGCGTTGTTTATGGTGAGATTGACAAAGGTGGCAGACTTACTCTCAACTCCGCTCTCAAAGAATTTGCAGGTATTGAAAACGAGGTTTGCATTGTTGGTAACACAAGGCATATTGAAATCTGGTCACCTGCAGAGTGGGAGAAGGAAATGGCTATTCTCGATGTTACTCCTACCGCGTCGCTTAACATTGATTTCTAAAAGCTATGGAATTTAATCATATTTCGGTTCTTCTTGAAGAATCAATTATTGCTCTTGATATAAAGCCTGATGGAATATATGTTGATTGTACCGCGGGTGGCGGTGGTCATTCTGCAGAGGTTTTAAAGCGTTTGGGTGAAAACGGCAGAATGATTCTCATTGACCGTGACCCTGATGCAATTGAAACGGTTACAAACCGATTTAAAGACGATAAAAGAGTTACGGTTGTTCACAGTAACTATTCTGAAATAAAAAGTATTCTTGATAATCTCGGTGTTCAGGGGGTTGACGGAATAATTGCTGATTTAGGTGTCAGCAGTCATCAGCTTGATACTGCCGAAAGAGGCTTTTCATTTCACTATGATGCTCCTCTTGATATGCGAATGAGTCAGCAGGGTACAACCGCTGAAGAGATTGTCAATTCCTATTCACAAAAAGAATTGTTTAATGTAATAAGTAAATACGGCGAAGAAAAATTCGCAAGCTCTGTTGCTTCAGCTATCGTCAGAGCCAGAGAGAAAAAAAGAATTGAAACAACACTTGAGCTTGCAGAAATTGTTTCAAATGCAATTCCTGCAAAGTTCAGAAGAAACGGGCATCCCGCAAGAAAAACCTTTCAGGCGATACGAATTGAGGTTAATGCAGAGTTGACTGTTCTGGAAAACACATTACCCGATATGTTTGAGTGCCTTAATAAAGGCGGTGTTCTTGCAATAATCTCATTCCATTCTTTGGAAGATAGGATTGTTAAAGATTATTTCAGAACCTTGAAAGAGGGCTGCACCTGTCCGAAGGATTTTCCCGTTTGTGTTTGCGGAAAAACTCCTAAAGCCCTTGTTAAATCTTCAGGCGTTAAGGCAACGGGTAAAGAAGTTAACGAAAATAACAGAAGCCGTAGCGCAAAGCTGCGCACGGCGGTCAGATTGTGAATCTATGTGAGATAAAATTTATAAGGAGGAAAAGATATGGCAACTTACAGAAGTTCAGCGGCTTATGACCTTTCTTTGTTCGAGCCTCAGGTTATTGAACAACCAAAGAGAGTTCAGAAAACTGCACCTGCAAAGCCTGCTAAAAAGGCAATGCCCAAGGTTCAACAGAGAATCACAACTGCAGTTGAAGTTAACGGAATGAGCCAGACAGTTGAACGCAAAGCCACATCTGTTAAGGTTAATAAACTTGCTAAACAACTTATTGTTTGTTTTGTTGTAGGTTGTTTGAGCTTCCTCGGTTTACTTGTGATGGATTCTAAAATAAATGCTCTCGACAAGCAGATTGCATCTGTTGAAAGCAAAATTGATATTCAGGAAGGCGAGGCTGTAAGGCTTAATGCAGAGTTAAGCAGTAAAATCTCTTCCGATAAAATAGAAAGCTATGCAGAAAACGTGCTCGGTATGGTTAAGGCTGAAAGCTATCAAATCAGTTACATTGATTTGTCCGAGGGCGATGAAATAGTTGTGTCCGGAGACAGAACCGTTGGCGGACAGGAAGATATTTCCAATAAAATAAAACAGCTGTTTGCATATATTTTCTAAATAAAAATATGTATTTATGGGAGTTGAGTATCTCGACTCTCATTTTGTGCTTTTTTTGGTGGGTTTTATTATGACACGAGTTAACAAAAAAATGAAAAACAGATGTATGACAGCAATAGCAGTATTGCTTGTTCTGGGCTTTGGAATTGATATTTTGCGCCTTGCATATTTTCAGATTTTCAATGCTGATGAATACAGAGTTCTTGCAGAGTCAGGTCAGTTAAGCGACACTGAAATCCCTGCGGACAGAGGCGTAATATATGACAGTAATATGGAGGTGCTTGCAGAAAGTGCTTCCGCGTGGCTTGTTTATGTAAATCCCTCAAAGATTGAGAATAAGGAACAGCGTGTTTTAATTTCCAAGGGACTTGCAAAAATTCTTGATGATGAGGACCTTAAGTGGAAGGATATTTATAATAAAATCGGCAATAAAGACTATGGCTATGTAAAAATCAAGGGCAAAATTGAATATGAGCCAAAAACAAAAATTCAGGAATTTATAAATGAAAACGATTTGTATGCAATTGTGTGCATTGACCCTGATACAAAGAGATATTATCCATACGGTAACTTTGCTTCAACAGTTATCGGTATGACAAATGTGGATTCAGACGGCAGAGTTGGTATCGAGCTTAAATATAACGATACCCTGACAGGTGTCCCCGGCAGGATTATTACTGCCCGTGATGGTCATAGTGACCTGATGTCAACAAACTATGAGACTAAATTTGATGCAGAGCAGGGCACAAGCCTTGTGCTGTCTTTAGATAAAACTATTCAGCATTATCTTGAAAAAGGTCTTTCTCAGGCAGTTAAAGATAATGATGCCACATCTGCTTACGGTATTGTTATGGATGTTAATACCGGTGCGGTTCTCGCTATGGCAACAATGCCCGACTATGACCTTAATAATCCATCGGTTATTACAGATAAAGCAGTTTTGAAGAAGCTCAAGAAAATAAAAGACAAAGAAGAATACGCCCGGGCTTATAATGAGCAGGTTTATATGATGTGGCGTAATAAGGTTGTCAGTGATACCTATGAGCCCGGTTCTGTTTTCAAGATTTTCACCGCTGCAGCAGGTCTTGAAGAGGGTATTGTAACTCCTGATTCAACTTATAACTGTGTAGGTGCAATTCAGGTTGCGGACAACAGAATCCATTGTCACAAGAGAGAGGGTCACGGTGTTCAGACACTGACTCAGGGTCTTGTAAATTCCTGCAACCCCTTCTTTATCACAATCGGTCAGAAGCTTGGTACAGAAAAATTCTATAAATATTTTGAAGCCTTCGGTTTCACCGATACCACTAAAGTAGATTTACCTGCAGAGGCAAATCCCGTTGGTGGCGTTACCTATCATAAAAAAGAGGATATGGGTATTTCTCAGCTTTCTTCAAGTGCTTTCGGCCAGACCTTCCAGGTCAGTGCAATTCAGATGATTACTGCAGTTTCCGCAGTTGCTAACGGTGGTAAGCTTATGGAGCCCTATGTTGTTGCGAAGCAGATTGACCACGAGGGCAACACAGTTTACGAAAAAACACCCACTGTTAAAAGGCAGGTTGTTTCAGAAAGCACTGCAAATGCAGTTCTTGAAATGATGGAAAAGGTTGTTGATGGCGGTACAGGCAGAAACGCTTATATTCCCGGTTACCGTGTTGCAGGTAAAACAGGTACATCAGAAAAGCTTACAGTTGATGGTGAATATATCGCATCCTTTGTTGGTTGCGCCCCTGCGGATGACCCTCAGATAGCAGTTCTTATAATTATTGATGAGCCTCAGGTTTATAACCACGGCGGTGGTGCTATTGCCGCACCTGTTGCAGGTGTTGTAATTGAACAGACTCTCAAATATATGAATGTTGAACCCGTTTATTCTGATGAAGAATTGTCAAAACTTAATGCAACTGCCCCCGATGTTAACGGAATGAGCGTTGCAGCAGCAAAGGATACACTTTTAAAGCATAATTTCAATGCAAGAGTTGTTGGTAATGGCGATAAGGTTATTTCTCAGTATCCTGCAAAGGACCAGAGTGTTCCTCTTGATGGCGTTGTTATTCTTTATACAGAAACAGGTAATCTTTCAACTACATCAACAGTACCCGACCTTACAGGCTTAAGCATCAGCGAAGCAAATAAACGCGCGGTGAATTCAGGTTATAATATCAAGGTTTCAGGTGCTACCCTCGGTAGCGAGGTTGTTTCCTATCGCCAGAGTGTTGAAAAGGGAACAAAGGCAGAGCTCGGCTCAACAATCACAGTTTACTTTAAAACAACTTCGGGCGTTCAGGATGATTAATAGCGAATAGCAAATAGCAAATAGCAAATAGCTAATTGCTAACCGCTAATTGCTAACTGCTAACTAAAATCGGAGGTTTAAATTATGCTCCTTTCAAAACTTTTAGAAGACGTAAAAGTCCTCAACACTTACGAGGACAGAGAAATAACAGATGTTACTGATAAAACAGGTAATGTTAAGGAAGGTTGCGCATTTGTTTGTATAACAGGAGCTCGTTTTGATGGTCACTCTGTGGCAGAGGATATGTTAAAGCAGGGTGCAAGTGCAGTAATCGTAACAAGAGATTTAGGCCTTAAAGAGCAGATTATTGTAGAAAACACCCGTGAGGCTTATGCTATTATGTGCAAAAATCTTTTTGACAGAAGCGCAGATAAGCTTAAAATTATCGGTATTACCGGCACAAACGGAAAAACCACAACCGCTTTTGTTATAAAAGACATTCTTAAAGAATTGGGTGTGCAGAGCGGTCTTATCGGTACTGTAAAAAATATGGTAGGGGAAAAGGATTTTCATACAGAGCTTACAACTCCCGACCCTTATGATATGCACGCTCTTTTCAAAATGATGGTTGACGAGGGTATTGAGTACTGCGTTATGGAAACCTCTTCTCAGGCATTCCATCAGATGCGCCTTGCAGGTATCCATTTTGTTGTTGGCGCATTTACAAATCTTACTCAGGACCATCTTGATTACCACGGAACACTTGATGAATATAAAAAATGCAAGAAAAACTTGTTCCTTAATTGTGATAAAGCAATTTTCAATAATGATGATGAAGCATCTGCATTTATGCGAGAGGGCATAAAAGCTCCTGCAAGCGATTATTCAATTAACGAAAATTCAAACTATAAAGCGGAAAATGTTCAGCTTTTCTCCGACAGAGTTGAGTACGATTTGAAAGGACAAAAGGTTGTTTTTCATATTCCCGGTGGCTTTTCGGTTTATAATTCACTAACCGCAATTTCTGTTGTTAATAATTTAGGTTATTCATTGGAAGATGTAATCAAAGCTGCTTTCAATGCTAAAAGCGTTAGCGGTAGAGTTGAGGTTTTAAAAACAAATACAGATTTTAGTGTTATAATAGACTATGCCCATAGTCCTGACGGACTTGAAAAAGCAATAAATGCCGTTCGTGGTTTTACTAAAGGCAGAGTTATTACACTTTTCGGTTGCGGTGGCGACAGAGATAAAACAAAACGCCCCAAAATGGGTAAAATTGCCGCAGAGCTTTCCGATATTGTTGTTGTAACAAGCGATAATCCCCGAACAGAAGACCCCGAAGAAATCATAAAAGACATTCTTCAGGGCATAAATGCAGAAAACAAAGAAATAATTACCATTACCGACAGAAGCGAGGCTATTAAAAAAGCAATTTCGATTGCTCAAAAAGACGATGCAATTCTTCTTGCAGGTAAAGGTCATGAAACATATCAGGTAATAGGAAAAGAACGTGTTCATTACGATGAGCGTGAAGTTGTGGCACAAGCCCTTGAAGGTGGTTTTTAATGGAAAAAATATCACTTAAAAAAATAGCAGAATGGTGCGGTGTTGAAATAGTTCTTGATGGTTTTATTGAGAAAATTTCAACAGATAGCAGAGATATTGACGAAACAACGCTTTTTATAGCACTTAAAGGGGAACGTTTTGACGCAAATGATTTTGTTCCCGATGTTCTTTCTAAAGGTGTGAGAGCAGTTGTTTGCTCTCGTTACGAGGGGAATGATGAAAGAGTTATACTTGTAGAAGATACGGGAAAAGCTCTTTTAGATATTGCCGCAGGGTACAGACAGAATTTTAACATTCCCTTTGTTGCTCTTACAGGTAGCGTGGGTAAAACCACAACGAAGGGTATGATTTACGCGGTTTTAAGCGAAAGGTTCAATACTTTAAGAACAGAGGGTAACCTTAATAACGAAATCGGTGTTCCTAAAACGCTTTTCAGGTTGGAAAATTCTCACGAAGCCGCAGTTATTGAAATGGGAATGAACCATTTTGGCGAAATTTCCCGCCTTTCAAAAGCGGTTTGCCCCGATATCGGCGTGATTACCAATGTGGGAACAGCTCATATTGAGAATCTTGGTTCAAGAAAAGGTATTTTAAAAGCAAAATCCGAAATTCTTGATGGTATGAAAGCAGGCTCACCCCTTGTAATTAATGGTGATAGTGACATTCTTAATAAGGTTGAAGCAAAGGATTATAATGTTATTCGCTTTGGTCTTGATGGTGGCGATGTTGTTGCGGAAAATATCGACCCAACTCAATTAGGAAGTGGCTTCACTGTAACCTATAAAGGTCAGAGAGCTCAGGCTTTTGTTCCGTCACAGGGAGTTCATAATGTGTATAACGGCTTGTGCGCTATTGCAGTGGGACTTCTTCTGGGAATGAGCCTGGATGAATGTGTAAGAGGTCTTCGCAATTTCGCTCCCGAGGGTATGCGCCAGAAAATAACCTCTGTTAAGGGTATGGTTTTCATTGAGGACTGCTACAATGCAAATCTTGATAGTATGTGTGCCGCGTTGGAAACTCTTAAAAGCCTTAAAATAAACAGAACTGTTGCGGTTTTAGGCGATATGCTTGAGCTTGGTGACTTCAGCAAAGAGGCTCATCAGAGAGTAGGAGAAAAAGCATTTGAAACAGAATGTGGTATGGTTGTTACCTTTGGTGAAGCCGCAGAAAATATAACAAATAGCTTTATTGAAAATGGTGGCTTGGGGAAAGCCTTCAGAGATAAAGCAGAATTAACAGATTATTTGCGAGAAAACCTTAAAGAAGGGGACACAGTTCTTTTCAAAGGCAGTCGCGGTATGAAAATGGAAGAAATTTTTACATCTCTTTATAAGGAGTGGGAAGTATGAATATTATAATCGCTTGTGTTGTTGCGGCAGTTGTCGCTTTTGGCATTTCCTTTGGCTTGGGTTATGTTGTAATTCCTTTTTTACATAAACTCAAATTCGGACAGACAATTCTCGATATCGGTCCTAAATGGCACAAAAATAAACAGGGTACACCAACAATGGGAGGTATTCTCTTTATAATCGGTACTGTTTTTGCTTTTGTTGCAGTTGCACTTGTCAGCAAAGCTCTCGGTAATGATATAATCGGTACCAACGAAATTCTTTCAAAATCAATGAATATTAAAATCTGGGGCGGACTTGTAATGGCTCTCGGTTTTGCATTCATCGGTTTCCTTGATGACTATATCAAGGTTGTTAAAAAGCGTAATTTAGGTCTTACTATCAAGCAGAAAACAGTTCTTCAGATAGTTCTTATGTTAGGCTATCTGCTCACTCTTTTCCTTAATGACCCAACAGGCAGTATGTTCATTCCTTTTGTGGGTATGGTAGAAACAAAAGCACTTTTCTGGGCTATTGGTATTGCAGTTATTTATTGCACAACAAATGCAGTAAACTTCACTGATGGTATTGACGGACTTTGTGGCTCTGTAACAGTAACTGCTGCAGTAAGCTTTATTGTTATCGGTGCTCTTCGTAACTGTCTTGGTGTCAGCCTTCTTGCAGCGGCTCTTGCAGGTGGTCTTATAGGCTATCTTATCTGGAACTGGCATCCTGCAAAGGTTATGATGGGTGACCTTGGCTCAATGTTCCTTGGCGGTTTGATTGTTGCTCTTTCTTATGCAGTTGACTGTCCCTTTATTATCTTACTTATCGGCATTATCTATGTTGCAGAGTTTGGTTCTGATATTATTCAAATTGGCTATTTCAAGCTTACACACGGCAAGAGAATTTTTAAAATCGCACCTATTCACCACCACTTCGAAATGTGTGGCTGGAAAGAGGTTAAAATTGTAAAAATCTTTTCTTTTGTAAACCTTTTAGGCGGTATTGCCGCAATTCTTCTCTTTTATTTCGGTAATTTGAAATAAAAATCAAAACGAAAATCAATTTTAGGAGTCGGTTATGAAGACAAAGAACAAATTACTTTCCGGTTTGTTTGTGAGCAACGGAATGGATGTACCGTTTTTTATCATAATGTTGGGGTTAATGGCATTCGGTCTTGTAATGCTTTTATCCTCAAGCTATGCCTATTCCTATTATGAAACAGACGGAGAATCAAGTCTTCACTTTTTCTTCAGAGAAATAATATTTATGGCTTTGGGACTTACAGTAATGTATGTTTTCTCCCGCCTTGATTATAAAAAGCTAAAATACTTTGCCAATATAGCGTTGGTAGGTTCATGGGGACTTGTTCTTTTAACAATTATTATCGGTAAAATCCAAGGCGAGGGTGAGATTAACCGTTGGTTAGACCTTGGTCCCTTTGATATTCAGCCCTCGGAAATTGCAAAATTTGCTGTTGTTCTTTTCTGTGCGACAGGTCTCGATAAAAACCATAAGAAAATGGTAAGCTCAAGACCCTCAAAGGTGAATTGGGCAGTTAAGCTTGCTGATATAACAAACGGCAAGGTGGTTTTTACAGAAGGCACGGTTACTCTTTTCTTCTATGCTTTCTTTGTTGGCTTGACTGCAGTTTTTGTTCTTTTGGGAAGCCATCTTTCAGGTGCAATTCTTATTCTCCTTTTCGGTGTTGCAATGCTCTGGATGGGAGAGGGCAGAGCAAGATGGTTTCTTATAGGCGGAATTGTCGCGGCAATCGTTCTTGTTATAGTAATTAATTTTTATGATGATATTCCGATTTTAAAGGACTATATGGCAGACCGTATCGGTTCATGGCTTAATAAAGACCTTACGGATATAGATAAACGCTGGCAGACAAATCATTCTTTGTTTGCTCTCGGATCAGGCGGCTTCTTCGGTTCGGGACTCGGTAATTCAAAACAGAAATATTTCTATGTTTCCGAATCTCACACGGACTTTATATTCTCAATTATCGGTGAGGAATTAGGTTTTGTGGGTTGTTGCCTTGTTCTTGGACTTTTTGCACTTATCATTTTAAGAGGTGTCTATATCGGAATGCGAGCAAGAGACCGTTTCGGTGCATTACTTGCATTTGGTATTATGATGCAGATTGGGTTACAGGTTGCTCTTAATGTGGCAGTTGTAACTGATACTCTTCCCAATACAGGTATCAGCTTACCCTTCTTCAGCTATGGTGGCTCTTCAACCCTTGTAACTTTAGGTGAAATGGGCTTCTTATTAAGCGTTTCAAGGCAGGCAGATTTGCCTAAGCTTTATTCCTTCAGTAAAAGTAAAAAACAAAAGGTGTGAGTTTTATGAAAGTGTTAATAGCAGCAGGCGGTACAGGCGGTCATGTAAATCCCGCCCTTGCAGTTGCAGGTGAAATAAGAAAAAAGTACCCTGATGCAGAAATATGCTTTGTCGGTACTGCGGACAGAATTGAAGCAAAAATTGTTCCTTCAGCAGGTTTCCCATTAAAGACTATTGAAATTTCGGGCTTCAAGAGAGGCTTTTCTCCTGCAGATATTAAAGCAAATATTAAAACTGTTACCCGTCTTCTTAAAAGCTCAGGTGCGGTTAAGAAGATTTTAAATGATTTCAAGCCTGATGTGGCAGTGGGCTTCGGCGGTTATGTAAGCGGTCCTGTTATTCGTATGGCGGCAAAAATGGGTATTCCTACTGCTGTTCACGAGCAGAATGCATACCCCGGTGTAACCAATAAAGCACTTGCAGAAAAGGTTGATGCGGTTATGCTTACTGTTGAAGCTGCCAAGAAGCACCTTAACTGCAAGAATGAGCCCATTATCACAGGTCTTCCCGTAAGAGGGGAGCTTCTTCAGGCAGATGGCGATAAATCAAGAATGGAGCTGGGCTTTGATAACAGACCTCTCGTTCTCTGTATGGGTGGCTCCTTAGGTGCCCGTGCTATTAATGAGGCGGTTATTGATGCCATAGCAGATGGCAGAAAAGATAAATACAATTATCTCATTTCAACAGGTCAGTATGGTCTTTGGGTGCCTGATAAAATGAGAGAAAAGGGTGTGGACCCTGATAAAGAAGCAAATATTGACGTCCGCACATATATAAATGATATGGACAGATGCCTTTCTGCCGCAGACCTTGTAATCTGCCGTGCAGGTGCATCCTCTCTTTCAGAGTTTGAGGCTTTGGGTAAGCCCTCAATTCTTGTTCCGTCACCCAATGTTACGGAAAATCATCAGTTCCACAATGCAATGGCACTTGTCAATAACAATGCCGCAGTAATTATAGAGGAAAAAGACCTTGACGGTAAAAAGCTGGGCGAGGAAATGGACAAACTCCTTTCCGATAAGGCTCTTCTTAAGGAAATCGGTGATAATGCTCGCAAAATGGCAGTTACGGATGCCACTCAGAGAATCTGCGAAATAGTTGTCGGACTTATAAAATAATTCGTTAACAAAAAAATTTTGAAAGCATAATATGTGTCGTAAGGTGTTTCACCAAAAATGAAAGGAGCGACACTATGTCTGCTTTCGTAATTAAAGGCGGTCGCCGTATAAGTGGCAGTCTGCGGGTTCAGGGGTCTAAAAACAGTGTTTTGCCTATACTTGCCGCAACAGTTTTAACAGAAGGGAAATCTGTTATACATAATTGCCCTAAGCTGTCAGATACAGATGGCACAATTAAAATATTAAAAAATCTCGGATGTAAGGTTATTCGGGAGGGGAGTAGCATAATTGTTGACTCTTCCCATATTTCTTCTGCGGAAATACCCGAAAAATTAATGCGGGAAATGCGCTCTTCAGTTATATTTTTGGGAGCAATACTTGGCAGAATGAATTCTGCAGTTGTTTCAACTCCCGGTGGTTGTGAAATCGGACTTCGCCCCATAGATTTGCACCTTTATGCTATGAAGCAGTTAGGCGTTCAGGTTGAGGAAACCTATGGTAAATTGATTTGCTCTGCTCCCAACGGATTAAAGGGCAAAAAAATCACATTTTCATTCCCAAGCGTGGGCGCAACGGAAAATGCTGTTTTAGCATCAGTTACCGCTAAGGGCACAACAACAATTGTAAATGCCGCAAGAGAGCCTGAAATAATTGATTTGTGCGATTTTCTCAATAAATGTGGGGGAGAGATTTACGGTGCAGGAGAAAGCGTTATAACCGTAAAGGGTAAAGAAAAACTGGTTCCCTGTGAATATTCCGTTATTTGCGACAGAATCGCTTGCGCAACATATCTTATTGCAGGTGCAGTAACAGGGGGAGATGTAGTTCTCGAAAACACAAACCCCGTTCACCTTAGCGCCGTTTTACCACTTTTAGAGGAAGCGGGTTGCGATATAAATGTCCGTTGCAGAGCCATAAGGCTGAAAGCCCCACGAAGACTTAACAGAATAGATAAGATAATAACACAACCCTATCCGGGCTTCCCCACAGATGCTCAGGCACCTTTCACAACTCTTGTTTGTGTGGCTAAAGGCACAAGCGTAATTGTGGAAAATATTTTTGAAAGCCGTTTTAAGCATATTCCCGAGCTTGTAAGAATGGGTGCAAAAATCCGAATGGAAGGCAGAGTTGCCGTAATTGACGGAGTGGAAAGATTATACGGAGCAGAGGTTATTTCTCCCGATTTGAGAGGTGGAGCCGCACTTGTGCTTGCAGGGCTTTGCGCAGAGGGAGAAACAGTTGTGAATAATATAAAGTTTATTGACAGAGGCTATGAAGATTTTGAAGATAATCTTTCAATGCTTAATGGAGATGTCAAAAGAAAGGTAAACTGAAATGGAAAGCAAAAGCCGTAAAAAAACAAAAAGAAAAACGGTTATAAAACCACCTAAGGAAAATGTGAATCGTCACTTGTCCCGCGATGAGGTGCGCTCAATAAATAAAAAGAAAATGAGCCGCAGAAGAAAAATGAAGAAGCATATTCTTACAGTGCTTCTTGCAGTAGCGGTTATGTGTGTTGGTGTTGTGCTTGTTTTCTCTTTGTTTTTCAGAATTAACAACATAACTGTCAGTGGTGACAGAGTTTATTCCGATAAAATGGTTGTTGAAAAAAGTGAAATTGTATCGGGTAAAAATCTATTCAGAGTAAATGAAAAGAGAGTTTCAGAAAAGCTTTCAAAGGAACTGCCGTATATAAAAGAAATAACCATTGAAAGAAAATTGCCGGATACATTGATAATTAATGTTACTGCAACAAGAGAATCAGCTGCAGTAACCACTGCAAAGGGCTTCGTTCTGATTGATGAAACGGGCAAGGTTTTAGATAAAAATGCCTCAATTCTCAAGGAAAATGTTGCAGTTATAAAGGGTGTTAAGCTTAAAGAGTATGAAGAGGGGGCAATGGTTTCCTTTACCGATGCAAAGAAAACCGAAATCCTTTTAGAGCTTTTGGGTGCTATTAAAAAATCCGGGCTGGAGCTTCTCACCGAAATTGATTTAAAGAATATCAATGATATTAAAATCAAATATGATGACCGTATTACCTTTGAGGTAGGCAGTCTTACAAATATTGAAACAAAGCTTGCAAGAGGTGTGGCAGCCTTGGAAAAAGAAAATGAAATTAATTCATATTCCAAAGGCACTCTGGATTTGAAAACAGAGCCTTATGTTTACTTTAAATCAGGTCAGGAAGAAGACGGTAAGAAAGAAACTACTAAAAAGCAACAAAAAAAATAAAAAATTTTCAAAATAACTTGCTATTGAACAAATTGTGTGTTAATATTTAAAAGATGTAATATAAGTATTATGTATTCTTATGTATAAATTAGGAGGAAGAAAAATGAACTTTGAAATTGCAAATGATTTTGAAGACGTTACCCAGATTAAAGTTATCGGTGTCGGCGGTGGCGGTGGAAACGCTATCAACCGTATGGTAAGCTCAGGTGTTCAGGGTGTTGAATTTATCGCTATCAATACAGATAAACAGGTGCTTACATTCTCTAAAGCAACTCATAAAATTCAGATTGGTGAAAAGGTTACAGGCGGTCGTGGTGCAGGCGCTCGTCCCGAAATGGGTCTTAAAGCGGCTGAAGAAAGCAGAGATGCAATTGTTGATGCTCTCAACGGCGCTAATATGGTATTTATCACTGCAGGTATGGGCGGTGGCACAGGTACAGGTGCAGCTCCCGCTATTGCAGAAATTGCAAAGAGCAACGGTATCCTCACAGTAGGTATCGTTACAAAGCCCTTCGCATTTGAAGGTAAGAGAAGAATGCAGCAGGCAGAAGCAGGTATTGCAGAGCTTGCTCAGCATGTTGACAGCCTTATTGTTATCCCCAACGAAAGACTTAAACTCGTTTCTGACCAGAAAATCACATTTGCTAACGCTTTCGATGTAGCAGATGATGTTCTTCGTCAGGGTGTTAAGAGCATTTCCGAGCTTATTAAGGTTCCCGGTCTTATTAACCTTGACTTTGCAGACGTTACTGCAGTTATGAAGGATGCAGGTCACGCTCATATGGGTGTTGGTCGCGCAACAGGTAAGGAAAAGGCAGAAATCGCAGCAAATGCAGCAGTTTCCAGTCCTCTTCTTGAAACAACAATTCAGGGTGCAAAGGGTGTTATTATCAGTATCACTTCTTCCGCTGATATCACTCTTGATGACGTTGATGTTGCAGCAAGCATTATTGCAGATGCAGCAGATGCAGATGCAAACATCATCTTCGGTGTTGCATTTGATGAAAAGCTTGATGATGAAATGATTGTTACTGTTATCGCAACAGGCTTCGGCACAGATGCTAACGGCTTTGCAAACAAATCCGGCGCAGCAGCTGCAGCAGATGTATCATCTTCAGCAGACGATGAAGACGGCGATATCGTTGATATCCTCGGTCTTTTCAAGAAATAATTTAAAATGATTCAAGCCGACTGATTTCAGTCGGCTTTTTCTTTTTTTCATTTATTAATGAATTCTTACAGTTTTGTTACTTTTCTTTCAATATTGGTAAATATGTGGTATTATGTACGTAGTAATATGAGGAGAACAGAGCGGAGCTCTGATGTATATATGAAAAAAGCAAATAAAAAAAGAATGAACAAGATTCTGGGAGATATCTTGATTATAATCCCTTTTGTTCTTGTTTTGTGTATTCTTTCCCGTTGCATTCCTAACGAAACAGTCCGCCTTAATATAGGTGAAAGCGGTATTGGTGAAAAAGCAATTGCCTTAACCTTTGATGACGGACCTTCCGGTTACACAGAAGAACTTCTTGATGGGTTAGCTTTGTACGATGCAAGAGCCACATTTTTCGTTATAGGCTCTAAAGCAGAAAAAAATCCTGAAATTGTGAAAAGGGCTTATGAGGATGGTCATCTTATAGGTAACCATACATATAGTCATATTGACTTTTATAAATCCACTTTAACTGAAATTGAAGAAGATATAGCTAAAGGTTCAGCTATAATTAAAGAAATAACAGGCTCAAAGCCACTATTCCTTCGCGCCCCATATGGTAATGTGAATTTTATTCAGTTAAAGCAGCTGAACTCTTTCTTTATTCACTGGTCAACCTCAACATATGATTGGTTTAAAGAGGACGAGGATTATATTTATAAACGCATAATGAAGGAAGCCAAAGACGGCGCAATAATTCTTATGCACGATACCAGGGAAGCCACAGTAAAAGCAGTTTTAAGAGCAATCCCCGAGCTTCAGGAACAGGGGTATGAGCTTGTGAGAGTTGATGAGCTGCTTTCAAGAAACGGTGCAAAATTAAAGAGGGGTGTGCCTTACAGAAGTTGTAAGTTTGACAGAGGCGCGGTTGCATTTTGATGCAGTTTTATTCGCCTGACGGCGAGTTATAAACTCGTCTCACAATATAATCATTTAAAATATCTTTTAATATATTGAAAACGGATGTGTAGAAATTCTATGCATCCGTTTAATTTGGTTTTATAGCTCTTTTTGTTCAATAAATCGGAAGATGGTGCTCTATCTAATTGTGTTGTTTGGTATGAGCAATCCCATACCTTACAGTTGCAGCTCTATCAGATACGCTTAGTTAAACCATTAAACCGTAAGGTACAGGCTTGCCTGTACCGCAGAACGAACCCAAAGTTTAGCGTAAGCTTCGCTTTCATAATTCCCAAAAACACGTGTACAACATTTTTTGCATATATAGAAATAATTGGAAACAATAACAATATATTGATATCGAAGAGGTGTTGAATGAAAAGCAACCATATTTTTTACACACTTTTTTCACCTGTTGTTTCAATATTGTTTTATATTATTTTTCTTCCGAAAATCAAAGGGAAAGAGAATATTCCAAAGAAAAGTGGTGCGGTTCTTGCGGGAAACCACAGAACAAATCTTGATTGCTTTATGGTTATATTGAGTACAAGAAGATGTGTTCATTTCCTTGCAAAATCAGAGCTTTTTAAATTCAGTTTTTTTAATTGGTTTTTCAGAAATTCAGGACTTATTCCTGTTTATCGTAACGGTAAAGATAAGAAAGCTCTTGAAAGTGCAATTGAGCTTTTGAAAAATAACAAATTGGTTGGGGTTTTTCCCGAAGGAAGACTTAATAAAACATCAAAAAAATCGGTTTTACCATTTAAAATCGGTGCAGTTAAAATGGCAAAGGAAACGGGATGCCCAATTGTACCTTTTACTATAAGAGGAAAATATATACCCTTTGCTCATTCCATAGAAATTGTTTTTCAAGAGCCGTATTTTGTAAATGATGAAAATCTCCAAAAGGAAAACGAAAATTTAGAAAGAAAGGTTTGCAGTAAATTAAATGAAAGATAAAAAATTCACTGAAGAAAATCCCTTTTACAAGTATCTGAATAAGAAAAGTGAATACGGCTTTGATATTCCCGATGTTTCAATGTTCGGTATGATTAAAATATCAGAAAAAAGCCACCCCGAAGCTATTGCAATAGATTATTTCGGTAAGAAATATTCCTATAGGAATTTATGTGATGAAATAATAAAGGTTTCAGATGCTTATTATAAAATCGGTGTCAGAAGAGGGGATATAGTAACCGTTTTAATGCCCAACACACCTGAAGCAGTTATAAGCATCTATGCACTTAATCGTTTAGGTGCAGTGGGGAATATTGTGCATCCTCTTTCTGCCGAAAAGGAAATTGAAAATTATCTTGTTTCCTGCAAAAGCAAATATGTTTTGTGCATTGATTTGTGTTTAGAAAAAGTTCAAAACATAATTGACGAAACCTATATTGAAAAAATAATTGTTGCTTCACCCTCTGATTCAATGCCAATAGTTTTGAAATTTGCGTATAACCTGAAAAACAAATATAAAATTCCAAAAAATGAAAAATACATTAAATGGCAGGATTTTGTTGATAATGTCAATATAAATTCACCCGAATACTTCCCAACTGACAAAGAGAATGAAGAACTCTCAATTATTCTTCACAGTGGCGGAACAACGGGAATACCAAAGGATATTATGCTTTCAAACAAAAATTTTAATGCTTTTGGTGTTCAGTCGGTTTTAACTCTTCGTGATGTAAGTGTAGGTGATAAAATTCTCGGTATATTGCCGATTTTTCATGGATTCGGGTTAGGGGTGTGTGTTCATGTTTGCTTTTGCTTTGGTGCTTGCTCTGTTCTGATTCCTCGGTTCAATGCCAAAAATTTTGGTAGCATTCTCAGAAAGCATAAGCCTACAATGATTTTCGGTGTGCCTACTTTATATGAAGCACTAATAAATGCTAAGGGCGTAGAAAATCTCGATTTTTCATTTCTTAAATATGCTGTAAGCGGGGGAGATACTCTTCCCGAAAGCCTTGAAAATAAAGTAAATGCTTTCCTCTCTGCTCATAATTCAGATATTAAAATTTGTGAAGGCTACGGAATGACGGAGGGCCTGGCCGCTTTAAGCTTATCCGTTAATGATAGCTACAAATCAGGTACAATCGGCAAGGCTCTTATAGGAAACCAAATGTGCATTGTTGAACCGGGAACAACCAATGTTTTGAAAACAAATCAAGAGGGTGAGCTATGCGTTTCAGGACCAACTGTTATGATAGGCTACAGAAACAATAAAGAAGAAACAGAAAAAACTTTAAGAGTGCATTCTGACGGCAAATTATGGCTTCACACAGGGGATATGGCAAGTATAGATGAAAAGGGTATTGTCACTTATAAATTAAGAATCAAAAGAATGATTATTTCTTCAGGCTATAATGTTTACCCGAATTATATTGAAAAAACAATTGAGGAATTACCCGAGGTTTCAAAATGCGTTGCGGTTGCAGTTCCTCACCCTTATAAAAAAGAGGTTCCCAAAGCCTATGTAATTCTTGAAGATGGCCATAGTCCCGATTCCTTTACTTTGGATAAAATAAAAAAATACTGCAAGAAAAAGCTTTCATCTTACAGCATTCCTCAGGAATTTGAATTTGTAAAAGAGTTTTCCAAAACACCATTCGGAAAAATAGATTATGTGAAATTGAAAAACCAAGGATAAACTTTTGACCCTCAACATATTTTTTTGAAAATATGTTGAGGGTCAATTAATTATATTATAATGCTTCTACAATTGCTTTTGTATCTCTTGCGATTGCAAGCTCTTCGTTTGTGGGAACAACGAATGCTTTAACAGGGCAACCGGGGAGAGTAAGCTCAATTTCTTCACCACGAACCTCGTTAGCCTTTTCGTCAAGCTTAATGCCAAGGTAAGAAAGGTTATTGAGAACATCTTCTCTCAGGTCGATACAGTTTTCACCAATACCACCTGTAAATGCGATAACATCAACACCGTTCATAGCAGCTATATAAGAACCGATGCATTTACGAATCTGATACCACTGCATATCACGAGCAAGCTTTGCTCTCTTGTTGCCTTCAACTGCAGCAGCCTTAACAGCTCTGTCATCAGAATGAACGCCTGAAATACCGAGAACACCGCTCTTTTTGTTCATAATTGTATCCATTTCCTTGGGAGAAAGGTTGTGCTTATCCATAATGTAGGTAACAACAGAGGGGTCAATAGCACCGCAACGAGTACCCATAACAAAACCATCAAGGGGAGTAAGACCCATGCTTGTGTCAAGAACCTTGCCGTCCTTAATAGCTGTAATTGAGCAACCGTTACCAAGGTGGCAAGTGATAAGCTTGATATCTTTAAGGTCTTTGCCTACGATTTCTGCAGTTCTGTAAGCAACAAAACGGTGAGAAGTACCGTGAGCACCGTAACGACGGATGTGGTCTTCTTCGTAGTATTCGTAAGGAATACCGAACATATATGAGGTTTCGGGCATTGTGCTATGGAAAGCGTTGTCAAATACTGCAACCTGAGGAACACTTGCACCGAAAACTTCGTTACAGCATTCAATACCTACAACGTGAGCAGGGTTGTGAAGAGGAGCGAGAACGCTGAGCTCATCAATTGCTTTAAGCACGCTGTCATCAACAAGAACGCTTTCTGTGAAGCGGTCGCCACCCTGAACAACTCTGTGACCGATAGCACCGATTTCGGAAAGAGAATCAATAACCTTGCAGTCACCTGTTGTGAGAGCATCTTTAACGATGTTGAAAGCAACCTTGTGGTCAGGAATGTCAACATATTCGTCAAAGCTTCTGCCGTCAAAGGTTGAACCTTTTGTGTGGCTCATATCTGTTGCAATTGATTCGCAGATACCTTTTGCGAGAACTTTTTCGCCTTCCATATCAAAAAGCTGATATTTAAGAGAAGAGCTACCGCAGTTAATTACGAGAATTTTCATTATAAACCTCCATTAAAAGCCTGTATTTTCTTTTTTGGAAAATTAAATACAATAATATTGTGTAAAATACTTACCAAGTATTGATTATACCACTATTTTAAGGTTTTTCAAGAGTAAACCTATACAAAAAGAGGTGATTTTTTGAATTACGGTATTGTAGCAGAGTTCAATCCCTTCCATAACGGGCATAAATATCTCGTTGACACCATAAAAAAAGATGGCGAAAACACAGTAACTGTTGTTATGAGTGAAAGCTTTGTTCAAAGAGGTGAGTGCGCTTGCGTTTCCCCATACGCCCGAACAAAAATGGCTCTTGAGTGCGGTGCGGATTTGGTGCTTTCTCTTCCTGTACCTTATGCTACTGCAAGTGCAGAGCGTTTTGCCTTAGGTGGACTTTCTGTTTTAGGTGGTTTGGGTTGTGTTGATGCTCTCGCTTTCGGTGCAGAAAGCGACAATGCCGAAAAACTCAAAAAATGTGCCGATGTTTTAGTTAGTGACGAATTTCCAAAAGCATTGGAAGAGCAGCTTTCCAAGGGTGTTTCTTTCCCGGTTGCAAGGCAGAAAGCAGTTGAAGAGAAAAGCTCCAAAGAAATTGCGGAAATACTCTCTTCGCCCAATAATATTTTGGGTGTTGAGTATATAAAGGCTATAAATAAGCTTGGGTTGAATATGGGGGTTAAGCCTATTACCCGAAAGGGTGTTGCTCACGATAGTGATGAGTCAAACGGCGATTTTTGTTCCGCATCGGCTATTCGTGAAATGCTGGAGAATAAAAAATCCTTCCAAGGCTTTTTGCCTGAAAAATCTTTGAAGATATTGAATGAAGAAATTGAAAATCAAAAGGCACCTGCAACTTATAAAAATCTTGAAACTGCAATTATATACAAGCTACGTTCAATGAGTATTGAGAATTTCAGAGAGCTTCCCGATGTAAGTGAGGGGCTTGAATACAGATTTTTTGATGTTGTGCAATCTTCCGTAAGTCTTGAGGAAATACTTGAAAAAGTCAAAACCAAGAGATATACTCATTCAAGGATAAGAAGAATTATTACTTGTGCGTTTTTAGGTATAAAAAAAGAGGATGTACAGGCACCTGTTCCTTTTATCAGGGTTCTTGGGTTTAATGAAAACGGAGCCAAAATTCTCAAAAAAGCAAAAGAAGCTGCAACACTTCCCATAGTTACAAAATCTTCGGAAATCAACGCTTTAGGCGATGAGGCAAAAAGAGTTTTTGAACTGGAATGCTTTGCGAGAGATATGCTTTCTTTAGCTCTTCCTGTAAGGGATGAGTTCGGTAAGGAAATGACAGATAAATTAATAGTTTTATAAATTGGAGAAAATATGGATTTAATCGTAATCGGCGGTGGTGCTGCAGGTCTTATGGCTGCAGGTACAGCTGCAAAAAGAGGTTTGAAGGTTACGCTAATTGAGCGTAACGAAAAATTAGCAAGAAAAGTCGGTATAACAGGAAAGGGCAGGTGTAATGTAACAAACTCTTGTCCGCTTCTTAATGAGTTAATCGGAAATGTGCCTGTAAACGGAAGATTTTTATATGGCGCATTTTCAAGATTTTCAACTGACGATACTATCGAATTTTTCGAGGAATTGGGTGTGCCTCTTAAAATTGAAAGAGGTAACAGGGTTTTTCCTGTTTCTGATAAAGCTCTTGATATTGTTGATGCTCTTAATAAATATATAACCATCAATGGTGTTAAGCGTAAAACAGGCAGAGTAACCGAGCTTATTGTTGAGGATGGTGCAGTCAAGGGTTGCAGAACTGAGGACGGCAGAGAGTTTTTTGCTGATAATGTGCTTATTGCAACGGGCGGTAAGTCTTACCCTGCAACAGGCTCAACAGGTGATGGCTACACTCTTGCAAAGCAGGCAGGACATACAATAACCGACTTGAAGCCCTCTCTTGTGCCTCTCGAATGTCACGAGGGCTGGTGCTCTGAGGCAATGGGGCTTTCGCTTCGTAATGTAGAAATAAGAGTTGTAGATAATAAAACTTATAAAGAGGTTTATAAGGATTTCGGTGAAATGCTCTTTACTCATTTTGGTGTTTCAGGTCCTATGATTCTTTCCGCATCCTCTCATATGAGAAATATGGAAAAGGGTAGATATACAATTCATATTGATTTCAAACCCGCTCTTTCTTATGAGCAGTTAGATAAGCGTATTCAGAGAGATTTGCTTGAATGCTCAAATAAGAATTTGTATAATACTCTTGCACTTATGCTACCAAGAAAAATGATTCCAATTGTTGTTAAGCTTTCGGGTCTTAACGGCAATATAAAATCAAATCAGGTCACAAAGGAAATGCGAGCTCAGTTGGTGGATTTGTTAAAAGATATCCGTCTTACTGTTACGGATTTTCGCCCCATTGATGAAGCGATTATCACATCGGGCGGTGTAAGTGTTTCTGAAATAGACCCCAAAACTATGAAAAGTAAAATAATCGACGGACTTTACTTTGCAGGCGAAGTAATTGATGTTGATGCATATACAGGCGGATTTAATTTGCAGATAGCTTTTTCAACAGGTCATCTTGTAGGAGAAAGTATATAAGGAGAATTTAGTATGATAGTAAACATCGCAATTGATGGTCCTGCAGGTGCAGGCAAAAGCACAATAGCTAAAACAGCATCAAAGGAATTGGGCTTTATTTATGTTGATACAGGTGCTCTTTACAGAACAGTCGGGCTTAATGCTTTAAGACTTGGTAAAGACACAAAGAGTGCAGAGGAGGTTGTTCCCACATTAGAGGGACTTAATGTTTCCCTTCGTTTTGTTGATGGTGAGCAGAGAGTTTTCCTTGGTGAAGAGGATGTTTCAGCTGCTATAAGACAGAATGAGGTATCTATGGCGGCATCCAATGTTTCTGCTATTCCCAGAGTAAGAGAATTTCTTTTTGACTTGCAGAGAGATATTGCAAAGAAAAATAATTGCATTATGGACGGCAGAGATATCGGTACTGTTGTTCTTCCTGATGCTCAGATTAAGATTTATCTTACCGCTTCTGCAGAAGCAAGAGCGGACAGACGCTTTAAGGAGCTTACAGAAAAGGGTCAGGTTGTTGAATATGAGAATATACTCAAGGAAATCAAAGAGCGTGATTTTCAGGATATGAACAGAGAAATTGCACCGCTGAAACAAGCAGAGGATGCCGTTCTCGTTGATACAACAGAGCTTACTCTTCAGGAGTCGATTGATTATATGATTAAAGTCATAAAGGAGCGTCTTTGATGACTGAAATTACATTAGCTAAAAAAGCAGGATTTTGCTTCGGTGTTGACAGAGCTATAAAGCTTATTGAGAAGCTTGTGAGTGAAGGCAAAAAGGTAGCAACTCTCGGCCCTATTATTCATAATCAACAGGTTATTGAGGATTTGGAGACCAGGGGTGTTATCGTTGTTGAAGAAGTTTCTCAAGTTCCCGAAGATACTATTCTTGTTTTAAGAACTCATGGGGTTACAAAAGAGGTTTTAGAAGAAGCAGAGAAATGCGGTTGCGAATTCATTGATGCTGCTTGCCCCTTTGTTAAGAAAATTCATAAAATCATTTTAGAAAATTCTGCAGAGGATGTTGTAACTTTAATCGCAGGTGACGAAAATCATCCTGAGGTTAAGGGTATAAAAAGCTATGCAAAGGGCGAAGCCTTTGTTATAAATTCTGCAGAAAAATTAGAAGAATTGTTCTTGAATCGTCCTGATTTAGCAAAAAAATCCTTGATTTTCGTTTCTCAGACAACTTTTAGCATAAAAGAATGGGAAAAAAGTGTAAAAAAAATCAAAATTCTATGTACAAATCCAAAAATATTTGATACAATATGCAGTGCGACCGAAGAAAGACAAAATGAAGCGGCAGAGCTTTCAAAGATGTCTGATGCAATGGTTATCGTTGGTGGGCGTCATAGCTCCAACACACGAAAGCTTCTTGGCGTCTGCGAAAAAAACTGTCCGTCTTTTCTTATTGAAACTGCACAGGAGCTTAATGGTATCACTCTTGGCGGATTTAATTCTATCGGTCTCACTGCGGGTGCATCTACTCCCGCCGGTATTATAAAGGAGGTACTTGAAACCATGTCCGAAATTGTCAAAGACACAACTATGATTGAGGAGGAAAAAGTGCTGGACTCTGCAGCAGCTGAAGATTTTGATTTTGCAGCAGCTTTGGAAGAATCACTCAGCAATATGAGCAGCGACCAAAAGGTTGTTGGTACAGTATTGAATGTGACTAACACAGAGATACAGGTTGATATCGGCAGGAAGCAAACAGGCTATATTCCCTACAGCGAATACAGCAACGACCCGTCCGCAGACCCCAAAGCAGAACTCAAAGTCGGCGATGAACTTAACCTTATCATCATGAAAACCAACGATGTGGAAGGCTTCACAATGCTTTCCAAAAAACGTTATGATGCTATTGCAGCATGGGACAAAGTTGTTTCTGCTGAAGGCACAGACGAAATTCTTGAAGGTGTTGTTACAGAAGTTGTACGCGGTGGCGTTATCGTTGTTTCCAACAATGCTCGCCTTTTCATCCCCGCATCTCTTGCAACTGCAAGCCGTAACGACAAGCTTGAAGACCTTGTAAAGAAAACTGTTAAGTTCAAAGTTATTGAAGTTAACAAACAGAGAAGAAGAGCAGTAGGCTCTATCCGCGCTGTACTTAAAGAAGAAAGAAAAGCAGCAGAAGAAAAATTCTGGGCAGAAGCAACAGAAGGCGAGGTTCGTAAGGGCGTTGTTAAATCTCTTATGAAATTCGGTGCTTTTGTTGACATCGGTGGCGTTGATGGTATGATTCACGTTAGCGAGCTTTCCTGGAACAGAATCAAAGATCCTTCAGAAGTTGTTTCTGTTGGTGACGAGGTTGAGGTTACAATCAAATCTCTCAACCCCGAAAAGAAACAGATTGCTCTCGGTTATAAGAAGCTTGAGGACAACCCCTGGGAAATCTTCAAAGCAAAATATGCAGTTGATTCTGTAGCAGAAGTTGAAATTGCTAACTTCACAGATTTCGGTGCATTTGCTCACATCGTTCCCGGTGTTGATGGTCTTATTCACATTTCACAGATTGCTAACAAGCACATTGCAAAACCTGCAGATGTACTTAAAATCGGTGAAAAGGTTGAAGCAAAGATTACAGAAATCGATGAGGAAAGAAAGAGAGTCAGCCTTTCAATCCGCGCTCTTCTTCCCGTTGAAGAAGTTGCAGAAGAAGCAGCACCTGCTGAAGAAGCAGTAGAAGCTCCTGCTGAAGAAGTTGCTTCTGAAGAATAATTAATTTATAAATTAATTTGCGCCGTCCACCCTTAATGAGTGGACGGTTTTTATGAGAGAGGGTGTAGGTATGTATTGTGATAATTGCCACAGGCAAAGTCCGGACAATTTCGTTAATTGTCCTTATTGCTCTGCACCCTTGAAAAATCATAAACGCAAAAAGCCTCAGAAATTTGTCAAGCCTAAGGAAAAAAAGAAGCCATTATCCTTTAAAACGACTGTTGTAGTGGTAGTTGCACTGGCTTTTATTCTTGCGGTCAGTGCTATTGTTATAGGCGCTTTTAAAGGCTCTAAGCCATCTACTGCCATAAAGAAAATGGTCACTGCCATTGAAACCAATGATTCAGAGCTTTACTATTCTCTTTATGATGGCCAGATTATAGAGTACTATAAAGAGAACTGGTATTACGGGGATGAAGAAACCTTTGATGCTGTAACGAAGCCTCTTCAGGATAGTCGGGAGTTTTATACTGAAAAATGCGGTGGAAATTTTGCTTTGGATTATAAAATAACTGATGTAACCTATGTAACGGGCGATACACTTAATTCACTTAATAATTCCTTAGAAGTTTCCTATAACTATTCCAAATTCCCAACAAAAGTGGCATTTTTAAAATTTGAAATTGAAGCTAAAGGGGAAAAAGGAACATATAAAAGCGTTTATGAAAATTTTGTTTGTCTGCAGATAGGCGGTAAATGGTATATTCAAACTGCCGCAACTGATATTCTGGCAGATAAAATACGCGAAGACTAAGACGGTAGATATTTTATGTGAATATCTACTGTCTTTTTTTGTCAAAATTTGTAAAAATAATGCTTTTTTAGAAATATTCTGTATTTTGTACAAAAAAAATACAAAAAACAAAAAAATATTTGACAAAATGACAAAAAGGTGGTATAGTTTAACGTAAGAGTAAAATGATTTGTTATCCGGGGTGGTTTATTGAGTTCCAAGCTTTGCAAAGATTATGAATCTTTGAGTAATGAAGAACTTGTAAAACTTTCTCAGAATGGTGATGAAACCGCCCGTGATGTTCTTTCTGCCCGGTTTCTCAATACCCGCGGTGCAGGTTTCAGTGTGTCGTATCTTGATTCGGACGATTTCGTTCAGGAGGGTATGTTGGGCTTTTTAAAAGCCGTTGAAACTTATGATTTTTCTCGTGGTGTTCCCTTTGAAGCGTATGCTTTCAAATGTATGCAGAACAGTATCAATACCGCCGCAGGTGTTTCAAGCGTTGAAATTCCCGTTGGTATGAGCTCTGAAATGCCTGAGATTACCGATAAAGAAGAAGACCCTCTTAAGCAGATTTTAGATGGAGAGCATTTAAGCGAGGTTTTAAATGCCTGCGAGGTAACTCTTTCGGATGTTGAAAAAACAGTTGTGTTTTTCAGGGCAGTGGGTATGTCCTATGAGGAAATCGGTAAAAGGCTGAATATGGCAGAAAAGTCTGTTGACAATGCGCTTCAGAGAGCGCGAAAAAAACTAAAAAGTGTGTGTTCTGACTAAGTCAGTTTACATAAAAAAATTAAGCGAGGTAGCAAAAATGTACGAAGACAAAACACTCGTATGCAAAGAGTGCGGCAATGAATTTATTTTCACAGCCGGTGAACAGGAATTTTACGCAGAAAAAGGTTTGGTTAATGAGCCCAAGAGCTGTAAAGCTTGTCGTGATGCTCGTAAACAGGCTATGAGAGGTGAGCGTGAAAAATTCACAACAGTTTGCGCTGAATGCGGTGGTGTTGCAGAAGTTTACTTCAAACCCCGTGAAGACCGTCCTGTTTATTGCAGTGAGTGCTTCAGCAAGAAAAAAGAAGCAGAGGCTTAATTATTTATATATATAAATTATTTAGGTGTCTAACCCTGCGGTTTTTACCGTAGGGTATTCTTTTTTGTATTGAATTCAGATTATTAATATAGTATAATAATATGTATGTTTTTAAATTTTGGAGGAACAGTTATGAAGAAATTTATTTCTTTAATACTTGCAATTGTAATGGTGTTTGCAACATTTTCCGTTGTAGGCTTTGCTTCGGAAGGTGCTTCTGACATTGATAATTCAGAAATTGAATCATCTGATTCTTTACCCCAACAGCCTGAAATCACCTTTGCATATATTGATAAGGTTTCCGTAACTCTTTTCTGGGAGCAGACCGGTGATGCAGAAAAATATGAAATTTACAGAAAAACCGATGGAGCTAAATTCAAAAAAATTGCAACTGTTGGCGTTGGTGAAGAGGCAGTTTACTGCGATTTAGATGTTGAAAACGGTCAGGCTTATACCTACGCAGTTGTTAGTGTTAAGGGCGATTTGAAAAGCTCTAAAGATAATACATACACTATAAAATTCAAGTCACTTGATACACCAAAGCTTGCAAGTGCAGAAATGACAAGAAAAGGTATCAATGTAAAATGGAACACAGTTTCTGACGCAGAAGGCTATATTCTTTACCGCAGAACAGAAAATACCGGATGGGAAGAAATTGCGGACTTTAAAGGTACGGTTAAGTCGTTTGAGGACACAACCGTAAAAAGCGGTAAAACTTATTTCTATACCGTAAAAGCCTATAAAGGTGAATTGGAAAGTGGTTGCGATTATTATGGTGTAAGCGCAACGTTCCTTTCAGTTCCGAAATTAAAATCTGCCTATAATGTAACTACGGGTATAAAAATAACATGGGAAAAGGTAAAAGGCGCTAATGGTTATATTATCGGAAGAAAAACAAGCTCAACAGGTTGGACTAAAATTGCAGAGATAGAGGATGTCAGCAGTTATGTGGACAAAACCACAAAAGCAGGAACAACCTATACTTATACAGTTGTTCCCGTTTGCGATGATGTAAAAGGACTTTATGATGAAGAGGGTATAACATACAAACGTATTTCTAAGGTTACAACCAAAAGTGCTACCAATACTGCAGATGGTGTGAAGGTGGTATGGAAGCCTGTTTCAAAATGCTCAGGCTATCTTGTTTACAGAAAAACAGAAAATGGCAAATGGAGCAGAATAACAAAGGTTACAGGCGCAACAAAATCAAGCTATACAGATACTAAAGCCAAAAGCGGTACAAAGTATTATTATAAAGTTGTAGCTTATAGTGATTCTTGCGTAAGCTATTATACCGAGGTTTCCCGCTATCACCTTGATAACCCTGAGCTTTTAAGTGTAAAAAGCGGTAAATCAGGTGTAACTGCAAAATGGGAAACAGTTAAAGGTGCAAGTGGCTATTATGTTTATCGTAAAACAGGTAGCGGTAGCTATAGTAGGATTGCCACAGTCAAAGACGGAGAAAAGAATTCATATCTAGATAAATCCGCAAAGAAGGGTAGAACATACACCTACAAGGTAAAAGCGTTCTACTCAAAAACCACATCTGTTTATTCAAATACAAAGAGCGTGAAAGATAAATATTAAGAAAAAAGGCGTCGCTTGAAAGCGATGCCTTTTTTAGTCGCCAGTAACCAGTGAATATAAGTAGCTGGATTTTTATCATCCCTGTTTTGTCATAGACAAAATAGGGAGGGGGAGCAAAAGCATCGCTTTTGGTGGTGGGTTGCCCCGCTGTTGTTTCCCTTTGTAAAGGTAGTGTTTGTCTTTTTAGGATATTCGATTTCTCTTTCTAAGCAATTTATAGCAAAAAGGTTCGGTATTGCCATAAGTCCGTTGCAGATGTCTGAAAACTCCCAGATTATCTTTGGTGAATTTACACTGCCTATAAAAACAAGCATTACATAAATTGCCTTGTAAAGCTTTATATGCTTTTTACCGAATAAATAAGAAAAGCTTTTTTCACCATAAAACGAACAGCTTGAAAGGGAAGTGAAGGCGAAAACTGCAGTAAGTAGTGCTATTCCTTTTTTGCCGATTTCACCAATTGAGGAATATGCTTTCACAGATAAATCTGCGCCGAAAAGGTGAAGGTGCGAGTTGTTTGTGCTTACAAGAATAACAAGAGCAGTAATTGTGCAAAGAAAAACTGTGTCAATAAACACCTCAAGCATTGCCCACATACCTTGTGTTTCGCCCTTTTGGTTATTGCTTTCTGCGTGGATGAGGGTAGAGGAGCCAAGCCCTGCTTCGTTTGAAAAAACGCCTCTTGAAATGCCGTAGCGCATGGCTTTGAACATACCATAGCCATTGAGGGCTTTAAGGGAAAAAGCCTCTTCAAAGATTGAAATTATGCAAGGAATGATGTTTTCTTTGAATTTAATGAGAATGAGAAAAGAAAGAACTAAATAAGCAATTGTCATAAAGGGGACTGCAACAGTACCGAATTTTGCAATTCTCTTAACACCGCCCATTATTATGAAAAGACACAAAAAAGCAATAATTATTCCCACAACATATTTGTTTAAATCAAAGCCTATGGCAAGTGCTTCGGCAACGGAATTGCTCTGAGTAAGATTCCCCATTCCAATAGCGGAAAACAGAGAGAAACAGGCGTAAACCTTTGCAAGACCTTTCATTTTTATTCCGTTTTCTATGTAGGAAAATGCACCGCCTTGAAATATGCCGTATTTGTCTTTTTGGCGATATTTCACACCTAAAAAGTTTTCGGAATAAGCGGTCATCATAGAAAGGAATGCTGAAATCCACATCCAGAAAACAGTACCTGCGCCGCCCGAGTAAATTGCCGTTGCAACGCCAACTATGTTCCCTGTGCCGATGCAAGCTCCTAAAACAGAGCAAAAAGCGCCGAATTGGGAAATACCCCCGTTTTCTGTTTTGGAAAACATCTTGAAAAGCGTTTCATTAAGCATTGTAAAGAAACCCCGTATCTGAAAAAACTTACTGCTTAAAGAAAATCGCAAAGCAGTAAAAATGAAAACCAAAAGCATGGGCGGACCCCACACAACAGAGCCAACAGCATTAAAAAATCTTTCCATAAAACCTCTCTTTTCTTTGACAAATAGAAAAATCAGTATATAATATACTATTGTAATTTAAGATTTTTATTCTTGAAAGGATATTGGAATGGCTCGTGATTTAACAAAGGGTAGCGTAAATAAGGTGCTTTTGCAATTTACTCTTCCTCTTTTTATAAGTGTTGTTTTTCAACAGTTTTATAGTATTGCCGATAGCCTTATTGCAGGTCGCTTCGCAGGTGAGGACGCCCTTGCGGCAGTTGGCGCATCATACCCTATAACCAATATTTTCAATGCAGTTGGTTTTGGTTGCAATATCGGTTGCAGTGTTGTAATATCTCAGCTTTTTGGGGCAGGGGAATATAAAAAGGTGAAAACCGCCATATCAACTGCCTTGATTTCAGGCTTCGTTTTAAGTAGCGTGCTTACAATTGGCGGAATTATCTTTACACCTGCCCTTATGACTGCTATTGATACACCTGAAAACATTTTCGATGCTTCTGCCTTGTATCTGAAAATATATGTTGGTGGTTTCGTATTTCTTTTTATTTACAACATAGTAAACAGTGTTTTCACCGCCTTGGGTGATTCTAAAAGACCTTTATATTTCCTGATTTTCTCCTCGGTTTTCAATGTTGCTCTCGATTACATTTTTGTTGTTTTCTTCAAGATGGGTGTAGCAGGTGTTGCCTGGGCAACCTTTATTGCCCAAGGGCTTGCCGGAGTTTTATCTTTTGCTTCATTATTTAACAATTTGAAAAAAATGCTTGTAAAAGAAAAAACAGATTTATTTTCATTCCCGTTGTTAAAGGAAATTGCACGAATATCAATACCCAGCGTGCTTCAACAAAGCTTTGTTTCCGTTGGTAATGTTTTTATTCAGAAGCTCATAAATGGCTATGGCTCATCAGTAATTGCTGGATTCTCTGCGGCAATGAAGCTTAATACTTTCACCACAAAGGCTCTTTATACCTTCGGAAATAGTGTTTCGAGCTTTACTGCACAGAATTTCGGTGCAAAAAAACACTCTCGCATAAGAGAGGGTATGAAATACGGAACGATTATGGTAGTTGTTACCGGTGTGGTAATAGCGGTTTTGTATCTTATTTTTAATGTTCAGCTTATTGAATTGTTTGTTGAAGGTAGCGGTAGCGCAGATACAATTGAGTCGGGCTCAATGTTTCTTAAAATTGTTTCGCCCTTCTATGCCTTTATCGGAATTAAGCTTGTTTGTGACGGAGTTTTAAGAGGCACAGGCTCAATGAAGCTGTTTATGGTAGCAACCTTTACAGATTTAGTTTTAAGGGTGGTTCTTTCCTTTGTGCTTTCACCAATCTTTGGTTATATGGGTATCTGGTGGTCCTGGCCTATCGGTTGGGTGGTTGCAAACATTTTATCATTTATATTCTATTTGTATACAATGAAAAAACTTACAAAAAAATCTGTGTAGCAAACACTACACAGATTTTTTTAATTCTGTTTACGAACGATTCTGTATTCATCATCTGCCCTGAAATATGGACAAGCATCGTTTGAAGAGGTGAGGAATTTTAAATATTCGTCCTCGTCCAGTTCAATATCGCAGAAATATTCCTCTAAATCTTCGTCATATCTGTAATTTTCACACATATCGCACATTGCCATAGTTTTAAAGCCTCATTTGTGATATTTTCCGTTATTGTTAATCTGGAATGCTCTGTAAATCTGTTCAAGAAGCATAACCCTCATAAGCTGATGGGGGAAAGTCATAGGGGAAAAGGAAAGCTTGAAATCAGAAAGATTTTTGATTTCGGGGGAAAGACCGAATGAACTGCCGATAATAAAAACAATATTGCTTTTACCATTCAGTGTAGCATCGGCAATAGCCTTTGCAAAGCCTTCGCTTGACTTTTCCTTACCCTCAATACAAAGAGAAAAAACATAACTGTTGTTAGGTATTTTCTTTTTGATTTCTTCCGCTTCCTTTGAAAGAGCGTTGTCAATTTCCGTTTGAGAGGGATTGTCAGAAAGTCTGACGGGATTCAGTTCAATTATTTGCAATTTGCCGTAAGCAGAAATTCTTTTAGAATACTCGTTTATGGCATCATTAAGATATTTTTCTTTAAGCTTGCCAAGGGCAATAACTGTAATATTCATCATTCAAGTCCTAAATAGGGGGCAGGGTTAATTCTGTTACCGTTTATTCTGACCTCAAAGTGCAGGTGAGCACCGAAGGAGTAACCTGTGTTACCAACACGACCGATAGCCTGACCTTTTGTAACCTGGTCACCCTCGTTTACCATAAGGGAATTGTCAAGCATATGAGCATAAAGAGTTTCAACTCCGTTACCGTGGTCAATAATAACATAGTTACCATAACCACCTGTGCTCCAACCTGCAGTTGTAACTGTACCCGAAGCACCTGCAACAACAAGAGAGCCTGAGGCACTTGCACCTGAAATATCAATGCCTCTGTGGTTACCAAGACTTCTGTAACCAAAGGGTGAAGTAACAGTGAATAAGCCAACAACGGGCCAACAGAAATAACCGGTTGTCTGTAAAACTGAGTAAGTGCCGAGAGAAAGGCTTTCTGCACGGATTCCTCGTTCAACAATCTGCGAAACGGGATTATTAAGAGGTACACTCATTAATTCCTCTGCAGAAACCTTTTTGTCACCAATATAGGTTACAAGGTCAATTGCATAGGCAGAGCCGTTTGCACCATTTCTGCGGATTCTTCTGTCACCGATGAAGAGAGTGTTGGTCTGTATTTCAACTGTTTCAAATTCAACAGTTTCGATGCTTTTTTCGCAGTTAACGTGGCAGATTTCAAGAGGTTCAAGAATTTTAAGGTTAATCTCCAATTGCTCCGTAGACCAGATTTTCTCGTCCTTTGCATTATAGTAAGCATCGCAGAAGGTGATTTCCTGAGCAAAGGAAACGGAAGCAGAAGGATATTTTTTCTGCGCTTTTTCCAATTGCTTGAAAAAGATTTCACGGGCCTTCTGTCTGTCGGTTACGGCGCAGAAAAGCTCGCCATCAAAATAAATTTCTGTAACGCAAATTCTGTCAGGTGCAATTTTCTGAGCAATAGCATCTGATAAAATATCAATGTTTTTAAGATTATAGGGCTCTGTTTTAACCTCTTTTGTGTCAAGGTTTTTATCACTTGTAAGTCCTAAAGCCTTGAGTGCCATGTTTTTTGCGTGGTCGGCATCATTTTGAGAACGGGCGAAGCCAACAACCTCATCATTAAAGGTTAAGGCAACTGCATCAACCTTGCTGTCTGTGGAAATGATATAAACCATCGACACCGCCAGAACCGCAAAAATCAAAATGAAGGAAATACTTCTTTTGAAAAAGGTTTTGGCAGAGGAGAAGGAGTTTTTATTAAATTTGAAAAGCTTTTGCAAACCCTTGAAAATCAATCTGAAAAAAGATTTAAAAATACTTGTAACAAGTATGCCAAGGTTTGCAATATAAACATAAAGTGTTTTAAATATTAAACCCATAAAATTGTATTTTCCTGTTTTTATATTTGTTTTCCGAAAACATCGGATTCAATGTAATCAACATCTAAAGCGCGGCAGTAGTTGAGAACTGCAATATCATTAGCAGTCCAAACGCCAACCTTCAAGCCTTTATCGTGGAATTCTTTTACCATTTTTGGTGTTGTAACCTTCCACTCTGCATCGATATCAAAGCCGTGCTCGATGCATTTGTGGTAGTCACCGCAGTTTTTGCCGTATGTAAGCATAATCTGTAAATCAGGGAAAGCCTCGTGAGTTTTAATGAGGTTTTCAAATTCAAAGGACTGAAGAGAGCATTTCTTTAAATCGTAGATTTCGCCTGCCATAGTAAAAAGTCGCTTGATATCTTCATCAGAGAATTCACCTTTAAGCTCAATGAAGCAAATCATATTTGCATCGCGGCAGATTTCAAGATATCTTTCGAAAGTGCAGATGTAAACAATTTCATCAGATTTGTCGTTGTAAAGGGCTTTTTTGGAAAGCTCCTCGTAGGTTGATTCCGCAACGAGCAATTCTGTGCCGTCAAAGAATTTTGCTTCGTCGTTGTGGTTAACAACAAAAACACCGTCTTTTGTAATACGAACATCAGTTTCAATACCGCCTGAGCCGTTTTTAACAGCACTTAAAAATGCTGCTTCGGTGTTACCGGGGTGCTTGCTGCTATGACCTCTGTGAGCAATCATACAAATATCCTTGTGCTTTTCTTTGTTGAAAAAATGTGTGCCCACTGCGGTAGCAACTGCGCCACCTAAATAAAGCAATGCCTTTGTTGATTTTTTCATAATAACGCTCCTAAAATTGATACACATATAGGTTATTATATAAAATTGTATTGACCTTTGTCAATGGAAAGTGTATATATTTTAACTATTGTTTATTCTGTAAATATATGGTATTATTAACATAACAACATTAATGTGGGTGATTTTGTGAAGAATTCAGAAATTAATATCAGAGACCCATTTGTTCTTAAAGCTAATGGAAAATACTATATGTACGGAACAAGAGCTGCTAATTTCGGTGTTGAAACAGGCGGCTTTGATGTGTATATCGGTACGGATTTAGAAAATTGGTCCGAACCAATAGAGGTTTTTAATTCCGATAAATACGGCTTTAATTCAGCTGTTAACTGGGCTCCCGAGGTTCATGAGTTTGATGGTAAGTTTTATATGTTTGCGACCTTCACAAAACCAAACGGACTGCGAGGAACATATATTTTAAAGAGCGATACTCCGGATGGTCAGTTTTCTCCTGCATCTGATGGTGCGGTTACGCCTTGGGAATGGGAATGCCTTGACGGTACATTGTATATTGAAAACGGAAAACCCTATTGTGTTTTCTGCCATGAGCATACTCAGATTCTTGACGGAACAATTTGTTTTCTTGAATTGAAGCCTGATTTTTCAGGAAGTGTGGGTGAACCTGTTGAATTATTTGCCGCAAGCTCTTTCTTGAAAAGGGAAGCATCGGAACAGTGCCATAATGTAACCGATGGTCCGTTTTTACACAGAATGGAAAACGGCAAGCTTATTATGATTTGGTCAACCTGCGGTAATAGCTATGTTCAGTGCGTGGCAGCTTCCGATAATGGCTCAATTTTCGGTGAATGGTCCCATCTTGAACCTATATTCAGTGATGATGGCGGTCACGGAATGATTTTTAAGGACTTCGAAGGTAATCTTAAATTAACTCTTCATTGCCCTAATATTTCATATAAAGAAAGACCTGTTTTTTTCTCAATTAAAGAAACAGAGGATTCAATAGTTATTGATAGTTAACAGAGAGGTTTCAAAAACAAATGAAAAGCTATTTTGAGATAATTGCTTTAAACATCAGAGAGCACAAAGATAATATTCATCAGGTAATGAAGCTCTCCGTAGCAGATTTAAAAAAGACTTATAACGGCTCTGCTTTAGGCTGGGCGTGGGCAGTAATTAAGCCTGTTTTTACGCTTTTTGTATATTGGTTTGCAATTTCCATTGGTCTTCGCAGTGGTGGAGATGTAGGGGATTATCCCTTTATTCTCTGGCTTGTTGCAGGTATGGTATCCTGGTTCTTTATGGGTGATGCCATAACAGGTGGAACAAACTGCATAAGGCGTTACAGTTATCTTGTAACAAAAATGAAATACCCCATAATGACGATTCCTACCTTTACAAACATTGCTTTGTTAATTGTTCACCTGATTCTTGTTGCGGTAGTTATTCTTATTTTCTGGATTATGGGCTATGCGCCAACAATTTATCTTGTTCAGTTGCCCTTCTATATGCTTTTAATGTTCCTTTTCTTTAATGCGTGGGCACTTTTTGCAGGTCTTATTTCTGCAATAGGTAAGGATTTTTCAAACCTTATCAAATCATTTAATATAGCAATTTTCTGGCTTTCGGGTATTCTCTGGAATGTTGAAAATGTTGCAGATAACAAAATTATTCACACAATTCTTATGCTCAATCCCGTAACCTTTATCTGCTATGGTTACAGAAATTGTTTTATTAACAAGGTGTGGTTCTTTGAAGAACCCGAAAAACTTATTTGTTTTCTTTGTTGGTATCTTGTGATGGGCTTCTTGTCCCTTTGGGCATATAAGAAGCTCCGCAAAGAAATTCCCGATGTTCTTTGATAGGGGGAGCATAAAATGAAAGATACAGTAATTAAATTCGATAATGTTACAAAGATTTATAAGCTTTATTCAAGCACAAGAAAAAGACTTCTCGGAATTTTCTTGAAGAATGTAAGCTATAAGAAAAAAAGAGCTGTTGATGAAGTTAATTTTGAGATTAAAAGAGGGGATTCAGTTGCCCTTTTTGGTAAAAATGGCGCAGGTAAATCCACCATTCTTAAAATGATAACAGGCGTTACATTTCCCACAAGCGGAGATATAACCGTAAATGGTCGGGTAAGCGCTCTTTTGGAGCTGACAAGCGGTTTTGACCTGGAGTTTTCAGGCAGAGAGAATATTTACCTTAAAGGTCATATTCTTGGTCTCTCTGATAAAGAAATCAAAGAGCTTGAAGACACAATTATCGAGTTTTCAGAGCTCGGTGACTATATCGACCAGCCTGTTCGTACCTATTCAAGCGGTATGAAATCCCGTTTAGGCTTTGCTATTAATGTTAATATCAGACCTGAAATTCTTATTGTTGACGAGGCTTTGAGCGTTGGTGACACTGCATTCAGAGTTAAATGTAAGGAAAAGGTCAGTGAAATAATTGAAAAAGATAATGTGACCCTGCTTTTCGTTACCCACCAGACTGCTGTTGCAGAGGAATTCTGCACAAGAGGTATCGTTATGAAAAACGGTAAGCTTATTTTCGATGGCGAGGTTCACGAAGCTTCTGAATATTATAAAGAAATGTATAATATTGAAAAGAAATAAAAGACAAAAGGGGCTGTAAAAAAACGCGAGTTTTTTTACAGCTCCTTTTCAGGGGATAGAAAAAAAGATGCAGAACGGACAAACTGAGCAAAATCAAGGCTTCAGACTTGGTTTTGCTTGCCCGAAGGCGTACAAAGGTACGTCGAGTGGCGAAGTTTGTTCGTA
>JAZNJB010000052.1:0-2462 GCA_045577815.1 Acutalibacteraceae bacterium
ATAAGTGCTTGCTTTTCCTGAGCCTGCTGAATTCTGAATAATAATAGCGGCATATCCTTTGCTCATCATTGAAAGTGCTTTTTCAACAAATATCATACCATTTCCTTCTGCTGAATATGGAGGATTAAGGATAAATGCGTCTGCTGGGAATTTTTCATCAGTTTTTCCGAATCCATAGTTACCATCAAAGTTCAAAGAGTCCTTATTCAGAATGTTCGAGCTGCCATCACCCATCATAATCATATTTAAGACCGCAAGCATATAAACATTTGAAAGGATTTCAAGACCGAGAAGTTGATTTGCTTTAATCTCTGCCGACTTTTTAACTAACTGTTCAGGGGATTTAATGGTGTTTTTAGCATCTACAAGCATTTCGTTCATAGCCGCAACAAGAAGACCTGCCGAACCAGTAGCAAAGTCCCATACATACGAGTCTTTGTTTACTCTTGCAAGTCTGCATAAAAATGTTGCTACATAGGACGGTGTAAGCACAACATCATTGAGCTGGTCTTGGGTGAAACCGAGCCAGGAATACATTTCATTAAACAGCTTGCCTGTAAAATCCGTTGTTAAACCTATTTTATAGTAAATACCAAGGTCATCAACTATTTTTACAAACACTCTTTTCAACTGGCTTTCACCGTCAGTTACCTTGTTTATATTATCGGTAGTAAGTGTATTTTGAAGGGTTCTTACAATCAAATCTTTCTTATCTTTAGGGAGCTTTTTAGCATTGAGGAAAGAATTGATTTTTCGAATCATAATATCCCCGTCTCTATCGCCTTCTTCGTCAGAAGATTTCAGCTCAGCTTTGGTCAACGGATATACCTTATTGTCAACATCACCGAGTGTTGCCATAATAGAAGCAGCAACAAGATAAACACGGTCATTTTCACTGAGTCCTTTTTCACTCTTGAAGATATCGTTATTAAGTTTTACAAGACTTGCGGTAATTTCCTGCTCTCTGCGTTCCTTCAGCTTTTCAATTTCTTCGGGTGTAAGCTGTAACTGCTTAACCTTTTCTATAAAAGCATTGAAATGGTCTTTCTTCAGAAATGAAAGGTCGGAAAAATCGTCAACCTTTTGACCGATACCGAAATTATTTTTAGAAACATAATAAACGCCAATCTGAGGTATAACCTTGCCGCTTGTGTCTTTATGTCCAGTAACACCAATAGCTATAACATCAGTATAACTTGTATAATGCAATACAGCATTTGCATAATGAACTGCACCATTAACTGCATAAGAATTTATATTAGTAAAGTCAGGCTGATTTTTAGCATTCTTGTTGGCAACATTACCCTCGCTGTCTAATTTAACCAGCTTGTCCTCATAACCTTTATATTCAATAAGAATTGGATAATATTTCCCGTCATTAGCACGCAAAAGAAGCTTAGCATCTGGTCTGTTTCCTCCCTTGCCACCATTCTTTGAAAAATAATCATTGAGAGCTTGGTCTATCTCTGTATTTAACGGCTCTTGTTCTAATTTATAATCCAACTTATATGATTTAAGCCAGCCGTTTGCCATATCTGCAATATTCGGTTCAATGGACTGCACTTTAGTTTTGCTGCTCATTTTGATTCCCCCATAGCATTTTTTCTGGTTTTATCAACAAGTTTTCCTTTAAGAATATTTGTTTGAAATTGAAGATTTTCAATCAATGTATTATCATCTAAACACTCTAAAGTTGCATAGCCACGAGTTGCTTGCATAACAACTGTTGCAGCAATAACATCGCTATCTGTTAATTGCAACTCCCTGATTTTCTGAATAACTTTATTTCTGTCAAGCATACCACGGTCGATGTAATCTTGTATAATTACATTTCGTTCCTGTATGTCTTTTGTTAAATTTGAAACTTCTGAAATCTCCTTAATATTTTCGTCCATAGTATTCTCCTATTATCAAGAGGCAACATGATTTTTTCAGATGTTACCAGTTAAATGTGTACAACAATTTATTATTTATTATATCATAGAATTTGTAAAATTTCAATATTTCATACTACGTATTCTGTGAAAATATTACAAAAATTAATTTTCAAAGTAAACGCACCTTGGATAATAAATACTTGTTGCATTTACTTTGAAAGTATAAATGTTGCATTTAGTCTGAAAGTAAAAGATAAAAGAAACCAATCCCAAACAGATACTCCCGCATGGGGAAGTATTGCGTTTACTTTGAAGGTAAAATAGTTCATAATAATTGTATACCATAATCATGAAAGGAGCTCGATTATTATGAGCAAACATTTGACATTAGATGAAAGAGTGACCATACAAGTAGGTCTTACTGAAAACAAAACTTTAGGAGAAATAGCAAAAGAACTGGGCAAATCGCGCTCAACTATCTCAAGAGAAATTCGTAAACACACTGTAATCAAAAGAAACGGAGTTTACGGAAAAGGATTTAATGAGTGTAAATATCGTTATGAGTGCAGAGAAACAGGCATATGC
>JAZNJB010000053.1:0-7273 GCA_045577815.1 Acutalibacteraceae bacterium
TAACAATCAAGGATAAAAATTGTTCAAAAGTGAAATAGTTAACAAAAAAGGTATTTTTTTAATTTTTATTAACATTAAAATAAGTTATTAACATTAAAATTGTTGATAACTTTATTAGTATTGAATCACAATCAGATAATAAATTAGCATAAAAATTGATTTTTTTCTAAAATGTTCATAATTAGTGAGAAAAATGATTTTTAGTAATGAAAATATTCTTAATTTTGTGAAAATTTATCAACAATTTGTAATATGAAAAGAATTATTCCTATAGCTTGCGATCATGGTGGATTTGCTATGAAGCAATATATCATTGAGAGACTGCAAGAAAGCGATTATGAAGTTAAAGATTACGGCACATATTCCGACGCAAGTGTCGATTATCCAGATTTTATTCACCCATTGGCACAAGATATTCAAGACGGAGTTTATCCACTTGGAATCATACTTTGTGGAAGCGGAAACGGAGCTCAGATGACAGCCAACAAACATCCTAATGTAAGAGCTGCTCTTTGTTGGAATGTTGAATTGGGAAAATTAGCTCGTCAGCATAATGACGCTAATATTTTAACACTTCCAGGTCGTTTTATAACAAATGAATTGGCTTGGGAAATCGTACAAGCTTATCTAACAACTGATTTTGAAGGCGGAAGACATTCTAACAGAGTTCAAAAAATAAATCTTAAATAATAATGTATGAATGATAAAGGTATAGTTTTCAACCAAAATGCAAAAAAAATTGCTAATAATGAGGAACATCAGGAAATGATGATGTCTCGTTATCAACAATTTATGCATAATATTGAAAACTATGCTGATTTTTATTCAAATCTGGAACTGGAAAAACAAAGAAGTCTTAGCATAAGAACTAAAATTTTTAAAAAATTAGACAAATTTCTTGTTGATTTTGATACAAGATTTACAAAAAATGGCGGAAAAATATTGTGGGCAAACGATATTGATGATGCTAAACAAATGATTTACGACATATTAAGTCAAGAAAGAATAAAAAAAGTTGTTAAGACAAAAAGTTCGACTATTGAAGAAATAGATTTGATTCCATATCTAGAGATGAAAAAAATTAAAGTCATCGAGTCAAATATCGGTGATTTTGTATGCAATCTATTAAATCAGGTTCCTTACAATATTAAATTTTCGGCAGCGAACCAAACAACTTCACAAGTAGCTGATTTATACACAAATAATTTTGGAATTAAGGAAAATTGCAATGCGAGACAACTCACTATTTGTACTAAACAGTTATTAAAAGACGATATATCAAATCCAGATGCTGTCATTACAGGAGCAAATTTTTTAATTTCTAATTCTGGCACAATCGTTTTAACTGAAAATGAAGGTAATATATTAAAAGCAACAGCAAACGCGCCAATTCATATAGTAGTAGCAGGCATTGACAAGCTTATTGCTTCAATTGACGAACTTTCTGTTTTGTTGCCTTTATCTTCTTATTACGAGCCCCAAAAGAATATTTCGTCTTTTTATAATTTCATAAATAAGCCTTTAGAAGAAAATGGTAATGTTCAAAAATTATATTTGGTTTTATTGAACAATAACAGAACCAATATTTTAGCAAAAGAAAAGCAAAGAGAAATATTGTCTTGCATTCAGTGCGGAGCGTGTTCTGAAGTCTGTCCTATTTATAATATTATAGGTGGTCATGTTTATGAAACAAATCATCCGGGACCTGTCGGTTCAATAATTTATCCTATAACAAAAGGTATGGAAGAGGCTGCTCATTTCACTTCGCTTTGTACCTCTTGCGGACGCTGTGAAGAGGTTTGTCCTATTTCCATTCCGTTGAAAAATCTGTTTATAGAAAACAGAAAAGATCTCGTAAGAGAAAATAAATCATTGATTTCTGAAAGAAACCTTATTTCTACTTTTGTGAAAAAAATGTCGAGCAGAAAAAATCTCGATAAATATAAAGCATCTTTCAAAGATTTAGAATTGAGTTTTCTGGTAAAGAAAAAATGGGGAATGAAAAGAGAACTTCCCAAATTTGCAAAAGAATCATTTTCAGAGTATTGGAAAAATTTTAATAAATTAAATTGATAAATAATGAAAAAGACATTTTTACTTTTATTAGCTTTATGCATTTCAACAATGATGAATGCAGATAATTTTGTGATGATTAAAGTTAAAAATCAACAAAATTTAAATGAATTGTTTAACAGACAAGACATAAATATTCATTATTACAATGATAATTATGTACTAGCAACAGCAGAAAATCTTAATGAAAATATGATTTTGTTAGATGAAAATTCATTTGTGTCTAACGAAAACTATTTCATTATTTATTGTCAAGAGAGTGAACAATCTAGTTATATTAACAGAGAAAGGAATAACGCAGAAGTTCTTTATCAAGATGCTAATATAATGATTGTTAAACCTTTAAATTCAAATTTAAAACCTGCTAAGAATGATGGTATGATTGCAGTTAATAACAGAACAGCAAAATTACCAGTCTTAACTCGCGATTTTCCAACAGTTACAGAAGAAGATGCGTATGTAAGAGAATTTATGAATCAAGTGCAAGTTGACAATTTAATTGCTACTGTAGAATATATGCAAAGTTATGAAAGCAGATATTATAATTCAGACAATGCATACGATGTAGCAGACTGGATTCAACAGCAATTTGATGAAATGTTGATTCTTGAAACAGAGCAATTCCCTATTGATTATCAAGGAAATCCAGCTGCACCTAACATAATAGCAATTCAATATGGAACTAAATATCCAGATGAATATGTAGTCTGCGGAAGTCACTTAGATTCATATAGTTATTCAGGAATGTGTCCTGGTGCTGACGACAATGCTACAGGTGTTGCTTCAGTTTTGGAAACAGCAAGAATTTTGTCGCAACATAATTTTGAAAAATCAATTATTTATTGTTCATTTGGAGCAGAAGAAGTTGGTTTGGTTGGAAGTGCTGCTTACGCTGAATTTTGTGCAGATATGGATATGGACATAGTTGGTTATTTCAACAACGACATGAACGGTTATTTGAATCCAGGTGATGAAATTCACATTGACTTGATTTATCCTAACAGCGTTGAACCAATAGGTGAATATTATATGAATCTCGCTAACGTTTATTTCCCTGAAATGCAGGTTCGTCACGTAAATTTCCAAGCAGGCGACAGCGACCACACTTCATTCAACCAGAACGGTTATATGGGAATTTATCCTTTCGAAGATTATCAAAACTATAGTCCTTATATTCATGGTGCTAACGACCTTATCGGACCAAGCGTCAACTCATTTGAGATGTCGCAACGTTATACACAGATGAACGTTGCCTGTGTTGCGACATTAGCAGTTTTAGACACAGAATCTGTTTCAGAAAATAATATGAATAATGTTAATTTATTCCCAAATCCTGCACAAAACACTTTGACTTTGACAAATGTATATGAAGGAATTAGTGAAGTTCAAATCATAAATTCTATAGGACAAATTGTTAAAGAATTTTCATTTGAGTCAACAACAACTGTTAACATCAGCGATTTGACATCAGGTGTTTATTTTGTTAAAGTATTGGGCGACAATAATATCACAAAGAAATTAGTTGTCAACAATTAATAATCAAAAATAATTAACTATGAAAAAAATTGCATTTTTATTCCTTTCTATCTTTATAATGGTGGCAGCTGTTCAGGCACAGACTGTTATCACAAAAGATTTCAACAATTACAATGAAGGAGTCTTGAATGGACAAGACAATTGGGTTGCGCGTGCGCATAGTGCTGGTGGTGGTCAGATGGTTGTAGATTATCTTGGGGACGGGCTTCCAACTACACCAGATGAAACTTTGGGAGTTTTCTTCAGCAATGCAAACACCAATTACGGTGAAATTGCAACACACAAATCAACTCCTGATTTTCAATTTGATTTTTCCGAAGGTGGAACTATTGAAGTAGAAATAGATATGTTTTATGATTGGTGGGGTTCAGTATTTGGTATTGGTTATGATGCTGATGGAGATGGTGTTGTTTTACCTCCGATGAATTACGAGCCTACTGTTCCGAATCCCAATTTGTCAACACAAGACGGTGGAGTCTACTTTGCTACTTCAGGTAAAGCAAGCACTGATCCTAAATTTAAGAATGGTATAGTTTTGCCTGACAATACCATGCCTATCGAATTTGATTATGATGCATCTGTAGGTTGGACACGTTGGAGAATTATGATAGATTTAGAAGCTAATGATGGTGCAGGTAGCATTACATTGTTTGCCGATCATGGATGTACTGGCGATTTTCAACCAATACCTGAAATTCAAGGTATTAACGCAGGTTTGACACCAGGTTCAGGCGACCGTTTCGACCCTGCAAAGTGGGACGGTGTTTTCTTCTTGAATAGTTCAAAAGCTGCTTACGATAACTTGTTGATTCGTCATATTCCAGCAGGTTTGGCATCTCAATTCATTGATTTCAACAATATTCCTGATCAGTTGGTCTTTGCAGATCCTATTCATTTAGAAGCAACAGCAACATCAGGTTTGCCTGTAACTTATGAACTTTTGGAAGGTCCTGCAACTTTGGACGGTAACGTTTTGACTTTGACAGGAGATTCTGGTATCGTTAAGGTAAAAGCTAACCAAGAAGGTAATGAAGAATGGCAAGCAGCACCTTCAGTGACACGTACTTTTGAAGTCGTTGATCCAGAAGATTATACACCAGAAATTACTTTACGTCGTCCATACGATGGAACAATGGTTTATGTTTCAGATTTGAATTCACCTATTATTATAGCTCTCAGTGCATATATTGAACATGGCGACGCAATTAAATTTGAATCAGTAACTTGCAACATAAATGGTGAAACCGTAGAATTGATGACATCATATCCAAATGACCCAACAAATGGTTATTGGTACGCATCATGGAAACCAACAGAATACGGAACACACAACATGACAGCAACTATCAAACAATCAGGAGGTAAGGAAACTAGCGTTTCAAATTCATTCGAAGTTACAAATAATTATGCTGACATCAGCGTAACAGCAATGAATGGTGAACTTCAGATCACTCCATCAGTTCAAACTGTAACATCAGAATATGTATTTCCTTCACATGTTGGTGCTTTCAACGAAATCACAATGCATTACGACCATAATTGTATTGCAGGCTGCGATCCTTATGACAGAGTCGGTTACTGCCGCGTGAAAAACTATCGTGGAGAATGGGTTGAGTTGTATCGTTACGTAACTCCTTTCGGAGGTGAATGTGAAGATAATTTGAATGTAACAGACTATACTTCAGTGCTTCAAGGTTTGGTAGAATTTGAACTTTATTTCCAAACATGGGACGGTAGCGGTTATAATCCGACAGCTATTTTTGATTATACAAAAGGTACTCCTGAATACAAATACGTTGATATGAATGAAATTTGGTTCGGTATCTATGATTTCGGAGACTATGCTAACCAACAACCTGTTCCTGTAGTAAATTATCATTTCACACCAGAGACAGAAAAGGCTAATTTGAAAGTCATAACAACAGGTCATAACTGGAGCAGTGGCAACAATGGCGCTTATAACACAGGCAACGCTGCTGAATTCTATGAGGCTACTCACGGAATTTATATTAACGATTCAAAAGTCTATGATCAACATTTGTGGAGAGCATGTAATCCTAATCCAGCAGGATGTCAGCCACAAGCAGGTACATGGACTTACGACCGTTCAGGATGGTGTCCAGGTTCTTTGGCAATGGTATGGGATTTCAACTTAGACAGTTATGTATCTTCAGGAAACGCTAAACTTTTCTATGAATTCGATCCAACATACATCGACGAATGTCACCCTAACTATCCAGACTGCGTCAATGGAGCTAACAGTTGTCCAAACTGTTCAGCAGCCGACAACCCGCTTTTGAGAGTGTCAGGTAAGGTTGTTTCTTATAGCAACGATGTTAATTCAATCACCAGCGTTTCAACCTTGATTGATCACAAAGATCCTTTCGAAGTAGGTTTGTTCCCAAATCCAGCAAACGATGTTTTAAGATTGACAACAGATTACGACAAAGGCAAAGTTTGTGTTCACATTGTCAATATGCAAGGACAAGAAGTTCGCAACTTTGTTTTCAGCGGAAGCACAACGATCAATATTTCTGATTTATCACCAGGAATGTATTTCGTGAGCGTAATCGGAGGACAAGTTGTAACAAAGAAACTTGTTATAGAATAAAAATTTGAGTTTAAAGATTAAGGGGACTTCTATAAATTAAATATGTGACAATCAGCTGGTTATATTGATATTTTTATTTTTTTGCTATAAATTTAAAAATATAGGTAATATCAGAAGAAAACAGGAATGAGTTTGTTCGAACAGGAAAATACGATGGAATCGTTATCTAAGATGGGGAATCCGCTTGTAATGTTGAAAGAGATCATTGATTTTAAACAATTTAGTGATGAACTTGAGAAGTTGTTTACAAACGACAGCAAGAAGAACAATGCAGGTCGCAAGCCTATTGATCCTGTTTTCATGCTGAAGGTTCTGTTTTTCAGAGGAGTCGGAATGGTGAGGGCGACATTCTACATTGGATTCACAAATCTGGTCTACAATATGTGCCGATTGGTTCAGATAAAGAGGTATCATCCTGATTGGATTATGAATTAAATAATAGATAATCAACAAGTTACCCCGAGATTTATTTTGAAAAATATTTAAAAAAGTTTGAATTATTGAAATATAATTACAAAATTTGCAGAACGAAAAATGAAAGGAAACAATATGGAAAATAACATACAAATATTAGGCAATAACAGATTTATTAAATGAAAGTCTCTGCAGAATATGAATTAACAGCATTCATCTACAGAGACTTTTTTATAATTTGATTCAATATAAAACTTCAATCATGGGAATAATGGATTCTGCCCATAATTAAAGAGAAAAAGTTAATAAATATAACCCGCCTAAAAGGCTAAAGATTGATTTCTTTAGCCTTTTTTATGACTAGTCAGGAAATTTAGCGGAAATTTAGTGCTATAACACTTCATTATCCTCCTATATTCTATCGTTTCTATGGAACTTAATTCTAAATTTGGATAAAAAAAAAGACAGATAACTTGGGCTGTTTTGTATGCCCATTATCTGTCTTTTTTTCGTTCAATTACCAACTATTTTTGTCTATTATACCTTTATTGTTAACAGTAGTTCATCAATTACAGAAATGCTGCCATTTGCTCTTGTAGTTTCTTTGCTTCTTCGGCTGCTTTTTCTGCGAAGTCTTTT
>JAZNJB010000054.1:0-76731 GCA_045577815.1 Acutalibacteraceae bacterium
TTATTCCTTTGTTGATGATGCTTTAGCAGGTAAAAAAGGGAATAAAATCGCTTCAATCACCTTTGAAACGCTTACCGAAGCAAAAGAGAACATAAAAATTTATGGATTCTATGTTTTTAACCGCCAAATTCCCGAACAGGAAATTTTCATTCAGAATGATACCCATAAATTAGGAATTGATTTGCTTTGGGGCGGTGCTTTGAGTTATCTCGAAGACCTTGATTCTAATGTTCAGGCAGTTTCTGTTGATGGTCAGATAAAAGTGGATTCTAATGCAAGTGACCGCTATAATGCAGAAGCAGTCAATAACAATGTTAACCTTATAAACAGAAATGACACAGGTCGCCTTGTTCAGCAGTCCTATTACGGCACTATTGAATACGACCACGGTGTATATATGGAAAACGACTGGCGATACAATCCAGTTCAGGGTGGTAATCAGTTTAATGATGCAAGTAAAATTGTTGATTTAAGGATAACAGAAAACAGTATTTACGTTAAATGCCGTCCTCTTGACTGGGCAAAAGAAAAAGAATATATTACTCCATCTTATATGGAAGCAACATATTCTTTAGAAAATGGCGCAGTTCACGCAAAATGCAGGTTTGTTGATTTTTCCGGCTACCCTGAAGCACCTGCTACCCAGGAAATTCCTGCATTTTACTGCATCGAACCGCTTAACAACTTTGTTTATTACAAAGGGAATAAGCCTTGGACAAACGGAAAGCTTACAAGCGAACCTGATTTGATTTTCTGGCCCGATGCCGGTTACCCCAATTTTTATTCAAAGGAAAATTGGTCAGCATTTACAGGTGAGTTTGAGGACAGCTTCGGAATCGGTGTTTACGTTGATAACGAAGAAGCTTTCCTTGCAGGTGTTTTTGAGCGTGAAAAAACCACTAATGAAGACCCCTCAAAAGATGGTCCAACCTCATACATTGCAATTGTCAAAGACCGAATATTCAAAAGCTTTGACCCTTATGAATACGAATACTATCTGGCAACAGGCGATACAACGGAAATAAGAAACACCTTTAAAGAAATAGATAAATAAAAATATGCCCCAATTGATTTTCAGAAAATCAATTGGGGCATTATTCAATTCATTTACGGTTCAATATCCCAACCGTTGGCTGCAAGATCGTAGTAATGCTGTTCAAGGTCAACATTACCTGCGCTGTTAACAGTAAGAGTTGTTCCGCCAATCATATCAGGCTGCCAATAGCTACCAAAACCGGATTTAACTGCATAAGCAAGTTTAATACCTTCATATTCAACATAATAGTCATTAACATGATCGTGCCCTACGAGCATTGTTTTTGTGCTGCCAAGCTGTTTGCAAAGGTCGAAGAAACCGTTGTTAACAGGAGAAGGTCCGCCATATTCAAATCTTCTGCCTGCTGCAATATCAGAATGCTGAGGGTCAATTATACCGAATTCATAGCCTTCAGCATCAATACAAACGCTTTCCCAAGCATCAATGTATTCACGAACAGGAATATGCATAATAGCTGTGCTTTCAACAGTTCTGCCTGCTTTTTCAGCAATACCCTCAACTGCCCATTTATACCATTTCTGCTGGTTGCTCCAGAGGTGGTCATAACCTTCAACAACTGTACCATCTTCAAGAACAAATTCATCACTGTCATGAGTATCCATCATAAATAATGTATGAACGAATTCACCATTTTCTGTGATGTTAATAATGTAGTTACCATAACCCATATCTTTAGGTCCGAATTGGAAAAGACAGTTTTCTGCCTGAATGAGATTATATGCAACCCAGAATTCGCTGATACAACCTTCACCATCATGGTTACCCATAACAGGTGCCCACGGAATACCAAAGCCATCAATGAATTCAATAAGTCTCATATATGCTGCTGTGTCCCAGGCATTGTCACCGGAAAGGGTGATAAGGTCGGGCTGATTATCTTCGACAAGCTTTGAGATAAGGTCTTCTGAGCATTCACCTAATTCACCATAAGCCTTTGTATCAGAAAGCTGAACGTCTGCAAGGTTAAGAATAACAAAATCTTTGCCTTCCTGCTTTTCAAGTTCAATGTAATCCTCAGCATCAAATGTATCATTTACAGACCAGTCTGTGAAATATGATGCTTCCCCGCCGGGAGTAAGCATAATTTCAACAGGAGCAAGAATCTGAGAAAGACACATAATGTAAGTAAGAATAAGTTTAATAATTCCCATAATTTACCTCCAAAAAGTTTTTTACTATTGTACTCCTATTATTTTAATTTTTCAAGTAGTACAAAATTTTTGTTATTTTCTTTCTTTAATAACCTTTGCAGGTGTGCCAACTGCAACTGAATATGGTGGGATGGGTTTAACAACAGTTGAGCCGCAACCGATAACAGAGCCCTCACCGATATTGCCTGAATACATAACCTTGCAACCCATACCGATATAAACATCTCTGCCGATTGTAACCTTTTCACAATGGCCACCCTGATGATAAATAATATCATTGGGGTCATCAAATATATGAGAATAAGGAGTAAGATTTATACCCTGAGCAAGAAGGCAATCCTCACCGATTTCAAGACCTTTGTGACCGAAAAGAGTGGTACCTGTGCCGATATATGTACCTCTGCCAACATTGATATAGCCTTCTTCGCTTCTTTCGGTATCAAGATAAACTCTATGCTGAAGTCTTACATTATCACCAAGAGTTATTCCCTTTTCACCTCTTGCAACAAGGGTACAGCCATCGCAAATCTGAACATCATTTCCAACAGAAATAAACTGAGGATTTATAATGTTAACACCTTTACCAATAGTAACATTTTCACCCATTGATTTGAATTTTGTTCTGTAATATTCAACTCTGAGCTTTGCAGCATATTCGGAATCGTCATTCATAAAAACAGTTTTATAAAAGCTTTCCTTTGCCTCGTCATTCATATTGTTGAATGCATTTGTAAAAAAGTTTTCCATTTAATATATTTCCTTTCATCTTACTTTTCAAAATAAATAGCACCGCTCTGAGCAAAAATCAATGGAGGTAAATCCATACCCTTTTGTTCGGGAATTCTTGATGCAATTGCAATATCGTGGATTTTACTGTATAAAAATCCCGGCTCAAAAACTACATGAGCACATAAGAATCCGTCTTTTTCTACAGGAAGAGTTACAGAATAATCCTCCGTTTTCTTTGCAGTATATGTAAAGCATTCGCCATCATTGTTAAAAACAATCAGTTTATGATTTTTACGAAGCTTTTTAACATTTATTGTAACGCTTGTATTTTCTTCAAGCTTTACAGTATCACCTATAATATTGTCACCACTCTTAATATCAATAAATGTAGTTCCAACATCAAAACAAATTGTTGTGTGACCTTTAACAATAGCATCTAAAATATCTTCGGGGGAATTGGATTTTGCATAAACATATGTAACAGGCCAGGTCAAAAGATTCGTTACAACATAATCTTTATGATAATCACTTCCGCCTACTACGGGTAATTTATGGCCGTTGCGCATTTGCTCATGCCACCATTCAGTACATTCAAGGTTGTCAAAATGTGTGGGAGCATTCCACACCTCAAGAACATCCACATCTGCAGCATTCTTTTCCCATCTCCAAGGGCATTGCTTGCAATGGGGATGGTTCATACAAATAACTGCACCGCGCTCTTCAGCCTTGGTTTTTACTCTTAAAAAGTCCTGGTAGGTTTCGCAGGTGTCGTAATCCTCCTGATCAATAACATCCTTTACTCCCCACATATTGCAGTGACCGCCGTGCTTTGTAAGCTCTGCACCGTAAATAAGAGTAAGTCCGTCAACCTCAGGGAAATCCTTGCAATTAACATTGTGGTCAGTAATCATAAGGAAATCAAGCTTATTCTTCTTAGCTTTTTTAATAACTTGCTCTAAGGTTAATCCGCCATCTGAAGCAACCGTGTGACAATGGGGAACCCCCACATACCATTTGTAACCTTCGTAGCTCATAATTTAGTCTCCTAAAAGTCCGTGGTATCTTCCCATCCAATAAGGAAGAAGGAAGTTATATGGCATAACTGCTCTCATACCTCTTGCACCATCACCTGAACCGGGAAGTGTAGACGTACGGTTAACAACCTTGCTGTTTATATAAACAAATTCTTCTGCACCGCTATCGCATACAAACTGATTACCGTCATAGTTGCAGAAAGCTCTTGCGGAATATTCAACAGGATATTTAAGCTGAGGAGGGATACCCATAGCCTCTTGCTCCGTATCCCAGACAATGTCTTTTCTGTAGCTGTTATATATGGGCCAGCAAACAAGGTCAAGATTCATTTCGGAAAGAGATTTTGCAGCGTTCTCAACATCACAATTATTATTTGTCAAAGAACCGTAAACCATATTGAACATAGGTGAGCGCTCAACTCTTTCATATTCAAAATGATGAGTAAGACCCATTTTGAAAATTTCTTTTTCTGCCTCGTTATCTGTGTAAACAATAAGAGGATAGATATTTGTAAAGTCAAGCTGGTCGTCAATATGTGCCACGTGACCGTCTTCAACCTTATACTGAATGCAGTTCATTGCATAGTGATGCTTTTCAATAAGCATTTTATAAACATCATTATATTTTTCTTCCCCTGTTACGTGATATGTAGTTTTAAGGAAAGAAAGCATCTCAAGAGAGTTTGTTCCTCTTTCATAGAACCAACGGTCATCGTTATTGAGAAGCTCAGGCTCCCAGTTTGCCCAGGTGGTAGGAACACCGTCAACATCGCAAAGGTGGAAATTATTTTCAAGAATATGGTCTGTGATAGTCTTTACAACCTGAGCGATTTTCTTCTTTTCTTTTTTATCAGCAACAAGGTCAAAATAAATGCCGTATGCAAAATAGTGACCTGTCATTTCGTCACTTGAGGTTTCCCCAAGCCATTCGCAATCGGGATTGCCTTCAACTGTATGCCATTCTTCTCTGTTACCGTCTCCAAAATTTTCTTCGTGAGAATATCTTGTTGCTCTTGCAGTAAAGCCGGGTTTACCTGTAACCTCGGTAAGCTTAATCATTGCTTCAACTGCTCTTTTTGCATTTTCTTTTGCTTTTTGGTCGCCTGTTACTGCATAACGGAAGCACTGACTTGCACAGTAAAGACCTGTGAAAAGTCCGTCATTGTCTGAATTAGGAAGCCAACCTGACTCCAGATCACCATATTTGCGAAGAACCCTGTCTACCTGATAGCCTTCATTTCTTGTGAAATATTTTACAGCCATTTCATCGTAATGGTTTGCTTTTTCTTCAAGAGTCATATATTTTGAGGTAATAATGCTGATACCTCTGGGAGTAACAGCGGCAATTGTGCCATTATCGGAAACAGTTATTTTTGTTACTGTTGGGTGCATAAGCCAAGCGCCATAGGAATAATAAGAGATTTTTCCCTCAATAAGAGTAATAACACCTGTATTTGTAGCAAAATATTTCTTACCGTCCTTTGCAAAAAACATATCATTGAAGGAGCCATCGGGAACAGAATAGAAATCGTTACCGTTGAACCAGTAGTTTTTGCCATCATAGATATTAAGACCTTCGTCAGAGCCCACCCATAAATGACCGAGAGCATCAATCTGAATACAGTTTATTTTCTGGCTTGAAACACCTGTAACATTGGGAAGGAGCTCTGCCCAATGACGACGCTTACCCTTCATTGAAAGAAGACCTTCTACAAGAGAACCGACATAAACTGTTTCGCCGTATTTTGATTTATTATTAAGAGCAGCAAGGCAAACTGTTTCTTCAGGAACATCAACAATTTCTGTAAATCCTTCATCACCTTTAAGGTAAAGTGCCTTTTCGGTTATAAGCCACATTGAACCATCAAGGGCAATTGAAATATCAACAACAGGTGCATCAAAATCGGCAACCTTTTTTGTTTTACCTTTTTTGATTTCTACAAGAGAATTTTTAACCGCAGCAAAAAGCTTTCCTCCTTTTGCAAAAAGCTTTGAAGCCTTTACAGCTATTTTCTTTACCTTTCCCTCTGCATACTCAATAAGTCCGTCTGCCTGAGCTATATAAAGAAATTCTCCGTCAAATGCCACATCAAGAACATTTTCAACATCAATACCCTTATCGGCAGTAAGAAAAACTTTATCGTATTGTTTGAATTCACCGAAGTGAAGAGTAGATTTTTTCATATAAACTCTCCTATATAAATATTGTATAGCAACAGTTTAGCATATAAAGGCTATTAAAACAAGATTTCCAACCGGAATATTTTTCTTGATTTTTTTTAAATGTTAATATAATATAGAAATATAAAAACTTTATCTAAGAGGTGTTTAATATGTTGTCTTTTATCGGTTCTCTTTGGGGTGAATTTGCCGCATTGATTATGAGCTTAGCAATGGTATTCGGCTCAACTTTCGGTCTTTTTGTGCCTTCTAACACAAGTTCACCCGAAAATTATCGTGACAGTAATATAAAAAACGTTATTTTCCTTATCGGTGATGGTATGGGTTTCAACCACCTGGAAAAAGCAAAAAACGAAAGAAATATCGAACTTACAATGGATACCTTTGATTATCAGGGCGAATCTATGACACGTTCCTTTTCAAATGCTGTTACCGACAGCGCCGCAGGCGGTACTGCACTTGCAACAGGTGTAAGAACACTTAATGGTGCGATTGGTGTTTATCCTATGGATGTTACAGGCACTTTCTCCCATCCGAAAAATCTTACTGAACTATGCCTTGAAAGCGGTAAAATGACAGGTGTTATCACAACTGATGAAACATCAGGTGCTACCCCCGCTTCATTCTCTGCTCATTCTTCTGACAGAGGAAATACAGAAGATATTACAAATGACCAAATGCGTTCCGGAATTGATTTAATATGGGGTACTGCAAATGGTGTTGCAACAAAGAGCGATGCCAAAGCAAATGGCTTTACATACGTTACAACATATAAAGAAATGATGGCTCTCGAGGAAGGAAGCAGAAGCTTTGCTCAGTTCACAAATAACCTCTGGGCACTTGAGCAGTCAGACGCAAATACACCTAATCTTGAGCAAATGACAAAGAAAGCTATTGATATTCTTGACGATACGGAGGAGGGCTTCTTCCTTATGGTTGAGGGCGCTCATATAGACAAACATTCTCACAGCAACCTTGACAAAAATATGACAGAAGCTCTTCAGGAATTTGATGAAACAATTGAATACGTCCTCAATTATGCAAAAGCAGATGGTGAAACCCTTGTTGTTATCACAGCAGACCACGAAACAGGTGCTATTGTTGCAAATGATGACGGTACATATTCATTTACATCAGGTTCTCATTCTGCTGCGAATGTTCCCGTCCTCGTTTATGGCTCAGAGAATCTTATTCGTGATGGTGAAGCTCTTAACAACTACGAAATTCCTATCAGAATTGCTTATGCTCTTGGATTTACAGAGGACCAGTTCCCCTACGAAGTAGCAGCTTAAAAACCAATTTAACCGCAACTCCATTTTATAGGGGTTGCGGTTTTTAAAAATAAAATAATAGAGTTGATATTTATGAAATATATTGCAGACCACGATTTTCATATTCATTCAACAGTTTCACCCTGCTGCCATGATGAAAATCAAACACCCGAAAACATTTTAAAATATGGAAAAGAAAATGGCTTTAAGAAAATCTGCCTCACAAATCATTTATGGGATGAAAAGGTTAATAGTCCTGCCCGGTGGCACGAAAAACAAAGATTCTCTTGCCTTACGCAAGCTCTTCCCTTACCCCAAGGTGAAAATGTTGAATTCTTATTTGGGGCAGAAGCAGATATGGATTATGAATATACTGTGGGAGTAAGTGAAGAAAGATATAATGAATTGGATTTTATTGTTATTCCCACAACCCACTTGCACCTTGCAGGACATACTGTTAAAGAAAAAATTCAGACTCCCGAAGAAGCAGCAGAGCATTGGGTAAAACGCCTTGAAGAGCTTTTAAAAAAGGATTTACCATGGTATAAAACAGGTATAGCCCACCTTACCTGTGGTCATATTTTCAAAGGAAGAACACCGGAGGTTGTAAAGCTGCTTGATAATAATGTTTTATACAATTTATTCCAAAAATGTTCAGAAAAAGGCGTTGGAATTGAACTGAATATGAAAACACTCGCCCTTTCACAAGAGGAAAAAGATATACTGCTTCGTCCTTATTTCATAGCAAAGGACTGTGGCTGCAAATTTTATCTCGGAAGCGATTCACACAAAACCGAAGCCCTTAAAAATGCAAAAGAAAATTTTGAAGATATTATTACAAAGCTGGATTTAAAAGAGACCGATAAATTTATTATCGGAAAATAAGAAATTGAAAAATAAATACCACCAATATATTTGTAAAGGACCTACTTTAAATTTTTTTGAAAAAATTTTTAAAAAACAGTTGACAAAACATTTCTTTGGTGGTATAGTATCTAAGCACTCGCGAGAGTGGCGGAATCGGCAGACGCGCACGTTTGAGGGGCGTGTGGTAATCCCGTACGGGTTCAAGTCCCGTCTCTCGCACCAAACTCCACCTTTTCGAAGGTGGAGTTTTTCTTTATTTTCAGCAGTACTTTCCTACGAAAAAGTAAACCGCAATTCCTTGATTTATAAGGAGTTGCGGTTATTTCTTTATGTTCCGAAAATCTGCGTTCCGTCTTTTCAGCAGTACTTCCCTGCTCAAAAGCTTATTCGGCATTTAGGTACTTTTAGGGAATTAGTTCCCTAAAAGCTCTCGGTTGTACACCACTCTACACATAGATAATGATGATTGAAACCTTAGTATTTTTGTGATAAAATAAACACATTAAAAATTTTAAGAGGGTTTATAATGAAAAAATCAAAAGTCTGGTTGATGGGTACAATTGTTTTACTCACTATTTTTGTATCACTAGGAATATCAATTTATTTGAACATAAATGAAGAGTATTCTCATTCAAGTGAAGAGTTTGAACTTGTTGGCTTAGCAACTAGTACAATCGTATCTATTATTTCTTTGATAATTTCTATCATTGGTATTACCATATCGCTACAAAATGAGTCGTGTTTTGGTATTAGTTTTTCGAAAATTTATCTTTTGCGTGTTGATAAATATTTTAAATTTTCTCACTTAATAATACTTTCTGTGTTATTATGTGTTCTTTGTTTTATTTGTTATGCTTGTGACTTATACATAGGAGCAATCGGTGTAATGATAGCTACCTTAATATTTGGATTATATATATGTAGCACAGAATTACCCTTGTTAATGAAAGAAGATAAAGCTATAATTAATATAATCAAACGCAGACTTTACTACAATTATAAAAACGAAATTGAGGCAGAAAAAGATTTAAAAGAAACTGTAAAGTATATGATTATCAATCTAACATTGTCTGAAACTTATGAAAAATTGAAAGTTGATAATGAAGATTATAATAAATACCTAATAGAAAAACTGCTTGAATACCAATGCCTCTGTGCTTCTGAATTGAAAAACATAGGAGAAAAACAAAAAGTTTTAGAAATTGCAGACTCATTATCTGACAATGTTTTCTCTATTTTGTATCATAACAATAAAAAGTTTTCAAATTTTGAATATGAAGAGTGTTTTAAAAATCAGCATTTTTTAATGAGAGTTTTACTAGAGCTTAGTGAAACACAAGAAGGAGAAATAAGCAAACGAACCTTTTTTCGCTTTAGTGAATTACCATTTATGTTTTCTATTTCTGAAAAAGAACCTATTCACACCAAACATCTCCTTCGGTTTGTTCCAATAATGGTAGCAATCTCTGTGAAAAAAGGTAACTTAGTATTTATAAAAGCTCTTAGAAGATATTATTCTAATTTAGACCACACATTACAAGAAAACGGAATAACTACCACATTATTCGGTTTTTTGAGTATGTATATGTATTATTTATGTGATGTTGAGCCTGATTATCCTACCCAATTAAAAAACGATTTGAGAAATTTTATAGACCAATCAGGAATTGAAGAAGATGCATTAATTACTTCGTGGCGAAATTTATTTTCTTCTTTTGCAGATACATTCTTAATAGAACTAAAAGACCTTATAGAACTTTTCGACCTATGTGGGCAAAATTCCTTTGACTATCTTTTATGTTCTTGGTATGTACATACTGTTGTATTTACTGAACGGTTTATATCAAATTGGTATTTTGCAAACCTTTTGAACAGTCGCAGAATATATGATTATGACTTAGAGAAAAAAGCAAATGAGAACGATAATGTGAAAGAATCTCTCATTAGTTTTCTCAATAAATGTTTTAAAGAAGATAAACTTAATATTCCAGACAATATCGTAAATATAGTTAAGTTTTATATATTGGACGAAGAACCATTTTTCTACATTCATATTTCTGATGAAAAAAAGCAAGAACTCTTTAATTACTTAAATAAATTTAATTTGGAAGAAGTAATAGAAAATGTCAAAAAAGCAAAACAACTAAAAAATGAAACTTTAGAAACAGAGCTTTACGATTATATACAACAATCTCTTCGTTCTGAATGGGGGTATAATAGCAATCTACCAGTAGATAGTGATACTCGTATAGTTTCATTGTTTCAAGAAAAATTTGCTGAGGCTCATAATTTTAAAGAGACAGTCTTTAAACTCTTTGTTAAAAGTATAAAAAGAGATATTTATGACCATACCAAACATCTAACTATCTATAAATCTTCTGATTTTGCTTCGCATATCAATGATATATTAAATGAGAATTGGGATGTTGTTTCAAGTAAGAGAAAAGCATTAATTACACATTTAATTAAACAGCCTGATACTAGAACTCGTTTTGAAAATCTTGTAGATACTACTAAAGAAATCAAAAGCGGAATTTTACGAAATCTTTCGTTTGTATCCAAAGATGGATTCGAGTTTAATTTTGAATTAATTAAAGTAACTGTTCGTGAGTTAAGCAAAAAAGAACTTGATGAAGTCGTTAATAAATACCAAAGAGAAGACGGACAATATGTATATGATGGTGTTTTTATGCCTCAAGAAAAAATAATTGGCATTTTAAAAGATAGGTGTGCAATTTTTGAAGTTCTTTTCAAATTCTCGGTTAAATCTTCAGAAACTAGCATAATTGAAATCAATCCTTTTGAAGAGGAAAAATAAACAGTTTATAAACCGTACTTATCAATAGTGATAGGTACGGTTTTTCTATTTATTGGGAATTTTACAAGGAAGAAAATCTTGAACTGCGACACTACACAGTTCCAAAATGGTTCTATATAATTTAGAAAGGAGATTACAAATTGCGAGGAATAACGATGGCTTTAGACAAAAACAAAATCAAGGGCGAGTGTTTAAACGGAGCATATAGTGAACTCTCTGCCTTAATCGGTATAGATGCCGTACTGAAAATACACTCCAAATACAGAGGAACACAGATGTTTTTCCCTGTGGAGTTATTCAGTAAAGAATTCATTATCAGCCAAATAATAAATGAATACAACGGCTTCAACATTCGTGAGTTAGCAACCAAATACGGATATACGGAACGTTGGATTCGCAATATTTTAAAAGACCATATTGATAATGGTAATAAATAATAATTTGAATGGAGATGACAAAATGAGTTTACTGGATTTTTTGGATACGGCTTTTGATGCTCTCATTTATAGTGGTGCAAAAAGTAGTCGTAGTACACTCATAGACGCACAACGAAAAGCACACAATGCAGGAAATGCCCAAGCAGAAGCGACAATAAAAGCAAGAAGAAGCGAGGTTGAATCCCTCATTAAACAAATGGACGAAGAGAAAAAAAGAAATTCTTAATAATTAAATTTAGGAGGAAAAAATTATGGGATTTTTAAAAAGAGCTTTAAATTCTTATGACCTTAACGAAAGCGGTGAAGCTTTGTGTTGTATTTGCAGACGAAAATTCTCTTTATCTGACTTATATCTCTGCCCTGGATGTGAACGATGGGTTTGTAAAAACCATGCAAAAAAATGTCGTGGTGTTTTAGTTTGTGAAAGATGTGCAAAATAAGTTTAATCTTCAAATAGTAGGAGGTAATTATATTGGCTGATTTATATCCTGAATATAGTAAAATGATGGAAGATGGTCTCTATGACTCAATAAACGAAATGTGCAACAATTTAGGTCTCAACTATGATGAGGTTTATGATTACTCTGATGAAGAATAAACTGTTGTATTAAATATTACATATATTATTAATTTTGTGCAAATGCCTATTTTTCGGGCATTTGCACTTTTTATTTTCAGGAGGCAAACTTATATGCAAAATGAAATCAAGGTAGTGATGGTAGAGCCACACAAAAATCCTACTATTACTACAATCAAAACCAAATTGGAAAATCTTCAGGAAGCTGTTGGTGGTTTAATTGAAATCATTGATATTGAGGATGATGTTTGTATTCTATGCAACGAAGAAGGTAAGCTTATAGGATTAGAAGGCAATCGCAAATTAGGTGATGATATCCTTGTGGGTACATTCTTTGTGTGTGGTAGTAATGATGAGGGTGAACTAACATCATTAACAGATTCACAATTAGAGAAATACATAAAATTCTTTTGGCAGCCGCAAACATTTACGCAAGGAGAGATTGAAAGCTCTATCGTGTTCAAGTTCATACCTATTGAAGACTGGGAGGACTTGTTGTGATTGAAATTACTTGTATGAGTGATATTGAAAAATTAAATAAACCTAATATTCCTATCGTGTTTAAGAATTACATTCAGGATTATTTGTGCGAAATGCTATCGAGATTTGATTGCGACAATCTTTCAAATTTCGGTAGCATTTTTGTTTTAGAAAACGAATGCGAGTTAGAAACTTATTCACTCTCTAACGTTTCGCAATTTATGAATATTGGGTTAATCATATCTAATAATAAAACTTTCGATGTTACGCAATTGTTTTTCTTTGAGAAATCATATGCAAAGATTATCTTTGTTGATAGCTCAATTATAGAAAACTACACAAATCAAAATACTGTAAAGGAGTGATAAATAATGGGTACTTTTTTAGGTGGCTTTTTGTCAACGTTCATTTTACTTATTGTAGCAGACAAAATAATCAATAGATAAGGAGTGATACTTTATGTGGATGTTCTTTACGATAACTAAAGCCGTAATAGATGCCTTCATAACAGGAAGTGCTTGTGCTGTTAGTGTTTATACGGGAAAAACAGCAATACAGAAAAGGATGAGAAGCAATGATAAAAATAACTAACTTAAAAGATATAGAAAAAATTGATGATACAAAAATTTCACCGTATCTTAAAGCTCTGGTTAATCACGTTTTAAGCGAATATGAAGAAATTTGTCGCTCCGATAGCATAGAACGCTTCGGAGCAATTTTCTTTATAGAGAATACCTCGGATTTTGATTTGTACAAAGAAATGGGATTATCATCACCATTCAATGAGAAACGATTTGAATATATTGATGAAATTCGAAGTGATTATTATAACGGCTTAATAATTTTAGATAACGAGAGATGTATCAATCTAATCGGTAAAAAAGAATATTTTAGTAAATTATTGGAGGATTGTAAAAATGAAAACAATTAAAGCAACAGTACATACTGAACTTATAACATCTGATGACGGAAAGCATACATACGAGGTAATAAAACGATTAGAGGGTGTAGATGGTGAGTGTGGTTATCTCATATCCCTATACCCAACAAGAGATGAAACTAATATTTTTGCTTCGGACTCTACGCTGAATCATCTTGTATCACATATGCAAGAGCTCGGATTCAATGAGTTACATATTATAAATTTGATTTCTACTGTCGTTAATTCCGGCAAACTTTCTACACGTGGTTTACAAATTGATACTGATAATATGGAATATATCGACAAACTGATGTCAACCAAAGAATTTCAGAATAGCAAATTCATAATAGCTTGGGGCAACTCTTTGTTAAGCTCTAATGCTATAAATGAAAGCAAACTGAAAATTTTTGAGATGTTTGATACACATTGTCCGAAAGGTAAATTATATCAACTTACAACAATCGGTTTAACACTTGACTCCGACATTGCTCCTCATCCGTTATATGTTGGTATTCGTGGCGGTGATTTCCAATGGGGATTGAAAGAATTTAAACCTACCAAGAAAATGCTTGAAGCTACGAAGAAAACTAAATAACCCCAAAATCAATAACCGACAATATTCTCTATAAATGAGGATATTGTCGGGTTATTTTATTTTGTTTTTATTTTTTTATTGCCGAAATTGTCGTGAAAAATAAAAAAATAAAAAAATTTTTGTGTTCGACAATATTCGACTGACTTTTTAAAAAATATGTGTATAATATACAGTATCGGAAGACAAAAATATATAGTTTGTCCAAGAAAGATTTTAAAATGTATAGGAGATTGTAATATGAAAACATTCACAAATAAGCAAATAGAAGTTATTAATGAGACCTGCGGAAACGAAAGGAATTTTTTACTTCATTATGCAAATTTTAGTGCATTACAAGAAGAACATAACAAAAAAGAATATGTGTTTGATGAATATAATTCCGATGGTAAAATTACAGGAATAATAACAGATGTAAAATTAGAAAACGATATATTGAATGTCGAAGTCATAGTTGAAGGTTGTTACCGAATGCTTAAAATTGATGAAGTATTTACAAACCATTTTTTATGTGTTCAGGATGATATGTTACAAGACGTTACTTGTAAATATTCAAAAGAACAAATTAAAGACTTTGAATTTATGAAAAATAAATCATACTCGTTTATTGTCAAATCAAACATTCTAAGTGAAATCAAAGTGTTACCTTATGAATTTTTCGAAGAACATTCCAATGTATTTGAATATTTAATGCAAATGGCATAAATTTATACACCTCATATATTACTATTTACCTATAGGATATATGAGGTGTATTTTATATTATTCGCTTGTTTCTTTTCTTTCAGCTTTTATCTTTTTGACACATAATAATATATAACTTACACCAATACCAATTAGTGGTGGTAATGTTATTGATACTGTGTATGTGTCATAAATCTTTTCAAGTTCTGGTGTTTTAGCATAAAGCACCACAAATGCTAAAGAAAATGGTATCACTATCCAATGTTTTTTTAAAAAGACAAACACTTTATTCTTTGTGTCTAATAAATTTTCTTTAGAAATGATATATATATCGCAGTCAACAAATGAACTTATAAAAAATGATGAGGTTGCGGCTAACAAAATATAACTTTTGTCACAATATGCAATATACATAATAGTAAGCAAAAAAGAAAACATTAAACTCTTATGATGTTTTTTTATAAAATTCTCTAATTCCTGATTTATTGTTTTTTTACGATTTAACCATAATGTCAAATTAGGTGAAAATTTTGCAAACAACAACACTACAATCATAAAATAGCCTTCAAATTTATACATATCTTCTACTATAAACCCGATAGTTAGAATCATAAATATTGCAGAATACGTTATAAATACTCTTAAAAGAATTTCAAGTTTATTATAAATAACATGATTATTTTTTAAATCGTAATTTATTAACACAAGCATCAAAGCAACGACAATAGAAGAAATCACAAAACAAACAATACTCATATAACAGCTCTCCTGTATAATTTGACTTATTATACCATAACAACTAAGTTTTTTCAAAGATTAGACTATTCATAATTATATATCATAACCCCAAAACCAATAACCCGACAATATTCTCTAATAAATGAGAGTATTGTCGGGTTATTTTATTTTGTTTTTATTTTTTATCGTCGATATTGTCGTAATTGGATAATCTAAGTAAAAATAGTGTATTTCTAAAAATTGGTGCATAAACTAACATCGCAAGGGTTTTCTTGATAGCAAAATCTATAAAATCAAATTTTCTCGAAAGGATGTTTAAAATGAAATCTAAAAAAATTCAGATTCCCAAAAATCAATCTGACTCACTATTAAACTTGTTTTTTCAACGCTATAGCTTATATAAGTTACCCGATGGGAAGAACATTGCAGTAAAAGACAAAACAAACGAATGGATTCAAATTCAAAAAGATGTAATTTCATCAATATTAAGAAATATGTATTTTAATATTGAAAATCAAACTATTTCTAAAAGCACGATAAATACCACTTATGAAATGATTAAGTCCATAGCTGATAATTGCAAAGACAAAATTGAAATTATTGATATTTTATATCAATCAAAGAATGAAATTATATTTAACATCTACGGCTCTGACAGTTATATTCATATAGAAAACAATAATGTAGAATTATGCAAAAAATCAAAATCCGATAAATTATTCAGCAATATGTCTTATACCCCTATATATCCACAAATCAACAATTCGAATTCAAAAAATTATCTTGATTACATTCAAAAATTATTTAACGTTGAAAATAATCAATGTGTCTTGTTTGGTGTATATATAGTAACTTTATTTATAAAAAACATTAATCATCCGTTGTTGATACTATCTGGCGATTACGGAGCAGCAAAAACAACTACTGCTAAAAAAATTGTTAGGGTCTTGAATCCATATGGTGATTTAACACAGCTTTCTAAAAACATTGACGACATAGCTACGGTATTAGCAAATAATTATTTAATAGCATTTGACAATGTATCAAAATTTGCGGTAACAAGAGACCTTGCTGATTTACTGTGTTCCGCTGTTACAGGAAGTACTTATCAAAAAAGAAAGCTCTATACTAATGATAAAATAACTACGCTTAAGCTTCATAACCCCATCATAATAAACGGTTTAAGTTTACAGTTCCCATATAGTGATTTATTAGACAGAAGTATTATAATTCCCCTTAAACGTATTGATGATAACAATAGGCTTACAGACCAACAGGTATGGGATGATTTCTATAAGTTTTTACCCTATATGCAAGGTTGCATTTTTAAATTAATCAGTAAAGCTATGGGTATATATGAAAACATTAATCTTGATAATACTCCTCGTTTGGCGGATTTCAGCTTGTGGGGGTATGCGATAGCTGAAGCATTAGAAACAGGACTAGGTGAAACATTCATACACCAATACCTTGAAAACATTGAAACCGCTTCTATGTCTGCAATAGAAAGCAACCCGTTATTATCAACCATACAAGACCTTATGAATCAAACAGACATTTGGGAAGGTACTGCAACAGAATTATTAACAACCTTAAAAAATGTTTATCGTGAAAAAAATGATACTGATTTTCTACCAAAGGGTTTTCCTATGACTGCTAATATACTTTCTCGTCGTTTGAGAGAATCGGAAGTTGAACTTAAAAGAATGAAATTAGAGCTTACTATCGGCAGAGACTCTAACCGCTATATAAACATTACAAAAACAGGAGGAAACAAAAATGAATAACTCTATATCACAAGGAACAAAGGCAACGGTTTTTCCGTTTAGTAAACAAGCATTTGCAGATGGATATGATTTCTCTGTTCTTTCGCCTGAAGAACAAGAATTAACAAAACACTATTATACCGACTACAAAGATATGTCCAAAATATACCATAATTATAACTCTGCAAGTTATTATCTTGAAGAAGGCAAATACAACTATGTTGTTCGTGGCTTATATGATATAGGTTGGAGTTTCTACGATACAGGTATTTACGATGGAATTATCGTTGGTTGTAGTCCATCATTAAAAAGAAATAGTAGTGAATATATACTTGACATACTAATTGAAGAAAACTGTATAAGGCATATTAAATTTATACCTTCTAATGAATCAGTGATAACAACAGCTATATACGAAGAATTCGGTGATATTAGCACAGATGTTTTAAATGGATTAGTCGGTAAATGGGTTCAAATAAATGTAAATAATAATTTTTATGGTCATAAAAGAATTTCGTATATCAACGAACTTGAATTTTATTCAAATGAAGCAATGGATATTTACAAAAAAATGTTTGATTGTATGTTTGGTTTTAAATTTGCTAAAAACAGCTACGTTCCAAAAAATAAATATATATTATCATCTAGAAAGAATAGAAAGGAGTGTTTAATATATGGCAAGTATTCAAAAAAAGAAAAACTCTAAAGGAGAAATACAATATTGTGTTTCTTATGAATTACCCAAATACGTAGATGGAAAACGACGCAAAACGACAAAAACCTTCGCGGCACACACGACATTGGCAGAAGTGAAGAAATTTATTGCAGAGAAAGAGGTTGAACGTAATCGTAGTGCATTGGTGAGCACAGATTATAACTTAAAATTTAACGATTATGCTGAAATATACTTCAGTACTTATACAAATTTTTTAAGTCCCACAACGCTGAAAGGTTATAAATCAGCCTATTACAATTCAAAGCCACACGGCATAAAGAATTATTTTGGGGAAGCAAAATTACGAAGTATTAAAACACGACACATTCAGGAATATGTAAATGAACTCTGTACTCACATTTCCCCTAAAAGTATAAAAAATTATATGATGTTGTTAAATGTTATCTTTGACCTTGCTGTTCAGGATGGTATTATACAAAATGAAGCTAATCCAATGAGACAGAAAATAAGAAGACCAAAGCAAGAGAGGAAAGAAGTAGAAGCATATAATCTTGAAGAAATGCAAAAAATATTAAAATTAGCTGAAGAAGATGAAAATCCCGATATTAAGTTAATATTAAATTTGGCTCTGCTCAGTGGAATACGTAGAGGCGAAATGGCAGGTCTCAAATGGTCTGATGTGAATTTTGATGAGGGTTATATCTACATCCACGAAACTCGTGTTGTGGTTGAAGGCGGAGAACAACACACGAAACCCCCAAAAACAGCAAGTGGTGTGAGAAAAATATATTTACCCCAGCACTTATTAGCCATATTGAAAGAATATAAGCAAAGATATTCAATGAACAAATTAAAATTCGGCAAGGATTTTGCAGATAAAAATTATGTTGTGTCGAAAAATGACGGAAATCCGTTCACACCGCAAGGAATCTCAAATTCTTACCTAAGATTTATGAGAAGACATCAGGATGAAATACGTTACTTAAAGTTTCACGGATTAAGACACACATATGCAAGTATTCTTATTGAGCAAGGTGAGAACCCAAAAACAGTTCAGCACAACCTCGGGCATGCTGATGTTTCTCTAACGTTACAAATATATAGCCATAGTTACGAGTCTGCTCAGAAAAAAGCGGCTGAAACGCTCAATGATACCATTAACAGAATGGTGCAAATCGGTTAATCATTATTTTTAAACAAACCTTACTGCATTTTGTGATGAAAATAATCATTGATTTTCATAAATGGGTATTTTTAGGGAATTGATTTTAGGTTTTTAAGGGGTTGTGAGAATATTTATTTTGCTTTCCGGCAGGACTTTGTTCCTTGAAAGTAAACCTTGATTTTACGGGTTTTGTACATTTTCCAGCCCTTCAAGTCCCGTCTCTCGCACCAAAAAAGACATCCAATTGGATGTCTTTTTTATTTTTGCTTTACACTTTAATAGTTGAAACAGATATGCTATAATTTTTATAATAATTCATAGTTTTATTATGAAAGGTCGATAAAATGTATTTAGATTTGAATTTACTATATAGAATTAAGGATGATAATTTTTCTTATACAACATCAATATTACAAGAGTGCCTTAGCATTGAAAAAGGTTATTCTATCATTGAGCATGCATATGATACAATAAATAATGATAATGATTTATATTTAGCCGATGCTATTTCAAATCTGCGAAAAGCTGTTAACTATAGAATTACCGATATTTTTGAAAATTTAGGTATTAATAAATTGATAATGCCGTTAGGAAAAGATAAAAAATTAGAAAAATTGGAACTTCTGGGTATTGTTAAACCGCTCTTAATAAACAAACTGTTAACTATTAGAAATGGCATTGAATATAGAGGAGCTAACCCTCCAAACAAAGAAGCCTGCAAAGAATTAATTGATGTTGTTTGGTATTTCTATAGATCTACTGACATATATTGTACTCGTACACCTGATATTTGGGAATTAGAGTGGGAAGAAGACGGAAAAGAATGCTTTTTATGTATTGAGTTTGATTTATTAGAACACAAGATACTAGAGGTTCGAGGTAGGTGTCCAGAAAAATATTTTTCTGATACTAAAAATTCTCCAACATTTATACCACTAAAAACTGTTGATAAAAAAATATTTGTTGAAGATGAATCAACTAAGGAGAACAATTATCACCAACTCTATTTTAAGGCGGAGATTGAAGTAAGTGAAATCCCTGAATATTTAGATTTTTTTTCTTTTTCATTGAAAAAGTGGTGAATTTGATAGAGGTAGAGAAAACTAATAATAAAACTACTTAGGGGTTATTTGTCCGACTTTTCAAGATTATGTTCTCTGCAAAGCATTTGTCCATTTTCAAGAGTTGTATGTCCACCCTTACTCCAAGGAATTTTATGGTCAGCGTGCATATCTTCAAAATCCCATTTAATATCTTTACCCTCTGCCTTACACATAGGGCAAATTCCGTGTTGTCTTTTGTACAAAGTCCGTTTTTCATTATCGGTAAATGCACGAATTGACAACACTTTTTCTTTTGTTTTACCACTTAACAGATATTCGTAAATACCTTTTTGCTTGGTTATGTCATCATCTTGTAAGAGTAAATTTATTTCTTTTTCTAATTCATTAGGGTCATAAACATTATTTCCGTATTCATTATACAGAATACCCCAATTCAACCCTTTCATAAGCTTTGCTCTGTATTTAGGGAAAGTTAATTCAACCCAATCAATAATAGTTTTATAATATTGTTTCAAGGGGGTTGCGTGGGTATCATGCTGGTGTTCTGCCATATACTGCTCAATAGACTTATCTTCTTTGCTTGCAATCCAGCTTAATACAGTTTGTAAATAATCCTGTCTGATTGTCGAACCGCTCATATATTTTTCGCCGATTTTATAAGCAATACATTGATTTTTACTAAAATATTTTTTAGCATCGCTCAACCATTCCCCTGTGTAAATAGCATTACGAAGCTCTTGGTCAGTGAGTTTTTCTCCTGCAATATTTATTATTTTAAACCAATCAAGTTTTTCTGTGTCTGTACCCTTACAAATATAAATCATTAATTTGTAATCAAGGACTTTTTCTGTGATTTCTTTTGATGTATGGGCATAATAAGGTGTAGTTGGTGAAGCAGGATTTGCAAATATAGAATAACCATTATCTAACCAATCGCAGATTGATATTGTTCTCTGCTGACCGTCTAACATTTCGTATGTACCATTTTCATTTTCAGACCAATACATTACATTCAAAGGGAATTGGTTCAAAATAGAATTCATAACAGCAATTTTCTTTTTATCATCATATACGAATTCTCTTTGATAAGCAGGGCGAACATTCAGTTTTCCACCATATGCAACAACTTGTCCGCTTTCTTCATCGTTATAATAACCGTCAAATACATCTCGTATAGATATTTCGTGTAATTTAATTTCCATTATGCTTTCTCCTTATTAAAATTCTTGCATACGTGGGTTTTCCGTTAATTGATGCCCTTCCCCCCACTAAAAACTCTTTTGGTATTGTATAACGGTCAAGACCTATTATTTCAAATTGGTGGGGATTATATTTATCTATAAATGTTATTGGAACACCCATAACACCAAAATAATCCTCCGGAATATTGGCGACTTTATCAATATTAATAGCATCAAAATTATCATATTTGCTATATTCTGTTGGTGTATATCTTTTATAAAGCTCTATTTCTTCGTGTCTCTTTTTATGGTCTAAATTCGTAAACCAACAAATATTTCCAAAACTTCTCCACTTTTGTCCTGTTTCGTCAATCCAAAAACGTGTTTCTCTTTCTTCATAGTATTCCGGAACGGTAAATGCCATATCTCCGCAATGATAACCTAACCACATTTTATTTTCTTTTAATAAAGGAAAAATTTCTTTGTATGTAACAGCATTTTGATTCCCAATAATAATAAACTTTTTTTCATAGTTCATTAATTGCGCTATGTACTCTCTAAACAACGAAAACGGTGGATTTGTTGCGACTATGTCCGCCTGTTTCAAAATCTCAACACATTCAGTGGAGCGAAAATCTCCATTATCTTTAAGTAAAGTTAAAACATTATTTTTATTTCTAAGTAAATATTCGACATCTGTTAAATCGACAGTCCCATCACCATTTGTATCAGACACTTCGGTTATTTCTATTTTGTAAGGAAACCTTTGTGGACAATTACTTTCACTTGGAAATATATCAAACAAGGACAACTGTCCAAACTGCATACCTACAACAGGAGAGCCCATGTAGCACGTAGCAATCAGTTTTTTAAGACCGAGATAATTAAAATTCATTGCAAAATATTTAAAGAAATTGCTTTCAAATGGGTCATCGCAATTACAGAAAACGACTTTATCTTTAAAATGATTTCTGTAATGTTTCAGTTCTGACTCAATATCTGCAAGTTGTGTATAGAACTCGTCATTTTTTGCTTTATTAGCTTTATTTAATGATGCGTTTCCAGCCATAATCAATCTCCAACCTACTCTGAATGAATATTTTTACCACATATTTATATACTTATATAAATATATATCTTTATAAATATACATTTTATCAAGTAAATTGTCAATAAAGTATATATTTATTAAACTATATTCGGTGATTGATTTATGGTAAAAATATCGCTTGACAAGGTGTTAAAAGATAAGAAAATTACACGCTACAAATTAGCTCAAAAAACGGGTATTCAATATCAAATCATTGATAACTATTATAAAAACAAAGTAACCAGATACGATAGCTATGTTTTAGACCGTATCTGTTCAGCTTTGGAATGTGAAATATCAGATATAATCGAATATAAGAACGAAGAAAAATAACCCGTAACACTCGTTGTGAATGTTACGGGTTATTCAATGAAAAGTTAAAAGAGAGCCAGACGCATCTGACTCCCTTAGGCTTAGTCCGCAGACGTCCGCCGCTTTTCTATAATAATATTACCACACATTTCAAAAATATTCAACCTTTTTAGAAAGTTTTTAAATATTTTTAGAATGTTTTTAAATATATCTTTTTAATAGCAACAACTTATTCCTAGTATCAGAATATACAATTTTCATATAAATGTTCGCAGGAACCTTTTTGTATAGATTTTCGCAAGCTTTCTCAAAGTCAGCTATAAAACCCATTATATCCTTTTTGTTACATTTAAGAATTTTCAATAAAAAAGATATGAGGATAACATAATCTACAATTGAATCAAATGTAATATTTTTTATATGTGCTTCTTTCTCTATATAGGCAGATATTCTGTTACTTATTTTTGATGATTTAAATCTAGTATCAAATATAGTAGCATTATGTGCTATTGCGTTTCGCAAGTCTATTAACGAAAAAACAATTATTACTGGCATTTTGCCATTTGAATCATCGCTTATTTTTATCCCTATAGCTTTTGATAAATCTGTCCGTATCTCCTGATTTAAACACTCCAAAAATGAACCAAATTCTCCAAAACTTATCATTTCAAATATTGACCAAATTGGGACAGGCTTATCTTTATTATAGTAATGGGCAACTAACGATCTTTTGTTATTTCTTGATATAGTGTTATATACGTGTTCACGAAATTTTAATCGTTTTGTCATCGCATCATTGTATTTACCTGAGCCAATTGGATGTACTTTATATTCTGTTAAACAGTTTGTAAAAACATGTGCAAAATTTTCATTTTTACAATAATCAATAGTACATTCTAAAGCGTAATTTTTGAGAGTTGTTTCTAAAAACATTATTTGAGGATACATAATGGCTTTTAAAGCCATATCAAAGTCGTATACAGCTTGAATTTCATTAAAATCTTTAAAAGGTAATTTATCGCTAGGTGAACCGCAATAACGATAGCCTTTATACCCATGAAAATAACCCATATATCTTAACTTTTTCTTCTGAATACTTCCGTTAATTGCAATACCCTTATTTTTCCTGAGATAAGCCATTAAAGAGTTTATGGTTTTTGGTTTCAATAAATTACCCTCCCTAAGATACAACCTAAAGCAATAATATCACAAAAATCGACTTCCTTCAACAAATTTTACAATTTTTATATATTAATTGAGGCTACTGTTTTGTCGTTTTTGTATGCATAATTTGCACAAATATGGCTTTATATCTAACTTCCCCAAATCCCATCTCTCACATCAAAAATCCCATAAAATACAACGAAAAATTGTAAATTTTCGCCTTTAATCCGGGCATTTTTAGGGAATTGGTTTTGGGGTTTTGAGGGGTTGTGAGAATATTTATTTTGCTTTTCGGCAGGACTTTGTTCCTCAAAAGAAACCATTGATTTTATGGGTTTTATGAGTTTTCCAGCCCTTCAAGTCCCGTCTCTTGCACCAAAACAGAGTCCACGCAACCGTGTGGGCTCTGTTTTTTGTTATGATAATGACGGGACTTAAATCCGTCAAAATCTGCTATATTGAATTTTTTTCAATGAATGTTATAATTAAAAAAAACAATAAAAATTCAGGAGAACTGTTATGGAAGTCAGATTGATTAAACCTGAAGAAGCGGTGGATTATCTTAAGATATCTGCTGCATCATTCATCTGGAAATTTGATAAAGAAGTTGATAAGGACGTTGAAATGCCTGTTATGGGTGCTTTTCACGAAGGTAAGCTTATTGCCGGTATGGAGTTATTTGATTTCAAATGCAACTACTGCGGAAATCTTATAAACACACTTGTTCTCAGCGGAATTTGCAGTCAGCCGGAATACCGCAGAATGGGTGGCGTAAGGGCAATTTTTGATGAAGTGGGCAGAACTGCAGTTGAAAATGACATTGTTGCAGGTTTTCTTTCACCCTTCTCAATTGAATATTATGAGAAATTCGGTTATGCAAATCTTAACCGTTGCTTTGCAATAACTATACCATTCCATAAGCTTCAACACATTCCACGTAATAACAATGTTGAGCTTTATACGGGTGAGCAGCTTGAAGAGCTTTGCCGGCTTCACAACAAATGTGTTTTCAAAGAAAATCTTATGACCATGAGGGAAGATAAAAAGCATTTCTGCCAGACTCCCCTTGAAGATGCAGATTATACTTACATTCACCGCAACGCCAACGGCGAGGCTGATGGATATGTGCGTTTCAGCGTTAAGCGTCCCGAACAGCTTGTTGCAGAAGAGTTATTTGTGCTGACACCCGATGCACTTAAGGGAATTATCGGTTTTTTACGCAACTACGATGGCATTGTAAAAACATTAAAGGTAAAAAAGCAGTATCAGGGTTCACCGTTATCCTGTCTTGTTGACAGAATTGACAGCATCAGTTATGACTATGAGGGTGGCTATGCAGGGCGGATATACAATCTTAAAAAGCTTCTTGAAAATAATGCTTACCCCAAAGAATACGGCAAATTCAGTATATTGAGCCTTGATGATTTGGAACAGAATAAAGGCATATTTGATGTTGAGTATGAGAACGGCAAAGCAACTGTTACTCGTAGAGTTAACGGGGATTACGATATTTCACTGACACCCACTGCGGCAGCAAGACTTCTTCTTGCAGGCGAGGGTCACACAGCTCAAACCGCTGTTTACATAGATGGTGTTGAACTAAAGGATGATGCAGAAGCTTTCTTCAGAGCATTCCCCCACCGTGCAACACGTTTCACGGACAGCTTCTGGTCAATATAATAAAACAAAACCGCAAATCCTTGAAAATCGAGAATTTGCGGTTGTTTTTTATGTTTTTAGTTTTAGGTTATAGTTTTTATAAATCATAAATCAATTTGCGGATTTCCTGAATAAGAATTTTGAAAGCGGTTGTTATCATTCTTATAAGGCTTTGTGCGGCATATTCATTTTCAGTGTTTGCTGTATCCTCTGTTGCCACCTCACCTGAGCCACCATAGCAACCGATATTATTTTCACTAATTTCATTACCGAAGAAATCCTCTGTTAACTCATCCTCAACCTTCACACCTGCGCCGATAAGCTGAGAGCCTTCTGCCAATTGGTATGCAGTAAGCGGGTCTTCACCGCCAACAAAATTGGGAAGAATATTCATTGAATTCATATCAACAACGGGGTTGATTGTATTGCCGTAGCAATTGTTTGTATAGGTGTTTCCTGCTGAAAGCTCTTCGGAAAGATTATATAAAATGATGCAACCGTCTTCAGGAATAATGATATTATTCGCAACAAAGCTATTTGTAAGATAGCGCATATGGAAATCTGCACAATTGATAATTGTGTTGTTATAGAAATTGAAATTATCTTCACCATTACCCGAAGCAATTGCGCTTCTGCCACCATTATCATTTACGGAAAGGCAATATCTTACAGTATTGTTTTTCTGTGGACTGTCCTTTGCATTGTTGCACATAAATCTCATATTATCATGAGAATAGATGTACTGATAGGTGCAGTTATTTGTCCAGGAGTCAAAGTCAACTGCCATACCATCGCCATAGTTTTTCTGACCTGCGATTTCACAATACTGAATTGTACTGTTTTCACTACCCCAGAACCACATAGCTGCTGTGAAATAAAGAATTTCACCGTTTTCGTCAACGCCCTCACCCTGACAGGTGTTAATAGCTCTGCAATTTGTAACCAAAGCACCATCGCAAATGCCTACAACAACTGCTTCCGCATCCATTTCGTGAAAATAGCATCCCTCAATAAGAAGACCGGTGTTATAAATGGGGTCTGCATCCTCTTCCTCGCACCAAGGATTCTGCTCATCATTCCATGAGCCCCAGACCATAAATCCGTTTGCACAGTCATAAACCTCGCAATTTTTAATGGTAAGGTCATTTACTGCATATCTTGAACTGGCAGGAAGACCCTTTACCATAACAGCTGCCCTTGCACCTGCGGCACCATTTGAAAAATCATCACGATTATTCACCTTGCCGTTGGGCATACCGTGAAAATATACATTGTCAATAATAATTCCCTCAGAGGTTTTGTTGAGTGTATCAATCCAGATACCACCACCATTGGGAGCTACCATCTGAAGATTTGAGATTGTAATATAGGAGCAGTCTATAAGAGTTAGAATTTCGTCATTTTCCTGTGTGGTGAGGATGGGTCTTTCTCCCTCACCATAGGAAGAAATAACAAATGGATTTTCTTTTGTACCGTTAATATCAGCTAACTCCACTTTAAAATCGTAAGTTCCGCCACATTTAAAAAGTACACTTACACCGGCTGTAAGAGCTTGTTCACCTGTGAATCCGCCTAAATCCTTCCAGGCTTCTGCTTCACTTGTGCCTGAATTTGAATTATCGCCATCAACAGAATCAATATAATAAGTTACTTTATTTACAGATTCTGCAGATACAAAAGGCACTGCTGTAAAAATAAAAATTACTGAAAAAATTACACATAAAAGCTTTTTCATAAAAACAACTCCCAACAAACATTTAAGTATTACGGCATATAAGGATTATCTTCGTATTCGTAATCCTCAGGCATAATCATGGGTCTGAAATAATTTATTGAATAATCGATTGCCCATTGACCTTTTTTGCCTTCCCAGTAATGTGAGTGAGGCTCAATTGAAAGCATACCGTCATAATCTTTTGTATAAAGCAAATCCATAACGGATTTCCAATCTATCATATCAAGACCTGCAGGCGCATCGTCATAATGCTCACCATCAATATAAACTGCACCTTTAAGGTGAAAATGGTAAAATCTTTCGCCCCAATCTCTGATTTCTGCAAGGTAGTTACCATTTCTGCTTAAGCAATGAGAAGCATCATATTTTATACCGAGAGTCGGGAGCGCAGAAAGAATTGTGTGCCAAGCCTTCGGCTCAACAACAAAGTTTTCCCAGGCACAGTTATATACTGCAATCTTTACATTTTTATTTTCTGCATATTCAATGAGCTGTCTGAGATAATTAATTGCGATTTCGCAGTTTTCATAAAAGCTTTTAGAATCGGTATAGTTTACACCGGTATTAAACACGGGGCAACCGATTACGGATGCAGCATCTATGATATTTTTATCATCCTGCAAGGCTTCGGGAATAATTTCGCCATTATCGTCAATTCGCCTTTCTCCCCACCTGCCCATTGAACCAACAACTACATTATATTTCTCGCAATAGCCCTTAATGTCAGGTGCTTTTGAGAGAAATTCTTCAGAGTTATAGTTATGATTAACACAAAATTCAACGGCTTCAAGACCTTTGTCGCTGACATACTTGATGTTGCCCTCTTCCCAGCCGTTTATTATACCTAATTTCATACAATCCACTCCTTTAATGAGCATAGTTTTAGGTTAGCATAAATGATTTGAAAAAGCAACAACATCATTGCAATATTTTCCTCTATCTTATATAATAATACTATTAATTATTTTGGGGGTATTATTATGCTCAGAAAAAGACAGGTCCACCTGGATTTTCATACAAGTGAACATGTTCCCGTTGGGAAAAATTTTTCAAAGGAACAATTTCAGAAGGCTTTAAAAGCCGGTCATATTGATTCAATAACTGTTTTTTCAAAATGCCATCACGGTTGGTCTTATCATCCCACCGAGGTTAATGAAATCCACCCTCAATTAGACTTTGATTTACTGGGTGCTCAGCTTGAGGCTTGTAAAGAAATTAATGTTAACGCTCCTGTTTATATTTCTGCAGGATTTGATGAAAAGGAATATCTTAAACGCCCCGAATGGCGCTATTGCCCCTCTCTTAAAAAAGAAGATATAGAAAACTATAACAAAGAGGTGCATTTCCATCTTCTTTGCTTTAACACAGGCTACCTTGATTTTCTTTGCAAGCAAATTGAAGAGGTTATGGTGAAGTATAATCCTTGTGGTATTTTCCTTGATATCATTTCTCCAAAAATCTGCTATTGCGATAAATGTGTGAATGATATGAAGGATCTCGGTCTTGATATAGAAAATGAAAAATATAGGGAAAGATTTGCTAATATTGTATTCGACAAATACCTCGAAGAAACCACGAGGGCTGTAAGAAAGCATAGCGCAACTGCAACAATTTTCCATAATGGTGGTCATGTTCCTAAAGGCGATTATCGCTATATTGACTTCAACACCCACCTTGAGCTTGAAAGCTTACCAACAGGCGGTTGGGGTTACGACCATTTCCCTCTTTCTGCTGCTTATTCCCGTACTGTTGAGAACAAGGATTTCCTTGGTATGACAGGTAAATTCCATCATAGCTGGGGTGAATTCGGTGGCTACAAGCACCCTAATGCCCTTATTTATGAAACTGCATTAAGCGTTGCTAATGGTGCAGGCTGTTCAATTGGTGACCAGATGCATCCACTTTCCGAAATGAATATGGCTACCTATAATCTTATAGGCAAGGCATATTCATTAATTGAAGAAAAAGAGCCTTGGTTAAATGGCGCAGTTAATGTGGCAGATATTGCGGTTTTAAGTCAGGAAGCTACAACAGGAAACCGGGATGCAAAGGCTGATATTGGCGCAAACAGAATGCTGCTTGAAAATCATTTGCTTTATAATTTCGTTGATGAAACTGCTGATTTTTCCAAATATAAGCTTTTGATTTTGCCTGATACTTCAATTCTTGAAGAGGAAACGATTGAAAAAATCAATGATTTTGTAAAAAATGGCGGTAGGATTATTGCAAGTGGTGATGCCTTGGTTAATGACAGTAAATTCTTCCTTGATTTTGGTTCAGAATACAAGGGTAAAAATGAATTTAATCCCACATATTTTGTTCCCGAATTTGAAACAGTAAACGGTAAAACAGAATATGTTATGCGCTGCGATTTCAATAAATTTGAAGTAAACAATGGTGAAATTGTTGCATATATGCAGAACCCATATTTCAACAGAACCCTGGAGCATTTCTGCTCTCATGCTCATGCACCAAACAACCCGGATAAAGCTTTCCCCGGTGCAGTAATTAACGGCAATGTTGCCTATATCGGTTGGGACATTTTTACCGCTTATGCCAACCACGGTCATCTTTGCTTTAAAGAGCTTTTTACATATATCATTAAGAAAATGATGGGTGATGAAATAACTGTTTTTGCAGATATTCCCGACAGAGCAGTTGTTACATATACAAAGCAGAAAAAGGAAAACAGAAGCATTCTCCATCTTCTTTTTGCTCACACAACCGTTCGTGGCAAAAACACAGAGGTTATTGAAGATACTGTTCCGCTTTATAATGTTAAATGCAGTGTAAAATGTGACACAACACCTTCAAAAATTACTCTCGTTCCCTATGGAGAAGAGCTGAATTTTGAATATCTTAACGGCAGAGCCGAATTTACTGTGCCGAAAGTAGATATTCATCAGATGGTTGAAATAAAATAACAGGAGTTGGAAAAAATGTCAGCATTTTTAAAAGCCTCCATTGCTTTTATTGAAGTGATTTTATATATAACAGGCGTTTTTACTGCAGATACCACTATAAATTACGGCGGTAATGAATATGTGGCACAGGAAATTTCTGCCCCAATGACAATTGTTGAAAAAGGTTCTTCGGATTTTGTTATTGTAACCGAAGAAAATCCTGATGCAACAACTAAAACTGCAGTTAAGGAATTACAGACATATATCAAAAAAATCAGTGGTGCGAAAATAAAAGCGATAACAGAAAATGAATTCTCTCTCGAAGATAAAGCAATTATTTTAGGTGAAACCACACTTGAAAAAGGCATTGTTAAAATAAATCGCAAAAAAATTGCGAAAGACGGATTCAAGCTTTATTCTGATGGAAAGCATTTGTTTATTGCAGGCTCAGACAGTCGCGGTACCCTTTACGGAGTTTACACCTTCCTTGAAGAATATCTTGGCGTGCGTTGGTTCGCCCCTGAGCTTGAGGTCGTTCCCGAAAGTGACAACATTATTATTGATGCTAATATTAACCGAATCGTTGAGCCCTCATTTTCTATACGCAGAAATGATTGCATCGGCACAAATGATGCTCACAGAGCCAGAACAAAAATGAATGTTTCTTTTTGGGAAGAAGCAAAAGCTTACGGCGGTGCATTAACCTATGTTTTATGGGATGTAACCCTTGATAAATTAGTTCCCGATGACTTGATTACCGAGCATCCCGATTATTTCGCAACAACTGCCGAGGGCACAAAAACCCGTGACCACGTTTGCCTTTCAAACCCTGAGGTTTTAAAGGTCGCAGTTAAAAATGCAAGAAAAGCAATTCTTGAATGTGAAACAGGTGCAAAATATATTCACATTGGTCAAAAGGACAACACAAACTATTGCCGATGCAAAAAATGCGAAGAGCTTTATGAAAAATATGGTAGCGTGTCAGCCCCTACAATAATTTTCACAAATGCTTTTGCAGATGCTCTGGATGATGAATTCCCCGATTTCACATTTACTTTTTATGCCTATAACGAAACCGACACACCCCCAACAGATTTGTCTTTAAAATGCAACGACAATGTTATTCCCGTCATTTGCAGACTTCATAAAGCTTGCCGAAGCCATCCGTTAACGGAATGTGGCTCTCAAGACGGTAATGAAACATTTGAAAATCTTTTCGGAAGTCCTGAACCCACAATACACAAGGATTTTGAGAATTGGACTAAAATTGCCGATACTACATATATTTATGATTACACCATAAATTTCATTAACACAGCTCAGTTTTTCTCAAACTTTGAATATATGCAGTCCACTATGAAATATATGCACGATATCGGTATAACGGGCTATATTTATAACTGTGGTGACACTCACATAGCTGCCTTCAATGAGCTTCGCAACTATCTTCTTTGCAAAATTCAATGGGATGTGAATTGCGATGTTGAATATCATATGATGGACTTTTTGAAAGCCTATTATGGAAAAGAAGCCGCAACATATATCAAGCAAATTATTGATATTCAGACTGCTCAGACTAAAGTTTCTGCCCACGCTTTTGACTTTGACTGGCATTATCAGGCAGGCTTTTACCCCATGAATGTTGCAGTTGCTCTTGATGGCCTTTGGGAAAAGGCGTTAACTTCCGATATTACCGAAGAACAGCTTTTCAATGTTGAAACAGCAAATTTAAGCTGGGAATATTACAAAGCAAACCAGTTTTTAGACAAATATACTATTCTTAACCCGTTCAGACATAAAAGAATTGAGGAGCTTTATGATTCTATGCTTGAACACGGAATAACAAAGGTTTCGGGATTTCAGGAAATTCCTCCGAAAGACGAAACCAACTTTATGCAAAGACCATATAATTGGGGATAAAAAAATTTCCTGCAACTCCTATTAAGGAATTGCAGGATTTTTTTACTCTTATTTGTAAAGAGGGCCGTAAGCTTCGCAAGCGCGGAAGTCTGCACCTTCAAGCTCTTGTGTGCCGAATGCGTTCCAACATGCAGGACGGAAGATTTTGCTTTCGTCAACGTTGTGCATTGAAACGGGAATTCTGAGCATGGAGCAGAGAGTGATAATATCTGCTCCGATATGACCATAAGAAATTGCGCCGTGGTTTGCACCCCAATGGTTCATTACTTCATAGGCTGAAGTGAAAGGACCTTTGCCTGTAAGAGTAGGAGCGAACCATGTGCAAGGCCATGTGTAGTCAGTTCTCTTCCAGATAACATCAGAAACCTCATCGGGAAGTGCGACTGTGTAGCCTTCGCAAATCTGAACTGTTGGTCCAAGACCTTTAACAAGGTTAAGACGAATCATTGTTGCAGGCATTTCAGCTCTTGTAAGGAAACGGCTGGAATATCCGCCACCACGGAAGTAACCGTTATCAGCTGCGCACCATTCTGTTGCATCATTGATTTTCTTGATATCTTCTTCTGTTACGTCGTACCATTCTTTGATGATACCGTTACCATTTTCGTCTTTAACTTCACCGCAAGCATCAAGACAGCAAGCACCGGAGTTAATAAGGTGAATAAAGCCCTGAGATTCTTTTGCTTTGCCTTCAAGGTCATAGCCTGTAACTCTCTTAACTGCTTCGGGGCTCCAATATGTACGAACGTCTGCGAACATCTGGGGTCTGTTTGTAAGTAATTTCATAAAGAGCATACTTACGCCGTTAAGTGTATCATTTTCTGTTGCAAGAATGTAGGGCTCACGAGTGCCATTCCAGTCAAAGCTTGTGTTAAGCATTGCTTCTGCAAAGTCTGCGTTGGGATAGAAGTCTGTCCACTGTCTCTGACCCTGGAAGCCTGCCGCAATAGCATTATGACCAACCATTTCTTCCTCTCTGCCTTCGGGAAGGTTGGGGTTGCCATTCATAAGGTCTTTGATGATGCACATCATTTTAACTGTGAATTCCCAGTCTTTTTCTTTCTGCTCATCGCTCTTTCTTACGAACTCGGGGTTCTTATCGAAACCAACCTTGCAGTTTTCCTTAACCCATTTGTAAGCTTTCTGATATTCAGCTTCGTCATAGATGCCTTCTTCCATTCGACGGATAACTTCAACCTCGTCAACGGATTCAACTCGCATACCGAGATATTCTTCAAAGAAATCTGTATCAATTGAAGAACCTGCGATACCCATACAGATTGAACCAATCTGAAGATATGATTTACCTTTCATTGTTGCAACTGCAACTGCGCTTCTTGCAAAGCGAAGAAGTTTTTCTTTAACATCCTCGGGCATTGTTGTATCGTCAGCATCCTGAACGTCCTTACCATAGATACCGAATGCAGGAAGACCCTTCTGAGCGTGAGCAGCGAGAACTGCTGCAAGGTAAACTGCACCGGGACGCTCTGTTGCATTAAAGCCCCAAACACCCTTGATTGTTGTGGGATCCATATCCATTGTTTCGGAACCGTAGCACCAGCAAGGTGTAACAGAAAGAGTAATCATAACTCCTTCTTTACGGAATTTTTCTGCACAAGCAGCTGCTTCCGCCACGCGACCGATAGTTGTATCTGCAATAACAACCTTAACGGGCTCGCCGTTTGAATATTTAAGATTTTCTGTGAAAAGTTTAGCAGCAGACTTTGCCATGTTCATTGTCTGCTCTTCAAGAGATTCACGAACTTTAAGAGGACCGCGTCTGCCATCGATAATGGGTCGAATACCGATTACGGGATATTCGCCGAGAAATCTGTTCTCTGCCATAAAAATATCATCCTTTCAACTGTATTTTAAATACAGATTATTTCATTTAATAGTATAGCACAAATATTTTTCTTTGCAATTGATATAAAGTAAAATTTTACCCTAAATATTCAGTCAAAATGCCAAATGTTAAATATATAACATTTATTGACAAAATTTGACTATCATTATACAATTATTCTGTATTTATTGGTAAATACGGAAAGGATGGTTTGAATGAAAAACCAAAGAAAACGCAGATTTTTTGCGGTGCTTATTATGTGCATTTTTATGTTCACTCTCGGCACAATCTGCTCCGCAACAGCAGATGAAGATGCAGCAGTTTTGACAATTGGTGCAACAGAATCTACAGTTGTTACTGTTGGCGAAACAGAATATGACCTCTCAGACGGTGACTCTGCACTCGCTTATGTTAACAGCTATGCTGACAACCTTGAAGCAGACCCCGATTTCGAAACAAACGTAAAAATAGCAATTGACAAGGTTCGAGAGTCAATTCCCCAGTACGCAACTTTCTGGGCATTACTTGCTCCCATTATTGCTATCGTTCTCGCTCTTATAACAAAAGAGGTTTATTCCTCACTTGTTATCGGTATTATCGTTGGTGGTGCAATTTATGCAGGCGGTAATTTCGAAGGAACTCTTGTTCACGTTGTAAGCGATGGTTTCATCGCAAACGTTGCAGACTCCTACAATATGGGTATTCTCATATTCCTTATTCTTCTCGGTGCTCTTGTTTCTATGATGAACAAAGCAGGTGGCTCCGCTGCATTTGGCAGATGGGCAACTGCTCATATTAAATCAAGAGTTGGTGCTCAGCTTGCAACAATTGCTCTTGGTGTTCTTATTTTCATTGATGACTATTTCAACTGCCTTACAGTTGGTTCAGTTATGCGCCCCGTTACAGACGGCCACAAGATTTCCCGTGCAAAGCTCTCATACCTCATTGACGCAACAGCAGCTCCTGTTTGTATTATCGCTCCCATTTCCTCTTGGGCAGCAGCAGTTGCAGGTTTTGCAAACAGTGCAGGTGCAGAAAACGGAATTGCCCTTTTCATTAAAGCTATTCCCTATAACTTCTACGCTCTTCTTACAATTGCAATGATGATTTTCCTTGCTCTCACAGGTCTTGATTTCGGTCCTATGAAAAAGCATGAAAAGAATGCAAAGGAAACAGGTGACCTCTTCACAAGCGGTACAAAGCAGGCTATCGAAGAAATGGAAGTTAACCCCAAAGGCAGAGTTTGTGACCTTATTGTTCCCATTATCTTCCTTATTGTAAGCTGTGTTATTGGTATGATTTACTCCGGTGGCTTCTTCAGCGGCGAAAGCTTTATTGATGCTTTCTCTAACTCTGACGCTTCCGTTGGTCTTGCTTATGGTGCATTTGTTGCAATTATCTTCACAGTTATTTTCTACCTTCTCAGAAGAGTTCTTTCCTTCAAGAGCCTTATGGAATCTCTTCCCGAAGGCTTCAAAGCAATGGTTCCTGCTATTATGATTCTTGCTTGCGCTTGGACCCTTAAAGCTATGACTGACTCCCTCGGTGCTAAGATTTTCATTTCTCAGCTTATCGAAGGCAGTGCAGCAGGCTTCCAGGCTCTTCTTCCTGCAATTATCTTCCTTATTGCAGTTGGTCTTTCATTCGCAACAGGTACCTCATGGGGTACATTCGGTATTCTTATTCCTATCGTTCTCTCCGTTTTCGGTGCAGGCGAGCCTATCACTATTGTTGCTATTTCTGCTTGTATGGCAGGTGCGGTTTGCGGCGACCACTGCTCACCCATTTCCGATACAACAATTATGGCGTCCGCAGGTGCACAGTGCGACCACATTAACCACGTTTCAACTCAGCTTCCCTATGCACTCACAGTTGCAGGCGTTTCAGCAATAAGCTATGTAATTGCAGGCTTTGTTACAAACTGGATGATAGTTCTTCCTATCGCTCTTGTACTTATGATTGGTACACTCTTTGTTATCAAAGCAGTTACAGGCAAAAAAGCATAAACAAAATAAAGCTATAAACGAAAAATCGTCACTCGAAAGAGTGACGATTTTTTTGTATTCTTATTTCATAAGATTATTTAAGAAATCTACTGCTGCTTTGATGTCAACCTCGGGCTTGTCGCCAACCTCACGTTCAATAGTAAGGAAGCCGTTGTAACCGATTTCTTCAAGGGCTGCAAGGTATTTTGGGAAATCAACGCTACCCTCACCAAGAGGAACCTCAATGAAGGAATCGTCTGTTACAATAACATCCTTCTTGATTCCGTAAACGATTTCAGGGTCACGGAAGAATATCTGTTTACCGTCTTTAGCGTGGGTATGAACAATATATTTTTTAAGGTTATGTACTGCCCCCACGGGGTCATCACCTGTAACCATAACAAGATTGGCAGGGTCAAGGTTTACGCCAACACCTGTGGAATCAAGACTATCAAGGAAGCCTTTAAGAACTGCGCTTGTTTCAGGACCTGTTTCAACTGCAAAGTGAGCATCAATTGAATCTGCATATTCTGCAAGCTCGTGGCAAGCCTCCTGCATAATTTTATAACGGTCATGGTTGGGGTCAGAGGGAACAACACCGATATGAGTTGTTACGATATCTGTTTCAAGATCTTTTGCAAGGTCAAGAATTCTCTTTGATTTCTCAACTCTTTCTTTATTAAGGTCCTTGTGGATAAATCCACCGCCGCCAAGGTCACCGCAAAGAGCAGAAATAATAAGCCCGTTATCTTTAACAAGCTTTAAAAACTCTCTTCTCTTTTCAGGAGAAAGGTTTTCAGGAGCCATTTCACCGTGAGTGGAATAAACCTGAATACCCTGAGCGCCACATTCAGCCGCTTTTCTTACGGAAGTGGGAATGTCGGTTCTGAAGCTGTTAATGATGATACCAATAGGAAATTTTTTCATTTTGAACACCTCTAAAAAATTTATTTAGATTTTATTTTCATTATTAATCTGATTTTCCTGCATCTCGGGTGGGATATTTGTCTGTACAGGTTGTTGGGGTTGATTATTAGCCTCTAAATTATTTACTGCATTTGTAACATAACTCGGAGTCTGCTGAATATTCTGATTTATGGGATTTTGCTGATAAGCAGGATTTACGGGTGGTTGATATGGCTGATTAACAGGTTGATTATAGCCATACGCACCATAATTCTGCTGATAAGCATTATATTTAGAAATTTCTCCATAAGTCAATTCATATCGTTTTAATACTTTTTTATTTTTTGAATATTTAACTATGTTAACTGCTGCAACGATAATAATAATGACTAACGGACCGCAAAAGAATACAATTGCCATTAAAACAAATGGTACCATTAATTCCTCGCCCATTTCACCAAAAACGTCATAGTTATCTATTGATGTCTGAAGAGCGTCTTCAAAATAAGGAGAAGCAGTAAAATTATGAGAAACGGAAAGCTTTTCATTATCAAAATATGTTCCGTTTATCAAAACAGTTTTCATCATTTTTTTAACTGTTTCTAAATCTTCTTTATTTTTTTCTCCCACACTTTCATAGCTGAATATTATTGTATTTTCTCTTGTAGCAAATATGTAAACTATAAAGTATTGTTTACATATATCCCCGGGAACAATATTTCCGCTTTCGTCTTCCAACTCGTCACATTCATCATATTCACTTATAATATCACCCAAAAGTACATATGAAGAAATACCGTTTACTTTTTCAATCTGACCTTTGCTGATTATGTAATCATAGTAGGATGTATCAATATCAAAATAATATTTATAAATATCAAAGGCTTTTTCTTTTGTAAGATTTTTTACACCATTTTCAAGATTGAAATTTTCTGTCTGAAAAACCCAGAAGCTACCGATTTCTTCATTCATAAAATAAAATTTGTCATTATACGGAAAAAATCTGTAATCGCCGGGAATTTCTGCGTAAACAGTCTTTGTATCTATAATAAAAGATTCATTTTCTTCTGCAAAAGAGGTAATGCAAAATAAAGAAGAAAATATTAAAAATGAGGCAAGTATGAAAGAAAGTCTTTTAATTTTTTTCATCAGAACTGCCCCCCTTGCTGCTTATTTGCATCATTTTGAGGAATATAAGGATTACCTGCAGGAGCAGTTCCCATTGGAATATTTGTTGTATTTACGGGCTGTGTTGTGTAAGGTACATTTTTTACATCAGGATTATAGTATGCAGAAGCGTTTTGCGGAATAGGTCCGAAAAACTTTTCGTATTCTCTTACTTTTTTCTTAGCGTTGCTGTTAAGAATAATGAATACAATCATTGTTATAAGTGAGGGTAAAAAGAGAAACACACTCAAAAATATTGATATAAAAACAAAAGCCATAGGACCGCTGAATTCACCAAAAATTTCCTCGAATTCTTCAATCAAATCTGCTTCTGTCTGAATATCGGGATGCTCAGGTGAAATTTCTTCATCTTCATAAAAAGGCATTTGTGAATTTCCGGTGTCTTCGCCTACTGCAAATACGTCAACAGTTAAAAAACACATTAAAACTGCAAGGACGAGAGCGAAAAACGAAAGCTTTCTTTTCATTATAAGTCCCCCTTTATCTTTTTCCAATATTCCTTTGCCGCCTGCTCTTGCTTGTTATCGCCAAATTCATAATATTTAGCGTTTTTAAGGGCATCGGGCAGATATTGCTGCTCTACCCAGTGATTTGGGAAAGCGTGAGGGTATTTATAAAACTGACCTTTAACCTCAGCATCATCACCATCAAAATGTTTATTCTGAAGCTGACGGGGAATAGGTCCGCTTTTCCCTTTTCTGATATCTTCCATAGCTGCACCTATGGCATCGTGTCCCGTTGTGGATTTGGGAGAATTACAAACTAAAACAACTGCATCCGCAAGAGGTATTCTTGCTTCAGGCATACCCACCTGAAGAGCAATATCTGTTGCGGCTTTAACAATAGGTAAAATCATCGGGTAAGCAAGACCAACATCCTCTGCCGCGCAAACTAAAAGACGGCGTATTGCAGATGTCATATCTCCTGCCTCTAAAAGCCTTGCAAGATAATGAACTGCTGCATCAGGATCGGAGCCTCTCATAGATTTCTGGAAAGCAGAAAGAATATCATAATGCTCGTCACCCTCTCTGTCATACCTCATTGCGCTTTTCTGAGTAAGCTCTTTTGCATTTTCGAGGGTGATTATTCTTTTTTTATTTTCTTTTGGTTTGGTAGCGGCTAAAACACAAAGCTCGACTGCATTGAGAGATTTTCGTACATCACCGCCACAAGCAGTTGCAATATGTAATGAAACCCCATCCTCAACCTGGAATTCCTCGCCCTTTTCTTCTGCTAAAAGATTGAAACCTCGAATAACTGCTTTTTCAACCTCTTCAGGGGTCACATGCTTAAATTCAAAAACAGATGAACGACTTAAAATTGCACTATACACATAAAAATAGGGGTTTTCGGTTGTGGAAGCAATAAGAGTTATTGAACCATTTTCAATATATTCTAAAAGTGTTTGCTGTTGCTTTTTATTAAAGTACTGAATCTCGTCAAGGTATAAAAGAATTCCGTTTGGTGCTGTGAAAGCGTTAAGGTCTTCGACAATATCTCTTATATCTTGTGTTCCTGCAGTTGTGCAGTTAAGCTTACGAAGAGTTCTGTCAGTCTTTTTAGCAATCATTCGGGCAAGAGTTGTTTTGCCTGTTCCGGAAGGACCATAAAATATAAGGTTGGGAAGCTCTCCCGACTCAATTATATTTCTTAATGGCTTTCCTTCACCTATGAGATGCTGTTGACCAACTATTTCATCAATACTTTGAGGACGAATTCTGTCCGCAAGAGGTGTGTGCATAATTTCCTCCTGATTTATTATTTAAAACATCTGCCACTCAAAAAATCCGATTATTGCCACAATAATAAATGGTAAAGTCCCGCATTTTCTAAAAAGAACTGACCTTTTCATATCGGGCGAAAGGTCTAATTTATCAACCTTTTCTATGCTTTTTGTTAGTTTCTTATAATACAGATTTGTTGCATAAATACCCATTAATATTCTTATACCGTAAACTATTACATATGTCATTATCTGAATTGGAACAGGTAGTTTAAATTCATTGGTAAGCTTATTAAGCTTCATTTGTTTTTCAGTTAACGATACGCTGGAATTCCTTGTGTTGTAAAGAAGAATGTTTTCATAAAAATTCGGGTCCTCTTCTGCACATTCCACAACGGTATTAACAAACTCTTCATTTGACATAAAATTAAAGCCAATTGTTCCAATCAGAAGAATGTATAATGCAAATATAATAGCTGCAAATTTATACATTTTTCTGTATAAGCACCAAGCAAGAGGAACAAAAAATCCGGCAATATTCCAGGACATTGCTTTTTTACTTTTTTCCATAAGCATAAATCGAGGAACATAATATTTTTGATTTTTTCCTATTGCCGCTTCATAAAAAGAAATGTGCTTTCCGTTAAGAGAATAATCCTTTTTATTTTTGAATTCTTCAAAAATTTCCTGAACAATTTCCTGGGTATTTTCTGTTGTGTTTTCAGTTGATTCATGTTGAAAAAAATCTGTATTTTCTTGCATATTTTCATTTTCTTCAACATCCACAAATTCAACCTCAATCGGTTCATTGGTTCCGTGCTTGTCCCAGTTAAAACATTTTCCGTTATGAATATAACATTCTCTATGATGGGGTGTGCCACAATCGGGGCAAACTACCACATCGTCATCTTCTGTAAATTGATTATTGCAAACAGGACATTTGTAATTTGAATACTTCATTTTTCGCCTTTCTTTTTAATTTTAAATATAAATGTTCAAGCTAAATATTACAGTAAATTTCTTACAAATGCAATATTTTCCCATTTAAATTTTTATTAATTTAATATATTTATATTTTTTTGAACATTTCTTTTGCGAATTGTCGATTTTTTTCTTAAATTTATTGAAAAATACCCTACTATATGATATACTTTATTAGAATATACTATAGTTATTATATACATTATATATGTAATTTTTTGGGGTGAAAAAATTGGATAATATAATAGAACTTTGGAACGCAGTGCTTCAGGAAATTTCAGGAAATGTTTCAAATGCAGTTTTATCAACCTGGATTAAAGATTTAGTTCCAATTGACTTTGATGGAGAATGTGTTTTATTACAGGCTTCTTCTGAATTTAAAAAGAATATTATTGATAATCGCTTTTTAAATGAGATTTCTAAATCCTGCGAAGCTGTAATTGGTTTTCCTGTTCAGGTAAAGGTTATTGTGGACGAGTCCTCTTTGAAAGCAGATGCTTCAAAATCTTCCGGAAATTACGATAACAACAATATTTCTGCAAATAATGAGCTTGATTCTTCAAAATTTGAACCCACCTTTAATAATTTTATTGTAGGTTCAACAAACCAGTTTGCCTATGTTGCAGCAGTTGCGGTTACTAATAATCCCGGTAGCGTTCATAATCCCCTTTTTATTTATGGTGAAAGCGGTTTAGGAAAAACCCACTTACTTAAAGCTATCAGAGCTGAAATAAAACGTAAAATGCCCACAATGAATATTGTTTACACCAGTGGTGAAAATTTCTTAAATGAAATGATTAACCATATGGGCGATAAAAATATGTCGGAATTCCATAATAAATACAGAAGTGCCGATATTTTACTTATGGACGATATTCAGTTTATAGGAAAAACAAGTGTTGCTCAGGAAGAATTTTTCTATACTTTTGAAGCACTTATCAATCAGGGAAAACAAATTGTACTTACATCGGACCGCCCGCCGAAAGATATTCCCACATTAGAGGAAAGACTTCGCAGCAGATTCGTTCAGGGTCTTCTTGCTGATATTCAGCCACCTATGCTTGAAACACGAATTGCAATTATTCGCCGCAAGGCTCAGGCATTTAATATGATAATCCCTGATGATGTTATCGAATTTATTGCAGAGCGACTTAAAAACAATGTCCGTCAGATTGAGGGTGTTGTTAATAAGCTTTATGCAGTTTATTCAATTGACGGAAATGCACCTACAATCGGCGTTGCAAACGACATTATAAAAGATATTATTTACTACGCTCAGCCTACCGAGGTTACTATAAATAATATTATTGATAAGGTTGCAAGAAGCTTTGGTGTTTCACCTGAAGATATTCGCTCGGAAAAGAAAAAAGCTGAAATTTCCAATGCCCGTCAGGCAGCTATGTATATTATGAGAGAGGTTACTAACCTTACTTTTGAAGAAATCGGTGGTCAGTTCGGCGGTAAAAAACACTCTACTGTTATTTACTCTATTGAATCCTGCGAAAGTAAAATGGAGGACAACCCCTCACTTAAGAATAATATATATGATATTATGAAAAGCATTAAAGATGAAAGATTAGATAATTAATCGCGCAAGTTTCTACATTTTGAACGTTAATTGTTTACATTTATTCTACATTTTAAACATTTGATATTTTTCAAAATCATTTACTGACATTTATTGACATTTAACTTACAAATGACAAAACCTTAAAAGTCATAATAAAATCAACTTGTGCGAAACTAAACTGACAATTTGACAGTACCTACTACTGCTACTGTTTAATTTAATATTTTTAACACAAATTTTCGTTTTATTCACAAAATCAAAAAACTTTTATTTCTATCTTTATGGAGGTAGCATTATGAAAATAATTTGTAACACATCAGTTCTTGCAGAAGCTTGTAACATCGTACAACGCGGTGTTCCTCAGAAGAGCACTCTTCCCGCAACAGAAGGTATTTACCTTCAGGCTAAAAACTCAAAACTGACTCTTACAGGTTATGACCTTGAGGTTGGTATTACAACTGTTATTGAATGTTCAACAGAAACAGAAGGAAGTATAGTTCTTAACGCGCGTCTTCTTTGCGATATTTTAAGACGCCTTCCTGCACAAAGTGTTACAATCAATTGCGATAGCCATAACCTTTGCAAAATTACATCCGGCGAAGCAGAATTCTCTCTTGTAGGTATTCCTGCAGACGATTACCCGGAGCTTCCCACTGTTTCAGGTGGTGTACCTTTTGCAATTAAGCAAGGTATTCTTAAAAATATGGTTAAACAAACTATTTTTGCAGTTGCAATTCAGGATATTAAGCCTGTTCACAAGGGTATTAAATTTGAAGTTGAAAATAATAACCTTCGACTTATCTCTTGTGACGGTTTCCGCCTTGCAATAAGAAATGAAACAGTTGAATATGCAGGTGAAGATATGACCTTTGTTGTTCCTGCAAAAACTCTTTCCGAAATTGTTAAATTAACAGATAATGATGATGAAAACATCACTTTTTCTATCGGAAAAAAATTCATTCTTTTTGAAATTGGTAATTACAGAATTGTTTCCCGTCTTTTAGAGGGTGAATTCTTTAATTATAAAAATGCAATTCCTTCTGAAAGCTCAACAAAAGCAAGAGTTAACCTTAAACTTATTCTTGATAGTGTTGAAAGAACATCTCTTCTTATTACAAGCAAAATCAAGAGCCCTGTTCGTTGCATTTTTGATGACAATACAATAAGAATTTCCAGTGCAACCTCCCTTGGTGCAGCAACCGATAAAATTCCCGCATCAATTGAAGGTAAAAGACTTGAAATCGGCTTTAATAATACTTATTTAACTGACTGTTTACGTACAGTTGATGTTGATGAGGTTAAAATTGAGCTTTCAAGTCCTGTTTCACCTATTATAATTAAACCTATTGAAGGAGACAGCTTTATTTTCCTTATTATTCCTATGAGATTAAAAAATGAAAATATAGGCTGATAAAATAAGTTTTATACAATATCTGAAAGAATGTTCAAAAAATGAAAATAAAAGTTAAAGTAGCCCAAAAAGAACACAAAGATTTTATTTTAAAAGGTGATTATATAAGACTTGATGACCTTTTAAAAAATGTTGGTGTTGTTAATACAGGCGGACATGCGAAAATTATTATTCAGGAAGGCGAAGTTAAAGTTAACGGAGAAATCTGCACAATGCGAGGAAAAAAGCTCCGTCAGGGTGACTGCGCTGAATATGAAAGAATAATTTATGATGTAAAATAATTTATATGATAATTAATTCCGTTAATATCAAAAATTTCAGAAATATTGCTGATTTAAGTTTTACTGCTGACAGTGGAGTAAATGTTATTTACGGTGAAAATGCTCAGGGAAAAACAAATATCTTAGAAGCTATATGGCTTTTCACAGGTTGTAAAAGCTTCCGCGGTGCAAAAGACACCGAATTAATTAAATTCGGTGAGGATTTTGCAAAAATTAATTTAGAATTTTCTGATAATTTAAGAGAAAAAAAATCTCAGATAATTATTTCAGATAAAAAGAAAAATGCTTTTTTAAATGGAGTTTCTCTTCGTTCAACTGCAGAATTAATAGGTTCATTTTATGCGGTAATTTTTTCACCTGTGCATTTATCTTTAATAAAAGATGGTCCTTCCGCAAGAAGAAGATTTTTAGATACTGCTCTTTGTCAGCTAAAACCATCTTATGCAGAGCATCTTGCGGGCTTTAAAAGGGCACTTATTCAAAGAAATGCTTTACTTAAGGATATACACTTAAATTCACAGCTTTACGATATGCTTGACACCTGGGATGACCAATTGGCAAGATATTCTGCGGCAGTTATAAAGGAAAGATTAAATTATATTGATTTACTTTCTGATTACAGTAAAAGTATCTATTCGGGAATATCTGAAAATAAAGAAAATTTTTCTGTTTCTTATTCAAGAAATGAACTTAAAAGAGAAAATTTTTCTATAAAAGATATTTATTTAAACGAGCTTGAAAAAATAAAAGAAGTTAGGAAAGAGGACATAATTTCAAGAACAACTACAATTGGTCCTCATAGGGATGATTTAGAAATTCTCATAAATAATGTCAGCGCAAGAAGTTTCGGCTCACAAGGTCAACAACGTTCTTGTGCCCTTGCTCTTAAATTAGGAGAATCAGAAATAATAAAAAAAGTAACCGGTGAAAATCCTGTTGCTCTTCTTGATGATGTTATGAGTGAGCTTGACGAAAAGCGTCAGGATTATATTTTGAATCATATAAATGACAGACAGGTTTTTCTCACCTGCTGTGACCCTTCTCAGGTATTGCGACTTGGTGGCGGTAAGTCCTTTCTTATTAAGGACGGTGAGATAATTTAATGTTTATTCATATTGGACAAGATACAGTTGTTATTGATAAAGAAATCATCGGTATTTTTGATATGGAAAATACAACTGTTATGAAAAAAACAATAGATTATCTCAATAATGCGGAAAAAGAAAAAAGTGTAATTAATGTTGCACCATTTGAGCTTCCAAAATCCTTTATTGTGTGCCAGACACCAAATGGTAAAAAAATCTATATTTCTCCCGTTTCTGTTGGAACAGTTTTAAGGAGAATTGAATCCGGTCATATCGGATAACAAATTTTTAAATATATTATTTTATATAATTATTTTAATCTTCTACGGAGGTTAGTATTTTGGACGAAAACATTATTAAAACCGAAGAGGAGCTTCTTGAAGAAGCTAAAGAGAATGATGTAGTGCTTGATGAAAACGCAGAAATTGATACTGTTGTTACTGAAAAGTACGATGCAAGTGCTATTCAGGTTCTTGAAGGACTTGAGGCTGTAAGAAAAAGACCCGGTATGTACATAGGTTCAACAGGACCTAAAGGTCTTCATCACCTTGTTTATGAAATTGTTGACAACTCCATAGACGAGGCTCTTGCCGGTTTCTGTACTCATATTGAGGTTGAAATTCTTCCTGATAATATTATTACAGTTCGTGACAATGGTCGTGGTATTCCTGTTGGTATAAATGAACAACAGGGTCTTCCTGCTGTTACTGTTGTTCTTACAGTTCTTCATGCAGGTGGTAAATTCGGTGGAAGCGGTTATAAGGTTTCCGGTGGTCTTCACGGCGTTGGTTCTTCAGTTGTTAACGCTCTTTCCGAATGGTTTGAGGTTGAAGTTTCTCAGGATGGTCATGTTCATTATCAGCGTTTTGAGAGAGGTAATCCTACTTGTGACCTTAAGGTTATCGGTGATACAAATGAAACCGGTACTCTTATAAGATTTAAAGCTGATGCTGAAATATTTACCGAAACAACTGTTTATGAGTTTGAAACACTTGAAAGAAGGTTAAGAGAACAAGCTTTCCTTAATGCAGGTCTTTCAATTTCTCTTACTGATAAGCGTGATGTTGATGAAGTAAAAGAGATTTACTGCTTTGAAGGCGGTATTTCATCCTTCGTTGAATTTGAAACAAATAAAAGAGGTCTTACTCCACTTCATGAAAAACCCATTCATTTTTCAGCTGTAAGTGGTGACAGAGAAGCAAATATTGCTTTGATGTATAATGACAGTTATAACGAGCTTATTTTAAGCTTTGCTAACAATGTAAGAACTATTGATGGCGGTACTCATGAAAATGGCTTTAAAACTGCATTAACAAGAGTATTCAATGAATACGGAAGAAAATATAAATTATTAAAAGATAACGATAAAAACCTTTCAGGTGACGATGTCCGCGAAGGTCTTACCGCTGTTATCAGCGTTAAGCTTACAGAAGCACAGTTTGAAGGACAAACAAAGGGTAAATTAGGAAATACAGATATTACTCCTCTTGTTTCTAAATGTGTTTATGAAAAGCTTTCAACATATTTCGAAGAAAATCCTGCTGAAGCAAAAGCTATTTTTGGTAAAGCTCTTGATGCTTCAAGAGCAAGAGAAGCTGCGAGAAAAGCAAGAGATAATGCTCGAAGAAAATCTGTTCTTGAAAGTAATAGTCTTCCCGGTAAGCTCGCAGACTGTATTGAAAAAGATAATGTGAGAACAGAAGTTTACATCGTTGAGGGTGATTCTGCGGGCGGTTCTGCAAAGCTTGGTCGTGACAGAATGTTCCAGGCAATTCTTCCTCTTTGGGGTAAAATGCTTAACGTTGAAAAAGCAAGACTTGATAAGGTTATAGGTAATGATAAGCTTACACCCGTTGTTCTTGCTCTTGGTACAGGTATAGGCGAAGATTTTGATATAAATAAGCTTCGTTATGATAAAATTATTATTATGGCCGATGCTGACGTTGACGGTGCTCATATCAGAACACTTCTTCTTACATTCTTCTTCCGTTATATGCCTGAATTAATTACAACAGGCCACGTTTACCTTGCTCAACCCCCTCTTTACAGGATTAGTAAGGGTCAGAAGCATCATTATGCCTATTCTGATGAAGAAAGAGATAAAATAATGGCAGAAATCGGAACAGGTGTTTCAATCCAGCGTTATAAAGGTCTTGGTGAAATGGACCCTGCACAGCTTTGGGAAACAACTATGGACCCTGCAACAAGACTTATGCTCAGAGTGACAGTTGAAGATGCTGAAAAAGCTGATGAAACATTCTCAATTCTTATGGGTGATAAGGTTGAACCAAGACGAGAGTTTATTGAGAAAAATGCTAAGTTTGTTAAGAATCTTGATATTTAAGAAAGGGAGGATTTAAAAGATGGACGAATTAAATGAAAAAGTTGAAGGCGTCACACAAGGTGTAAATAATCTTCCTGACCCTTATGAAAATCAGAGAATTATAAATGTTGAAATTAATAAGGAAGTAAGAACAGCTTTTCTTGATTATTCAATGTCTGTTATTACCGCCCGTGCTCTTCCCGATGTACGTGACGGTTTAAAGCCTGTTCACAGAAGAATTCTTTATACAATGTACGAGAATAACCTTACTCCTGATAAGGCATACCGTAAGTGTGCCGATACAGTTGGTTCTGTTCTCGGTAGATATCATCCTCATGGTGATGCATCTGTTTATGATGCAATGGTAAGACTTGCTCAGGATTTCTCAATGAGATATATGCTTGTTGACGGTCACGGTAACTTCGGTTCAATTGACGGTGACCCTGCTGCTGCATATCGTTATACAGAATCCCGTATGAGCAAAATGTCTTTGGAAATGCTCACAGATATTGAAAAAAATACTGTTGATTTCATTCCAAACTACGATGATCGTCTTAAAGAACCTACTGTTTTACCCGCACGATTCCCGAACCTTCTTGTTAATGGTTCTCAGGGTATTGCAGTTGGTATGGCAACAAATATTCCTCCTCATAATTTAGGTGAGGTTTGCGGTGCTATTGAATGCCTTATTGATAATCCCGAAGCAGAGCTTGAAGACCTTATGGAACATATTAAAGGTCCTGATTTTCCTACCGGCGGTATCATTATGGGCAGAGCGGGTATAAGAGCTGCTTATGCAACCGGTAGAGCAAAAGTTATTGTTCGTGCTAAATGTGAAATAGTTGAGGGTAAAAACGGCAGATTTAAGATTATAATCACCGAAATTCCCTATATGGTTAATAAAGCAAGACTTATTGAATCAATTGCAGACCTTGTTAAAGATAAGAGAGTTGAAGGTATTTCCGATATCAATGACTATTCTTCTGACAAAACAGGTATGCATATTGAAATTGATATTAAAAGAGACGCTAATGCTCAGGTTGTGCTTAATAAATTGTTTACCTATACACAGCTTCAGTCAACCTGCGGTGTAATTCTCCTTGCTCTTGACGATGGTCAGCCAAAAATTCTTACACTTAAAGAAATTTTACAAAAATACATTGACCATCAATGTAATGTTATCATAAGAAGAACACAGTTTGACCTTAAAAAAGCTCAGGAAAGAGCTCATATTCTTGATGGTCTTCGCAAAGCAATTGATATTGTTGATGATATTATTGCAACAATTCGTGCTTGTAAGGGCGGTCAGGCAGAAGCTAAGACTGCTATTATGGAAAAATTTGATTTTGATGATGTTCAGGCAGCTGCTATTGTTGCTTTCCGTTTAGGTCAGTTAGCAGGTCTTGAAATTCTCAAAATTACAAATGAACTTAATGAGCTTCGTGAAAAAATAAAAGATTATGAAGAAATTCTCGGTTCTCACGAAAGAGTTTTGAATATTGTTAAGGAAGAGCTTGCTGTTATAAGCAGAAAGTATTCTGATGACCGAAGAACTGCTATTGAAAATGTTAGTGGTGAGGTTGATATTGAAGACCTTATTCCTGAAGAAAAATGTATGTATACCTATACAAATATGGGTTACATCAAGCGTCAGCCTGTTGACCAGTTCTCTATTCAGAACAGAGGTGGTCGTGGTGTAAAGGGTATGACAAGAAGAGAAGACGACTATGCAGAAACAATGTTTATTGCTTCTTCTCATGATGTAATTATGTTCTATACCACAAGAGGACGTGCATATCGTCTTAAAGGTTATGAAATTCCTGAAGGAAGTAAAACAAGTAAGGGTTCTAATATTGTTAATATTCTTCCTCTTGAAAATGGAGAAAAGGTTTCTGCCATGATTCAGGTACCTAAGGATGACGAGGGTATGTATATCTGCATGGTAACAAGAAAAGGACTTATTAAACGTTCCTCTCTTGATATTTACAGAAGTACAAGAAGAAACGGTATTATCGCAGTTACTCTTCGTGAGGATGATGAGCTTGCATGGGTTAAGCTTACTTCCGGTAACGATGATTTGCTTGTTGCCACAAAGAAAGGTATGTGTATCCGTTTCAATGAAAATGATGCAAGACCTCTCGGCAGAACTGCAAGTGGTGTTAAGGCTATTACTCTTAAAGAGGGTGATGAAGTTATCGGTATGAGTGTTATGAGCGAGGGTGGTAAGCTTCTTACTGTAAGTGAAACCGGTTTCGGTCGTATCAGTGATAATGATAACTATCGTGTTCAGTCAAGAGGCGGTAAAGGTCTTAAAAACTATCATACTGAAAAATATGGCGAAATTGCCGCAATCAGTGATATAAACGAAGAAGACGATATTATTCTTATTTCTCAGGACGGAATTATTATAAGAATTCCTGCTGCTGCAGTAAGAGTATGTGCTCGTCCTTCAAAGGGTGTTAAAGTAATGCGTCTTGGTGAGGGTGATAAGGTTGTTACTCTTTCCACAACTGAGCATGATGAGAATGAAATCAACGGTGAAGTTGAAGACGATGGCACCGCAACAGAGGGTGCCGGTGACACATCAGGAGATAATGAAGATATAGGAACTGAAGACGTAAACGAAAATACTATGGAGGAATAATTTATGTCTGACAGTAATAAACGTGATGAGGGTTTGCAGGATTATTTAGATTTGCTTGAGGTAATGGCAAAAAAAGATGCTGAAGAACGAGCAAAAAATCCTTGTCCCCCACCTGTTATAAAGAAAATTGAAGAGCCTGTAGCTATTAAAATTACAGAAACGACAGAAGTTACAGAACCTGTAGAGGGTATAGAAGTAATAGAAGCTATAGAAACTATAGAAGCTACTGAAGCTACTGAAATTCTAAAAAGCTCTTCAAGAAAAGAAAAAAATATTTTTAAACGTCTTTCAAATTGGTATAATAATTTGCCAAAGAAAAAGAAAATTGTTGTAAGTATTATTGCAATACTTCTTGCTATAATACTTGTACTTACAGCAGTTGTCGGTATATTTGTTTCACAGAAATTAGGTCTTGTGGGCGATAGTTTCGATGATGTGAAATATGATGACACCATCTATGATGATGGAGAGTTTGAAGATATTAATATTGATATTGGCTCTGCCGGTTTTAAACAAGCTCTTAAGGACTGGGCTACTCAGGGTAATGAAAATAAAATGTCAAGTAAGAATGTTATAAACGTTCTTCTTGTTGGCGCAGATAAAGGAACAAATTCCGGCAATACAGATGTAATGATGCTTGTTTCTCTGAATAAAAAAACAAAACAGCTTAAGCTTGTTTCATTTTTCAGAGATAGCTACCTTTATATTGATAGCCCAAGGGGTGCTTATTGCACTAAACTAAATGCAGCTTTTTCTATGGGTGGACCGGAATGCCTTGTTGAAACAATAGAAAATAACTATAAAATAGAAATTGATAACTATGTTATGGTTAACTTTGAATCATTTAAAGAAATTGTTGATGCTATGGGCGGTGTGACCGTTGATGTGCAGAAATATGAGGCTGATTACAATTACAAAAAATTTAAAGTTACTCTCCCCCATGGTGATGATGTTACATTAAATGGTGAGCAAGCATTGTGTTTCTGTCGTATACGCGGATGTGATTCTGACGGAGATGTTAGCCGTACCCGTAGACAAAGGCAGGTTATCGAATCAATAATTGATAAAGTAAAATCTGCTTCAATTGGTGATTTGAATAAATATATTGATATTTTACTGCCCTATGTTGATACGGGTTATAGCAAAACTCAGATTCTTTCTTTAGGAGTTCAGGCATTAACCGGAAAATGGTTCAATTATGAAAGAACACAGCTTCAGATGCCCGATGAAGAATGCAGAACATCAGGCAGTGCAAATGCCTGGATTTGGGTTGTTGACTACCAGTTAGCTGCGTATAAGTTACAAAATGAGCTTTATGGTCAGTCAAATATTACATTAAATGAGGACAGAGTATCAATTATAGATGTTTACAGAGGTGCAAATTACAAAGGCGATTATGCAAATAACTCATCAAGTAATTCGGTGCCTACAACAGCAATGAATAAAGATCAAGTTCCTCAGACTACTTCTAAATCTGACATTCCTGAAACTACTAAAAATAATAAAACAGAAATAGTAACAGAAAGAGAAACTGAAATTCAAACAGAGAAAGAAACAGAAATACAAATAGATGTAGAAACAGAAGTTCAAACAGAAATTCTGACTGAAATAGAAACAGAAATACAAATTGAAACAGAAACTCAGGCAACCGTTGATGACACAACAGTAGTTGCCTCAGAAACCACAGAAAATATTCAGGTGCCTGATACTACTGCTACTGTTTCTGTTGTTGAAACTACCCCTACCCCACCCTCTACTACTGAAGAAATTACACTTGGTACTGAGGTGGCGGCATAATGGCTAAAAATAATGAATATGTGAAAAAACGAAAAAGCTATTATGGATTTGCAAAAAACTATCCGGGTAAATTAGGTTCAAGTAAATATGTTATTGGTGAGAGTAGGATAGTAAGAAGAAATGAAACAATAAGAAAAATTGTAATTGCAATAATTATTATTCTTTTATTTATTGCTTCTTATGTAATAACAACAGTGGGTTTCGAAATTTCCAATAAACAACCTAATAATAAAACAACATCCGTATCGGTTGATACGGATGTTGTTTTTTATTTACTCAATTATTCTTCGTCACAATCGCAGCAATCGCAACCGCAGTCGCAATCATCAAACTCGATATCAAGCTCAAGCTTTTCGCCACAAGCGGGACATTCAATGAACTCTTCATCAAGCATTTCATCGTCAAGATAAATTTCTTCGCCGCATGAAGGACATTCAACTTCATAAAGTTCATCGTCTTCACAATCACAGCAATCGCAGAAATCATCATCTTCATCACAGAAGATATATTCTTCAAGCTCGTCAAGGTCTTCGTCGATAGCATCAACGAGGTCTTCAACTGCGCTGAGGTCCTCATCGATATCGCTTACTGTAAGAGCCATATCTTCGAGAATATCAAACATAGCTTCAAAAATTTTTGCTTCTTTGGAGTCTTTATCAAGATCAAGACCTGCTGCAAGTCCTTTAAGGTACGCAACTTTTTCTGTAAGTGTCATTTAAATGACCTCCTATTATTAAAAATACTCAAAAGTAATTATGCTCTTGAGAGATATTCACCAGTTCTTGTGTCGATGTTAATCATTTCGCCCTCGTCAATAAAGAGAGGAACTTTGATTTCTGCACCTGTTTCAACAGTAGCGGGTTTTGTAGCGTTAGTAGCTGTGTTACCTGCAAAACCGGGGTCAGTTTTTGTAACCTGAAGAGTTACGAATGTGGGGGGTTCAACGCCGAAAACATTACCTTTGTAAGAAAGAATCTTACAAGTCATATTTTCCTTAACAAATTTGAAGTTATCGGAAAGGTTTGAAGCGTCAACGGGAATCATTTCATAGCTTTCGGGGTCCATAAAATAGTAAAGACCACCATCTTCATAAGAATATTCCATATCTTTTCTTTCAATGAAAGCTGTGGGATATTTGTCTGTGGGGCTGAATGTTTTTTCAACAACACTGCCGTTGATTACGTCTCTGATTTTTGTACGAACAAAAGCTGCGCCTTTACCGGGTTTAACGTGCTGGAATTCGATGATGGAGTAAACCTTGCCATCCATTTCGAATGTAACGCCGTTTTTGAAATCGCCTGCTGTTACCATAATTAAATCCTCCGAAAATGAATTTCATATTTTTACACAATAATTCTATAATATTTCGCCCCTATTTTCAAGTGTTTTTTTATATTTTAGCACTGAAATAGGGGAAAAATTCATTATAAAGCTTTATTTTTCTTCTACTCTTAAATCGATACCCAATTCTTCGAGCTGAATATTATCAACTCTTGAGGGACATTCTGTCATAGGCTCGCTTGCATTCTGTACCTTAGGGAATGCAATAACATCACGAAGAGAGTCAACCTGAAGAAGCTGCATAATAAGTCGGTCAAGACCGATACCCATACCGCCATGTGGTGGAGGACCGAATTTGAAAGCATCAAGAAGATAACCGAATTTCTGCTGTGCCTCTTCATCGGAAAGGCCGAGAAGCTTGAAGATTCTGTCCTGTAAATCTGAGTCAGTAATACGGATTGAACCTGAAGAAAGCTCAACACCATTGAGCACAAGGTCATAAGCTTCTGCTCTTACGGATGCCTTATCTGTTTCAAGATAGGGGAGACATTCGGGAAGAGGAGAAGTGAAGGGATGATGCATTGCAACAAACTGTTGAGTATCCTCGTCCCAATCAAAGAAGGGGAATTCAACAATCCATAAAAGGTTGAAGCCATCACCGATAATATCAAGCTTTTTAGCAGCTTCATTACGAAGAGAACCGAGAGTTGAAAGAACTGAGCTGTTCTTTGTATCTGCAATAATGAAAACAACGTCCCCTTTTTCTGCACCTGCTCTATCAAGGATTGCTTTCATTTCGTCCTCTGTCATAAATTTAGCAAATGAAGAAGCGATACCATCATCTGTAAGACGAATCCAGGCAAGACCCTTTGCGCCAATACCTTTTGCAAATTCAGTAAGCTTATCAACTTCTTTTCTTGTGTAGGTTGTAACTGCATTTTTAGCAGTAATACCGCGAACAGAACCTCCACCTGCAACTGCACCGGAGAATACGGAGAAGCCACAGTCTTTAACAATATCAGTAAGGTCAAAGATTTCCATACCAAAACGGGTATCGGGTTTATCTGAACCATAGCGTTCCATTGCTTCTTTATAAGTGAGTCTGGGAAGGGGAAGGGGAATTTCCACTCCGAGAGCTTCCTTGAAAACTCTTGCAATATAGCCTTCACCGATTGAAAGAACATCTTCCATTGTAACAAAAGACATTTCAAGGTCAATCTGAGTGAATTCAGGCTGTCTGTCTGCTCTTAAGTCTTCATCACGGAAGCAACGGGCAATCTGCATATATCTGTCAAACCCTGCAACCATTGAAAGCTGTTTATAAAGCTGAGGGGATTGAGGAAGAGCATAGAAAGAACCCTGATGAATTCGGCTGGGAACAAGGAAGTCTCTTGCGCCTTCGGGAGTTGATTTAATGAGCATAGGAGTTTCAATCTCAATAAATCCGTTTTCATCAAAATAGTCACGGGTAATTTTTGTTACTTTGTGACGGAAAAGAATGTTATTCTGCAAATCGGGACGGCGAAGGTCAAGATAACGATATTTAAGTCTTGTAAGCTCTGCTGTCTGACAATTTTCAACTATATCAAAGGGTGGAGTTTCACTTTTTGAGAGAACTCTCAAATCTTTAACGTCAATTTCAATATCGCCTGTGGGAATTTCGCTGTTTTTTGATGAACGCTCACGAACAATACCCTTTGCCATAAGCACAAATTCGCTTCTTACTGCGAATGCCTTTTCAAAAATTTCTTTATCTGTTGTTTCATCAAATGCCAACTGAACAATACCTGTTCTGTCACGCAAATCAATGAAAATAAGTGCGCCAAGGTCACGCTGTTTTGCAACCCAACCACAAACGGTTACTTCGTTACCGATATTTTCTGCACGAAGCTCCCCGCAGTAAACGGTTCTTTTAAGACCGTTCATATTATCCATATTTATACGCCCTTTCTGAAGAAAGTTAATTTACTTTTTATTTTATGTTTACCTTATGTTGAATAAGATATTTTGTGGGGTAATGAAGTCCTATTGCAATTGCAAGTCTTACAAGTGAACCGACAATATTTATACCCATTGCATTTATTCCTAAAGCAGCTTTTGTTGAATGAATATCACTTGTAAATTTAATAATATCAGGAGTAATAACAAGTCCCCAGGGAAGTAAGTCTGCAATTGCATTTGAAGCAGACTGAATCACTGCAAAAAGACCGAAGAAAATAATGATTACACCAATATTTCCGAATTTGGAAATAGGGGATACATGAGAAAGGGTTAAGCCTAACTGCAAGGACTGAACTGCCACAAGAACCAGAACAGCAAGTGAAACGCAGAAGGAAATAACACCCATAAATATTGTTAAGAAAGAGGGGACACCAAAAAGCTTCAAAAGGCTTTCTGCACTTTCCATAACCTCTTCGCCTAAAGCATCTTTAACCTGGAAAACCCAAAGGAAAAGAGAACCTAAGAACAAAGCATAGACAACGAAAACCCAGATAAGACTTGAAAGAGTTTTTGATGCCAAAAGAGAGCCTGTTTTTACGGGGAGAGTTAATGTAAGATAACCTGCTCTGCCGAACATAGTTTTAGAAAACATCATTGCAACTGCAATAATAATGATTACACAAGCAAAACCCAAGGCAAGGCTTACAAGTAAACCGCCCATAACTGTTATAATTTTGTTGTCAGAGGTTAAAGTGAAAATCTCTGCAACAAATGCAACAATAAAAGTGCAAAGTAAAACAACTGACATTGAATGCCACTGGGCTTTAAGGTCATTTTTTAAGAGTTTACCAAACATTTGAAAATACCTCCTTGAAAATGTCCTCAATTGACTTACCATCTTTTGTTATTTTTTCAACACTGTCATTAAGAAGAACCTTTCCGTTACCCATAAATAAAGCGTGGGTGAAAACAGATTGTAAATCGTTTATAAGGTGAGTTGAAATAAGAAGTGTTGATTTTTCTGCATAGTTTTCCATAATGAAACTGAGAATTGAGCTTCTTGTTGCAGGGTCAACACCACCCATAGGCTCATCAAGAATGTAAAGCTTGGCATCTCTTGACATAACAAGAGATAATAAAAGCTTCTCCTGCATACCTTTAGACATTGTTTTTGATTTTTGTTTTTTTGAAAGACCAAAGCGTTTAAGCATTTCAAGAGCTTTGTTTTTATCGAAATCAGAAAAGAAATCATTAAAATAATCTACTGCATCAATATTTCTCATCCATTCGTGAACAAAGGTCTGCTCAGGAAGATAAGCAGTATAAGCTTTTGTGCTTTCTCCGGGTTTAACACCATCAATAAGCACATTCCCTTTATAATCGTGAATAAGTCCTGTAAGAATTTTCATAAGTGTTGTTTTGCCACATCCGTTAGGACCGAATAAACCGATAATTTCTCCTTCCGGAAGTGAAAAACTCATATCATTGAGAACTATGTTGTCGCCATAAGCTTTCGTGAGAGCATCAACCTGAATAATAGCCAAAATGATACCTCCAATCTGTTTATTTCAGATTTTAATACAAATTAAATCAATTATATATTTTACTACTATATTAATTAATAGTCAAGCATTATGAATTAAATCGCTGTGCGCATCACCTGAAACTTGCCATTTTTAATTTAAAAAGAAATACAGCGCCTGAGGGGACAGGCGCTGTATTCCCGATACATAGTATAACACTATGAATCTTGGGTTTACTTGAGGAGGGGTTAGTTCCTCTCAGAACTATTACTTGTACTCGGGTGCGGCTCCCTTTCCAAGTACAACTATACTTTAGCAAAAAAATATTAGGAAACTGTGAATATAGTGTTAAAGTAAATTTAAACTCTAAAAACACATATTTTATAAAATTTGTGAAAAAATGTAAAAAATCTTATGAAAACACTTGACAGTCACGTGAACCTGTGATATTATCATAGCAACACGAAAAACAATCGTGGGACGAAAGGAGTGAGAGAATGCAAACAAAAGAAAAAGCATTTGAACCTATAAGAACAGCAATGAAACTTACCGGTGGCTTTACCCTTTCCCAGCTTGCAGAGATTTCAGGTCTTGAAGCAACAACAATTCAGAACTGGGTAAAACGCGGTTGGATAGAACCTCCAAAAGACCGTCGTTATGGTGAAGCTTCAATTGCAAGAGTTCTTATAATTAATATGCTTAAAGGCGCTATGCAACTCTCCAACATTGTTTCTTTGATGTCTTATATCAATGGTAAAGTCGATGACAGGCGTGACGACGCTATTCCTGACGGTGAACTTTATAGTATTATGTGTTCCGTTACCGAGGAAATAGACAAAATCGGGAATTTAAATAAAGAAACAATAGTCAGAGTAATTGACGAACAAATCAAAAGTTATGAAGAGCCGTTTCCCGGTGGCAAAGAAAAATTGCGAAATGCTCTTGAAATTATGATGTTAGCTCATATTTCTTCTAATCTCAAAAATGAAGCAGAAACAATGCTTCAGGAATTTTTAACAGACTGATTGTTCCACGTGGAACAAATTTTAAAATAAAGTTTCACGGGAACAAAGTTTGAATTGTCAAAATGTTTCACGTGGAACAACAAATAACAAAAATCAAAAAGGAGTACATATTATGATTAAAAATGCAAAAGTAGTTGGTGAATTCAATTTTTCCAATGCAAAGAAATTGATTATTGCTGGTGTAGTAATTGTAATTGCGGCAGTTGTTCTTTTAGCTTCAATCACAATTGTTCCTGCAGGTCATACAGGTGTTGTTGTAACATTGGGTAAAGTAAGTAACAATGTTTTATCAGAAGGCTTCCATTTTAAAGCACCTTTAGTACAGAACGTTGTTAAAATGAGTAATCAGATTCAAAAATGCGAAATTGAAGGTGCAGAATCTGTTTCTAAAGACTTACAGGCTATTTCAACCACTATTGTTGTCAACTATAAAATAGGAGACAGCTCATCTGCAAAAATTTACAGAGAAATCGGCAGAGATTATGAAACTATTATGCTTATGCCTGCAATTCACGAAAGTCTTAAAGCAGTAACAGCCAAATATACTGCAGAACAGCTTGTAACAAGTCGTTCTAAAGTTGCAATTGAAATTCAGGATACTCTTTCAGAAAAAATGGAAGAGTACGGTATTGTGATAGAAAAGTTCAATATTGTTAATTTCTCATTCTCAGAGGAGTTTGCAAAAGCTATTGAAGCAAAAGAAGTAGCACAACAGAATCTTCTTAAAGCAAAAACAGAGCAGGAGCAGTTAATTGTTGAAGCAAATGCTCAGGCAGAAAAGAAGGTTATTGCCGCAGAGGCTGAAGCAAAAGCAATTCTTAAAAAAGCAGAGGCGCAAGCAGAAGCTAACGAAACCATTTCAAAATCCCTTAATAAAAATGTTATAGAAAATAATAAAATTGAAAAATGGGATGGTAAGCTTCCTTATGCAACCGGTGGTGCGGCAATCCTCGATGTTTCAGCAGATGGTAATGGTGATAGATCAGAAAATTGATATTAAAGGATGAGTATTATGAAAACCTGGGATGCTAATTATTACGGCAATAATATACACGTTGAAAATGAAGTTTTGACAGAAAGACTATTCATAAACGGTAAGCTTCACGATGAAACAAAAGGTGATGGCACAAGGACAAAATTAATCGGCAGATTACCTGACGGAAGGCTTGTTAAAGTATCATTGGGTGGTTTTTGGACAATCCATTGCACAATTTTTGTTGAGGATGAAAAAATAATGGATTATCAAAAATAATTCTGCTGTCCGAATTGCACATTAAATAAAAACTATATTTGTTGAAGATTAACGAAAGTGAAAAACTCTCGTTAATCTTCTTTATTTTGCATTGAATATAGTTTTATTTTATGATAGTATATATGATGTTATAAAATAGCGTAAATTTTGAAAAAAGGAGTATCGAAATGAGCTTAAAACAAAAAGCAGTTGATGGTATTTCCAAGGTTAAAACCCATTGGAAAACTCCACCTGCAAAAAGATATATGCCCTTTAAGGAAATTGCCGCTTATTCCGGCGGTGGTATCGGTGCATATATGATTATCACAATGGGTTCCGCTTGTTTATTGGCAACAAACAGCACCCTTCTTTCCAGTACATTGGGCGTTGACCCAATGGATATGTACATAATGTACGTTCTTGCAGTTATTGCAAACATTCCCTTAACAGGTATTCGTGCAAATATTATTGACAATACCCGTAACAAAGCAGGTAAATATCGTCCCTACATAGTTTCAATGGCGCTTCCTGCAGCAATTATTTGTAATATCTTGGTATGGTTCCCTTATGCAAAGCTTTCCGATTGGTTAGGGGACGGTATGATTTTCGGTGAAACAAAGGCTTATGTTGCAAAATGTGCAATCATAATGTTTCTTAACCTGTTATTGCACTTCTTCTATTATTTCTTTTATGATGCATATGAAAACCTTATTCACGTTCTTTCTCCCAACTCTCAGGAAAGAACTGATGTTGCATCAATAAAGAGCGTGGTATATTCCTTCGCTCCTACAGTAGTAAATCTGTTCACTCCAATTATTGCATCTAATATATTCCATTCAAATACAACCGATATTCGTGTTTATCGACTCTTGTATCCTATTCTTACGGTGGGCGGTCTTCTTCTTTGTATGGTTGTTTATAAGCATACTGAAGAAAAAATTGTCCAGGCGAGAACTCACGTTGTTCAGATTAAGTTTATTGATGCTCTTAAAGCAGTTGCCAAAAATAAATATTTCTGGATTATTTCTCTTGCAGGTTGGATTGGTTTCTTAGAGTCTGCTTATGCAAATGTAATGTTCTGGGTATATAACTATGGTGGAGCTTGCTCCGGTAATATTTATAGCCTTGTTATTACAGTGTATGGTAACGCATCCCTATGGGGTATGCTTTTTGCGCCATTCTGTATCAGAAAATGGGGTAAAAAAGCTGTTCTTGTTGTTACCAACTTATTCAATATCTTATTTATTTTGATGCTGCTTCCAGCAACAAAGGAAATTAGTAACCTTACAATTTGGTTAGTATTAGGTTGTTTGTATCTTAATGCATTTATGGGTTCCTTTGCTCATATTCTCAATCCATCGATTCAGGCGGATATTCGAGATTATCAGCAATATAAAACAGGGGAAAGAATTGACGGTATGTTTGCTGTTGTTACAACAATCGGTACTGTTATTACTCTTCTTACATCATCAGTTCTTCCGTTTATTTATGAGAAAAACGGCTTAACAAAAGAAAATGCTGCCATGGTTACTTCTGATCCTGAGGTTCTTAACCGAGTTTTAGGAGATGGCAAAACAGTCGGTCAAATTCTTTCAGAGCAGTTAGCAAACGGACAAGACAACTACAACAATGCGCTTTCAGCGCTTTATGACCCCGATATTCTTTTGAGTTTGATAAAGGTTCTCATTCTTGTTGCCGCTGTTGGTGCTTTAATGAATGTTATTCCTTATATCTGGTATGACTTTAATGAAAGAAAACAGAAATCTGTTATCCGTGTTCTTAAGGTTCGCGCTATGTTCGAAGATTACGGCAACGGTATTCTTAAGGATGCAGAGCTTGTTGAAGTTATTGACATCATCCGTAAAGCAAAAGAAATGGCAGCAGCTTCGCCTAAAGCATTAGACAAGAAATCCTATAAATCCATAAAAGATAAAGAAGAAAGAAAAGCTGCAAAGAAAGCATATCTTGCAGATAAAGAATTTAACGACGAAATCGAAATCGGTAAATTTGTTTGCGAAGAGCTTGATAAATTCTCTACACCTGCAGGTCAACTTCAGGTGAAAGAAAATATGAAGGTATATGCAGCAGGTCTTGATGCTCTTCTTAATGCAGATATTTCTCTTATAAAACAAGAAATTGCTATTGCAAAGGCAATGCCTAAAACAACTAAAGAAGAAAAAGAAATCCGAAAAACTGCAATTGAAATTGCAAAGAGTAAGAAAGCTTCTTATAAAGCAGTTAAAAAGTATTTCAGCAAGGGACAGGATTTCAAACAGCCCGACTTTGCAGACCTCGATAAGTTCTTCAATGCAGAAGACGATTGCGAAGCAAAGCTTAAAACCCTCTATATTGAATTGAAAGATGCTAAAAAAGCGAAAGATTCTTCAAAGGTATTGCAATTAAAAGAAAATATTAAGAAAACTGATGCGGATAGAAAAGATGCTCGTAAGTTCTCTAAAGAGGAAATGGATAAGCACGCATATTTCAACCGTGCTGCAAAGGTTTATCTTGATGCAGAAAAGCTTATCAAGCAAAAAGAAAACTACAGTCATTTCGAAGAAATCGAAAAGATGTACGACGACGCTAAAGCAAGAATTGCACAATAAAAATAAGCCTCCCATTTGGGAGGCTATATTTTTTGTTGCAAGTTCAGAGTATCAAATGGCAAGCTACGGGACTTGCGGTCGGCATAATAATGCGTAATTCTTATTCGTAATGCGTAATTGTCGGGTGCTGCGCACAGCCATTGTAAATGTTTTTAAAATAAAATTAAGATAATTAAATGGAATTAATTTCAGTTATTAATACTCAACATAATATTTGGAAACGGAGTTTCCCCTTAACTTGCCTCTTTCAACTTTCAATTTGCCACTAAAAAAGCCTCCCAATCGGGAGGCTTTTTGTATTTTATTCATCATCGTCAGCAAGCTTTGCTTCTGCAATAACCTTTTCTGCGATATTGTTGGGAGCATCTTCATAACGAGCAAATTCAAGAGTAAATGAACCTCTGCCTGCTGTTACAGAACGAAGAGTGATAGCAAAGTCGCTCATTTCTGCCATAGGAACTTCGGCAATGAGCTCCTGAGTGCCTGTTTCTTCTGCAGGACCCATACCTAAAACTCTACCACGGCGTTTGTTAACATCACCCATAATGTCGCCCAAATCCTTATCAGGAATATAAGCTTTAAGAGTTCCGATAGGCTCAAGAATTGTGGGAGCAGCTTCGGGAACTGCAGCTTTGAAAGCAATTCTTGCAGCCATCTTGAATGCCATTTCAGAAGAGTCAACGGGATGGTAAGAACCATCGTGGAGACAAGCCTTGATACCAACCATGGGGTAACCTGCAATAAGACCTGATGCTACGCATTCGCGTAAGCCCTTTTCAACAGCAGGGAAGAAGTTTTTAGGAACTGCGCCACCAACAACCTCGTCAGAGTTGAATACGAATTCTTCTTCGCCCATATAGGGTTCAAAACGAATCCAAACATCACCGAACTGACCATGGCCACCGGACTGCTTTTTATGACGTCCCTGTTTATCAACAGTTTTACGGATGGTCTCTCTATAAGCAACGCGAGGAGCAGTAAGAGTAACCTCAACGCCGTATTTGTTTTTAAGCTTGGAAACGATGCTTTCAAGATGCTGTTCGCCAAGACCCGAAACAACCTGTTCTTTTGTTTCTTTGTTTGTGTAGAAGTTCATTGCGCCGTCTTCTTCTGCTAATTTATGAAGACCGGAAGCAACCTTATCCTCTTCACCCTTCTTAACAACGTTAACAGCCATTGAATAGCAGGGAGCGGGGAAGTCAACGCCTGCAAGCTCTACAGGGTTCTTTGCATCGCACATTGTGTCACCTGTTTTGAAGCCTGAAAGCTTTGTAACAACACCAATGTCACCGGCAACAATTTCTGTTGCATCTTCCTGTTTCGCACCTTTAACGAAAACGATTTTACCCATTTTCTCTTCTTCTTCTGTACGAGCATTATAAGCCTTTGTTGCAGAAGTGATTTTACCTGAAACAACCTTGAAAAAGGACATTTTACCAACGAAGGGGTCAGCAACCGTCTTGAAGCAGATAGCAGCAAGAGGACCATTAGCATCGCAAGCAATATCGCCTTCACCCTTGGGAGCGGGGGCAAGCTTTGTGATACCATTAAGAAGAAGGTCAACAGCCTCGCCTGTGTAACCTGAGCAAGCGTAAACGGGAATAACAGTACCATCTGCAACACCCTGAGAAAGACCTGCAACCTTTTCATCATGGGAGAATTCTTCACCTTCGAAGAATTTCATCATAAGGTCTTCGTCAGCAGAAGCAACAGCTTCAATGAAAGCATTGTAAATTTCTTCAATATGAGCATCCTGAGGAATTGCAACTTCAGTAGCTTTAACGCCATCATATTTGAATGCTTTATTCTGAAGGAAGTTAACATAACAGTCAACAACACCATTAACAACATAGGGAACAACAACGGGGCAGATAGCTGTGCCGTATTTTTCCTTTAAATCGCCAAGGGTCTTATAGAAATCGCGGTTTTCACCATCGCATTTTGAAACAGCAATAAACTTGGAAAGGCCTTTTCTGCCTGCTATGCGTAATGTTTTTTCTGCACCAACATCCACATTATGACCACAGGAAAGAACGATAACTGCAGTTTCAGCAGCTCGGATGCCTTCACTTCTCGCGCCTTCAAAGTCAAAAAGACCGGGAGTGTCAATAATATTAACTTTTCTGTCACGCCATTCAATACAAGCCATAGCAGAAGATATTGAAACTTTTCTCTTCTTTTCTTCAGCATCAAAGTCGAGAACAGTGTTACCGTCTGCAACTCTGCCGAGTCTGTCTGAAGCACCTGCTATGTAAAGCATTGCTTCTGCAAGAGTTGTTTTACCTCTTGCACCGTGACCCGCAATGGTCACATTTCTGATGTTTTCTTTAGCATAAGCTTTCAAATGAATTCCTCCTAAAAAAAGCAGATGTTGTCTGCGATTAAGATTATAAAAAATAGGCTATAAAGCTATATTTGGTATTTTAGCACATATTTTTCGCGTTTACAACGATTTTTTTGAGTAAAATGCAAAGATTATTGATATTACATAATAATGAGCATGGGTTTTTATGTAATATGTAACGAATATTTTAATTTATAGTTTTTTCGTTGAAAATTTTGAGTGTTTGTGATAAAATGAATCCACAATGAGTATTTATGCTCTGTTATTGTGATATGATTTTTATGAATTACCTATGGAGGTCTATATAAGATGGACGAGAATAAAGTTACAAACGGATCAAACGAGATTAAGAGACCTGCTCCGCCTCCCGTTGTTCCCAAAAAGCAGCCTGATAAGAAACCAAAAGATAAAAAACAAAAAGAAAAAAATTCAAAAGATAAAAACAAAAAACTTTTTGTTCTTATTCCTGTGATTGTTGCAATTATTGTTGCTGCAATACTTGTTGCTGTTGCGCTTAAAAATGTAGATAAAGTAAAAAACGGAAATATTACTATTACCGATGAGAATGGTGTTCCTATTACTGATGTGAAGGGTAAACCTATTACTTTGAATCCTGTTATTGTTACCGATGCCAGTGGCGAGACTGTTACTGATGCAAAAGGCAAACCGGTTACTGTAAATCCTGTTATTGTTACAAAACCAAGTGGTGAGCTTGTTACAACTCCCAAGGGTGAAGCGGTTACTATGGTTCCTGTTATTGTTACCAAACCAAGTGGCGAAACTGTTACAACTCCCAAAGGTGAACCGGTTACATTAGTTCCTGTTCCTGTTACCAAACCAAGTGGCGAGCCTTTTACCGACCCCCATGGTGAGCCTGTTACTATGGTTCCCGTTATTGTTACCGATCCGGATGGCGAGAATGTTACAAAGCCCGAAGGTGAACCGGTTACCTTAGCTCCTATTCCTGTTACCAAGCCAAATGGCGAGCTTGTTACCAAGCATGAAGGTGAGCCTGTTACTATGGTTCCCATTATTGTTACTGATCCGAATGGTGAGAATGTTACAAAGCCCGAAGGCGAACCTGTTACCTTAGCTCCTATTCCTGTTACAAAACCAAGTGGTGAGCCTGTTACAAAGCCTGAAGGTGAGCCTGTTACTATGGCTCCCGTTATTGTTACTGATCCAAGTGGCGAGATTGTTACAAAGCCTGAAGGCGAACCGGTCACTAAGGTTCCTGTTCCTGTTACTTATCCCGATGGTGAGAATGTTACCGATTCCAATGGCGAACAGGTGACAGTAATTCCTGAAACAGAGGTTCACGAATATACTGATGAAAATGGTGAGAAGCAAACCACAGTAGTATACGAAGATGTTACAGTACAAATCCCCGTTACCGATAAGGATGGCGAGGTTGTTACCGATAAGGATGGCGAGGTTGTTACTGAGGAGCAGGTTATCACACCTACACCTCCTACAACTGTACCCACAACTACAAACCCACCTACAACTCTGAAGGATGGTACTGCTATTGTAGGAACAACAGCTGTTCCTGTTACAGATGGTCAGGGTAATACAGCAGTTGATAATCAGGGTAATCTTTTCACAACTGTTATTGAAATTACATCAACTCCTGCTAATGTTGAGCCTGCTGATATGGATTGGAAAGCTTCTCAGGGCGGTACATCAGCGGACTATTTTTCAAGTGTTGCAACCTTAAAAGACGGTGGCTACATAACAACAATTGTAACAAACTCTACTGACGGTGAATTCAAAAAGTATAAAGAGCTCAACTATGCAACACCTTACACAGTTATCACCAAATATTCCAAAAATGGTGATGTTGTTTGGCAGAACGCAGTAGGCTCAAGAAGAGGTGTTACCATCATTACAGCACTTGTTGCTACAGAAGATGGCGGTTTCTATGCTGCCGGTTATGGCAAGAATATAGGTGGCCAGACAGGCAAGGGCTACTATGATGGCGCAGTGTTTAAATTTAATAAAAAAGGCGAGCAGATATGGAGCAAGACTTTTGGTACAAGTACTGTTGATGTCTTTAATGGTGCGAGTCTTACTAAAGATGGCGGTCTTGTGGTTGCAGGTTCTGTAGGTAACAATGACGGAGATGCAGAAGGCTTTGATAAGCCTGAATTAAAGTCTGCAGCTGTTGTTGTTAAATACAATTCAGATGGTTCTCTTGCCTGGAAAAATGTTGTCGGTGGCGACAATGATGTCTTTAATGGTGTAGTTGAAGATGTTGAAGGTAATATTTTCTGTGTTGGTAATTTTTATTCAGGCGAACTCTTTAAAAACAGAGGCTCTTCTGATGGCGGCGTTGTGAAATTCACAAGTGCAGGTAAATATGTTGCTGCAACTTGTATCGGTGGTAGCGGAATCGAATCCTTTAAAGGTATCACTGCTTGTAAAACAGGCGGTATTGTAATTGTTGGTAGGTCCAATTCTTCTGATGCAGGTTCGACCGATAGCTTATTTGTTTCTAATCTGGCTTCAAGAGGCGGTTACGATTCATATATTATAAAATTGGAATCTGATTTAAAAATTGCTTTTGCAAGAGCTTTCAGAGGTCAGAATAATGAAGAGTTGACTTGTGTTGTTGAAACAGAAGATGGTTCCTTTATCGCTGCAGGTTATAGCAATTCATCAACTCGTGACCTTAAGGGTGTTACAACACGTGGCGGTGATGATATAGTTATTGCTTGCTTTGACAGATATGGTGACTTATCCTGGGCTCGTTCTTTTGGCGGAACAAAGGATGAAAGCGCAAATGCCCTCTGCTTAGCTTCTGATGGTGGTTATGTTGTAGTTGGCAGAACTCTTTCAAAAGATATAGATATGAAAGGTATTGCACAGTATATCAACGGTAAATCTGTAGGCGTTATTGTGAAATTTCCTGAATAATGATTAAAATTAAATTTAACTATCTAAATGGTGCAATTGCTGTACCTACAGAAATTATAGACAAACACTTAAAACTTGCCCCTGCGGCAAGTTTTAAGGTTTTGCTTTTTATTCTCAGAAACCCTGAGGGTACTTCCGATGCGAAGCAAATAAGTATCTGCACAGGCTTATCTGAGGATGATGTAAAGAGCTGCCTTGATTTCTGGGAGAATAACGGAGCAATTGAAATAACAGATGAAAAAGTATCTGAGGATGCTATTTCGGCATCAATAGGAAATGCAAAAATTGCTTGTGACAAGGAAGAGAAAAAAGAAGAAATAAGAACTGCTTCAGTGAAAAAGCTTCCTGTTAAAAAGCCAACAGCAAGAGAAATCGCAGAGCGCCTTGTAGCAGAACCGGAGCTTGAAATAATCTATAAAGAAGCACAGAGTATTCTCGGAACATTTGGCTATGATACTCAGGCACTTCTTTTGATGATTTATGATTATTACGGATTTCCTCCTGAGGTTATAATAACACTTCTTCAACATCAGAAAAATGAGGGCAAAATTGCTTCCTCTGCCATAAAAAACATAGCAGAAGATTGGGCAAAAAGAGGGATAGATTCTCTTGAGCTTGTTGAAGAAGAGCTTCTTGCATTGGAAAAAATCAGAGAAACCTTTACTGCAGTTAAAGAAACTGCAGGTTTTTCAGGAGATGCCCCCACAACCCGAATAGCAAAATTTTTGCGTACTTGGGCGGTTGATTGGGAATGTTCAGTTGAACTTATAAAATATGCTTTAGAAAAGAACAATAAAATTCTCAGTGAAACCAATAAAATGCTTAAAAAGTTTGTTCAATCGGGTATAGTTTCTCCCGAAGAGGTTATTTCACGAGAAAAGAAAAACATTCCTAAAGCAGTGAAGAAAACCTACGAAACAGAAGAAATAGGTAAAAACAGCGTTCTTGATTGGATAAAAAAATATGCAAACGGGGAGGAAGAAAATGAATGAAGTATTCTGAAGCAATATACTCTAAAGCAGAAGCAGAGCTTAAGGAGCGTAGAATAAAAGCAGAACAGCTTGGAGAAATGCGCAGAAATGAAATTGCTGCTAAATACCCCGAACTTTTAGAAATAGAGAAGATTATGAGAGAAACTGCACTTTTTGTTATAAGAAGTGTTGGTGCAGGCGGAGAAAGAGTAGATATTTCTCAGCTTGCTAAGAGTAATCTTGAAGCGCAGGAAAAGAAAAGAAATCTTTTAAATAAGGCAGGTTACCCTGAGGATTATTTGGAAATTCCTTATAGCTGTAAAATATGTAAGGATTCAGGTATTGATAATGGTAAGCTTTGCAAATGTCACCTTGAAATACTCAAGAGACTCTCGGTTGAAAGTCTTTCTTGCAGTCCGATTCTTGCGCGTTCAACCTTTGATACTTTTGATTTGAATAATTACAGCGATATAAAGGATGTAGAATTAGGCTTTTCTCATCGTGATATTATGGGTGGCGTGTTGGCAATGCTTAAAAATTACGCTGAAACCTTTCATCCTACAAAGGAAAGCCTTTTCTTCAGTGGCGGTACAGGCTTAGGTAAAACACATCTTGCGCTTGCAATTTTCAATGTATTAACAAGAAATGGCTACAGTGTATATTATGAATCTGCAAGAAAGGTTATAAAACAGCTTCAGAACGAGCATTTCGGCAAGGCGGATGGCGACTTGATTGAAGACTTAAACAGAAATGATTTAATTATAATTGATGACCTTGGCGCAGAGTTTGAAACTCCCTTTGCAACTGCGGCAATAAATGAACTTATCGATGATGCAGTTCTGATGGGAAAACCAATGATTTTAATTTCAAACTTAAACCGCGGTCAATTTGAAGAAAGATATGGCGAAAGAGCCGCTTCAAGACTTAATGCTTTTGAATTTGTAACTTTCTTTGGAACAGATGTAAGGCAAAGAAAGAAATAAAATATAAAACGGAGGTAATTTAAATGTTAAAAGGTATTCCAAATATTATTTCACCCGAGCTTCTCAAAATTCTTGACGAAATGGGTCACGGTGACGAAATTGTTATCGGAGATGGCAATTTCCCTGCTGCATCAAATGCACAGAGACTTATCCGATGCGATGGTCACAATGTTCCCGAGCTTCTTGATGCAATTTTAAAGCTTATGCCCCTTGATACATATGTTGATAGTCCTGTTATGCTTATGCAGACAACTAAAGGCGACCCCACACCAACTATCTGGGCAGAATATCAGGAAATTGTTGATAAACACAACGGCGAAACAAAAATGAGCGAAATTGAGCGTTTTGCTTTCTATGACAGAGCAAAAACTGCTTATGCAATTATTGCAACAAGCGAAATGGCGCTTTATGCAAATGTTATCCTTAAAAAAGGCGTTGTTGTTGAATAAAATTGATATTACCACATTTAAAAGATAAAACTTTTAAATGTGGTAATTTTTTCTTGAAATAAAAGAAAAACTATGTTATTATTGTTTAGAACAAATGTTCTAAAGGTGAAAATGAAATGGAATATATTTTTATTTATTTTGTGGCTGTATCTTTGATAACAATTATAGTTACAGCTTATGATAAAAAAGCCGCAAAAAAGCGGCCAAAACACAGAGTACCCGAAAAAATATTGTTTTTGTTGGCAATTTTGGGTGGCAGTGTAGCAGAATTTCTTACAATGCTTAAAATCCGACATAAAACAAAGCATAAAAGGTTTATGATAGGACTACCGATAATTATCTTATTACAGGTGATAAGTATATGGTTAATTTTGACACAAGGATTCAATTTTTAAAAGGTGTAGGCGATACGAGAGCAAAAAGCCTTGCAAAGCAGGGTATTTATAGTATAGGAGACCTTTTAAGAAATTACCCGAGAGCCTATGAGGATTGGAACAATACAACACTTTTAAGAGATGCGCAGATTAACGAAAATATCTGCGTAAGAGCCGTTGTTGCCCAGAATCCTCAGGTTGTCAAAATAAGTGGTGGCAGAATACTTGTTAAAACCGTAATTTCTGATGGAAGCGACTATATAAACGTTACATTTTTTAATAATAAATATGTAAAAGACCAGCTTGAAGAAGACAAAGAATATTTATTTTTCGGAAAAATCACCCTTGATAAATACAATAATAAAACAATGCTTTCACCAAGGTTTGAAAAATCCTTGGAAAAGCAAAGAATAAGACCGATTTATAAAGCAACTGCATCAATGCCCTCAAAAACAACTGAAAGGCTTGTTGAAACCGCTTTAAGAGAAATAAAAGGTAATGTTCAGGAGATAATTCCCGAATATATCGTAAAAAAATACCGTCTTATGAGCTTTGAAGAGGCTTTAAGAGAGATTCATTTTCCTGAAAGTGAAGAACAGCTTGCACTTGCAAAGCGCAGACTGATTTTTGAAGAGCTTTTGCTTTTGCAAATGGGGCTTATGAGCGAGAAAACTGAGGGCGGAAACAGAAGCTCGATTCCTATAAAAAATGATTATACAGAAGATTTTTATTCAACCCTTCCCTTTGACCCAACCAATGCTCAGAAGAGAGCAATTTCTGAAGCAATTGCCGATATGAAAAATACAAAGCAAATGAATCGCCTTTTGCAAGGTGACGTTGGCTCGGGTAAAACTGCAGTTGCGGCAGCGCTTATGTATAATGCAGTTAAAAATGGTTTTCAGGGAGCTTTAATGGCGCCAACAGAGGTTCTCGCAAATCAGCATTTTAAAACTCTTTCTAATTTCTTTGGTGATGATATAAATATCTGCCTTTTAACAGGCTCGGTTACTGCAGCTAAAAAAAGAGATATAAGAGAAAGACTTAAAGATGGTGATTGTGATATTGTTGTGGGAACTCACGCAATAATTCAGAATGATGTTGAGTTTAATAATTTGGGTCTTGTTATAACCGACGAACAACATCGCTTCGGTGTAGGGCAGAGAGCGAGCCTTTCAAATAAGGGTAACAATCCTCATACACTTGTTATGTCCGCAACGCCTATACCGAGAACTCTTGCTATGATGATATATGGCGACCTTGATATTTCTGTTCTTGATGAATTACCCAAAGGCAGGCAACCTGTTAAAACATACCATGTACCAACAAGCTATCACGAAAGAATTTATAATTTTATAAGAAAAAATATCGCCGCAGGGCAACAGGCATATATTGTCTGTCCCTTGGTTTCCGAAAGTGACAGTGACCTTGTTCCTGCAACGGAATATTATGATTATTTGAAATCAACCTATTTTGCCGATTGCACATTGGGACTTCTTCACGGGCAAATGAAGCCTAAGGAAAAGGACGCGGTTATGAATCGTTTCTATTCAGGCGAAATCCAACTGCTTATTTCTACTGTTGTTATTGAGGTTGGCGTTGATGTTCCCAATGCAACTGTTATGGTAATTGAAAATGCAGAGCGCTTCGGTCTTTCTCAGCTCCATCAGTTAAGAGGCAGAATTGGTCGTGGCAGTAAAGAAAGCACCTGTATTCTTCTTTCTGATGCACAGAATGAAGAGGCAGTTGACCGCTTTGAAACCATGTGCAGAACAACCGATGGCTTTGAAATAGCTAAAAAGGATTTGGAAATGCGAGGTCCCGGTGATTTCTTCGGCTCCCGTCAGCACGGTCTTCCCGATATGCGAATTGCAAATCTTATGACTGATACAAGAATCCTCTATGAAGCCCAGAAAACAGCAAAAGAGCTTGTTGATAACGAGGTTTCAATTTCAACCGAAGAACGCCACCTCTTAGCACAAGAAATGAAACGACTTTTTACAAGAGTAGCGTTAAACTAAAAGAAAAACTCGATTACCAAAAGGTAATCGAGTTTTTTAACACTTAATTCTGTCCGAATACCGCAAGTAAGAAGCCTGCTGCAACTGCCGAACCGATAACGCCGGCAACATTGGGGCCCATAGCGTGCATTAAAAGGAAGTTTGTGGGATTGTATTTTCTGCCCTCATTCTGAGCAACTCGTGCTGCCATAGGAACTGCAGAAACGCCTGCCGCACCAATAAGGGGATTGATTTTGCCGCCTGTAACAACATAGAGAAGCTTGCCGAAAAGCACACCGCCTGTTGTTGAGAAGCAGAAAGCTAAAAGACCGAGACCGATAATAAGAACGGTTTTGAGCTGTAAGAAATCCTGTCCGTTAGCAGTAGCACCAACTGTTACGCCAAGCATGATTGTAACAATATTCATAAGTGCATTCTGTGCAGTTTCGGAAAGTCTTTCAGTAACGCCACATTCTTTGAACAAGTTACCCAACATAAGCATACCAAGAAGGGGAGCAACAGAGGGAAGAAGTAAAGCGCAAAGAATAAGAACAGCAACAGGGAAAATAATTTTTTCTGTTTTGGATACTTTTCTTAACTGCTTCATTTCCACCTTGCGTTCTTTTTCTGTGGTAAGAATTTTCATAATAGGTGGCTGAATAACAGGAATAAGCGCCATATACGAGTAAGCCGCCAGTGCTATTGGCGCTAACAAGTGAGATGCTAATTTTGATGTAAGGAAAATAGCTGTGGGACCGTCTGCACCACCGATTATAGCAATTGATGCTGCTTCTGCGGGCTCAAATCCGAATGCAATTGCGAGAAGGAATGCGCAATAAACACCAAGCTGAGCAGCCGCACCTAAAAGAAGGCTTACGGGGTTTGAAAGAAGGGGACCAAAGTCGGTCATAGCGCCAACGCCCATAAAGATAAGGCAAGGGAATATGCCTGATTTAACGCCCACATATAATATACGAAGAACACCCGAGTCATACCAATGAGTGCCTTCCACAACTGCTTGTCCGATACTGCCTAACTGACCGCCCGTTGTATCAAGCATCATATTTGCACCGGGAAGGTTTGCAAGTATAATACCAAATGCGATGGGAACAAGTAAAAGGGGTTCATAGTTCTTTTTGATAGCAAGGAACAAAAAGAAACATGCAACACCTAACATAACAAGGTTCTGCCATTCTAAAAGGTGAAAACCTGATTGTTCCCAGAGATTAGTTAAAATTGAAGAAATGTCCATAGATAAAACCTTTCAAGTTTTAAGTATAAGAAATGTTTAATCAGATAACAGCGATAACATCGTCTGTGTTAACTGTTGAGCCCTTGGGAGCATTGATAGATTTTACTGTACCATCGCAGGGAGCAACGATATCATTTTCCATTTTCATAGCTTCAAGAACAACGATAACATCGCCTGCTTTAACTGCTTCGCCAACATTTTTCTTTACTGCAAGAATTGTGCCGGGCATGGGAGCTTTAACCTGTGTGCCGTCTGCGGAAACAGGAGCAACTGCAGGAGCAGCAGCGGGAGCTTCAGCAGGAGCAGCGGGAGCAGCAATGGGTGCAACTGCAACAGGAGCAACAGCGGGAGCAGCAACTGCAACGGGTACCTGAGTAATGCCTGTTACAACTGCATCGGATTCTGTAACGTCAACTTCATAAATTTTGCCATTTAAAGTAACATTGTATTTCATATTATTATTCCTCCACTAATTTAATTGAGTTGAATATAAGATTATCAAGAGAAATGCCTGTTTTATGAGAAACAAGAGCCATAATAACTGCGGCATCCTGTTCTTCGATGTTGATAAGTTCGGGTTCCTGGTTAAGACGTCTGATAGATTTAAAGCAAAGTCTTTCAAGAGGAATACCTGATTCATGAGAAGTAATAGCCATAATAACTGCTGCGTCCTGCTCTTTAACACCGTCAAGGGTTACATAACCGGGGGTGTAGGGAAGAGCAGCTTCTGCTTTCACAGGTTCTTCTGCAACAACTGTTTCAGTTTCTGCAGTCTGAACAGGTGCAGGTTTCTGAACCTCTGTTTTAGAATCTTCTTTTATATCCTTTTTGGATTTTCCGCCTAAAACCTTTGAAAGAAGTCTTACGAACAACATAATTACAGCAAGAACTGCAAGAACAAGAAGGAATCCAAGACCGGAAGTTCCGAAAGCATCGGGGATGCCGAACAAAGGAAGAAAAGTCATATTAAATCCTCCTTAGTCAATAGCCTTGATTTCATAGCTATATGTTTTAGAAGCCATCTCATCACGATAATCAAAGAAGCTTTCTGCCTGAGTGGGGAATGCGATGTAAGAAAGAACATCTTCATCACTCTTTGCTTTTTTGCCGATTTCAGCTTTTGCTGCTTCAAATGCAGGTTCAAGTGTGTCTGCATATCTGCCCTCGATTTCTTTTTCGTCACCGAGAATCTGCTTTTTAACATCCTCATTAACCTTACCGGGAGCTTTACCATATTCACCCATAAGGTAGGATTTAACTTCTTTGGAAACATTTTTATAGCGCTCGCCTGCAAGTACGTTTGCAGTAGCCTGAACGCCAACCATCTGGCTCATGGGAGTAACAAGAGGGGGATAACCTAAATCCTCACGAACTCTGGGAGTTTCAAGAAGAACCTCGTCAAATTTATCCATTTTACCCTGAGCAGTAAGCTGAGCAACAAGGTTTGAAAGCATACCGCCGGGAACCTGATAGTCAAGAGCATTTGCATCAGTTGCAAGAACTGTGGGGTTAAGGAGACCGCTTTCAAGAGCTTTTGCTCTGATGGGCTTGAAGAAATCAGCGATATCACGAAGAGTTTCGTTATCAAGACCTGTTTGATAACCAAGCTCTGCAAGAGTATAGTTAAGAGTTTCTGTTGCAGGCTGTGAAGTACCGCCTGACATTGTTGAAATAGCAGTGTCAATAACGTCAACACCTGCTTCAACTGCTTTAAGGCAAGTCATAAAGCCAAGACCTGTTGTGCTATGTGTGTGAAGAACAAGAGGAACATCAACAGCTTCTTTAAGAGAAGAAACAAGCTTGTGTGCTTCTGCAGGGCTGAGAATACCAGCCATATCTTTAATAGCAATTGTCTGGCAACCGATGCTTACCATATTCTTTGCAAGCTCAACATAAGAATCGAGAGTATGGATAGGGCTGATTGTATAGCAGATAGCACCGGAAGCAATAGCACCATTCTTAACTGTTTCGTCAACAGCAACCTCAATATTCTTAACGTCATTGAGAGCATCAAAAATTCTGATAATATCAATACCGTTCTCAACGCTCTTTTTAACGAACATTCTTACAACATCATCAGGATAATGATGATAGCCAAGAAGGTTCTGACCTCTTAAAAGCATCTGAAGCTTTGTATTGGGACAAGCCTTTTTGATTTTTCTGAGTCTTTCCCATGGGTCTTCTTTAAGGTAACGAAGACATGAGTCAAATGTTGCGCCACCCCAGCACTCGAGAGAGTAGTAACCTGCTTTATCGAGTTTTGAGAGAATAGGCTCGAACTCATTGAACTTCATACGGGTTGCAATAAGTGACTGGTTAGCGTCACGCAACACGGTTTCGGTAAATTGAACCTTTTGCATTTGCGATTTCTCCTTCATTAATATATTGTATAAGGAAGTTTTTATATCCAGGTAAGAAATGGAAAATATTCCCTACCAATTTTCCCCACTTTAGCATACACTAAATGAAGAAAATTATCAAGTATATTGTTACAATTTTGTCAAAAATAAAACTAAAAATCCTTAGTATTTTACCAATAAAATGTTTCTATATGCAAAAACAAAACCTCTGCTATTGTAAAAATACAAAGAGCAGAGGTTACCGGCTTTTTTATATACTATTATATATGGTAGCTCAACGGCAGAAAACATGTCTGCCAATGGTGGTAATAACAGGTCGGGTGCGAATCCATTTATTAGAGGTTTTTGCAGGGTTGTAATAATATAACGCCCCACCACTTGGGTCCCAACCATTAATAGCATCCTGTGCGGCTTTTCGTGAGGTAGCATCGGGAGCAACAGACCAGTTGCTATCTCTTACAGCGGAAAAAGCACCTGCCTGATAAACAACACCTGCAACTGTGTCAGGAAATGATGATGAATCAACTCGATTCAAGACAACGGCACCCACGGCAACCTGACCTGTGTAGCTTTCACCTCGTGCTTCTGCTGCAATAACCTTTGCAAGAAGATAAACATCAGAAGAACTGTAACCACTTGTTGACCCTGCTGACGAAGAACCAAGACCAAGGTATAAAAGTGTTTTAGGTCCTGCAACCCCATCGGCAGTAATTCCCACAGACCTTTGATAGCGTTTAACTGCACTTTGAGTTTTAGCACCGTATATGCCGTCAACAGTCCCGTTGAAAAAGCCAAGGGATTTTAATTTGTTTTGAATACGCCTTACCTCGTCGCCTCTGGAGCCGATTTTAGAAAGTGTTTCCTGAGCTTCAATTTGCTCTGTTCGGTTGGTATAAATAAAGCCTATACCATAAATAATAGAAAGGCTGAGAACAATGGCAATAAAACTGCCGTATTTTGAGTGTAAGAATTTTTGGAAATTAAATTCAGATTTTTTCTTTTTCATATAGCACCTCATATAGTTTTTTAGTAGTTTTTTCAATAAAAAACAGAATATTCATTCCTTTTAGAAGGTTTTAAGCATAAAAATTGTGGTTGTTCAATATGCACAACCACAATATATTGTGATTGGTAAAAAAGTTAAAAAAATTTTAAAAAAATTTGAAAAAAATGCTTGACAAATGGTACATGTGGTGATATTATATCAAGGCACTCTTCGAGAGGGGCGAAAACGAACCGCAAAAGCGGTACGCAGGAGACCTTAAAAGAGAGCAAACGAACCTTGAAAATTAAACAACGAGAAAAAAGAAACCCTTGAGATTTTTTTGAGCGTAAAAGAGATTTTGCGACAGTAAAATTCGGGCTTCGAAAGAAGTTTGAAAAGCGATACGCTAGAGTATCGGTCAATGAGCGAGAAAGCTCTGAAAAAGGTTTAGACATCGAAAGATGTGTAGATACAATTTTTTAGAGAGTTTGATCCTGGCTCAGGACGAACGCTGGCGGCGTGCCTAACACATGCAAGTCGAACGGAGATGCTATGAACAAGACTTCGGTCAAGTGAGTAG
>JAZNJB010000055.1:0-20617 GCA_045577815.1 Acutalibacteraceae bacterium
GTTGCACTCGATATACCTTTGGTTCGATATGTGCCGTTGGCACGAGATTATAAGGATTTATATCATATCGAATTCAGCATCGCTGAATATATCGAATTTTGTCTTGCAAAATATATCGAACAAGCTTGCTTGTATATCGACTATATAATACGAAATTATAACGGAGGTACTATGAACAAACAACAAGCATTACAAAGCCTTTCAAATGTAACAAAGGCATATTTAAGAATATCGCAGTTAAAAACTGTTTTAACTGTATTCTTCGTAGGCTACACCTTAACAAAAATCATAAAAACAATAAAAAACTAAAAAATTCGGAATTCGAAATTCGAAATTCGGAATGAAGGGGAAGCTACGCTTCCGAACATTGTAATAAATAATTCAAAACATAAATTTCTCTCGCTAATCTTAAACAAAAAAGATTCAGGACAATTGATTTTGTCTTGAATCTTTTAAACTTATAGAATTCTTAATTTTTTGCGAAGCTTAATTCCGAATTCCGAATTCCGAATTCCGAATTTACTCTGCTAATCTTATCATCAGCTCTGCAAACAGGCTATTCGCCCATGCAAACCAGGGACGAGTGAAATCAGTATCATCATTTTTGTGGAATGATTCGTGCATAAGGTATGCTCCGGCATGGGTAGTTGTGAGCATTCTTATGCATTCTTTTATTTCCTCTTCATCTGTTGAAGTAAGGGCTTGCATAGCAAGAGAAATATGCCATATTTTATCTGTGCCTGTATGGGGACTGCCTATACCCTTTGCAACTGCACCCTCAAAATACCAGGGGTTACTATGGGAAAGAATGAATTTTCTTGTATTCTGATAAATTTCGTTATCAGCCTTTACATAGCCTAAGTATGGGGCAGAAAGAAGGCTCGGTGAATTGGCATCATCCATAAGAAGCATATTGCCGATACCATCTGTTTCATAAACGAAAATTTTGCCGTAATGGTCGTGCTCGTAAACTCCGTGTTCCTTGATACCCTCGTCAATATCAAAGGCAAGTGAACGGCATTCGCTTTCAAGTCTTGTATCCTCATAGCCCTCGCTTGCCATCTGTGCCGCCTTTTTAAGAGCGCACACTGCCATCATATTTGATGGAACAAGATAACCATAAAGGCATCTGTCGTCAGAGGGGCGGAAGCCCGACCATGTCATACCTGTGTATAAAACATCGTTACCCTTACCCTCATTAGGAAGAGTGTCAATAGTGGGGCAATTTGTTCTGTTGAAGTAGTATGTAGATTTCTGGAAATGGTTCTGCTCTCTCTTGAACAAATCAACAATTTTCCACATCATTTCGTGGAATTGCTCAGTAAATATAGAATTATCAAGAGTTTCGTTATAATACTGATGTGCAAGGTAAAGCGAAGCGCACAAAGAGTCAACCTCATATTTCCTTTCCCAAATCAGCTCGTGTTGAAAATCAGTATCGTCCTTATGGCTTTTTGAATTAGGCACCGCATTGAAAGCGTTGGCATAAGGGTCAAGGCAGATATATTGAGCGTGACGGGCAATAACGCTTCTGATTATTTCCTTCAAATCCTCATCCTCATTACAATAACGGATGTAGTGAGTAAGCTGGGAAGCACTGTCACGAAGCCACATAGCAGGAATATCACCTGTTATAACAAAGTAGCCTCCGTCATCAAGCTTTGTAACTGTAGTTTCAATTGTATTCAGAAAGCAACCCTTGAAAAATGGTGCAAGCTCAGGGTACTTAACTTTTAATTTTTCTGTGATTTCATCTGCTTTCTGCAAAAGAATCTTTGGAATGTCCATAAAAATCTCCTATGAATTTTTTCCTAATACATTTAATTCAGTATAACACGACCGTTTTTTTAAAACAATGGTAATAATGCAAGGGTTTTGACCTTTAATTTTGTAAAACTTACCGAAATTTCAAAATCCTGAAAATATTTTTAAATTGTTAATGATTTATCAATGTATATGTAGTATAATATGCAGGAATAAAAACCTTTGGAGGTATAAAAATGGCAAATCGTATTGTATTGAACACAATTTCCTATCATGGAAAGGGAGCAATTGAAAACATCACCGCAGAGCTTCAGAGCCGCGGATTTAAAAAAGCTTTCGTTTGCTCCGACCCCGACCTTATTAAGTTCGGTGTTACAGGTAAGGTAACTGACCTTCTTGATAAAGCAGGCTTCCCTTACAGTATATTCAGCGAAATCAAAGCTAACCCTACAATTGAAAATGTTCTCGCAGGTGTTGATGCTTTCAAAAAGAGCGAAGCAGATTGCATCGTTGCTATCGGTGGCGGTTCCGCTATGGACACAGCAAAGGCTATCGGTATCATTATCGAAAACCCCGAATTCGCTGATGTAAGAAGCCTCGAGGGCGTTGCTCCCACAAAGAACCACGCAGTTTTCACAATCGCAGTTCCCACAACTGCAGGTACTGCTGCTGAGGTTACAATCAACTATGTTATCACAGACGTTGAAAAGAAGCGCAAATTCGTTTGCGTTGACGTTCACGATATTCCCGAGGTTGCAGTTGTTGACCCCGATATGATGGCTTCAATGCCCAAGGGCCTTACAGCTTCAACAGGTATGGACGCTCTTACCCACGCTATTGAAGGCTACATCACAAAAGGCGCTTGGGAAATGACAGATATGTTCCACCTCAAAGCAATTGAGCTTATTGCAAAGCATCTTCCCGGCGCTTGCGAAAACACTCCCGAAGGCAGAGAAGGAATGGCTCTCGCTCAGTATATCGCAGGTCAGGGCTTCTCAAACGTTGGTCTTGGTATTGTTCACTCAATGGCTCACGGTCTTGGTGCTCTTTATGACACACCCCACGGTGTTGCAAACGCAATTCTCCTTCCCTCAATTATGGCTTACAATGCAGAGTGCACAGGCGATAAATATCGTGACATTGCAAAAGCAATGGGCGTTGCAGGCACAGATGCTATGACAATTGACGAAGCAAGAAAAGCAGCAGTTGATGCAGTTTATGCTCTCAACGAAACAGTTGGTATTCCTAAAGACCTTAAGGGTATTCTTAAAGAGGAAGATATTCAGTTCCTTTCAGAAAGCGCATTCGCAGATGCTTGCCGTCCCGGTAACCCCAAGGACACAAGCGTTGAAGAAATCGCAGAGCTTTACAGAGCACTCCTTTGATAATAAAAAATTTCCGTCCGACGAAAAGTCGGGCGGATTTTTATTGAGTTGCAAGTTGAAAGTGGAAAGTGGAAAGTTTCGGGACCTGCGGTCAGCATTATAATTGTAGGGAACGGTCTTGACCGTTCCGTCAGGCTTATAGTTAACTTTTCGGTCGGGTCAAGACCCGACACTGGTGGCTGGCAGCTGGCGACTGGCAGCTAAAATAATTCCATTATTTTACAAACAAACGGCACCAATATAAGTCCCGGTAACATATTCGCCACCTTGATTTTTGTAATACCAATAAGATTAAGTCCGAGAGCAATAATCATAACAGAACCTGCGCAGATAAGCTCTGCAACAGCAAAATCATTAAGGAATGAGCCGAGAGCCATTGAAAGCGCAACAAGTCCACCTTGGAATACAAAAACAAAAGCGGAGCTGAAAAGCACACCTACACCAAGGCTTGCACCAAGCATTGTTGAAGAAATCAAATCTAAAACAGATTTTGTATAAAGCATCTGGTTATCCCCTGAAATACCTGCATTCATTGAGCCCACAATAGTCATAGCACCAACGCAGAAAAGAAGAGATGCAGTAACAAAGCCCTGTGAAAAGGTGCTTTTTTCATTTTCACCCTTTTTCTTCTGGAGCTTGTCCCCTATTTTAGTAAGCTTGCCATCAAGGTCAATAAGAGTGCCGATAATTGTACCAAGCACAAGAGAAATAATCATAACAAGCTGATTTTGCCCTTTAATAATACCACTCACACCAATTGCCACAGTGCAAAGACCGATTGCAGTCATAACCGCACTTGTTAGCTTTTCGGGTATTTGTTTTTTTAGTAAAAGACCAACCGTGCTACCTATTAAAACAGTTAAAACATTTACAAGCACACCGCTGAAATTTGTAAGTAAATCAAGCATTTTATGTAACATCTCCTAAAGTCCAAGGGTAATTATCAAAGTCGGGATTTGAAATAAATTCAACCATTTCATTTGTCCTCGGGTGAATAAAACTTATTTTGTGAGAATGAAGAGCAATACTGCAATCACGCACCTTACTGCCGTATCGCCCGTCACCTGTAAGAGGCGTTTTTCTTGAAGCGAACTGAACTCTTATCTGGTGAGTTCTTCCCGTATGCAAAAGCACTCTCACAAGTGCATTTTTCTCTGTTTTCTTTAAAACAACATATTCAAGGCTCGCCTCTCTGACTCCCTTTCTCATTCTGTTAACAACAAAAGAGCGATTCTTTTTAGAGTCCTTGAAAAGCAAATCCTTATAAACTCCCTCGTCACTTTCAGGAACACCGTCAGTAACCGCAAGATAAGATTTTTGAAGCTTGCCGTTTGCAATATCAGTTGAAAGCGCAGATGCGCTTTTTTTATTTTTGGCAAAAACCATTACACCGCCAACCTCTCGGTCAAGGCGGTGCAAAAGATGTAGATTTTTTCGGCTTTCATTTTGAAGATATGTTAAAATACCCTTTTCGCCTTTTTGAGAATCTTCCGATAAAATCCCAACAGGCTTGTTTATAACAAGAATATCATCATCCTCAAAAATAATAGGTATATCATTTATGCAAATCGTATTTTCCATTGTATTCCTCGAAAATCTCTTTGAATTCCTCGTTACCGTATTTGATTTTATTAAGATAATTATGAGGGTCAAAGCTATCATTTTGAGCTTCAATTACCGCAACGGCAATATTGGAGCAGTGGTCAGAAATTCTTTCGCAGTTTGTAAGAAGGTCTGAAAGCACAAATCCCATTTCGATTGTGCAGTCGCCACTCTGAAGACGGTTGATATGGTGAGATTTAATTTCTGACGCAAGTCCGTCAATAACCTGCTCAAGAGGCTCAACTCTCGTTGCAAGCTCTAAATCATTTTTCTCGTAAACTCTTGTTGTCATAACAACAATTTCTGTAATCGCTTCAATAAGAGTTGATATTTCCTTTTGTGCACTTTCAGAAAAATCAATCTTCTTTTCGTAAATTTCCTGAGCCACCTTTTTGAGATTAAGAGCGTGGTCACCAAGGCGCTCAAAGTCGCCTATTGTATGAAGCATACGGGAAACTGTTCTTGCATCATTTGCAGAAAGTGATTCAGCGGAAAGCTTAACAAGATAAGTGCCGAGCTCGTCCTCATAAGTATCGAGAATATTCTCTTTTTCTTTAATTTTCTTTGCCTCTTTCTCGTCATAAGAGAAAACGAGATTAAGGGATTTGAGAATTGTATCCTTTGCAATTACTGCCATCTGTGAGGTGTAGTTATCGCACTCCATAACTGCAACAGTAGGTGAACGGAAAAGTCTTTCATCAAGGTAAACAACTGCTTTTTGGCTTTCTTCTTCAGTCTTTTTACCTTTAATAACCTTGTGAGCGAGCTTACCGAGAAGCTTTGTAAAGGGAGCAAGAAGAATAACTGTTGTAACATTGAATATGGTGTGAATTACAGCAATACTTGCAGGGTTTACGAAATTCACATCGAAATAATTATCAATAACAGAGTTTACTATAAGGAATACGGGCATAAATATCAATGAACCGATAATGTTCACGATTGTGTGAGTAAATGAAACTCTTTTTGCATTTGCACCTGCACCGATGCAGGAAACAAGTCCCGTTGCACAAGTACCGATATTCTGACCGAGAATAATGGGAACTGCCATTGTATAGGTAATCGAACCTGTAAGAGAAAGAGCCTGCAAAATACCCACAGATGCAGAAGATGACTGAATAACAGCAGTAAACACCGCACCCACAATAACACCTAAAATCGGGTTATTGAATTTAAGAAGAACATCCTTGAATTCGGGCATTTCTGCAAGTCCCGAAACAGAATCGGACATAATATCCATACCGAAAATGAGCAATGTAAAGCCAACAAAAATAGTACCGAGGTTTTTCTTTTTGTCGCTTTTTGACATCATAATAAAAGCAATACCGATAATTGCAAGAATGGGAGAAAAGTTCTGGGGCTTGACCATCTGCATAACAAAGGAATCACTCTGAACACCCACAAGAGATAAGAACCAAGCGGTGATAGTAGTACCGATATTAGCACCAAATATAACTCCTATTGAATTTTCGAATGCCATTAGCCCCGAATTAACAAGACCAACAAGCATAACTGTTGTTGCAGAAGAGGACTGAATAACCGCAGTAATCAATGCGCCCATAATAATGCTTACGAACACATTTGAGGTCATTTTTTTGAGTATTATTTCGAGCTTACTGCCTGCCGCCTTTTCAAGACCATCGGACATTGTGTTCATACCGAAAAGAAAGAAAACAAGTCCTGCCAAAAGGCTTAAAACATCAAAAAAGGTCACACTATACCCCCAAATCCAAATTCTTACGCATATCATTTTATCACAGAAATTTCAACTCTTCAATATATTAAACAAATTAAACAAAAAAATGCAAAACAGAAAATTCGGAATTCGAAATTCGAAATTCGAAATGGCGGGGAAGCTTCGCTTCCAAACATTGTAATAAACAAATCCGAATTCATATTTTCTCATTTTTCTTAAATTAAAACCAAAAGAAATTCAAGACAAAAGTTATTGCCTTGAATTTCTTCTTTTATTACGATTTTTTAAATTTTGCGAAGCTTAATTCCGAATTTCGAATTTCGAATTCCGAATTTTTATAATGTTTGGAAGCGGAGCTTCCCCTTCATTCCTCACTCCTCACTCCTAACTCCTCACTAAGCTTTGATTTGCAAAGCAAATTATAGCTTCGAGTATCCGTGACAGTTAATCAATGCATCCAGCTTCTTACCATCTTTGCAAAGTGGGCATTCATGAGCAGGAACTGCGAAATAGCCTTCCAAATCATTGGGGTTGAAAACAGAATTAACAATATACCCACCACAATTAGCAACAGTTGCGAAAATTGATGCAATACCTGAAACCTCACCGCCGTAATATTTAACTGCTTCAATAGCTGCTTTTGCAGTTGCACCTGATGCAACACTGACTGCGAGAACAAGCACGTGCTTACCATTAATCATATGAACAAGATTATCTCTGAACATCATCTGAGAGCCGTTAACCATTTCGGGGGTAACAATATAAATAGTCTGATGAGAGTTTATGTTTGCAAAAGAGTTTTTTGTAAGCTCATTTGCAAGGCAAGTACCGATAACCTCAGTACCGTCAAGGCAGAGAATTGTATCAATAATTGTTGTGCTGTAGTTATATGTTGAGCAAAGCTCTTCAGCAACTGCTTTCGCCTCAGAATAACGGGATTTCTGGTCAGCAACATCAATATAGTAATTTGAATGAGTATAGCTGGTTGCAAAGTGACCCTTTGCTACACGCAAAAAAAGATTTTTTCTTTTAGTTTTGATTTTGAAAACTTCTGTTGTAGGCATATTATCAACCTTTCGTTTTGGTATAAAATAATTTTATATTATTTCAACACCTTTTGTCTATTGGTGTATTGCATAAAATCAAAAAGCCTTATTTAATCATTTCGTCAAATTGGTCCTCGGAAATAACAGTAATACCAAGCTCATTAGCCTTTCTGAGCTTACTGCCTGCATCCTCACCAGCAAGAACATAGGTGGTCTTTTTGGAAACAGAGCCCGATGCCTTGCCACCGAATTTCTCAATAATTGCTTCAGCATCCTTTCTGCCGAATTTTGAAAGCGTACCCGTAAGAACAAAGGTCATTCCTTTAAAACGGTCATCAGCCTTTTCAGTAAGGTTTTTCATATTAAGCCCGAAAGCCTTGAAATCCTCAATAAGAGCAATTGTTTCGGGAAGTGAAAGGGTATCTTTGAGAGTTTTGGCGGAAATATCGCCCATACCGTCAATTTCTTTGATATCGTCCTCACTTGCATTTAAAAGGGCGTCCATTGTGTCAAAATGGTTTGCAAGAAGCTTTGCCGCTTTTAAGCCGATGTGATGAACACCGAGAGCAAATATCAATTTATATAAATCGTTGGACTTTGATTTTTCAATAGCCTCAATAAGATTCAATGAGCTTTTCTCGCCCATTCTTTCAAGGGAAACCAAATCCATAGGGGTTAATCTGTAAATATCAGAAGCCTTTGAAATGAGCTTTTCTTTAACAAGCTGTTCTAAAACTGCCTCTCCGAGACCCTCAATATCCATAGCATCTCTTGAGCAGAAATGAATGAGCTTACGAAGAAGCTGTGCAGGGCAATCAGGGTTAATGCAACGGATTGCAACCTCACCCTCTTCGCGAACAACCCTACTGTTGCAAGCAGGGCAGTTTTCAGGGTATTTGTACTGTTCGTTTTCCCCTGTATGCTCTTTAACACAAAGCACCTCGGGAATAATATCGCCTGCCTTGCGGACAATAATTTTGTCACCAACAGCAATATTTTTTTCTTTTATAAAATCTGCATTGTTAAGGGTTGCCCTTGAAACAGTTGTACCAGCAAGAATAATGGGTTCAAATATAGCAGTGGGAGTTAAAACACCTGTTCTGCCCACCTGAATTTCCACATCCAGAAGCTTAGTTTCCTTTTCTTCGGGTGGGTACTTGAAAGCCACCGCCCACTTTGGAAATTTAGAGGTACTGCCCAGCTCCTCTCTCATTGAAAAATCATCAACCTTGATAACTGCACCGTCAATATCAAAGGTGAGATTTCCTCTGTTATCACCAATATTGTTTATGCAGGAAATTGCTTCATCCATACTGTCGCAAAGTGTATATTCGGGAATGGTTGAAAAGCCAAGTTCACCGAGGTAATCAAGGCTTTCCTTATGAGAATGAAGCTCCTTGCCACCCTCTTTTTGCTGAATATTAAAAACGAAAATATCAAGCTTTCTCTCTGCAGTAATTTTCGGATTTTTCTGCCTTAACGAGCCCGATGCCGCATTACGAGGATTTTTAAAGGTCTTTTCGCCCTTTAACTCTTGCTTTTCAACAAGCTCATCGAAGGAATCGTGGCTCATATAAACCTCACCGCGCACCTCAATAAATGGCAACGCCTCTTTAAGCTTTAAAGGCACAGAACGAATTGTTTTAACATTAGCGGTAACATCCTCACCCACATTACCGTCACCACGGGTGGATGCTCTGACTAATATACCATCACGATATTCAAGAGAGCAGGAAAGACCATCAATTTTCTGTTCAACAACATATTGCGCATCGGGGAAAACCTTTTTTACTCTTTCGTCAAACTCGCGAAGCTCATCAGTTGAAAAAGCATCTTGCAGGCTTTCCATTCTTACAGTATGAATAACCTTTTCAAAGGTAGTGTCACTGCTACCACCAACGCGGTGAGTGGGAGAATCCTCCTTTAAAAGCTGCGGGAATTCCTCTTCAATGGCAGAAAGCTCTCGCATCATCATATCGTAATCATAGTCCGATACATCGCTTTCATTACCCATATAATATTTGTCAATACAGTCGTTGAGGATTTTGGTCAATTCCTCCGCCCTGTTTTTTGCAACGTTAAAATCCATAATACCCTCACAATGTAGGGGACGGTCTTGACCGTCCCGCCAAATTTTCGTTAGCTTTTTCGGGCGGGTCAAGACCCGCCCCTACATTATTTTAATTTTAACACATTTCTCTGACCATTTTCAATATATTATTTGACAAATTATGTACGTATATCTATAATATGTTAGAATATTTTTGAAAGGAAAAAGCTATGAAAGAAAAACTCAAAACCTGCCTCACCCTTTTTCTGACCTTTCTTAAAATCGGGGCTTTCACCTTCGGTGGCGGTTACGCTATGATACCCATAATCGAAAAGGAAATGGTAGAAAAACATAAATGGATTAAAAGTGAGGATATTCTTGATATTTTCGCAATTGCAGAAAGCACACCTGGACCTATTGCAATTAACTCCGCAACCTTTATCGGCTACAAAATCGGCGGTGTTTTCGGCTCATTCTGCGCAACCTTCGGTGTTGTGCTCCCCTCATTTGTAATTATCTCAATAATCTCTCTCGTGCTTCGCGAATTCAGCGATATCAAAGCAGTGCAGTATGCCTTCAACGGCATCCGTGCAGGTGTTCTTGCACTTATTATCAAGGCGCTTTATTCGATGTATAAAAAAGCACCCAAGGGTATTTTCTCCTATATTCTTATGGGTGCCTCCTTCATTCTTGCAGCCTTCACAAATATCAATGTTATATTCGTAATCATCGGTTGTGGCGTTGCAGGACTTTTCAACTCTCTTATTCTTAAAAGGAGGGCTGAAAAATGAGCATATTTTTTGAATTATTTATAACCTTCTTTAAAATTGGTCTTTTCACCTTTGGTGGTGGCTATGCAATGCTTCCCCTTATTCAGAAGGAGGTTATCGCCCATAAATGGATGGATATCGAAGAGGTTATTAACTTTATCGCTGTCAGCGAAAGCACACCGGGACCCTTCGCCATCAACTGCGCAACCTATGTGGGTATTGAAACAGGTGGCATTTTAGGTGCAGTCTGCGCTACACTCGGCGTTGTGCTCCCCTCTTTTATTGTTATTCTCTGCGTTGCAAGGTTTTATAAGCAATTCAAGGAAAGTAAAATTGTTTCTTCTGTTATGACAGGTCTTCGCCCTGCGGTTATCGGTCTTATCGGCTCTGCCCTTGTTTCAATGGTAATGACAGTTTTTCTCCCCAACGGATTTGATTTCACAAGCATAGCAATCCCCGATTTACTTGTATCTCTCGGTATAGCAGTTGTTATGACAATTCTTGTATTTAAAAAGGTTCACCCGATTATAATCATAGTGCTTTCTGCAGTGGCAGGTATTGCAGCAGGATTTTTGCTATAATTCGAAATTCGGAATTCGAAATTCGAAATTAAGCTTCGCTAAAATTAAAACTTAATACAAGTAAAAGATTCAAGACAATCATTTTCGTCCTGAATCTTTTTTTGTTTGTTATTTAGTTAAGTTCAAATATAAAAAGTTGTGGTTAGAATAAATAATATAACGTTTGGAAGCAAAGCTTCCCCAACATTTCGAATTTCGAATTCCGAATTCCGCATTTTATCTAATTCTGTTTTCCCTATTTATAAATAATATATAGATTTCGACAAAACTTTCACACACCAATAGGTTTTTGTTGATAATCTGATTATTTTAGTATATAATGTCGGTGAATATTTGAAAGGGTGGATACCAATGAAAACAGTAACAGAATATTTCGGTTGTGATGTATTTTCCGCATCTGTTATGAAGGAGCGTTTACCTGCAGAGACTTATGCAGAATTAGAGCGTACTCTTGAAACAGGTCATCGTCTTGATTTAGATGTTGCAAACGTTATTGCCAATGCTATGAAGGATTGGGCAATTGAAAAAGGTGCAACTCACTATACCCATTGGTTCCAACCCCTTACAGGCGTTACTGCCGAAAAGCACGACAGCTTCATCACCCCCACCAAAGATGGCGGTATTATAATGGAATTCTCGGGCAAAGAGCTTGTCAAAGGCGAGTCCGATGCATCCTCATTTCCCTCAGGTGGTCTTCGTGCAACCTTCGAAGCTCGTGGCTACACTGCCTGGGACCCTACCTCTTTTGCATTCATTAAAGATGGTGTTCTTTGCATTCCCACCGCTTTCTGCTCCTATGGTGGCGATGCTCTCGATAAGAAAACACCTCTTCTTCGTTCAATGGAAGCAATCAACAAGCAGACTCTCCGCATTTTAAAGTTATTCGGTAATACAGATGTTGTTTCAGTTAAAACAACTGTTGGTCCCGAGCAGGAATATTTCCTTGTTGACAAGGATGTTTTCAACAAAAGAAAAGACCTTGTTTACACAGGCAGAACCCTTTTTGGCGCAAAGCCTCCCAAGGGTCAGGAGCTTGATGACCACTATTACGGTGCTATCAAGCCTCGCGTTCAGGCATTTATGGCAGAGCTTGACGAGGAGCTCTGGAGATTAGGCGTTCTCGCTAAAACCGAGCATAACGAGGCAGCACCTGCACAGCACGAGTTAGCACCCATATACGCCACAACAAATATTGCAACCGACCACAACCAGATTACAATGGAAGCAATGCAGAAGATTGCTAAAAAGCATGGTATGGTATGCCTTCTTCACGAAAAGCCCTTTGCAGGTGTTAACGGTAGCGGTAAGCATAACAACTGGTCTATTTCCACTAACACAGGCGCAAACCTTCTTGAACCCGGTGAAACTCCTGCAGAAAATGCACAGTTTTTACTTTTCCTTTGTGCAGTAATCAAAGCGGTTGACGATTATCAGGATTTACTCCGCATTTCAATTGCTTCCGCAGGTAATGACCACCGTCTCGGTGCTCAGGAGGCACCCCCTGCAATTGTTTCAATGTTCCTTGGCGAAGAGCTTAACGCCGTTCTTGATGCAATTGAAAATGACGAAAGCTACGGCTCAAAGGAAAAAGAGGTTCTCAAGGTCGGCGTTCACGTTCTCCCCCGCTTCCCCAAGGATTCAACCGACAGAAACAGAACATCACCCTTTGCATTCACAGGTAACAAATTCGAGTTCCGTATGTTAGGCTCATCTGCTTCCGTTGCAGGTCCTAACACAACTCTCAACACAGCAGTTGCAGAGGTGCTTTCACAGTTTGCAGACGAGCTTGAAAGCACAGATAACTTTGACTCTGCAATTGAAGGACTTATTAAACGAGTTATCAAAGAGCATAAGAGAATTATTTTTAACGGCAACGGCTATGACGATGCCTGGGTCAAGGAAGCAGAAAAGAGAGGGCTTCTCAACCTGAAAACCACTCCCGATTGCCTCCCCTATATGCTCCACGAGAAAAACATTGACCTTTACACAAAGCACGGAGTTTATAGCGAAGCAGAAATCAAGGCTCACTATGAAATCAAAAACGAAAAATACTGCAAATACCTTAACATTGAAGTTCTTACAATGATTGATATGACAAAGAAGGATATTCTTCCTTGTGTGAGCCGTCAGATTCATGAGCTTGCAGATACAGTTATTGCAAAAAGAGCAGTGGGCGAATATATTGACACTTCTTATGAAGAAGCAGTTGCAAAAGAGCTTTCAGGGCTTTCAAAGGAAGCCTTCGGTGCAGTGAATGAACTCGAAAAGCTTTCAAGAGAGGTTAAAGAAATCAAAGAAAGCGATGCCGCCGCAATGTTCTATAAAACAAGAATTATTCCCGTTATGGAGCACTTGCGTTTTGCAGTTGACTGCGCAGAATCCCTCTGCCCCACAGACAAATGGTGCTACCCGTCATATGGAGAATTGTTGTTTAGCGTACGATAAATGAATTCGGAATTCGGAATTCGGAATTCGGAATTCGGAATGTTGGGACCTGCGGTCGGCAATTGTAAAATAGTTTGTTGTCCAATATACCATGTAGGGAACGGTCTTGACCGTTCCGTCAGGTTTGTGGATAATTTACCTTGTTTATAAAAATTTGTTTTAATGCAAAATGCAGAATGCAGAATGCGGAATTCGGAATTCGGAATGAGCTTCGCGAAAATTAAAAATCTTATAAAAGGAAAAGATACAGGACAATAAATTTTGTCTTGTATCTTTTTTGCTTTCTAAATATTAAATTAACAGTAAAAAGTTGTTGTTTAAATAATTAATATAATGTTCGGAAGCGAAGCTTCCCCTTCATTCCGAATTTCGAATTCCGAATTCCGAATTATAAGATGTGCTCCTTATATTTTTCCAATGTAAAAATCTCCGCCGTTATATCAAGCAACAAGCCTTCCGCGGTGTACTCCTCCGAATGAACAACACCTGTTTTGCGAAGCTCTGCCCCTACGCCACCCATTGAGAAGGGAAGAAGAATTTTAACTCTTTTTCTTGTTGGGGGAAGTGCATCCTTAACCTTTTCAAGAAGCTCTCCGAGACCCTCACCTGTTTTTGCAGAAACTCTTACAGAATTAGTCATAGGGATTGAAATATCATTAACCAGGTCACATTTGTTGAGAACAGTTATAATGGGCTTGTCACCACAGCCCAGCTCCTCCAACAAATCCATAGTAACCTTATAATGCTCTGCGCATTCATCATTTGAAGCATCGCAGATGTTAAGAATAACATTGGCGTTTACTGCCTCATCAAGAGTGGATTTAAAAGCCTCAACAAGCTTATGGGGAAGTCGGCGGATGAAACCAACTGTATCGATTAAAAGAACACTGCTTCCATCAGGCAAGGTCAATGCTCTTGCAGTTGGGTCAAGGGTTGCAAAAAGCTTGTTTTCTGCAAGAACTCCCGCATCTGTGAGAGTGTTCATAAGAGTTGATTTACCTGCGTTTGTGTAACCCACAAGAGCAACAGTAATAACACCGTCTTTTTTTCGTCTTTCTCTGTGACGGGCTCTTCTTTCTTCAAGCTCCTTCAAATCATCAGAAAGAGCAGAAATTCTGCGTCTTATATGACGGCGGTCTGTTTCAAGCTTTGTTTCACCGGGACCGCGTGTACCAATACCACCACCAAGACGGGACATGCTGGCACCCTTACCGCCCAAGCGAGGTAAAGCGTATTTTAACTGCGCCAACTCAACCTGTAATTTACCCTCACCCGATAAAGCACGGGAAGCAAAAATATCAAGAATAAGAGTTGTTCTGTCAATAACTCTTGTGTCGGTAATTGTTTCAATATTCTTCTGTTGTGCGGGAGTTAATTCACCATCAACTATAACTAAATCAGGCTTTTCATTTTCGCAGTATTCTGCAAGCTCTTCAAGCTTACCTCGACCAAGATAAGTGCCTGCCTCGGGCGCTTCTCTTTTTTGGGTCATTTCGCAGATAACCTCTGCACCTGCAGTACGTGCAAGCTCAGAAAGCTCAAGAAGAGATGAGTCAACATCAAACTCGCCTGTGTCAACCGACACAAGCACCGCCCTCTCCTGTTCAATTTTATTTTCAAAAAGTTCCATAAGTTCACCAAATATTTCAGTTTATTCGCTTAATAAAGTATATCATAAATTTAATAAGTTGCAAGCAGAAAGTTAAAGTTAGGAATTCGGAATGCGGAATGCGGAATTCGGAATGTTGGGACCTGCGGTCGGCATTGTAAGCCACCAATCGCCAGCCACCAATCGCCAGCGTTGAACACGCCACGATATAAATATATAGTTTAAAGGATTCAAGACATTCATTTTCCTGAATCTTTTTTTTGTTGTGTTTAGTTAATTTAAAAGTGAAAAAGTTGTTGTTTGAATAAATAATATAATGATTGGAAGCGAAGCTTCCCCTTCATTTCGAATTCCGAATTTCGAATTCCGAATTTATTATTTTCTCTTTTCTGTAAATACTAAAATTATGATTAAACAAAATTTATTTAAACTCACCGCAATAACAGCCACAATAATATTCTTCCTTCTCACCGGAGCAGATATGTATCTTAAAACCTATGGTGACATTACCCAACACCCTGCAACCGATAAACAAATAGCAGAAATCGAAAAATTAAGTGAAATTTATAAAAAAGATAAAACGGAAATCCGTATTATGACATATAATTTACTTTCGGACTCCATAGGCTTTGAGGGTTCACCCGCTGAAAATCGTGCAGATGCAGTCTGCAAAATCATAAACGGAATTGCGCCCGATGTATGTGCTTTTCAGGAAACAAGCAGAAAATGGTTTGCCTGCATTTTTAATAATACAGATTATAAATTCATTCATCCTGTTCGCTCTGCACTTTTCCCAACTATGACAACTCTTGCCTATAACCCCGAAACAGTAAATCTTATAGCATTTGGCGAACAGGTTTTTAAAAACGGCAGCAATTCCCCACTTCGCAGAATGGTATGGGGAGTTTTCCGTCATAAAAAAACAGATAAAATTTTTGCAGTTGTGAATACTCATTTCAGCTTAAGCAATTCACCTTTTAACGACAACACAACCCCATTAACCCAGGCCCTTGAATTAATAACACTATCCAAGGATTTGAAAAACCTTTTCAATTGCCCTGTTTTTCCTTTGGGAGATTTCAACACCCATAAATCAACAAAGAAAACTCCCTCGCCTATTTACGACATTCTTTCAACTGCTTTTCAGAACACACAAAACCTGGCAAAAATCGTTTCCCACGGTGAAAGCACCAATAAAAAAACACTTTTCATAGACCATATTTTCTCTTTCGGGGATGCCGAAATCATCCGACACACCACCCTTTCTCAAAAGTCCTTCAAGGAATTAAGCGACCATTACCCCGTTTTTTGCGATATTTTTATATAATAATTCGGAAATATTGTTAATTTTTTGTTGACTTTAACTCCATTTTTTGTAAAATATTATTAATGAGTATATTTTGTACTTAAAAGGAGAGATAATAATGGATTTAAGTAAGATTATTGAAGCAAAGAGCAAGGCTGCCCAATATATGATTGATGAAATCACATATATTTGCAACACCTTTGAAAAAAGAGGCCCCGGCTCAAAGGGTGAAAAACAGGCTTGTGAATATGCAGTTGAAAAAATGAAGGAATTGGGATGCGACAGAGCTTTTGTTGAAAGCTTTAAAGAGAACCCCGGTTCATTCTTCGGCTGGATTTATTTCACAATTACCTTCTGCTTTTTAGCACTTCTTTCATATTTCTTTGTTCCTGCCTTATCAATCGTATTTATTGCACTTGGGCTTATTCTTTGCTTCTTGCAGTTTGGTCTTTACAAGAAGGTTGTTGATAAATTCTTTAAAGAAAAAACCGGTCACAATGCAACAGGCTTCAAAAAGCCCACCGGCGAAGTAAAAAGAAGAATTATCTTTGTTGGTCACGCTGATGGCGCATGGGAATGGCCCTTCAAATATAAATTTACATATCTTGGCTTTGATATTCATATGATGCTTTGCTTCCTTGGTGCTTTCTATTTGCTTGCTATCGCTATTTTAAAAATAGCAGGCGTTCTTGAAGGCACTCTTGCAACAAAGCTGGGTCTCATTGCCCTTGTTTTTGTACCATTCTGGTTTGGTCTTTACTTTATGTGGAACCGCAACAAAACTGTTGATGGCGCTAACGATAACCTTTCAGGTTGTTATATAGGTATGGCAATCCTTAAAATGCTTCAGGAACAGAACATTGAGCTTGAAAACACAGAAATCGGTGTTATTTTCACAGGTAGTGAGGAAGCAGGTCTTCGTGGTGCAATGGCTTGGAGCGAAGCTCACAAGGACGAAATGAATGATGTACCTACATTTATTTATTCATACGATACAATCACACAGACCGAAGAGCTTATGGTTAACTATCGTGACCTTAACGGTACTGTTAAGGTTGATAAGGATGTTTCCGATTTGTTTATGGAAGCTTGTGAGGAATTGAATATTCCTTGTAAAAAAGGTATGGTTCCCCCTCTCGGTGGTGCAACAGACTCAGCAGCATTCGCTCAGGCAGGTCTCAGAGCAACAGGCGTTACTGCTCTCAGCCACGCTCTTCCCGATTTCTATCATACAAGACTTGACACTCCCGATGCTCTCAACAAGGAATGCCTTGAATTATGCTACGCAGCAAGTGTTAAGGTTCTTGAAAAATTCGATAACGGAGCAAAGCAATAAAAAACGCGAAAGCGTTTTTTATTGAATGCGGAATGCGAAATTCGGAATGCGGAATGATTTTCAACTTCTATGCAAATCAGTATTATTTCTTAAGAAAATCAGATTTAGTCGAAAACGCAAAAATAACAACACTGTAACAAAAAAGGATTCAGGACAGATATTTCTGTCTTGAATCCTTTTAATCTTTGTAAAAGTATTGCGAAGTTTATCATCCCTGTTTTGCCAAAGGCAAAATAGGGAGGGGGACCAAAAGCGTTAGCTTTTGGTGGTGGGTTGCCCCGTTCCCTCTTTCCTTTGTAAAAGTATTGCAAAGCGACAAGCTCTTGCATACGCTTCTGCAACATATTCCTCTATGCTCATTTTCGCATATTTATCATTCTCGTGTCTGTTTGGTTTTGATGATTTATTGAGTTCAAATGTTAAAATGCCATCATAACCGCATTTTGCAATTCTTTTTGCATTGTAATCCCAATCAGCAATACCGTCAAAGGGCAAAAGGTGCAAATCATCGTGCCAGAAAATTCTGCCGTTATAATCCTTAACACCAAGGTTATCATTAATATGGGTAGCATATAGCTTGTGACCGAAAAGAGCAAGTAAATCCTCACTGAAATTATAGCACATTTCGTGGCCCGAATCCCAGCAGAAGCCAATAGCCTCTCTGTGACCGTATCTTTCAAAAAGAGCCTTCAGATATTCAATACCCTCTGTGTTTTCAAAGGCAATTTTAATACCAAGCATCTCAGCATAATCAATTACCTCGCCATAATTTCCAAGTCCGAATTCAGTTGGCTTATATTCAACATCAAACCCAACAAAAACATGGGAAACAAGAACGGGCACATCATATTGTTTACAAAGGTCAAGGCAGTGCTTTAATTCTTCAATACCCTTTCGGGCATCCTCCGCTTCATTCTCGTCCCACATGTCCTGACAGTAACCCCAGGGCGCATGAATAGACTGAAAAATCATATTTTCTTCTTTTGCAACTTCAAAGCATTCCTTGATTTCCTCGTCCATCCCCTCTTGCCAGAGAACAAAGAACCCCTCAAAGCCTGTTTTCTTAAATAACCTTATCTGCTCGGGCAAACTAATCCCGTAAGATTTACTCGCCGAAAGGCAAAGCTTTTGTTTATACATAAAACCACTCCAATATATAAAAGTATTGCGAAATTTATCATCCCTGTTTGCCCTTGGGCAAATAGGGAGGGGGACCGCGTCAGCGGTGGTGGGTTGCCCCGTCCCCTCTTTTCTTTGTAAAAGTATCGCAAATTTTTAATGCTTCTCCGTCATTTTCATAAAATACCCTGCAGTTTCATCGGGTGGTGTTCTCATACCCTCTTTCACCCACCACATAACAGTTTCTGAAAAGCTTCCTACAAGGTGGTTTAAAAGAAATTCATCAGGTACATCAATTTTAAAATATGAAATATGCTCTTGGAAAACTACTCTTAAATGCTTTTTAAAATAATCCATAAAAAGCTCACTACTGTCAGAAAGAAGAATCCCAGTTAAATCCTTCTTGTCTTCTTTTATATGCCAGAGAATGTGAGTCAGCTTTCCTTCAAGCTCCCCGTCTTTATTCACCCAAGGGCAAGGGTCTTTTTCAAAAATATGGTAAAATAAATCCTCGCACAAGGCATCAAGTAATAGTTCTTTTGTTTCAAAATGAGCATAAAAGGTGCTGCGACCAACATTTGCCTCATCAATAATTTCCTGAACTGTAATTCTGTCATAACGCTTTTTGCTCAAAAGCATTTTAAATGCAGAAAAAATTGCCATTCTTGTTTTCATTTGCCGTCTGTCCATACTCCACCTCAAAACAAGACAAATTGCCTAAAATGTTCAGTAAAATATATTAACACTATTTTGTTTATTGCTATTTTAGTTTTCGCGGTATATTATATAATTACAGAACAATTTGTTCACTAAAATATATTATATACTTTATTTTCACTTTTTCAAGGAGAAGCTTATGAAATCACAAAAACGAATTCTTATAGCTTTCATATTAAATCTTTTTTTCGCTGTTTTTGAATTTATCGGCGGAGCATTGACAGGAAGTGTTGCAATTATCTCCGATTCACTTCACGACCTTGGGGACAGCGTCAGTATCGGTCTTTCTTATATTCTTGAGAAAAAAAGCAAAAAAGCACCTGATGATAAATACACCTTCGGTTACGGCAGATATTCTGTTTTAGGCAGTCTTATTATGATGGTAATTCTCATAGTTGGCTCTGTTTTCGTTATTATTCATTCCTGCGACAGAATTATCCACCCCGTAGAAATCGATTACAATGGTATGCTTCTTTTTGCAGTTTTAGGTATTGCAGTCAACCTTGCTGCCGTAATCTTCACCCGAGAGGGAGATTCTCTCAATCAAAAAGCAGTAAACCTTCATATGCTTGAAGATGTTTTAGGGTGGGTAGTTGTGCTCTTAGGCGCAATTATAATGAAATTCACAAATATCACTTATATCGACCCCATAATGTCTATCGGTATTGCAATTTTTCTTCTTGTCCACGCCTTTAAGCATTTCAAGGAAATCTGCGATATATTCTTTGAAAAAACTCCCGATGGCATTAACATTGAAGAATTAACACACCATTTAAAAGAAATTGACGGAGTTATTGATGTTCACCATTTCCATGTAAGAACCCATGACGGCGTCAATCATATTGCAACTCTTCATATTGTTACATCTTCTGACCCTGCAGTTGTAAAAAAAGCAGTAAAGAAAGAACTTTCCGAACACGGCATTTCCCATACAACAATAGAAATTGAAACACCCTATGAAGTGTGCGAGGATTTAGTTTGTAAACCAACACAAAACGAGCACAGCCATAGCCACAGCCATTCGCACCATCATTAATGTGGCGAAGCCACCTCGATATAAATCCTGACGGATTTTCGATATGTGCGTTGCACTCGATATACCTTTGGTTCGATATGTGCCGTTGGCACGAGATTATAAGGATTTATATCATATCGAATTCAGCATCGCTGAATATATCGAATTTTGTCTTG
>JAZNJB010000056.1:0-81575 GCA_045577815.1 Acutalibacteraceae bacterium
CGAACCGTCGACCTCTAGCGTGACAGGCTAGCGTTCTAACCAACTGAACTACCGGGCCACCTTTTGGTGGGAACAATAGGGCTCGAACCTATGACCCTCTGCTTGTAAGGCAGATGCTCTCCCAGCTGAGCTATGCTCCCATACCGTTGCTCACTCGCAACGTTAGATACTATACACTATTTGAATTAATTTGTCAACACTTTTTTAAAACTTTTTTTATTTTTTTGAGTTTTTTATTTCAGCAACTATAGCCATCATTTCGTCATACTTTTTCTCAATATCTTCAACAAGTTTGAACTGTGTTCTTGCTCTTACAAGATTATGTTCGGGGTACTCAACCTTGAAATAAACATCACCGTTAATATAGTCTCCGAGAAAGCGCATACCACATTCAAACGTAAGAAGTTTTGCAGCAAAGGGCAACAATTCAATTTCAGTTTCTGTAAGACTTTCCCCTGCTGCTTCGAGGAAGCCATCAACATAAGCTTTGAAATACTCAAGGCTTAATGAAACCTTGCTTAAATCTGTTTCATCCTCTGCAGCAGTATTTGCACCGAAACGGATACTATCACCGAAGTCATAAAGGGCAGAACCGGGCATAACAGTATCAAGATCAATAACACAAAGTCCTTTCTTAGTTTCTTTATCAAAAAGAACATTGTTAAGCTTAGTATCATTATGAGTAACTTTAACAGGGATTTTCTCAGTACCAAGCAGATCAGTTATAACAGAGCAATCCTTTTCTCTTGCAAATGCAAATTCAATTTCAGGAAGAGCATTATCTTTTCTGCCTGAAGCGTTATTTTCAACTGCAGTTTTTAAATCGTTGAAACGAGATGGAGTGTTATGAAAATTGGGAATTGTATCATAAAGTGTTTCAATGGGGTAATCTGAAAGAAGATTTGCAAAGTTACCGAAAGCAAGAGCAGCGCTTCTGAAATCCTCGGGTGATGTAATTTCGCTGATAGTAAATGTATTTTCAACAAAATTATATACTCTCCAACAACCGCCATCCTCTGCCATATAATAGTTCTTGCCGTCTTTTGCAGGGTAAACTGTCAATGTTTCTCTTGTGGGATCGCCACCATTTTCTTTAATTTTGTTTCTTAAGAATGATGTAATACCGCAAACATTTTCCATAACCTCAATAGGCTTCTTGAAAACATTCACATTAATCCTCTGCAAAAGATAACGTGAAACAGAACCATCTTCCATTTCATATTCAACTATATATGTATCATTTATATGCCCCTCGGACACAGGTTTATAACCAATATATTTACCAAAATCAGGAAATGCCTTAATTATTTCAATTAAATTTGTTTCATTTGTCATACTCATTATATTTTACCTCATTTTTTAAATACTGCAAAACACTCAGGATTATGAAATCCGGGTGGCAAGGTTGTTACGGGTGAAAAAGCAAGATAATGCTGAACCTCGCAGTCGTCACCACATTTATAGAAATTGGCTCTGACTGTTGTAAAGTCTATATTTTCTGTTTTATAAACTTCGCTAAGAAAAGCTTTTGTTAATTTAACAGTAACGCCCCAAAAAGCTCCTTGCATATCTTCGCCCTTAAAGGCTTCAACAACAGGTGAAGCCTTTGTTATAGTTTTTAAAAATACTCTGTTGTACTTACCTTTACCAAACTCGCAGAGAAAAGCACCTTTTGAATTCATTTCAATATTTATATATTCCGCTCTATCTTCAAGAGGTGCAACAAAGAATTCAAGGCAACTGTCTCTGTAAATCGGGTCGTCACGATTTTCGAAAACCGCTCTGGGATTTTCTTCATAGCATTGGAGCTTTGCAACTAAATCATCGCCTACAACACCCATTTTAAAATATGTATTGGGCCTGTATGGCGGGGCACTTTCCCAATGGTAAGAAGTTAATCTGTGCCAGCAATCTTTTTCAAATTCTGCCAAATTTTTGTAAACACAAAGTTTATTATATACTACTAATTCCATAAGAAAACCTTATTTCATATATTCGGTAATACCGTTTGTTTCATCCATAGATGCCATAATCATATAAAGACGCGGAATATGGAAAGGACCTTTGAAGATATTACCCTTTAAAGTTGTGGAAACAGTATTATCATAGTGGAGATAACCATACCATTCACCACATTCATCATCACAGAAATACTTTTCACAATACTCTTTGATTTCATTATACAAAGCATTGTATTTTTCGTCTTTGAACTGCAAGTATGCAAGACGAAGAGCAATCATAGCTTCGCACTGAGGCCACCAGAGCTTCATATCCCATTCAAGCTGAACGGGTGGCTTACCTTCTAAATCCGTGAATGCAATAATACCGCCATTCTTTTTATCAATACCCAAGGGTAAAGTTATATCAATAATATTCTTTGCAACATTAACTGCTTCGTCGTTACCTGTTACAAGACTTTCAGCCATAATGAACCATGCAGCTTCAAGAGAGTGACCCGGGTTAACAATTCTGCCGTTGGGACTATCAATAAACTCCCCTGCTTTTGTAACACTTTCAAGAAGTGCTTTTTCTGTAAGATAACCGCCGTGAAGAATTTCATCAAGACATTCCTTACAAAGAGGATTATATTTGTCCCAGAGTCCGTCAATGCTACGAAGAACCTGAGCGGTTGAAAGCATAATCATAACGGGTGAAAGGGCTTTTGAATCAATATTTGCAGGGTTGATTTTAGGCTGATTTTTGCGAACACCTGTAAAGCATTCATAAGCTACATTAAAATACATTTCTGCACTTTCAAGAACTGCCTTGTCACCTGTTGCCTTATAAAGCTCTGCGCAACCGATTGCAGCAAAGGTTTCAGAGAAATAATATCTTCTCTTCTGAAGCTCTCTGCCGTCTGCGGTAACTGTGAAAAACATTCTTCCATCAGTATCTGTACATTTGGGCAAGAAAGAATAAATAGCCTTTGCTGCTTTGAGATACTCTTCATTTTTATCTATCAGGTTGTATGCCTTACTGAAAACCCACAAGGCTCTGCCCTGAAACCAGACGCTTTTATCTGTGCCGTAAATATTACCTTCACGGTCAAGGCTGGTATAAATACCACCATTTTCATAATCAATGGCATTTTCAAGCCAAAATGGCAAAATATTTTCAACTAAATCTTTTCTGAAATCCATAATATCAACTCCAAGAACATTACCTCAAATTTCTTTAAATATAACATATTATGATGTAAAACTCAACACTAATTAACTTAAATTTCTTGTAAATTTACGAACAATATCTTATAATACTTAAAGAAATTTGAGGTGTTATGTATGAAATCAATGACCTTTAACATTCTTTGTGCAGGCAGAGGCGAAAACCATTGGGTATTCCGTCAGAAGCTTGTGCGAGATATAATTATAAAATATGCACCTGACACCTTCGGTCTTCAGGAGGTGCATTTTGCATGGATGAGGTATTTAATTAACCAATTTAAAGATACATATGATTTTGTTGGTGTTGGTAAGGATGATGGCAACAAAAAGGGCGAATACTCCCCGGTTTTTTATAACAAGCATAAATTTGAACTGCTTGAAAAAGAAGATTTCTGGCTTTCTGCAACACCAGATAAACCAAGTCTTGGTTGGGATGGGGCAGAAAACAGAACCTGTTCTTACGCAGTTTTAAAAGATAAAGAAACTGAAAAAGTTTACGCAGTTTTTAACACTCACCTTGACCATATAGGTGTAACTGCGCAGATTGAGGGTATAAAGCTAATTCTTCAAAAGACAGAAAAATTCAATAATATGCCGATAATAATCTCAGGTGACTTTAATGTTACGCCTGATTCCGTTGTTTATGAAATGATGCTTTCAAATGGTTTCTCCGATGCGAGAACCATAGCAAAAGAGAAAGACAACATAGATAGCTTTCATTGGTATGGTAAGGGTTCAAAAATGATTGATTTTATTTTCGTTAAAAATATAAAATCGGTTGCAGTAGTAAAAACCGCAACCGATAAAATAAACGGAAAGCTTCCATCAGACCACTACCCTGTTATAGCGGACATTATTTAATATTGAAATATTTTTTAAACTTCCTGACGAGTTTATTATAAATTCGTTTAGGAAGTTTTCCTTTTATAAAATTCAGAAACTTATCAGTTAAAACTGTTATTGGCTTAAACTGATATTCTCTTTCGCTTAAAGATAAACTGTAAAGCTTTCTGAATTTCATTGTAAGATAGCTTTTGCTTGAAATATTTCTTTGTCTGTTAATCTGCACCTTATACTTAATTATATTAAAGAATAAGCCGTGAAGATTTATTGTTCTGTAAACTAATTTATAAAGACTGATGAATGCAGGTCTGTTGATTGAAACAGAGGAAACAACCTCAATTTCTGCATTTTCGCACTCTGCCTGACCAAAATAGTAAAGTGCAGGAAAACATCCGAAAAAGGCATCGATACCATCTGCTGAAAGATAATGTGCTCTGTCATTAACCTCAATTACAGAACTATCTTTTAAACAGCTTATTTTATAAGTATTAACTACCTGAACAATAGCATTCCCGATAGACTTAATTGCTTTTTCAGTTAATTTATTAGTAATTTGGTCGGTTAATTTACCATTAGCTTTGGGAATAAATTGATAACCGAAAGTAAAATCACGAATATATTTTACAGAAAAAGTAATGTTATTTGCATTAATTTCAAAAGCTTCAGGTGAATTGGGCGGAATATTCAAAACACTATTATCTTCAAATATTATTTCCACACCCAAATCCGTGGATTTATTTTCAAAATAGATTTTCATTGTTAAACCCTTTTAAAAAATCCGCCCAAGTATTTGGACGGATTTTCTTAAATATATTACAGTTTCATTGCAACGTCCCAAGCCTTCCAGATAACTGTACGAAGGTTACCAACTTTAAGAGCGTCACCAATAATGTGAACATGCTTGCTCTTTTCAGCGATGGGAGCGGGTTTATAACCAACAGAAAGAATTACGCTGTCTGCGGGGATTGTTTCTGTTTTGCCGTCCTTTGTCATAACTGTTACGCTGCTATCAGTGATTTCAGTTGTTTTTGTTTCAAGATATACAGGAACTTTGTTTGTCTTGAAGAAGTCACGGAGATAACTTGTGTTAGCAAGAGCAACACCGGGAGTGGTGATAAGGTCATCCTGCATTTCAACAATTGTGGGGTTCTTGCCCTGAAGATAAAGCTCATATGCAATTTCGCAACCTGTAAGACCACCACCAACAACTGTAACATTCTGACCAACCTCTTTGTTACCAAGAAGGAAGTCAACTGCTTCAATTGCCTTGTCTGCGCCCTTAACGGGAATCTTGTTAGCAACAGAGCCTGTTGCAACAATAACTTCATCTGCGCCGAGAGATGCAATATCCTTAACCTCTGTGTTCATATGGATTGTGATTGCATCGTATTTCTTAACCTCACGGTTGTACCAAGCGATAAGGTCACGGTCTTTTTCTTTATAAGAAGGAGCGGCAGCAGCGATAAATACACCACCGAGCTTATCTGTTTTCTCATAAAGGTCAACCTTATGACCACGCTGAGCGCAAACAATAGCAGCTTCCATACCACCGATACCGCCACCGATAACAGCAATTTTCTTGCTCTTCTTAGCGGGAACAATTTTATATTTCTTGGACTGCATTGTTTTGGGGTTAATTGCACAACGGGAAAGACCCATTGTATCGAAAAGGTCCTGAGTATTAGCGTGACCCTTGGATGATGAGAAGTTGAAGCAACCTGCGTGACAGCAGATACAGGGTTTGATTTCCTCTACTCTGTCTTCAATAAGCTTTGTAATCCATTCGGGGTCTGCAAGGAACTGACGAGCAACACCAACACCATCGATTTTACCCTCTGCAACTGCTTTAGCACCAACATCGGGTTCCATTCTACCTGCACAAACAACGGGAATGTCAACGAATTTCTTGATATGCGCTACATCATCAAGGTTACAGTTCTGTGGCATATACATAGGAGGATGTGCCCAGTACCAAGAGTCATATGTACCGTTATCAGCATTAAGCATATCATAGCCTGCATCCTGAAGGTATTTTGCAGCCTTCTCAGATTCGGGCATAGCTCTACCAACTTCTGTATATTCTTCGCCGGGCATTGCACCATAGCAGAAGTCTTTCATTTTGGATTCAACTGAATAACGGAGAGAAACGGGGAAATCTTCACCGCAAGCCTCTTTAATAGCTTTAACAACATCAACTGCAAAGCGATATCTGTTTTCAAAGCTTCCACCGTATTCGTCAGTACGTTTGTTGAAATATTCAATAGCAAACTGGTCAAGAAGATAGCCTTCATGAACAGCGTGAACCTCAACACCGTCAACACCTGCATCACGGCAAAGCTTTGCAGTTTTTGCGAATGCTTCAATAATTTCGTGAATCTGCTCAACTGTCATTTCAGGGCACTCAATATCGTGAGCCCAACGTGATTTCTGAGGGCTGGGAGATGCCAACTCGTGAGATGTATCAATAACAGGCTTGATAAGTGCACGAGTGAATTTGTTTTTATGTAAGGGTGCGATAAGCTCTGTAATAGCCCATGAACGACCCATACCTGCTGTAAGCTGAATAAATAATTTAGCACCTGTTTTATGGATTTCATCCATAAATTCTTTGAGCTCTTCGAACATCTTGGGGTTCTGCCAGAGCCATTTGCCCCAGAAGGTATCACGCAAGGGTGCAATACCGGGGATGATAAGACCAACATTGTTATTGGCTCTTTCTAAAAAGAGTTTTGCCGCTTCCTTGTCAAAATGGCAACCACCGAGCTCAAACCAACCGAAAAGAGATGTACCACCCATAGGACACATAACGATACGGTTTTTGATTTCAACATTGCCTATTTTCCAAGGAGTAAACAATGCTTCGTACTGAGGATTCATTAAAACACTTCCTTCTCATTTTTTGAACTGTTAATCCACATCATAAATGTTCCATATTATAATAGTTTATTTAAGGCGTTATGTCAAGTTAAAGTTTTGACAAAGTAGCTATCAAAACGAAGTACTGAAATGGTTACAATTTTATTACAAACGATAATTTTTTATTGTTTTTCGATAAATTGTGTGATATATTCGCCCCAAGGAGATGATTAAACTTGAAACAATTTGAAAAATCCCTGAAGCTTACAAAAGCAATAGTAATAATTCTGGCTGGTTTTTTTGCCTTCTTTTTATTAACTGCTCCCATTATATTCAATTGGTACTGCGAGTTAACTGAAAACAGAGAAGGCGTTGCAAATGTTTTGACTGCTGTTTTCTATGCCTGTTCACCATCAGCAGCAGTCACTTTAGTTTATACATTCAAATTTCTCAAAAATCTTGAACGAGGCGAAATCTTCACCGAAAAAACTGTCAAATACCTGAAAATTCTTTCTTGTGCCTGTCTTTCGGTTGTTCCTCTTTCAATACCTCTGTGCTTTTTCTTCCTTGCGGGGTTACCCATTCCTGCGGCAGCAGGCTTTATGTGGTTAATTCTCAGAATTATCAAAAGTGCATTTGAATACGGAACACAAATAAAAAATGAAAATGATTTGACGGTGTAAATATGGCAATAATTGTAAATTTAGATGTTATGCTTGCAAAAAGAAAAATGAGCTCGGGTGAGCTTGCAAGCAAAATCGGCTTGACCCAAGCCAACCTTTCAATATTAAAAACAGGCAAGGCAAAGGCAGTGCGCTTCTCTACTCTTTCAGCCATATGCCGTGAGCTTGACTGCCAACCGGGAGATATATTGGAATATGTTGAAGGTAATGACGAGGAAGATTAATTATGAAAAAACTAATTACAGTTTTATTCGTAGTTGCTTTATTAATGCTTTCTGTTTGTTTCCTACTGTTCAGAAATACAACATATACTTTGGATAAATTAACAGAAAAATTCAACAAATGTTATAATAGAATCGAAACAGTAACAGATAAACATAATCTTGAATCCAAAAACTGGGCAACAGATAAAATCAATTCATTAAAACACTACTATATCATAATAAACGATAAACAAAGAATCGATATTAGATTTTCGACTAACGCTACCGAAACACAAAAAGGAAACGGTACTTTTTCTATTTCTTATACAATTTCAGAAGTAAATGATGATGATGATAATAATTTTGATGTGGATTTATTTACAGAGATTGTTAATTTAATTTCAGGAAAAACAATAACGACAGATTTTTTAACCGAGTTTTTAACTGCACCTGAAGAAAAATATTCTGTTGAAAAATACGGATTAAGTGGTGGCGGTTACGCTGTAGAAAAAATGCAGGCATTAAATTTTTGGGAAGATTGGGTTATTAGCTACGAATTAACTTATGATAACGACGCTGAACTTCAATTCTATGGTTATATTAGGTAAAACCAAAGACTACACAAATACCAAGCATCACAGGCGGTTATAATATGAAAACTGATACAAAACGAATATTTATTTTATCACAAATACCAGCAATTATACTTTTGCTTATGTATCTAATATGTAAAATATTATTAAAGAACGATTATGAATTATTTCTTTTCGGAGTCACTTGGCTGAAAATTATACACGACATCTGCTTCTCCATCTTCTTGATTTTAGAATTTATTGCCGTTATCGTCCTAATAGTAAAAACTAAAAAACTGTTGTTGATAATTCTGAATATCATATTACTACCTATATTGCTTTTGCAAATATTTGCAACTGATTTTAAAATTGACAATATTATCTCAATAAAAGAATATACTTTCGAACAATTTGAAAAAGATATTGTTATCGAAAACCGAAGTTTTCTTTTAAGTGGTGATTCAATAATACATGAAAAAATTAATAGTTTTTTAATACGAAAAATAACAAGTGTCGATGGTGACGATGGGCGTTGCCCTTTGGAAGACGAAAGCGAATTTACCATTGAGGTAGAAAACAACGAAATTTGTTTTTACTATTTTTATGATTATGACAGAAGTGAAGATGCAATCAAAGAGCATACTGTAATATATGAGAACGGGCATTTTGTTGAAGGTAAAAATAATGAATAAAGATAATAAAACAAAGACAAAAAAATTCAAAATCAGACCGGTAAATAAAAAACTAATTATAATTATAGTTATATTGATTTTTGTTGAAGCAACTGCATTCAGGTGTTATTTCGGTACTCTTAATCCATACATATCAGACCTGAATATTGTTTATACGCCAACTAAACCTGCTTTCAAATTTTATCGTTGGTATTGGATTGATATATATGACTATTCTGTATTCCGATTAAGCAACAAAGAGGAAAAAATCATCATTCAAGAAGCTGAAGATGGAAAATGGAGTGAGTTGACCCCATATCATATTAATAAACTTGATCATTATGATTATTGTGATGAGTTTTTAGATTATAGCTACAGATACCATAAATGCTACATTTGTATATATGATGAACAGAACAATCAAATCGTCACAGATTCTGACAATGACATTCCTCCCAATAAGATTATATTTTTATATGACACTGAAACAAACAAATATTATTGTGTGTTTGAAACAATGTAAAACACTTGCCTTTTTACTGCTTTCATTGTATAGTGAAAGCAGTAAATTTTTATGGTGATTTTATGAAACCGAATATTATATTTTATTTTTCAGACCAACAGCGCTGGGATACGCTTAATAGTGAAATAATGCCGAATGTTTGGGAATTGGGTGAAGAAGGAACTATCTTTGAAAATTCTTTCACCTGTCAGCCTGTTTGCGGACCTGCGAGAGCTTGCCTGCAAACCGGGCAATATGCAACGGAAAACGGTTGCTTCTGGAATGGTATTCCCCTGCCCGAAAACACAAAAACAATGGCAGATTATTTCAATGAAAACGGCTATGATACCGCTTATATAGGCAAATGGCATCTTGCCTCCGACAGAGCAAAGGGCATTGGTTTCCATTGCGAAAAAACTGCAGTACCTGAAGAGAAGCAAGGTGGTTATAAATATTGGAGAGCGGCAGATGTTCTTGAATTCACCTCTCATGGTTATGACGGGTATATTTTTGATGAAGACGGCAACAAAATTGATTTTACAGGCTACAGAGCAGACTGCATAAATGATTTTGCAGTTGAATATGTTAATAATCATAATAGCGAAAAGCCGTTTTTTATGTTCATTTCTCAGCTTGAACCCCATCATCAGAATGACAGAGGTCATTTTGAAGGTCCTGTTGAAGCAATTGAAAAATACAAGGATTACCCCATTCCCGAGGATTTGACATTTCTTAAGGGCGATTATAAAGATGAATACCCCGATTATATTGCCGCAATAAACCGACTTGATGAAAATGTTGGTAAATTGGTTAATGCGCTGAAAGAAAAGGGTATTTATGATAATACTGTTATTATTTACACAAGCGATCATGGATGCCATTTCAAAACCCGAAACTTTGAATATAAAAGAAGCTGCCACGAATCAAGCATACATACTCCTCTGGTTTTCGGTGGTGGTGCTATTGAGAAAACTGATAATAAGGATTGTTTAGTAAGCCTTATTGACTTACCTCCTACAATTTTAAATCTTGCAGGAATTAGCATTCCCGAAAGCTATTCAGGTAATGTTTTGCCTATAAATGAAGCAGATGCTCCTGAAAGAGATTGTGTTTTTGTTCAGATAAGCGAATCGCATATAGGCAGATGTGTAAGAACAAAGAATTGGAAATACTCTGCAAAAGCAATAGGCTCAGGTTGGCACAAATCAAAGGCTGTTCATTATTTTGATGATTTTCTTTATGATTTGAAAAACGACCCTTGCGAGAAAAACAACCTTGTTAATGATGAAAACTATTCAAAGGTTTTGCAACAAATGAGAACTTTGCTTTCAAGAGAAATGGTAAATGCAGGTGAGAAAAAGCCGAGGTTTCATAAGGCTAAAAAAATGAAATAATCTTAATTCTGTGCGGTTTGATGCTCTCAGATAGTGCAATGCAAGGGCGGTTCTTGACCCGACCTAAAGGTTATTGATGAATTTGGCGGGACGGTCAAGACCGTCCCCTACATTATCAAATTGCTATTTGCTATTTTTTTAAACTTTTACTTGAAAACCCCTTGACAAAATGATGTTAATTTAATATAATTCTATCTGTTGCAAATAGGGACCAATAGCTCAGTTGGTTAGAGCAACCGGCTCATAACCGGTTGGTCCGGGGTTCGAGTCCCTGTTGGTCCACCACCTTTTTCAAGTTAATATAGGGGCATAATGTAATGGTAACATTCCGGTCTCCAAAACCGTCCTTGAGGGTTCGAGTCCTTCTGCCCCTGCCAAAAAAATTCCGTACACGTAAGTGTGCGGAATTTTTACTTGTTCACTATTAACTATTCACTCTTCACTAAAATAAAATGCGTGTACGGAATTTCAGTTAAGATGTAAGAGTGAATAATGAAGATGTTTCACAACACAAACATACATCAAGCATTTTTTATTCCCCACAAGAAGCATAGCATCTTGCAAGGCAGATAACGGAAGTAAGAAGGAATATAAAAAAGAAAAAGAAAGCACCATAGATAATGGCACCGATTGTTGTTATACCACCGAAATCCACTGCAAGAAGAACGAGAGCGGTTAAAATTGTTCCTAACGCTCCGAACTGCAGGGTTGACAATGCCTTGCAAATGCAACCCTTCTCTCGCCTGCCTTCATCTGTGAAAGCCGCTACACCAAAGGTTACAATCAATAAACCTATTGCAATTCCGAAGCCGATCCAGGCAAAAAGGGGTAAAACACCAATTGTTCCTGTAATAGTGAGAACAAGTGCAACAATACCTGAAACAAGACTTACAATAAGACCTAAGACAGAGCAACCCACTCTGCAATTGCAATTGAAAAAACCCATAATATCACCTCCGATAGCATTATATGCCAAGCAGTTAATTATGTTATTGCAGATAATATCGGGTTATGATAAAATGAAATTAAGGGAATTTCCACGAATAGTAGATATATTCTACGGTTTGTGAGTTTAAATTTTTCTCTATTTATAGCAGAATGGAAGCATAAAGGAGGTTATATTATGGAGAAAAAAACAATAGGCAGTTTTCTTGCTGCCTTAAGAAAAGCAAACGGAATGACCCAACAAGAAGTTGCCGACAGGCTTAATGTCTCCAACAAAACGGTAAGTAAATGGGAACGTGATGAGGGTTGCCCCGAAATTATGATGCTCCCCCTTATTGCTGAATTATATTCTGTTACTGTTGATGATATTCTGCGCGGTGAAAGAATAACAAAAGAAGAAAACGTTGAAATAAAAGAAACTAAAAGCGAAAAACAAATTAAATATTTAATTGACAGAGCCACAACAAAATTCAAAAACCTTTCAATTATTTCCATAGTTTTAGGTGTTGCTTCGGTGTTATTGGCATATACGCTGGGTGATATAATAAACTATGACTTTTTGTGGGTTGGTCTTTTAATCACTCTGCTTTTAGCTTCTGCTTCGGTTATTGTTATTGCAATTGCAGTAAATAATTTGCTTTCAGGTTTTAATGATGAAGAAATTATAGATAATGATGATATACAATCAACCAAGAAGACATGTATAAAATATATTTCAACAATAACATTTCTTACTATTTTAGTGTTATGTGGCATAATTTTAAATATCATATTTTCAGGTGTTTCATTTGCCTTTGTTAGTCTTCCTGCATTTTTAGTTGTTGCAGGGCTCCCCACATATCTCATCCGCTCTAAGTTAAATAAAAAATGGAAAATTGAAGAAATAGAGAAGCTTTCACCCGAACAGAAAAAATACAGAAAAAAGCATATAAAAATCACATCAATTATTGTTGCAGTATGTGTTGTTCTTTCGTTCGTTTTACCATTTGTTTCAGCTACTATTGAACAGCTTGTACCAAACAGAGAAACCTACTGTTTCCTTGACGGAGTTCACGAAGATTATGAAAACATTGGAGAAGCTCAAAAAGAATACAACAGATTAAAAAGCTTTGTTATTGACGATAAGAAGCTTTACGAGGTAATCAGCAACGATTACGAAAATTATGTTCTTGTTGTTGAAGAAATGAAAGTTGACTTTGAAAAAACAAAAAACGGATACAAAGCAATTACACACAATTTCGATACCACTGAATATGAAACTATGTATTTTGATTCTGCACAAGAAATGGAAAAATTTGAAAAAGAAAATTGTTGGTACAACAACATTATAATTCTTCCGGAATTGTTACAGGAAAATATATCATTTGATGATAATACTTACACAGTTGAATTCTCCTACAAGAATCAGTTTCATTTATCGTCGTTTTTTGATATTCTTCCTGTATTTTTAATCGGTGGTTCTTGTGTTTGCATAGCAGTATTTGGGGGTTCTGTTGGTATTTATTTAAAAAACAAGAAGAAAATACAGTAATTCTCGCAAATTCTATTTTAAATAGGGTGACTTTGCGCCTGAAAAACCGTATAATTTAACTGAAAAGAGGTGTGATACTATGGATAAATTAAAGGTTGGCTCATTTATTGCAGAGCAAAGAAAGCTCCGTTCCCTTACCCAAAAGCAATTTGCGGATATGGTAGGCGTAACCGATAAAGCGGTATCACGCTGGGAAACGGGCAAAAGCTACCCGGACACCGAAACTCTTGAAAAAATCAGCGAGATTTTTGAGGTAAGCATAAGCGACATTTTAAGCGGTGAAATTGCAAAACCCGAAAACAAGGTTGAAGCAGCAGATAAAAACATTATTGATGTTATTCAGTTGAATAAAAAAACAACAAAGAAATGGAAAATCGCTTTCATTTGTATTATTGTTTTAGGCGCTTTTCTATTCGGTTCTTTATGGAAAATATCTGATTTATCAGAATACATCTCCGCTATGGAACAAAACCACGCTTACGAAATGGAAAACTTCCGCAGTCAGATTGATTCTATATATTATAATGTTGATGAGCAGATGAAGAAGGAGGCAAGCCTGCTTTCATATATTGATTGCCAATACGGTGAATTAAACCCGAAAAATCACACAGTAAAAATGAACTTTACCGCTATTCCTAAAACTGTTACAGATGAAACCACAGTTTCCATTAAAATCGGAAAAGATGAAATTAAATTAAAGAAAAACGGTGATAAATTTATTGGTGAATATGATGCTTACGCTTTCAGGACGGATGAAGAAGAGGATTTAATCCCTCTTCTTACTATCAAAAACGGTGATAAAAGCGAAAACGAATTTCTTCCGGAAATTCATACAAATTATTTATACCAACGCTTTTTTGGTGATCTGGTAGCAAATGGTTCAAATTTCGATACAACACTCAAAAAAGTTATTGATAACGGCAACAATTATTATGAATTTCAGATTCAGGCAAATTTCTCGATTTACTATGTAACAGCGGATGAAAAACCTGATTTCCAAAAGCTATATATTTTAACGGAAATAAATGACCAGCAGCTTGAAACAAAAGATGTTACTTATGCTGTTGATGAATATGGTTGTTATAACGAGCATATGACTTTTAATTATAATGTTAACTCTAATGATAATGTCAAAGCTTATGCAGTTTTACAGGACGGCTATGGTTATTATCATTTAATCAGCCTTTATGATTACTCTTTCGACAGTTCAGGACCTATCAATTTTACTGATGATAACGAAAAGATATATGACCGCAACAAAAAGTTATTAGTGCAATAAAACAAGCTAAAAAACAAGGATTGTAAGTTTTCACGCTTACAATCCTTGTTTTTTATTCTGCTTAAACTAATCTCATAAACATATCAAGTATTCTCTTAGCGCAAAGCTCAAGGTCTGCTCTTGTTAAATCCCCCTTATCAAATGCAGCCTTAAGGTCTTCGGGGTAACCGCAGTGCATTTTCATATCGTTACCTGCTTTAACCTCTTTAACCGGGTCATTTTTTACGCCCCAATCGGTTACAACCATACCCTTGTAACCCCATTCATCACGGAGAATACCTGTGAGAAGCTCATAGCTTTCAGAGGTATGCTGACCGTTAATAAGGTTATAGGAGCTCATAACTGTCCAAGGATCTGCTTCTTTAACGCAGATTTCAAAGCCTTTAAGATAGATTTCTCTCAGTGCTCTTTCAGAAAGACGAGAATCACTTGCAAAACGGTTTGCTTCCTTATTGTTGCAAGCAAAATGCTTGATTGAAACTGCAACCTTCTGGGACTGAACCCCTCTTGTTACAGCACTTGCAAACTTACCTGCAATTAACGGGTCTTCTGAATAATATTCAAAGTTTCTTCCGCACATTGGGTCGCGGTGAATGTTAAGTGCAGGTGAAAGCCAAACACCAAGGTTGTTTTCGCGGATTTCTGCACCACCGCCAACGCCAACTTCAAAAGCTAATTCGGGATTCCAGCTACAAGCAAGAAGAGTTGCACAGGGCCAGGCAGTTGTGGGAATACCTGTTTCTGTATTAAGTCTTAAGCCTGCAGGACCGTCTGCAGTAGGTACTGCAGGAACAGAAAGCCTTTCAACACCACCGAAGCAACCTGTGTTACAAACACCTGTTGGGCCGTGACCACCTACAAAGTCCATAAGCTCAGCATCTGTGAACTGCTTAACAAATTCATCGAGGGTGATTTCTTCCCCTACTTTATCAAAGGGAACAACTGTTTCGGGAGCTTTTGCATCTGTTGGCTCATTGATGCCGTAAAGATAAGTTTCTTCACCCTGGGGAAGCTCTTCATAAGTTCCGTCAGCTAACATTCTCTTTGCCAGCTTAAAGGGCTTGCACCAATCGGAAAGCTGTTCTACAACAGTATTTTCTTCGACTATGTATTCATAAGCAAGCTTCTCTGCATCTCTTACAGATGTGCCAAGGTAGAAATTATATGTACCCTCTTCAAGCACGTATGCGGATTTCTGCACCTTGCCCAAATCATCAAAGCTTGCCATATCGTTGATATTAAAGCTCATAACAAGAGTTTCTGCTTCGTTGGGAGCAAGAAGCTTTGTTTTCTTGAAAGCACAAAGCTCTCTTGATGGTTTACCGAGCAAGCCCTGAGGTGCGCTGTAATAAAGCTGAACAACCTCTTTACCTGCCACATTACCGATATTTTTAACATTAACAATTGCAACAATATTGCCGTCGCTTTCGCAACAAACCTTACTGCTCAATTCAAATTTTGTATAGGAAAGACCGAAACCGAAGGGATAACGGACATTTTCTTTTGCACCGGGAATTGTTTCAAAATAGCGGTAACCAACATAAATATCATCGGAATAATCAACATGGTCGAAGCATTCCCAGAAATCCTCTTTACAAGGGTAGCAATCGTAGGATTTGGCAATAGTATCAACCATTTTACCTGAGGGGTTCACATCACCGCAAAGAAGGTCTGCAATAGCTAAACCACCTTCCATACCGCCTTGCCAACCAAAGAGAATACCCTGAACCTTTTCATTTTCTGCAAAGTATTCGCAGTCAATTGTTGCACCTGAGTTAATTATAACAACAACCTTTTTGAAAAGCTTTGTTAATTTATCAAGAAGGTCTTTTTCCAAATCTGAAAGGTAATAGTCATTACCCTGAGGGCGTCTGTCAACACCCTCAGCAGAGAAACGGCTTATTGTAAAAATTGCTGTGTCTGCCCATTTTGCAGAATCTTCAATAAGACTTTCGGGAACCTCTGCTTCCACTACATGCATAGCTGCAAAGGTATCGTAAGTCATATCGTCACGCTCTGTGCAGAATTCCATATTATTAACAATATCCCAACGAGCGTTAATCTGCTCTTCTGTGAGAACATTAACGCTTTCTTTTTTTACATATTCCTTATAGAAATCAACAAGGGGCATATAAACAGAAACTTTATCTTCACTTTCTTTCTGTTCAAATCCTTCAAAAATGTTGCGGATATATGGGCAGTTAACATCACCGCTACCGCCACCGCCTTTGATATATTCAATTGTTGCTTTGCCGAAAAGGGCGATTTTCTCGCCTTTTTTAAGGGGCAAGGCATTATTTTCATTTTTAAGAAGAACCATACCTTCTGTTGCGGCTTTTCGGGAGAGGTCAATGTGCTTTTTAGAAGCAGTAACACATCTGCCATCCTCACCTAAAGGTAAACAGGGTTGGTATCTGAAGCGAGCATATTTGTCCATAATTTTTCCGTCCAATCTTAGATAGATTTTTACTATTACAATTATATTACATTTAGAAAAACAGTCAAGGTTATTTTATCTAAAACAAGAAAATCCCCGACAGAACAAAACTGCCGGGGTGGAATTTTATTAATTGAGAATATCACTTCAATGTTGAAAAGCACCTAAAAGTTTAAAAAATATCGAAAAAATCCAAATCATAATACAGGAAAATACAATAACACTAGCTAATACAAGTATCTTTGCATGTTTTTTATTTAGTGTATCATTTTCCTTAGTTTTTATTTGCTTTGCTCTTACAATATCAGATAAATAAAAGAAATCAATATTTATAAGTGCATATATAATCATTGATATAATGTTAAGAAACAATACAAAATATCCAACTAACACGTCATATATTTTGCTATTGTCAATCTTTTCGTTAAGTAACGCTAAATTTTCAATATAGTTATACATACTACTTGTGCCCTTTACCACCCACATACCCAAAAACAGAAGCGGCAAACAGATTCCTATAGCACCAACCAATTGCAAGGAATATTCAGAACAATCCTTTTTTTGAATTATATAGAATAATAAAGCAAAAGCAAGCGAAAGTATATGTAACGCGATAGTAAAGTTGTTATTAAAATCATATTCATAAAAAATAAGACTGTCAATAACCGCATACAAAATAAACACTGACAAGTAACAAAAATGATTACTTATATCCTTATTGCTGACATTCTTAATATTTTTAATTAATTCAGTTATAAATTTATAGTAAAACACACCCAAAAGCATCAGTATAGCCATTGAAAATACTGAATATAAAACATTAACTTTTATAAATATTACATTAAACAAACAAAGCAAAATTTTCACTAAAATAAAGAAACAAACAAACACACGAGTTGATTTACTGTCTTTAACAAATTTATCTTCTTTTGCTTCAATTTTATTTCTGTAATAAACCTCATACGGTGGGAGTTTTTCTTCACTTGGAGTTTCTGAAAGCAAATCTGAATAAGTTATACCGAAGCATTGAGCAATTGCCTGAAGAGTTTTAACTCTTGGCATAGCTTCTCCTGTTTCCCATTTTGAAACCGCTTTATTGGAAACACCGAGATATTTTGCCAATTCTTTTTGGGTTAAATTATTCTGAGTGCGTAATTCGTACAACTTGTTTCCGAATACATATTTATCCACAAAACCACTCCTTTCACCTAAATAATAAGATTTTAATAGTCTATTTTCAATTCCATCAGACAAATTAACAGTCGAAATAAAGTAGAACTTTTTTAAAGCTAAAAAATTATTGACAAAAATATTGTTATATGCTATTTTATACATAGAAACTCTATGTATCGCAATTCTATGTATCGGAGGAGTTATTATGAATATAAAAAAAGAACTTACAAAAGGTAGCAGTGCGTTACTTGTTTTATCAGTTTTAGAAAACGAAGAAATGTATGGCTATCAGATTATCAAAGAAATCGAAAAAAGAAGCGAGGATGTTTTTTCTTTCAAAGAGGGAACCCTCTACCCTATTCTGCACGCTTTTGAAAAGGATAACTATGTTGAATCCTATTGGCAAGAAAGCAACCAAGGACGCAAAAGGAAATATTACAGAATAACAGATAAAGGCAGAAAAGTTCTTGTTAAATCAAAGGAAGAATGGGATGCTTATTCAACTGCTGTAAAGAAGGTTATTAAACCCCAGACCTCACCTGTTACTGCTTGATTTGAGGTGTTTTTATGGAAGAAAGAATTTCGGAATTTATTGCTAACTACATACCCAAACGCATAACAAAAGAAACAAGATATAAGCTTCAAGCTGAGCTTGAAAACCATATATACGAAAGAATTGATTATTATACTGAAATTGGTTATTCCGAAGAGGAAAGCCTGGAAAAAGCACTTGATGATTTTGGTGATGATGAAGAAACCAAGGAACAGATAAAAAAGAATTTAGAAAATATACATATCCCCTGGTCTCTTGCAAATTTTTTTGCTAAATCCATACCGATAAGCATTGCAATAATTCTTATTGGTGGAACATTATTACATATTTTCTTGTTTGAATTTGAAACCATAATAAATATGATAATAATTCCACTAATAATATGGTTAGTAATAATTGCTCTTAAAAGAGTTAAAAGAATTCATCATATAGTTAAATCCATAATCGCCATAATTCTGGTTGTTCCATATTTTATGGGTTTATTTTGGGCTTATTTTTTATGGACTCCAACCTTTCAATTAAAATTAGACAATGAAGAGGTCATAAATTTTTATAGTAAATTTTACAAAAGTGCAGATTTAAAAGGTTATACCCTCTCACCAAGTGACATAGGTGAACCGCTTGATGCGGATTTTTTTGAAATGGGTGAAGACACAGCTTTCGGAAACGACCAGCGTTCAACCTTTATTTTTGAATACTCACCAACAGATTATAAAAAAATCAAAGAAGCTCATAATAAATATATAGAACCATTTCCAGGCTATAGCTGTGAGTATCCCTTATTCGGATTCAACTTCACTAACGCAGGAGAAATTTATGACCCTGAGGGTGTAAATGACAACTGTTATTTAATTGGCTCTAACGATGAAACACATGAAATTGCAATAATTGTGTCAACATACACTATACCAACCTTTGATGAATATTATATTAAAGAAATATGTGGTTGGCGGTATTTCTACTTTTTAACAAAATTCTGAACACATAAAAATAACTGACTGTATTTTCCGTACAGCCAGTTGTTTTTTACACTCCTTTCCTCATCCAGGCGTGAGGTTTATTTTGCTCGTAATCTATTTCACCTTGTTGGGTGAAGCCACATTTCTCATAGAAAGGCTTTGCGTGGTATTGAGAGTGGAGAATTATTGCTTTTCCACCCTTTTCTTTCACGATTTCTTCTGTGCTTTTAAGCATTTCTCTGCCGAGAGATTTCCCTCTGTATTCCTTTAAAACACAAAGTCTTCCGAACATATAGGTTTCTTTGTCTTCTTTCAGATAAAACCTACAGGTTGCTATTGGCTTTTCATTTTCGTACATAACAAGGTGGGTTGCAACACTATCAAATTCGTCAACCTCATCAACAAAGCCCTGCTCCTCAACAAAAACAGTTATTCTCAAAGCCAAAGCATCCTTGGGTAATTCATTAAATACTTTTATAATCATTTAATCACCTTTTCCTAAAAGCAAATCAACAAGTTCCCCAACCTTTTGGGGTCTTGGTTTATTTATTTTGAAAAGCAAATCATCAATATTCTTTTCAACTGCATCAATTTCTCGTTTGAAATCCTGAGCAGATACACGAAGAACACCAAAACGAACCGCAGAAAGCTGAATAAGATTATCTGATGTTACAACGCGCACATTCTCATTTTTACCGATATCACTTATAAGCTTTTCGATGTAGTTATCGCCAAGCTCTCGTTCTTTGGTATAAACTACATGAATATTGTTATAATTAAACCTTTGCCCATTGTTACCCGATACCTTATAAGCATCAAAAACAACAATTGTTTCGCATTTTGTGAAAGCGGAATAGTTACAAAGAATATCTAAAAGCTTGTCTCGTGCAAAACCTAAATTATCGTTTGCAATTTCTTTCAGCTCGTCCCAGGCAAAAATCACATTGTAACCATCAACAATAACATATTTCTTGCGGATTTCCGTGTTATATTCCGTACTAACGGGCTTTGAAGGTGCTTTATTATGGCTATATCTGTAAAAGGGGTGCTTGTCCTCCCCGAATTCACGGGTCATTATAGCTTCAAGCTCTTTATCGTCTATATGGAAATTACGCTTATTGAGATTAACCTCGTAAGGTGTTTTTTCTTGCTCCAAACAAGAGTCAATGTGCATATATTCAAAAACCTTGTCCCATTTCACATTAAAGCCTGCACCGTGAGCGCAGAAAACTGAATCGGGAGTATTCTCCAAATCACTTTCGGGAGAATAATTTGAATTTTCAATTATTTCATCTGCATTATGGCAAACATCATAACCGCAGACCTCTAGGAACAAACGACCTTTACCGCTTGTATAGGCTGCAACCTCGGAAGCATAGCCATTTAAGGTTGTAACAGGTGCTTTACCTGTTAAAATGCTTGTTCCGTTCATATCCTCGGGAGAATCAATTGTACCGTTTTTCATTCTTATATCATTGATGGCTCTACCAATTTGCTCCGTTGGAACTTCAAGGCGGAAGCTATAATAAGGCTCTAAGAGAACGGATTCAGCCTGCATAAGACCTTGTCTCACGGCTCTGTATGTGGATTGCCTGAAATCGCCACCCTCGGTATGCTTTAAATGGGCTCTGCCTGCGGCAAGAGTGATTTTAATGTCTGTTATCGGTGAACCTGTAAGGACGCCCAGATGCTCTTTCTCGCTTAAATGCCCCATAATCAAATTCTGCCAATTGCGGCTTAATGAATCCTCGCTACACTTTGAGGAGAACTGAATTCCGCTCCCTCTAGGTAAGGGTTCAATTATTAAATGCACCTCTGCATAGTGCCTTAAGGGTTCATAATGACCTACGCCCTCAACCTTGTTTTCAATTGTTTCCTTATAAAGCACCTTACCGCTGTCAATTTCAACATTAACATTAAATCGTGTTAAAATAATACTTTTGAGTATTTCTGTCTGAACATCGCCCATTAAGGAAACATAAATTTCCTGCAAGTATGTATTCCAGGTAATATGCAACTGTGGATCTTCAGCTTCAAGCTCTTTTAATTTAGGAAAAATGGTTTTCGGGTCGCAGTCCTTGGGAAGAACAATCCTATAATTCATAACAGGTTCTAAAAAGGCTTTTCCAAAGGATTTTTCGAAACCTAAGCCATCACCTGTATTAACTGAATTGAGTCCTGTAAGGGCGTATATACCGCCACTCCGGGCTTCTTCTACTGTTGTGAATTTTTCACCCGAATAAACTCTTATATTATTTACTTTTTCATTTTTATCATTTATAGCTACTGTATCTTTAACCTTTAAAGAACCACCCGTTACTTTTATATGAGTGACTCTTTCACCCTTTGAGTCGTGGGTTATTTTATAAACCTTTGCGCCGAACTCACAGGGATAATCAGGAACAGTAATGTATTTTTCAAGACCACAAACAAACTCATCAACCCCATCACCTTTTAAGCCTGAACCAAAATAACAAGGGGTGCATTTTCGGGCTTTAATAAGCTCTCTTATTTTCTCTTTTTCAATTAATCCACTTTCTAAATATGTTTCTAAAGATTGTTCATCGCACATTGAAACATTTTCAAAGAAACAATCAGATTTGTCATCTGAAAAATCAATACAATTATCGGAGCAAAGTTCCTTCAAATCTGCAATTAGCTCTTCCTTTGAAAGCCTTGCATAATCCATTTTTGTAACAAAAATAAAAGTTGGTATGTTATATGCGCAAAGAAGCTTCCACAGTGTTCTTGTATGCGCCTGAACGCCATCTGTTCCGCTGATAACAAGAATTGCATAGTCAAGAATTTTAAGCATTCTTTCTGTTTCCGCAGAAAAGTCCACGTGACCGGGTGTATCAAGAAGATTGATTTCCAAATCTCCTATATTGAAAACAGACTGACCTGCAAAAATTGTAATGCCTCTTTCACGCTCAAGGGTATGGGTATCTAAAGCCGTGTCACCATTGTCAACACGACCTAATTTTCTTATTTTGCCCGATTTATAAAGGAGCGTTTCTGCAAGAGTTGTTTTACCTGCATCAACATGGGCAATGATACCGACTACCACTTTTTTCATACAATACCCATTAATTTTAAAACACCGACAGAACATCGACTGCTCTGTCGGTATTTAATTTATTATTTATGATTTAAAATCAACTGAAATTTTGCCGTCAACGGCAGTAACTGTGATTTCGTTTACAAGTGCGCCTGCATTATCAATAAGAATATTAGCGATTTTATCTTCAACTTCTTTTCTTATTGTTCTTCTGATATCACGAGCACCTCTGCCTCCGTCCTCGGACAAATCAGCGATAATTTCATACACACCATCACCGACAACAAGGTCAATGCCCTTATCTTTTAGTGGTGCTTTAAGCTCGCCTAAAAGAACCTCTGCAATCTTAACAAGCTCTTCCTTTCCGAGAGTGTTGAAGGTAACAATTTCATCAACTCTGCCTAAGAACTCAGGTCTTAAGAACTCTTTTAAAGCTTTCATTGTTTTATCTTTGGATGCCTGATTCTTATCACGATTAAAGCCGAGAGCATTTTCAGAGATATGACTTCCTGCATTAGATGTCATAATAATAACAGTATTTTCAAAGCTTACTGTTCTGCCCTGCGCATCGTTGGTTTTTCCTTCATCAAGAATCTGAAGAAGAATATTAAGAACATCGGGGTGTGCCTTCTCAATTTCGTCAAAAAGAACAACTGAATAAGGCTTTCTTCTTACCTTTTCTGTAAGCTGGCCAGCTTCATCATAGCCAACATAACCGGGTGGTGAGCCAATAAGACGGGAAACGCTGTGCTTCTCCATAAACTCGCTCATATCAAGGCGAATAAGTGTTTCAGGGGTTTCAAAAAGCTCATTAGCAAGCTGCTTAACAAGCTCCGTTTTACCAACGCCTGTTGGTCCCACAAAGATAAATGATGCAGGCTTTCTCACTGCAGAAATCTGAACTCTACTCCGTCTGATAGCTGCTGCGAGAACCTCAATTGCTTCATCCTGACCGATAATTCTCTGTTTAAGCTTGCTTTCGAGACACGAAAGCTTTCTCATATCGTTTTCAATGATTTTTGATGTTGGAATACCTGTCCAGAGATTAATAACCCTTGCGATATCTTCTTCAGTAACATCGTTATCATCGGCTTTGATTTTAACCTGAGCCGCTTCCTTTTCGATAGCAATTTTTTCTGCCTTAAGATTTGAAATTGCTTCGTAATCAGGACCTTCCTCTGCAGTTGTATCAAGAAGCTCTTCCTCTCGCTCATTCAAATCCTCAAGCTTAGTCATAAGCTTCTGATAGTCGCTTATAGCTACATTACGGAGATTCGCGCAAGTACAAGCTTCATCAAGAAGGTCAATTGCTTTATCAGGTAAAAATCTGTCATTAATATATCTTTCTGAAAGGTGCACTGCTCTGTAAACAAGTGCATCAGATATTTTAACCTTATGGAAATCCTCATAATATTCTTTAATTCCCACAAGCATTTTGAAGCACTCTTCAACTGAAGGCTCTTCAACCTTAACGGGTTGAAAACGTCTTTCAAGAGCTGCATCTTTCTCAATATGCTTTCTATATTCATTAAAGGTTGTAGCACCAATAACCTGAATCTGACCTCTTGAAAGAGCAGGCTTAAGAATGTTAGCGGCATTCATAGAGCCTTCCGCATCACCTGTACCCACAAGGTTATGAACCTCGTCAATAAAGAGGATTATATTTCCCTCTTCCTTAACCTCATCAACAAGACCCTTAATTCTGCTTTCAAACTGACCACGGAACTGAGTACCTGCAACAAGAGAGGTTAAATCAAGAAGATGGATTTCTTTATCTGCAATTCTTGCAGGAACATCCCCTGCTGCAATTTTAAGAGCAAGCCCCTCTGCAATTGCGGTTTTACCTACACCGGGTTCACCGATAAGGCAAGGGTTGTTTTTTGTTCTTCTGCAAAGAATCTGAGTAACTCTGTAAATTTCTGTTTCTCTGCCGATAATTCTATCTATTTTGCCGTCCCTTGCTCTTGCAGTAAGGTCGGTACAATAAGAATTCAGGAATTTTCTTTTTGTTTTGTGTTTTTTCTTTTTCTTATTAGCCTTCTTATCTTCTTTTTCTTCCTCTTGTTCATCTTCTACTGTTTCATTTTCAGTTGATGAATTATTACTCATTGGGTTATTATTGAGGAAATTCTGCATAAAAGGCATAGTTCCTGCGCCACCAAGCTGAAAATCATCAAGATTTTCCATCATATCACCGAACTGCTCGCTGACTGCTTCAATATCATCCTCTGTTATACCCATACTCTGCATCATCTGCTTGATGGGTCCAATATTAAGCTCGGAAGCACATTTTATACAATAACCTTCCTGAGTGGTTTTGTCCCCATCAACACGGGAAACAAAAATCACTGCAGGGCGTTTTTTGCATTTACTGCATATCATTTTATTGTTCATTTATTTCTCCTGGGAAAAGTGTAATTAATAATTATTTATTTTTGGAAAAACGTTCCTTAAACTGACGGAATGTTCCGGGAATGTAGCTTGCAAATGCTACAAGAGTTAGTATTGCCGAAATGATAACAAGTATCATCATAAGAATATTGGGAAGAGTGAATACTGTTCTGAACACGCCAACCTCGGGACCGAAAGCAATAACTAAAATCATAATTGCATAGAATGCAAATGTTGCAACCTTGCCGTAGATTTCTGCTGCACCGGGACGAATGCCACAAGCAAGCATAACCGCGCCACCAAGAACCATAACAATTTCTTTAACGATGAATACAAGGAACACCCAACTGAAAGCTTTTAAAGTAGCATCCTGAGCCTTATTAAATAACACAAACAAAAGCACAGCAAGTGTAACCTGAGTCAATTTATCTGCAACAGGGTCAAGCATTTTGCCCAACGCGCTGATTTGGTTGAATTTACGAGCAATTTTACCATCAAAGAAGTCAGAAAGACCTGAAAGAACAAGTGTTAAAATAGCCCAACCATATTCCTGCCTATAAAACAAAACTGCAAAAACAGGAATAAGAAGAATTCTTATAACACTGAGTAAATTCGGAATTGTCCAACAGCCTTTAAATAAATCTTTCATTTTCCTTCTCCTTAACCAATAAGACTAATTACGGGATTGTTTTCAACAATGAATTTATAAATAATTGAGCTGTTTACTGCTTCAATAACAGGACCCGCGCCTGACATACCTGCAATAAAATAGAAGCCTGTGCAAACTATGTAAACAATAGCAAGTGCTTTAACAACACCAACAACTCCACCAAGTATCGCATTGAACTTGCCCAAAAGAGGGATATCGTTTGCTTTTTTGAAAATACCGGCAATTAATTTTAAAGCAATGGTAATTACAATAAACAAAACTATAAAAGTAACTACTTCAGTTACATTAATCATTATTGTATGGCCTATTTTATCAACTGCAAGCTTTATAAGCTCATCATCAGAAAGACCGCCGGCTATATTCATGGAATTACTTAAAGAAGTCATATCAACGCCCATAACCTGAGCAAGCTTAACAGCACCCTGAGGAAGACCATCAATCATAGCAGTGATTTTTTCAGAAATACTTAAGCTTGATGAAATATCATCAAGTACTCTTGTAAAGCGGGTTTCAACAAGGTCTCGAACCAAAAGATTATATACGCTCTCTGCAACACCTTCAAAAAGCCTATGAGAAGCAATTGCGGAAATTACAACGGCAAAGGTATCAATAATTGTTGAGAGAAAACCTTTTTTGAAAGCAAGGCTCACCAAGAACACAAACAAAACTACAATTAAAATATCAATAATATATGCCATAAGAAATCCTCCTTTAAGATTAATTGCTCAATTCAAATGTGGCATTTCCGTATGAAAAGCAACGACTGATTTTATCTAAAGAAACAATATAGATATATTTATCGGTTGCGAGAATACTTTTAACCTCACCTTTTACATCTATTTTGCTTATTTCTCTTCCACTTAAATTATATACTAATATATTGTTTTCGGCAAGAGCAAAAATATATTTATCGCTCATTATAACATCTTTTACAGAACAAGAAACAGAAATCTGTGACTTTTCTTTACCTTTCGGCGAATAAACAGAAATCACGAAATTATTTGCACTGCCATATTTCGCCAACGAAATAATATATTTTCCGTTATGTGAACTATCAAAGGAATTAAATTCAGAGGAATAATATTGGGTTGCGGTTTCAAAATTTTCGCCTTTTTTTGTTACCACATAGACACCTGTATCAGAATACAAGGTTAAAGTATTTGTAGCGGTAAATTCCAAGTCAAAGGCAGCCGCTCCTGAAATTTTCTGACTGTTTAAAGGTTCCTGGTAATCGAAGCCGAAATATTCAACATCAGTAAAAATTTCACCATTATCTGTACCAAGAACTGCAACGCCTGCAAACTTACCGTTTGATGCTAATGCTATTGAAACTATGTGCTCATAAGCACAATTCCACTGAAAAATCACTTTGTTGGTTGCAGAATAAACAGTCAATTTACTTGTTGACTCTTCGCCCCTGGTACCAATTGCATAATTTCCGCTTTCACCGTATTCTGCGCATATTATAGCATTTGGTGCTTCACCTGAATAAACAACTTTTTTCTCATTGATGAGAGTATATGATTTATAGCCTCTGTCAAACACAACAGCCTTATCACCATTAACTGAAACCGCAGGTGAAGAAAAGCTATGGGGTTGAGAATATGTAAGCTTACCGCCTTTTGAATAAACAGAGAAATTTTCTGTTGTAAGAATAAGAACACTCTCACCTAAAATAACGGTATTAATGGTTGAATCGGTATTAATTGATATTGGGAAATTATTACCGTCCTGCCGTATAAAAGAAGAAGCTCGGGCGGTAATTGCATCAAAAGGCACAATACCAACAGAGGAAAGTATATAAACGAAGAAGAAAACAGCAACAAGAACCGCAGCTATAACCATTTTACTTTTCGTTTTCTGAGAAAATCGTGATACTTTGCCATAGCCTGTAAAGCCACTGTTTAATTCCGTTAATTTAACCTTCAAATACTTCACCTCCGTAGTAAACCTTGTTTAAATAAAGTCCATCGGGAATTGCGGTAACACCTGCTCTGGTACGGTCACCGCTTTCTATTATTGCAGGAATATCTTCAACTTTTATCTTTCCGTTTGCAACATATAAAAGTGTACCTGCCATTATACGCACCATATTATAAAGGAAGCCGTTTCCGCAAACTCTGAACTTAATAAAATTATCATCCTGAATAACACTTGCGCTATATATAGTTCTGACCTTTGAATTAACCTGTGCATCAGCCGCACAGAATGCAGAAAAATCGTGAGTTCCCACAAAACACTGAGCCGCTTTATTGAGTAATTCAACATCAACCTTATATTTATAATGCATTGCTCTTTTGTACATAAACGGCGATGATACCTGAGTATTTTCAATTATGTATTCATACTCTTTCTTCCGACAACCGAAACGAGCATTGAATTCATAATCAACCTCTTGGCAGTAATACACCGATATTTCTTTAGGTAGCTTTGCTGAAGAAAGAGCAACGGGAAAGCTCGCAGCAGGAATAGTTGAATTTGTTCTTACATTAAAATAATATTCATTTGCGTGAACGCCTGCATCGGTACGACTGCAACCGATTATATTAGGTATTTCACCTGTCAGTCTTTCCCAAGCCTTTTTCAACTCCCCTTGAACAGTCACTGCATTCTCCTGTTGTTGCCAACCATGAAATGCAGAGCCATCAAAGGCTATTTTAAATAATAAATTTCTCATAAATCAAATCACATTTTTAAAATATATATTCAAGAAAATTATTGCTGAGCATACAACTTCCATAACAACAAAAGCAATAACATCGCCATGTGACATCTTCATTTGTCTTAATCTTGTTCTTCCGGCGCCACCTGTATAGCAACGGCAGGACATAGCATCTGTAAGTTCGATTGCTCTTTTAAAAGCAGAGATAAAAAGTGGTATAAATATAGGGAACAAAGCTTTTATTCTGCTAATTAAATTACCACTTTCAAAATCTGCACCTCTCGCCTTCTGGGCAGACATAATTCTGTCAATCTCATCAATAAGCGTAGGAATAAATCTTAATGCAATTGTCATCATCATTGCAAATGTATGAACATCAACTTTAAGCACCTTTAATGGCGACAAAAGCTTTTCAATTGCATCAGTCAAATCTGTTGGCGAGGTTGTGTAGGTTAAAAGAGAACTCATTAAAAGCAAGGCAAAAATTCTGACAACAATAAATATTGCAGTAAAAATGCCATTATCAGTTATAGTTATAAACTTCCATTCAAAAAGAATATTGCCATCTTTTATATAATAAATCTGCAAAACAGTTGTAAGCAAAACAATTGGCAAAAGAGGTTTAAAGCTTTTTAAAACAAGCTTTGGAGAAAGCTTGGTCATTAAAAATACAATAACCGCAAACAAACTTAAAAGCCCTAAAGACCAGAAATTCTGGCAAACGAAAATAAAAACAATAAAAATAAAGGTTAAAATAATCTTTGTTCGCGCATCTAATTTATGGATTGGTGAGTTACCGGGGAAAAACTGACCTATTGTAATATCTTTAATCATTTTTCTTCCCCCTTACCTAAAAATTTCAAAATAGCCTTCTGAGCATTCTCAACTGTATAAGCAGTTTCGCCTAAATCAAAGCCATTTTTCTTAAGTTCAAGGAAAATATTTGTAATTTCAGGCACATCAAGACCTAATTCAGCGAGAAATTCACCTTTTGAATAAACTTCGGGGACAGTTCCTGAAATCGCTACCTGACCTTTATTCATAACAACAACTCGGTCTGCAACACTCGCAACATCATCCATATTATGAGAAACGAAAATAACAGTATTACCGGTTGAATGATTATAATCCTTTATAAGCTTCAACAGTGCATTTTTACCCATAGGGTCAAGACCTGCAGTAGGCTCATCAAGAACAAGAACCTTTGGCTCCATAGCGATTACGCCTGCAATTGCAACTCTTCTTTTTTCACCACCGGAAAGGTCAAAAGGTGATTTTTCTAAATAACTGTCTGATAAACCTACATAGGAAATTGCAGAAAGCACCCTTTTATTAATTTCTTCATCGGAAAGCCCCATATTTTTAGGACCAAACGCAATATCCTTATAAACGGTTGATTCAAAAAGCTGTTGCTCGGGATATTGGAAGCAAAGTCCTACATTAAACCGACATTTACGAAGAGTCTCTTTTGATGAATGAATGTCTACCCCTTCGAAGAGGACTTTTCCCGAATCACCCTTCAAAAGTCCGTTAAGATGTTGCAAAAGTGTACTTTTACCCGAACCGGTGTGACCTATAAGGGCAACAATTTCTCCTTGCTCAAAGTCAATGGTAACACCCCTTAAAGCACCCGTTTCAAAAGGGGTACCCTTGGAATAGCCATATATTAAATTGTCCACTGAAAGAACGGACATAATTTAACCTCTGTTATCAATATAGTTTTTAAATAATTCTATAAATTCTTCTGCAGTAAGTGGTGTTTCTTTTAAATCAACACCATTCTCTTTTAAGGAAACTGCAAGTTCCATTGGTTTTGGGACAGCAAGTCCGATATTTTTTAAAAGCTCTGTATGAGAGAAAACCTCTGCAGGTGTGCCATCAAGGCAAACATTACCGTTATTCATTACCACTACCCTATCAGCTTTAACGGCTTCATCCATAAAGTGAGTAACAAGAATAACAGAAATACCTAAATCATTTTTCAACTTCAAAAGAGCATTCATTACCTCTCGTCTTCCTTTAGGGTCAAGCATAGCAGTAGGTTCATCCAGAACAATGCAATTTGTTTGCATCGCAATTACACCTGCAATTGCAACTCTCTGCTTCTGACCGCCTGAAAGACGATGTGGCTCGTGCTTTCTGTAATCATACATATCAACAAGCTTTAAGGCTTCATCAACACGTTTTCTGATTTCTTCGCGAGGAACACCTAAATTTTCAGGACCGAAAGCAACATCATCTTCAACAATTGTTGCAACAATCTGATTATCAGGATTTTGGAAAACCATTCCGACTTTTCGTCTTATGGGTATTTCATTTTTTTCATCGGAAGTATTATAACCATAAGTTGTAACACTTCCGTTTGTGGGATATTCCAAAGCATTTATAAGCTTTGCCATAGTTGATTTACCTGAACCGTTATGACCGAGAACACAAGTAAACTGACCTTCATAAAAATCAAGATTCAAGCCGTTTAATGCATCACTTTCCTCATCAGCATAACGGAAATCAACATTTTTAAATTCAATAATTTTTTTCATACTCATTTTGTCCACACTGCAGTAGAGCCGCAAGGAAGAACAAGACCGCTATCGGTTACTTTAAGTCCGATTTCATCTGCAGTTGCAAACCCTCCGAAACGCTTAGCTACTGTTGAATTTAATATGTAACTCATTACTGCAGGAGAAACACCTGCAGTATAGGAATTAATAAGCACTGCCAGGGAATTATCAGTCAACAACTCGCAACACTGATTAACGAAGCCATAAATTTCATTTTCAAGCTTCCATACTTCTCCGCCCGGTCCTCTACCATAAGATGGTGGGTCCATAATTATTATGTCGTATTTATTACCTCTTCTGATTTCACGTGCAACAAATTTCATACAATCGTCAACAATCCAACGGACGCTTCTGTCTGCAACGCCTGATGAAGCAGCATTTTCCTTTGCCCACTGAACCATACCTTTTGATGCATCAACGTGAACAACAGATGCGCCTTTCAAAAGAGCTGAAACGGTTGCGGCACCTGTATATGCAAAGAGGTTAAGAACCTTAACATCTGTTCTTCCGCTTTTTTCAATAATATCTGCAACCAGATCCCAGTTACAAGCCTGTTCGGGAAAAACACCTGTATGCTTAAAGCCCATTGGTTTAAGATTAAATTTTAAATCTCTGTAACCAATCTGCCACACCTCAGGAATTGTTCTGTAAAACTCCCACGAACCGCCACCCTGATTTGAGCGGTGATATCTTGCGTGGGCTTTTTTCCACATTGGATTTGTTCTGTTAGTGTTCCAAAGCGCCTGAGGGTCGGGTCTTATAAGAAAAATATCGCCCCAACGCTCAAGGCGTTCACCATCGGAACAATCTATAAGCTCGTAATCTTTCCAAAAGTCAGAAACTCGCATTAAAGTAATCTCTCCTTAATAACCTGAGCAATTTCTTCAGCCAGAATGTTTATCTTTTCTTTGTCTTTTCCTTCAATCATAACGCGAACAAGGGGTTCTGTGCCCGATACACGAACAAGAACTCTGCCCTCATCACCCAATTCTTTTTCTGCAGCAGCAATTGCCTTTTTGATTTCTTCATCACGAGGAAATCTTGCTTTACCGAAATCAGAAACACGAACATTAATAAGGGTCTGAGGGAACACCTGCATAACAGATGCTAATTCAGAAAGCTTTTTACCTGTAGCCTTCATAATACAAAGAAGCTTCAAGGCCGAAAGCTGACCGTCACCTGTTGTGGCAAAATCCTTGAAGATGATATGACCTGATTGTTCGCCACCGATTACATAATCATTCTCCAGCATATTTTCAAGAACGTATCTGTCGCCAACTTTGGTTTTTTCGCAATTAATGCCATTATCTTCACAGAACTTGAAAAATCCCATATTACTCATAACAGTAACAACTGCTGTATTATTTTTCAAATTGCCTTTATCTTTCATATATTTTGCAAAAATTGCAATTAATTTATCACCATCAACAACATCGCCGTTTTCATCAACCGCAAGGAATCTATCGGCATCACCATCAAAAGCAAGACCCACATCACATTTGTTTCTTACAACAAAATCCTGCAAAATCTCAAGATGAGTTGAACCGCACTTTTCGTTGATATTTGTACCATTTGGATGGGATGCTATAAAGAAACAATCATCACAAAGATTCATAAAAATCTGAGGCGCGGTAACAGAAGATGAACCATTTGAACAATCCACCGCAATTCTCAAACCTGCAAAATCCTTGAAGTTGTTAGAATTCAAATCAGTTTCTGCAACATCAATAAGATAATTGATATAATCAGTACGAGCGGTTTTTGAGCGGGTTATTCTACCAACCTCTCCACCCACTTTAACGGGAGGAACCTGAGATTTATCAAGAATTATACTCTCAATCTCCTCTTCGAGAGCATCAGGAAGCTTAAATCCGGTACCCTGAAAGATTTTAATACCGTTATATTCACAAGGGTTATGTGATGCAGAAATCATTACTGCAGCATCATATTCATATTTTTTAACAAGATATGCAACTGCAGGTGTAGGAATTTCACCTAAAAGCATTACGTCTGCACCAACAGAGCAAAGTCCGGCAGAAATTGCAGATTCAAGCATCTGAGAAGAAGCTCTTGTATCCATACCGATAAGTATCCTGTTTTTCTTATGAGAATGTTTGGTAAGCACCATAGCCGCAGCTCTGCCTATTTCCATTGCAAGCTCACAAGTTATTTCTGTATTTGCAATACCTCTTGCGCCATCAGTACCAAAAAGTCTGCCCATAAATCAACACTCCAATTAATAAGATTCGAAGGTACCCTGCGTATCATCAGATACGGGCTTAATACCTAAATGTCTATATCCTAATGCTGTAACCTTTCTTCCGCGAGGGGTTCTTGTTAAAAAGCCTAACTGCATAAGATATGGCTCGTAAACATCCTCAATAGTTACTGCTTCTTCGCCAATCATTGCAGCGATAGTATCAAGACCAACAGGTCCGCCGTTATAATTTTCAATCATTGCTCTTAAAAGATTTCTGTCAACAAGGTCAAGGCCTAATTCGTCAATTTCCATTCTTTCAAGTGCATTTTGCGCAGATTCTACAGTGATTATACCATTTCCCATAACCTGAGCGTAATCTCTTGCGCGTTTTAGTAGTCTGTTGGCAATACGCGGAGTTCCTCTGGAACGGGATGCTATTTCCAAAGCACCATCCTGCTCTGCTTCTATATTCAGAATACCTGCGCTTCGCTTAACAATTTTTGCAAGTTCTTCAGGTGAATAAAGTTCGAGCCTCAAAATAACACCAAATCTATCTCTCAAGGGCGCGGAAAGCTGACCTGCTCGGGTAGTTGCGCCAATAAGCGTGAATTTCTTAAGATCAAGTCTTATTGAACGAGCCGAGGGACCTTTACCGATAATAATATCAAGCGCAAAATCCTCCATAGCAGGATACAATACCTCTTCAATACTTCTTGAAAGACGATGAATTTCGTCAATAAAGAGAATATCGCCATCATTAAGACTTGTAAGAAGTGCTGCAAGGTCACCGGGCTTTTCAATTGCAGGTCCTGATGTGACTCTTATCTGAACACCCATTTCATTAGCAACAATTCCTGCAAGAGTAGTTTTACCTAATCCGGGTGGTCCGTAAAGTAAAACGTGGTCCAATGACTCGTGTCTGTTTTTTGCAGCCTCAATATATATTTTTAAATTTTCCTTTGCCTTTTCCTGACCGATATACTCTTCAAGAGTATGAGGGCGAAGAGAGGTTTCAATTTCGTTATCGTCAGAAATATATTCAGGAGCGATAACTCTTTCTTCGTCAGCAATAAAAAAGTCGTTCATTTTATACTCCTATTAAAATCTCAATGTCATATTTTTCAAAGCACCTTTTATAAGCTCTTCAACCGAGAGGTTTGGTGAAAGCTTACTTACAGCAACAGAAGCTTCGGTCTGAGAATAGCCCAAAGCAGTTAGAGCGGCAATTGCTTCGGAAGTGTTACTCATTGAGTTGGCAGTATTGACTGCACTTGAAACAGAGCTGCTTTCCTCTGAAATAAAGCTCACATTAGCAATTTTATCTTTAAGCTCCATTATTACCCTCTGTGCAAGCTTGGGGCCAACACCATTTGCGGCAGTAATTGCTTTTGAATCGCCTGAAGCTACTGCAACTGCAAAAGCATCAGGGGTAAGCTCTGAAAGAATCGCTAAAGCCGCTTTAGGACCAACACCTGAAACACTTATAAGAAGCTTAAAAGCATCGAGCTCATCATTTGTTGCAAAGCCGAATAAATCAAGTGCATCCTCACGGACATTGAGATGAGTAAAAACTGTTACCTCACCACTCTGCAAAGAAAGCTTTGCAAGAGAATTTCTTGTAGTGAAGCATTTAAAGCCTACACCGCCGCAAGATATTGCAATAGTTTGCTCATCTTTATATATTATTTTTCCTGTTAAACTATAGAACATAAAGTCACCTTATATTTTTAATCATTAATGAATCACTTGCATGACCATGGCAAATAGCAAGTGCAAGAGCATCGGCAGCATCATCAGGCTTAGGTATTTTATCAAGGTGCAAAAACATCCTTGTCATTTCCTGAACCTGCTGTTTTTCAGCTCTGCCATAGCCAACGATACTTTGTTTTACCTGCAAGGGGGTATATTCAAAAATCGGTATCCCTGCTTTTTCAACTGCTAAAACTATAACACCGCGCGCCTGTGCAACATCAATGGCGGTTTTCTGGTTTGTGTTGAAATACAGTCTTTCAATACTGACTGCATCGGGCTTGAACTTCTCTAAAAGCTCGGTTATATCGTCATAAATTTTAGTAAGACGCTCGTTAAAGGGCATATCCTTATGGGTTGTAACTGCGCCGTAACCCAAAAGAGTGAAATTATTTCTCTCATATCTTACAACACCGCAACCAACAATTGCATAGCCGGGGTCTATACCGAAAATGACCATATTTTCACCGCCTTACACAAAGCAACATTACCTCATATTACAATTCAAATAATTATACCATATTAAAGTAGAAAATATCAATATTTTTATATTATTTTTTATCTTAATTAACAATCTTTTTACACTATTGACTACAGTATTGATTTTTCTGATTAAAAATGATATAATGATGTTAAATTAAGTGTTTGAAAATATAGTTTTCAGGAGAATTTTTATGGATAAATTAAAGAACAAAAACACTATTGTTTTGATAATCTCTGCAGTGCTTATTTTAATTGCTATTATTGTTGCAGTTGTTGCTACTGCTTCATCAAATAAAAATGACAAGAAAGAAACCGCAAAACATACCGTTTCCGAACAGGTTTCACTCGACCTTGCTTCTATTGCTGATATAAACAATAATCAAACAACAAAAAAATCGCAGCAACAGTCATCATATTCTTATAACCCCGGTAAATACAAGGTTGCAACAAAGGATGACCCTCTCGGTCTTCGCCTCGAGCCTAACACAACTTCAGACAGACTCATTTATATACCCAAGGACTATGAGGTTGAAGTTCTTGCAATCTGGGAAGATTGGGGCTATGTTGTTTATGAACAGACAGGCGGATGGCTCTCAATGAACTATCTAGAGCTTGTTTCTTCAAATAAGAAAGCACATACTACAACAGTAGCGGAGCAATAATATGTTCACTTGTAATCTTTGTCCGAGAAAATGTAATATTAAAAGAGAAGCTCTTACCGATATCGGTAAGGGCTTTTGCAATATGGGTGAAAATCCCGTAATAGCAAGAGCTGCTTTGCATTTTTGGGAAGAACCGCCAATAAGCGGTTCAAGGGGCAGCGGAACAGTTTTCTTTTCGGGATGTAATCTGAAATGTGCTTTCTGTCAGAATGAAGAAATCAGTCGTGGTTGCTTCGGTAAAGAAATTAGTGTAAAACGATTAAGAGAAATTTACTTTGAATTAATTGAGCAAGGCGCCCACAATATCAACCTTGTTACAGGTACCCATTTTATTAACGCAATAGCAGAATCTCTTAAAGAACCACTCCCCGTTCCCGTTGTATATAATTGTGGTGGCTATGAAACCACAAACTCGTTAAAGCTATTAGAAAACAAAGTTCAGATATATCTACCTGATTTAAAATATAGTGATGATGAATTAGCTTTAAAATATTCTGAAGCCCCTGATTATTTTGAAACTGCAACTAATGCCATTAAGGAAATGTATCGTCAGGTCGGAAAATGCGAATTCAACGAAGAGGGAATTATGACTAAAGGGGTTATAATCCGCCATTTGATTCTTCCCAACCACCTTGAAAACACCAAAAAGGTAATTGATTGGGTCAAAGAGAATTTTAACAATGGTGAAGTGCTTTTCAGTCTTATGAGCCAATTCACCCCCAATAAGACCTGTAAATTTCCCGAGCTTACAAGACGACTGACACAAGAGGAATACGATGAAATCGAAGAATATCTTTTCAATTCAGGTATTGAAGACGGTTTCATGCAAGAACTATCTTCCGCAAAAGAAGAATATATTCCACCTTTTAATTTAGAAGGTGTTTAATTTTGTAACATAAACCCAATCTCCTCATATTATGTAGTGAAGTTAAAGTTTTGACTTCAATACTTATATTAGGAGGAAAAGATATGGCTGATAACAAAAATTTCACAGACCTTCACCATATCAAAGAAGCAATTTGCATTGACACCAACAGAGTTTATGACTCATGCGCCGATAAGGACTGCCTTACGGATTTAAGAGTTTATTTAACCGACAGAGGTCAATGTATTCTTGAAAATGCTTCATCAGTTCGCCCGAGAGCTGCTGAAATACTTAACTGCCTTGTTGAAGTTGAAAAAGTTCCTTTCAACAAAGGCTGCTATTCCGTTGACCTTACATTTTTTGTTAAGGTTTGCCTTGATGCTTACACCTGCCCTACCGCTTCACCCACTCTTCTTGAAGGACTTGTAACATTTAACAAGAAATGTATTCTTTACGGTAGCGAGGGTAACGTTAAAATATTCTCATCAAGCTTTGTTCATGATGGCTTTGATGACCAGAACCCTGTGGGCAATACTAACCCCAAAGCCAAGGTTCAGGTTGTTGACCCCATTGTTCTTGATGCCAGAATTTGCAGAATCTGTGATTGTTGCAATACAATGGGCGACTGCTGTGATTCTGTTCCGAACCATATCTGCCGTTGCTTTGAAGGTAATTTTGGTTGCTGTGATGGTGAAAAAGCCGTTAAAGTTACCTTAGGTATTTTTACAATTGTTCAGCTTGAAAGAGATGTGCAGATGCTTATTCCTGCTTATGATTTCTGCGTTCCAACTAAAGAATGTTGCTGCGATACTGAAGACCCCTGCGATACTTTCAGAAAAATCAGTTTTCCCATTGATGAATTTTTCCCACCAAACTCAAGCGATTGTTCCTGTGAAACTAATTTTAAATACAACGGAAATTGTGGTTGTAAATGAAAAAGAGAGTGTATTCAATCCCCTTGAATACACTCATTTTTTTATTTTTCAAAGACTATTTTATCTTGCTTCATTTCATCAATATTGGTTTTATCATACCATTTAGCTTCAATTTCAATTTCACTTTTAACTTCTTTTCCCTGAATTGAAAAAATACATTGCTCCACTGCATTATAGCCTAAATTATATGAATCCTGAGCAACACCACCAATGAATTTTGCGATATTTTCGTTTTCAAGCCACTTTAATTGCTTTGCACCTGAATCAAATCCGCAAAAGACAATATTCTTATACTTTTCTGCATCTGCAGAAACTATATCGCTTACTTTATCTGCAATACTCGGATGAGTAATGAAGACCGCTTTAATCTTTTCTTCTTCAAGCTCTGACAATGAATTTTCAACTGTGCTTTCGGATTCTGTTTCAATTTTATATTTATCTTTAATTTCGGAATCTGCATCTGCTAATTCACTGAATTTTTCAACAAAGCCTTCTGTTTTTTCTTCATCAGAAGCACTATCATCTCTTTGGATTACGCCAACAATGAAAACATCTGCAGATTTTTTTATATCTTCCTTTATTTCTTCAAAAAGCTTTTCCGCACAGAGCGCACCCGCTTCTTGATATGAGGTTGAAACCATAGAAACAACAGGATTTTTCTTATTACCTTCAATTTTTTCGAAGTCATCTTCTGTTAAATTATCAATCTGAACCACCGGTATTTCCGCATCATATAATTTACCGTAAATTTCGCTATACCCCTCACCTTTTGGGACGATTACAACGCCCGATACATCATTTTTTATAACATTTTCCAAACTGGAAATATGAGCACCAACAATACTTTCAGCATTCTCCTGAGTTCCCATATATTCGAGGGTATAACCATATTTTTTAGCCGCTTCCTCTGCACCTTTTTTCAGATTTTGAAAGAACCCTGAACTCTCATTCTCGCCAACTAAAACAATTGTTTTCCTTGTATTCTGAGCAGTAATTTCGGTAGTTGTTGAGGGCTCGGTTTGCTTATTTTCACCGCAACCGCTAAAAAGCGAAAGGCACATCACCACAACTAAAACTAAAGACAACATTTTTTTGAAATTCATTTATATACCTCCGTAAACTCTATTTCAAAAATAGTATTGTCAATTTTTTACACAAAATACAAAAAGAGAGTTATAAAAACTCTCTCTGAATTTACTCACTTATTAATCTGTTAATAATATCTGAATAAAGTGCGCCCGGGTCGTTAAGGAATCCATCCTTCAACTGTTCTGCCTGCCACTCATCAGACACGTTAAGTGTTAATGAAAGAAGCTTGTCGCCATTGCTTTCAATAACAAAAGTAATGTCGTATCCATTTTCGACCTTCTTAACATCAACCTTATTTTCTCTTTCAGAACGGGCTCTCGCAACTGTATTAAGAGCAACCCTAACTGCTCTGTCACGAACACCGGGAAGAAGCTGAGTTGCAAGCTCTTTTGCACTATTACTGCCTTTTGCGGTGATAACCAGATGAGCTTCACCAACATACTCTTCCTCTTTTAAAGCCTTGCTTTCCAAAAGCTCATCAAGAGCAGAGTTAGCATCAAAAAAATTGACAAGACCTGTTTTCTGAAGAACATCACAAATCTGATTTCTTGTCATTGGTGTTTTTACACTATCAAGTATATAACAAATAAGAATTTTTATTTCAAGCATACTACGAAGACCGCCGATTTCAATTCCACCGGCGAAAGCATCAAACTTAACCATAAAAACATCTCCTTTTGTATTGCTTTATTATTTTAACATTATTTTAATCTCAAATCAATAAATGTTCTGTTAATTTTCAAAAGATTTCTAAAAGTGTTTCTCTTACTTCACCTGCAAGGTACAATGAGCCCACCACACATAAAACATCCTTATTTTTTATTATGTTTTCTGCAAATCTGACAGCTTTTTCAGGTGACTCAATAACAATAACATTATTACAATATTTTTTACCGATTATTGCTAATTCTTCACCAGTCATAGCACGAGGATTATTGGGGGTTACACAGATAAAATAATCACACTTTTTTATAAGTGGCTTTAAGGACTCTTCAACGGCTTTATCAGCCATCATACCGGCTATTACAACTACCTTATCCTTAGAATCCAAAGCACCTGAAACCGCATTATAGAAGGCTTTAGCGCCATCCTCATTATGTCCGCCATCAAGAATTACAAGAGGACATTCCGAGATAATTTCAACTCTTGCAGGAAGACTTGTTTTAGATATTCCGTTTTTGATATTCTCATCAGTAAGATTAAAATAATTCTTTAAAACATTACATGCTTCAATAACACAGGTCATATTTTTAACCTGATGCTCTCCTGCCATCTTAACTGAATATTCTTGATTTTTGTATATGAAATCTGTTCCCAAAACATCACTTTTAAGAACTTTAATATCACTTTCACAAGGAATTGTGAGAGTGTTATTTTTTTCTTTAACAGTTTTTTCAATAACCTTTATAGCATCTCGGGGTTGACCGAAAGAACAAATTACATTTCCGTTTTCTTTTATTGTTCCGCATTTTTCAAAGGCAATTTCTTCAATGGTGTCCCCTAAAATTGCTGAATGGTCAATAGAAAGCGAGGTAACAACATTTACCAAAGGTGTGTCAATTATGTTTGTAGCATCAAGTCTGCCACCAAGCCCCACTTCAAGAACAACAATGTCACATTGAAGTTCTTTATAACACAAAAATGCAGAAGCAGTTAATGCTTCAAATTCAGTTATTACAACTTCTTGTTTTTCAAGGCTTTCAACGGCTGCTTTAACTTTTTCAACAGCTTTTGCGAAAACACCTTTTTCAATGGGTTTGCCACAAAGCTGAACTCTTTCAAGAAAATCTGTTACATAAGGCGAGGTATAAAGACCCACCTTATACCCTGCATCTGTTAAAGCATTTGAAATTGCAGTAGAGGTTGAGCCTTTGCCGTTTGTTCCTGCTACGTGAACATACTTTAAAGTATTCTGAGGATTACCAAGAAAACGCAATAAGGCATCCATCCCGTTGAGACCGGGACGGATACCGAATTTTAATAATGAATGTATATATTTTACTGCTTCAATATAATTCATTTGAGTTTAGAAATACTTTCTTCGAGCATTGCGATTTTTGCTTTATGCTTTGCCTGTGCATCTCTCTGCTGAGCAACAACCTTTTCAGGTGCTTTAGCCATAAAGCCTGCATTATTAAGCTTGTTTTCAACGAACTCTAAATCTTTCTTTGCAGCATCAAGCTCTTTAAGAAGTCTTGCTTTTTCTGCTTCAAAGTCAACAAGCTCGTTAAGAGGAATATAAATCTTTGCGCTTTCTGTGATAACGCTTACGCTACCCTCAATTTCAAACTCTTCACCAATTTCAACCTCAGAGGCTGAGGCAAGTCTGTTCATAAACACACTGCCGTTTGTGAAGTCTTCAATGTACTTTGTTGCAATATAGAGCTTTGCCTTCTTTGAGGGTGGAACATTCATTTCTGCACGACGGTTACGAACTGCTTTAATGGCAGTCATAACACGCTCCATAGCCTCTTCTTCAACAGAGAAATTGAGTGCCTCGTCATACTTGCACCATTCGGAAATCATAATTGATTCTCCATCGTGAGGAAGAGCAAGCCAGATTTCTTCTGTAATAAAGGGCATAAAGGGATGAAGAAGCTTAAGAGTGTTGCTCATTACATAAACGAGGACTGCTTTTGCTGTCTTTTTACCCTCTTCATTATCACCATTAAGACGAATTTTTGCAATTTCAATATACCAATCGCAGAATACGTCCCAAATGAAATCATAAAGATTCTGAACTGCAATACCAAGCTCATAGTTTTCGAGAGAGTTTGTAACTGCTTTAACAAGTGAGTTAAACTGACTCAAAATCCATTTATCTTCAGTTGCAAGATTCTCGGGAATATGGGGTGCAGGCTCGTTTTCATCAAGATTCATAAGAATGAAACGGTTTGCGTTCCAGAGCTTGTTGGCAAAGTTACGGCTCGCTTCAATCTTTTCAGGCATAAATCTCATATCGTTACCAGGGCTGTTACCTGTTGCAAGAGAGAATCTGAGAGCATCTGCGCCATACTGGTCAATAATCTCAAGGGGGTCAATACCATTACCGAGAGATTTTGACATTTTTCTACCCTGAGCATCACGAACAAGACCGTGAATAAGAACTGTATCAAAAGGAACCTTGCCGGTGTATTCAAGAGCAGAGAAAATCATTCTTGATACCCAGAAGCCGATAATATCATAACCGGTAACAAGGGTATTTGTGGGATAATAATGCTCTAAATCCTTGGTTTTATCAGGCCATCCGAGAGTTGAGAAGGGCCAGAGAGCAGAGCTGAACCATGTATCGAGTGTATCTTCATCCTGAGTAAGATTTGCAGAACCACATTTACAGCATTTATCAGGTGCATCAACAGAAACAGTAACGCCACCGCAATCCGCACAATACCATGCCGGGATTCTGTGACCCCACCAGAGCTGACGGGAAACACACCAGTCACGAGTGTTATTCATCCAGTTAAGGTAGTTCTTTGTGAATCTTTCGGGAACGAATTTTGTTTCGCCGTTTTCAACAGCTTCAATAGCGGGCTTTGCAAGAGGAACCATACGAACGAACCACTGCTTTGAAACCATTGGCTCAATTGTGCTGTGACAACGGTAGCAAGTACCAACCTCATGCTTGAGAGGTTCAATCTCCTTGATATATCCACCTGCTTCAAGGTCTGCAAGAATTGCTTTTCTTGCTTCCATAGTGGTCATACCTGCGTATTTGCCACAATCAAGAACCTCGGGTTCATTCTCTGTTGCTCTGCCACTTGCAATAAGCTCGTCTGCAATTCTCTTATCCTCTGCACCTGTAAGGCGACCATCATAAGTGAATGTACGAACAATGGGAAGGTTACATCTCTGCCCAACCTCAAAGTCGTTGGGGTCGTGAGCAGGAGTGATTTTAACAACACCTGTTCCCTTTGTCATATCTGCGTGTTCGTCGCAAACGATAGGAATTTCTTTATTAAGAAGAGGAAGAATAACATGGCAACCGTGAAGGTGTTTGTAGCGTTCATCCTCTGCATTGATAGCAACTGCAGTATCACCAAGCATTGTTTCGGGACGGGTTGTTGCAAGCTCAAGCTTCTCCCCTGTTTCTTTAACAGTATAGAGAAGATGCCAGAAATTGCCGTCCTTCTCTTCATATTCAACCTCAGCATCAGAAATGGATGTGTTACAGCAAGGACACCAGTTAACCATACGGTTGCCTCTGTAAATCAAATCCTTATCGTAGAGAGTTTTGAAAACTGTGTTAACAGCCTTGTTACAACCTTCGTCAAGAGTAAATCTTTCTCTGTCCCAGTCGCAAGAGGAACCAAGCTTTTTGAGCTGTTCAACAATTCTTCCGCCGTACTGCTCCTTCCAAGCCCAAGCTCTTTCAAGGAAGCCGTCGCGTCCTAAATCCTCTTTAGAAACACCCTCTGCACGCATCGCTTCAACGATTTTTGCCTCAGTAGCAATAGAAGCGTGGTCAGTACCCGGAAGCCAAAGAGTATCAAAGCCGGACATTCTCTTCCAACGGATAAGAATATCCTGAAGAGTGTTGTCAAGAGCATGTCCCATATGAAGCTGACCTGTAATGTTTGGTGGCGGAATAACGATGGTGTAGGTAGGCTTACCCTCTTCACACTTAGCGTGGAAATATTTACCATCAAGCCAAGATTTATATATACGCTCCTCAACGTTTTTTGGATCGTACTGTTTTGCGAGTTCTTTAATCATAAAAAACTCCCCCTTAGTAAAAAATCATTCACCGCATATTATCACATATATTACAAAGAATGTCAATGATTAACAAGCACTTTTTCTCCTTGTTTTTTATACATTTATATACAGTTACTAAATATATATCGCGTTTTTCTACAAGTGGCAAGAAATACTCAATTGCAAATAGCTACAAAGTAAGATATAATTAAAATATAGGGGTGATATTATGAGTAAAATGTCTTTAGGCTACTTTTTCCAGAAAGAGCCAAAAGCGGAAGGCTATGTTGCTAACAGAGATATTCTCAATTACGCGATTGGTCTTTCGGGTCAAAACATTTCTTATGGTTATATTTCAGGTTGGATACGCTATTTCTGTATCAATCTTTTGAAAATTGACCCTAAGAAAGTTGGTAATATTTTCTCACTTACTTATGTATGGGACGCTATAAATGACCCTATTGTGGGAGCAACCATTGACAGAAGACGACATAAACCATACAACAAATTACGACCATACCTGATTTATTTCCCACCAATTATCGGTGCGCTTTCAGCTTTATTGTTTATGAATGTGCCCTTTGATGAAAACGGAAAAATAATTTACATATTCATTATTTATCTGATTTGGGACTTTTTCTATTCCTTCCAGGATGTTGGTCTTTGGGGTATGATTGCACTTGCATCGCCCCACTCCAACGAAAGAGCCAGAATAGCACAATGGGTTTCAATCGGTGCAGGTGCAGGCGGTGCAATTTGCGGATTATTCCAACAATTCAGAACCATGCTTAACAGTGCAGGTATTGACGATATGCATGTTTTCATTATTTTCGGTGCTGTTTTCGGTCTGGGTGGCGAAATTATTTCAATGCGAGCTCACAAAATCAATGAATTGGTTGAGGGTGGCGAACCTGAAGAAAATGTTTTCAAATCTCTGACAATTCTTCGCCACAACCCCACCCTTTTACTTATTTCACTTGCAAGATTTTCCCAAGGCTTTTGCCCGAAAGTTCAGAACGCTTATTTCTTTGAAAATGCAATTACCTTTACAAATGGTAAATCCCTTGAAGTTCTTTTTGGCTTACTTGCCGGTATCCCCGGCACTGCAGCTATATTCTTCGCCAACAAAATTGCCGAAAAGGTTGGCGGAATGAAAAAGCTACTTTTGATTTCTCAAATTGCCGCTATTTCAATCAGAGTTATTGCTTACTTTGTTGGTTATAATTCATGGCCGCAGTTTATTATAATGTGTGCTCTGATTTCTCTTGTAAATCTCCCCGGTAGCCTTATGGATATTGCCCACAGAACACTTACAAGTAACTCCATTGATGAGGTTGAGCTTAAAACAGGTGTTCGAACAGAAGGTGTTTCCTTCTCAATGCAGAATTTCACTACTAAAATGACTACTGCAGTTACAACATTCATTGAAGGCAGAATGTTGAGCTACCTTAAGTATGACAGCTCTCTTCTTGAATCCGGCATAAAACAGAATGCAAAATTCTTAAAATGGCAATGGCCTATGTTTATGTTAGGTCCTGTTGTAGGCGCAATTCTTTACTTGATAATCATCTCATTTGTGAAAGACAGTAAAGAACACAGAGAAAATGTTGAACGGCAGTTAAGAGAGCGAAAAGAAGCTTTAGAAAGCCAAAATTTTGCCCATCACAGTGCATCTTCTCAAAACACTTGATTTTTATAAAAAAATATAATATACTAAACTGGTAAATAAAAACAGCTCAAAGGAGTTTTGTAAAAATGAATATTAAGAAAGAAAGAAGCCTTGTTGCTTACTACCTTTTCTCATTCCTCACACTCGGTATTTATGCTCTTGTTTTCTGGGGCAAATATACTAAAGACGTTAACGACCTTTGCGAAGGCGACGGCAAAAAGACAATGAAATTTAAATATGTTGTTCTTTTAAGCATCATCACAGTTGGTATTTTCGGTCTTGTTTGGAGATGCAAGCTTGCTAACAGACTTAAAGAAAATGCAGAACGCTATGACCTTAAGTTCAGCGAAGGTGGCGCACTTGTTGTTATCTTCACACTCTTCGGTCTTGTTCTTGGTGATTTCATTCTTATTAAGAACTTTAACAAAATGGCTAAGGCTTACAACGACTACAATGGCCTTGCAGACCCCGATGCAGATAAGAAAACATTTTTATTCGCAGACGAGGACTGATACATACGAACGCCTCTTAATTTAAGAGGCGTTTTTTCTTTGAAAATTATGTTAGAGGGTGGTGATTTTATGTCAAACATTTATTCTTTTGAGTTTAACGGAACAAAAGAAATGTTTTTGAATAACTTAAATAAATTTCCTAATAACGATCAAAAATTCTTTTATTTTGATGATTATATAGTTGAGCTTGCTAACAACGAAATTCGGTTTGGTGTTGCACGCGGCGGTCATTCTGGAGGTTTTTGGTTCACCCCTACAATAACTGAAATTAACAACAAAACAATCTTTTGTGGTGAAATAAAGCACATTGACAGTAACACAACAGAACAAGGCATAAAAAAAGCACTCAACAAATTTTGTGAGTTTATGTTAATAATTGTATTTATGCCTGTTTTCATAGTCGCGAAATTATATTATTTCCTTAAAAAATCCGAAACAGAAGAACCTTCGATTGAAGATAAATTGTATAACCTAATGGAAAACCATTTAAACTGTACTCGCAAATAAATATACATAACATCATAATGGACTATGACACGTTGATGTCATAGTCTTTATATTTATACAATTATTTCAGAACAAAAAACAACTCCCTGCATCTCTGCAAGGAGTTGGAAAATTCGAAATAATACTGATTATCTCTTTGAGAACTGGGGTGCACGACGTGCGCCTTTGAGACCATATTTCTTTCTTTCTTTCATTCTGGGGTCACGAGTAAGAAGACCAGCTTTCTTAAGAATGGGACGAACATCGTCTTCAGACTGAAGAAGAGCTCTTGCGATACCGTGACGGATAGCACCAGCCTGACCTGTATCGCCACCACCGTTTACGCGGCAAACAACATCGTATTTTTCGAGAGACTCTGTAAGAGCGAGAGGCTGACGAACGATGAGCTTAAGAGTTTCAAGACCGAAATAATCGTCAATATCTCTGTCGTTGATTGTAACCTTACCTGTACCGGGATATACACGAACACGTGCAACGGATTTTTTTCTTCTACCTGTACCGTAGAAATATGCTTTGCTTTCGTACATAATTAGTGCCTCCTCCCTTAAAATTCTCTAACGATAGGCTTCTGAGCGGTCTGTTCGTGTTCTGCACCTGCATATACACGAAGACGAGCCATAGCAGCTCTGCCGAGTGTGTTATCGGGAAGCATACCCTTAACAGCCTTCTGCATTGCGAACTCGGGTTTTTCTTTCATGAGAATGCCGTATTTAACGGATTTCATGTTACCGATGTAGCCTGTGTGATGATGATAGTATTTGTCTTCAAGTTTGTTACCTGTGAGAACAACCTTAGCAGCATTGATGATGATAACGCTGTCGCCACAGTCTGCGTGAGGAGCGAATGTGGGTTTGTGCTTACCACGAAGAAGAACAGCAGCTTCAACAGCAACCTCGCCGAGAGTTCTGCCTTCTGCGTCAAGAACATACCACTGGCGCTCGGGTTTGCCTTTTGGCATATAAGTAGACATAACAGTTACCTCCGTAATAGTTTTGAGGGTTCTCCCCTCTTCATTGCCTTGATATATTATCACAAGCTAAAATCAAAGTCAACACTTTTTTTGCTTGATTTTAAAATAATTCTTGCTATCTCTTGTTTTCTTTGTTTTTCTCTTGTTTTCATATATTTTTCTCTTGTGGCAAATTACGTTTTTACATAAAAAACAATGTGGAATTTGCAATAATTTGCATTTTCCACATTGTATAGTTTGTATATTTACTTTGCTAACTTACTATAATCCTTAACAACATCAACTCTTTGCTTTCTGCGTTTCTTTCGTTGACGCTGATTTTTTGTTCCGAACCAAAGAACAATTAAAGCAATTACTATAATAGCCACAACAAAAATGAAAACCTTTGAGGTTGCTATTCCCTCAATCCAGTTGAACATTGCCCAAAGATAATTTTTCTTAACTGTCTGAAAAGCAACAAGCTCAACATCTGCAACCACAACATCCTTATACATAAGCTGTGCCTCGCCTACGGTTGTTCCCTTTTCGATAGGCGAATCAACTGTTTCGGGAAAGTTATCGGGAAGCTTGAGGGTTAAATCGTCTATTGTCAAATCCTCGTGAATAACGCCTGTTACCGAACCTTTCGGAACAAGTCCCACATAGTCTGCACCTCTTCCGAATTTAACGCCGACCTCACTCATAACGTAGGTATCGTCGGCAAGAACCTTCATTTTTATATTATCAAAAGCCCAACGAAGCATATAACGGCACAAAAGAAATGCTGTATTATAAGGCTTGCCGTCAATTATTTTATCGATTTCACCTTTCATTGCGATGGAAATATATGTATATCCATCCTTTGTCGCGCTTGAAATCAGGCATGCGCCTGCTTTATCGGTAGTACCGGTTTTAAGGCCAATAGCCTCTTCATAATAATATTCAGAATAACTATTCAAGAGAGGGTTAGTGTTATAAAGATACCTGATATCACTTTTATTGGTTTTAGGCATTGTTTTGCCATACTTAGAAGATAATTTAACAATTGTTTCGTTACTCAAAGCTTTTTTTGCAATTAAATACATATCCCTTGCGGTAGTTCTGTTCTGGGTAGCACTGTCAAAGCCCTTAACAGATTCATCGTCCAAGCCATGAGCATTTGCAAAATGAGTATTCTGGCAACCTAACTCCTGAACCAATGTATTCATTTTTGCAACAAAATTCTCAGGCTTACCGTCACCAAACTCCTCTGCCAAAACTGCAGCGGCATCGTTAGCACTTGGCAAGAACAAGCAATATAAAAGCATTTCCAGAGTTGTTTTTTCACCATCAACAAGACCTGCAACAGAGCTACCAGTACCATCAAGGCTGTGAATTGCATCATAAGAACAGGTAATTTTCTTCTGTAAATCATTACATTCATTAAGAACAACCATTGCTGTTACAATTTTGGTCAAAGATGCAGGTGCAGTTATTTTATCGGCATTTTTACTGTAAATAACTGTATCTGTATCTGCATTAACAAGAAGAGCAATTCCTGTTTCATAGTCAGGTGCGTCAATATCGTAATACTCACCCTTAGTTTTTACTTTATCTTCAGCCTCAACCGCGAATGCAGGAGTACACAAAGAGAAAATTAAAATCAAACAATTTATTAAAATCAGTAATTTTTTCATAGACAATCACCGCGAAATGTTATATTATAAGTATAATAATATGGTAAAAGATTTTATTCTACGCACCTATCGGTGCTAGAACCCTCCACCACACCAAAACAAGTTTTGGCGCGGTCCCCCTCCCTTCGCCAGGGAGGCTTATTTAAGTATATCATTTTTCTTTACAAAATCAAATACTATTTTATAAAAAAGGAGAACAAAATTATGGTATTCATTACCGGAGATACTCACGGCGACCCCGAAAGACTTTCAAAATCTGCCTTAAAGGATTTAAACGAAGGTGACACTTTAATCGTTTGCGGTGATTTTGGTTTTGTATGGGACCAATCCAAAGCAGAACAAAAAATACTCAAAGCCTTTTCAAAAAGAAAATACAATATATGCTTTATTGACGGAACTCATGAAAATTTTGACCTTCTCAAGGGCTACCCCCTCACCACCTGGAATGGTGGTAAGGTTCATCAGATTTCCGATAATATTTTCCATCTTATGCGCGGTCAGGTGTTTACAATTGACGGTCTCAAAATATTCACAATGGGCGGTGGTGAAAGCCCCGACCTTGATTCTCGTCTTGAGGACAACCCTTGGTTAAAATATGAAATACCATCAAAGGAAGAGCTTCTTGAGGGTGCAGAAAACCTAGAAAGAAACGGATGCAAAATTGATGTTATCGTCACTCACGAGCCCTCCACCACCATAAAAGGCTTCCTTAAACTAGGCGAAAGTGAGGCAGTAAGAGTTACAACTCTTAACGCTTATTTTGATGAGCTTTCAAAATGCAGTGAATTCCAGCGTTGGTTCTTTGGTAGTTTACATCTTGATAAATACATTTCAAACACCTATATAGGTGTTCACAAAGCAATTGTTAACGCCCACACGGGAGAAAGAGTTAAATTTTAATCAGGAGAAATAGTTATGAAAATAGCAACCAATAAAAAGAAAGCAAAGAAAATTGTTTTAATTATTATTTCAATTATTCTTGCATTAGCAATAATAGCTGGTACAGTTGCATTTATTGCTAACTACCCCGACAAAAGAGAAGCTGTTTTTAATGACAGCGATAAAAAGCCCACAAAACAAGCTTTTGATGAGGGTGAATTTAAAATGGGTGAATATGATTTAATAGTTTCAGTTAATGGTGATGATAATGCTGACGGAACACTCGAAGCACCTTTAAAAACCTTAAGTGGAGCAAAAGATAAATTAAAAGCTTTAAACATTCCAAAAGATAAAAAAGTCACTGTATGGTTCAGAGAAGGTACATATACATTTTTTGATACAGTTGCTTTCAATGAAACTGACAGAAACAATGTTCTTTATCGCTCTTACCCAGATGAAGAAGTTATTTTCTCAGGTTCAAAGGAAATCAAAGGTAATTGGAAAGAAACAAAAATCAATGATGTCAAAGCCTTTGTAACAGATATGCCCGTTAAAAGTGATGATGATTATTTTCGCTCACTTTTCAAGGATGGTAAAAGACTTTCCCGTTCAAATTACCCTAAAACAGACGTTTTTAAGGTTGTGGCAGAACCCAATGCAGATGAAAAATTCGATTCAGAGTGGGACCCCAATTTCTTTGTTCACTCCCCTGTTTTTTATGCAAATCCGGAAGATTTACTTGATTTTACAAACCAAACAGACATTGATGTTAAGCTTATGCATTTTTGGTGCGAGGATTTATTACCGGTGCACTCAATTGATAAAGCCAACGGCAAAATCATCACTACCAAGCCCACCGCAATGAAAGCAAGAGTTGATGATAACTATATTTTAGAAAATGTTAAAGAGGCTCTTTCTCTTCCCGGTGAATGGTACCTTGACCGTAACGAAGAAAAGCTTTATTACATACCTCAGGATGGCGACACACTAAAAAATACCGTTGTTTACGCCGGTTCAAATGAGCAGTTCTTTACAATAAACAATGCAGAGAACATCTCATTCCAAGGTATTAATTTTGAAAATACAGACTGGAATCATATAGACGGCACCCATACCGGCAATCCCTTTGAAGAATCTCATCCTCTGTATAAAACAATTAAATACGGTGCAGAGCATCCACAGGCTGCATTTGAAGTACCTGCAGCAATATATATTGCTGCTTCAAAGGGTATAAATTTCACAGATTGCAATTTTGAAAACATTTCTTATACTGCAGTTAAATTTGAAAAGGCATCAAAGGACTGTAATATAACAAGCTGTTTGTTTAATGAAATTGGTGGTAACGCTATTTTCATTCACGGTGATTTTATTGTTCCTGCAACTACGCAGAACATTAACGTTACAGACTGCCACATCAGCAACTACGGCAGGATTTTCAATAACGCTATCGGTATTCTTCTTACCCACGCTATTGACTGCGACCTTACCCACAACGAAATCCACGATGGTTGGTACACAGGTATTTCAGTTGGCTGGAATTGGGGTTATACAGACAATTCCACCAATAACATTAACATAAGCAACAACCTTATTTACAATATCGGTAATGGTTGGCTTTCTGATATGGGCGGAATTTACACGCTTGGTATTCAACCTGACACTGTTATTTCCGAAAACATTATTTATAATGTTGGTTGCGATGAAGGTCAATACGGCTATGGCGGTTGGGGTATTTACCTTGACGAAGGCTCATCAGAAATTCTCGTTGAAAAAAACCTTGTTTATGACTGCTCTTCACAAACATTCCATCAGCACTACGGCAAGGACAATATGATAAGAAACAATATTTTCGCTTTTGGTGGTGAGGGTCAGTTCAGAATCACACGAAACGAAGAACACAATTCCTTGTTCCTTTATAACAACATACTTGTTGGCGATGATACCCCAATGTACAAGGACACAATCAGTCTTGATTGGTTCAAGGATGATAACAACTTATATTGGGACTACAATACATTCGGTAAAACAGTTTATTCAGGCGGTTCAACAAACATTTTTGATAGCGAAAACATACTTGGTATGTACGGCAGAGGTTATTACAACAATGCTATTCTTGCAGACCCGTTATTCAAGGATGCAGAAAACCGCGATTTCACCCTTGCAGAAAACTCCCCTGCTTTTGACGGTGGCTTTGAGCCTTGGGAATACAATGCAGGAACAATTACTGAAAGATAAACAAAAAGTTAAAAGCTCGGTCAAACGACCGAGCTTTCTATTTTTATTCATCTTTTATTCCAAACATTAATTTAAGGAAACCTCTTAAAAACTTTGGACTGCGACATACAACAACTTTCACGAAGCACCACTCCTTATGTATTTGTTACATAATATGAGTGATTTGAAAATATGTTACAGCTGCCAATCCTTAAGGTCTTTAACCTCGTTATACATAGCAATATAATTATTATGTCTGCTTGGGTGAATGATACCTTCTTTCAAGGCATCAAGTATGCAACATCCCTTTTCAACCGTGTGGGAACAGGATGCAAATTTACATTTACCTAAATATTCGCTGAATTCAGGGAAACAGAATGGTAAATTCTCTTTAACAATAACATCACTGCTCTGCTCAATATCGAGGGAAGAAAATCCCGGTGTATCTGCCACAAGACCATTACCGATATGATAAAGTGTAACCTCTCTTGTAGTATGGCGACCACGACCTAATTTATCGCTTACCTCACCTGTTGCAAGAGAAAAGCGTTCATCAATGCAATTTAAGAGAGATGACTTGCCAACACCTGTATTACCTGTGAAAACAGTTATACCATCGCCTATCATCGCTTTAACTTTATCAACGCCCTCGCCTGTTTTACAACAAACAGAAGCAACTTCAATTCCTGCTTTTTTATAAATCTCTTCAAGCTCTGTTGTATCACCTAAATCGCTTTTAGAAAACACTACACAGGGCTTTATGCTCTTATCAACTGCAATAGCAGTCATTTTATCAATAACGAGTAAGCTGGGCACAGGCTCTTTCACAGATGAAACTATAATAAGAGTATCAATATTTGCTACCGGCGGTCTCAAAAGGAAATTCTTTCTGACCTGGATTTCATCAATGGTATTTTCTCTGTCCTGACGAACTGTGATAGTTACTTTATCACCTGCAAGAGGAGTGATTTTCCTCTTTCTGAAAGCACCTCTTGCTTTGCATTCATAAATCTCTCCGGCGGCTTCTACATAATAGAAACCGCCGATACCTTTAATAATTATGCCTTCTAAAACTTTTTCCATAAATTACTGTTCCTGCACTTGCACTTGTTGTTGATCCTGCAATTGATTTTGCACTTGATCTTGCACTTGATTTTGTACTTGTTGTTGATCTTGAATTGGTTCTTCTGTACTGCTTTCTTGGGGAGCTGTGGTTTCAGTTGATTCAGGAACTTCATTTTTCACAACTGTTAAAACAATGGCTGTTGTTTTATCAAGATTGGGCGCAGAATCATATGCAGGAGATTGATTAATTACTGTACCTTCTTTTTCAAAGCCCTCTTCGTATTTAACAGTAACATTATTATAACCTAAGCTATTGAGAGTATTAACTGCTTCTGCTTCAGTAAGCCCAATAACATCTGCATAAAAAGCTATATCGTAGGTTTTTTCTTTTGTAAATTTAGCGGGCTCTCTTGTGAAATTAACTGTTGCTTCATAATATAGAGCATCATTAAGATAAACAACCAATTCAGAATCCTCTTCGCTACCACTTGCACTTACAAGATATGTTGCATTCAAGGAAGAATTAACTGTTTCGGTTTTTATTAATTCTTCATCTAAGTAAACCTTAATATTAAGGCTATCTGCTTTGGGAAGATCAAGGGTTTTCTCTGCGGTTACACAGCCTGAGCTTACAGTCAACACAACTGTGTCACCCTCTCTTACGGGTGAACCATCCGCAGGTGACTGACTAAGAACATAGTCTTTCTCAACTGTACTATCAGCGCTTTCAACCTTATAAAGAACTAAACCTTTTTCTTCAAGAAGTTTTTTTGCATCTTCAAGGGATTTACCCTCTAATTTCGGCATTTTGAAAAGCTTACCAGAATCCGCATCAGCCGCATAATAAACAGTGACTGTTGTTCCGAAAGCTACAGTAGTATTGGCAGCAGGATCGGTTCTTACTACCTGACCAACTGTAACAGTACTGTCTTCCGTAGGTACAATTGCAACCTTAAAGCCCATTGTTTCAAGGGTATTGCTTGCTTCACGGAAATTCTTGCCTGTAAAATCAGGAATAACCTGACCTTCACCTGCTTTTGCTACATAAAGAATAATTGTTGAGCCTTCAGGAACATTGGTACCTGCTTTAGGGTCCTGGTCATAAACGCTACCCTCCTGAGCATCAGAGAATGAAGCGTAGTAAATTTCGAAATTATATTTTTCTTTATATTCTGCATTTTCTTTAATTTGAAGCTCATAGTTCATACCAACAAAGCTATCAACCTCAATATCTTTATTACCGAATAACTTTGACCCCAAAAGAATCAGAACAAATAATATAATTGCTACAACAACACCTGCAATTACAGGCTTTTTATTTGATGTTTTCTGCTGAACATCCTGAACCGGACTTTCAGTGCCATCAGATATGGGGTTTACCTTTTTCTTGACCTCAGTTGAGGGCGGAACCATAACAGGTTTCTCTTTGATTTCAGCAGTTGCGGTTTTAACAACAGGAATAGCTCTTGTCTTTTCCTGAATTTTACCGATAGGACGAGTTACATCCAAGTCCTCATAATATGTCTGATAATCAAATTTGATGTTTGGATTTCTCTTTAATTCTTCTAAATCCACAAGCATTTCTGCGGCACTCTGATAACGCTCACGAGTGCTTTTCTGCATTGCTTTCATTGTAATCTGTTCAAAGCCAACAGGAATCCGGGGATTGATTGTTCTCGGAAGAGCCGCTTCACTATTAACCTGCATAAGAGCAACACTTACCGCATTGTCAGCGTCAAAGGGTAATTTGCCCGTTAGCATTTCATAAAGCATAATACCGGTAGAATACAGATCAGCCTTTTCATCTGTTAATTCACCCTTTGCTTGTTCAGGGCTTATGTAGTGAACAGAGCCGATTGCTTTTTCAGTGACGGTACGGCTTTCACTATGACTGAATCTTGCAATACCAAAATCCGCAACCTTAATTGTGCCATTTTCAAGAAGCATAATATTCTGAGGCTTAACATCTCTGTGAACAACACCTTTATCATGAGCGTGTTGAAGAGCGCGGAGAATCTGAATAATGAAGAATAAAGCCTCATTCCAATCAATAACACCGCGTTTTTCAATATATTCTTTAAGAGTGATTCCCTCAATATATTCCATAACAATATACTGCAATCTGTCACCAAAGCTTACATCATAGACCTTTACGATATTATTATGTGACAAAACTGCAATTGCCTTAGACTCGTTTTTGAATCTTCTGCGAAATTCCTCGTTCGCTAAATATTCTTCTTTAAGAACCTTAACCGCAACAATTCTGTCATCAATATTGTCGTAGGCTTTGTAAACAACTGCCATACCGCCAACACCGATAACATCCTGAATTTCATATCTTCCGTCAAGTCTTTTACCTACATAATTTTCCATACTTACTCTCCTTGAACATCTGCAGTCATAACAATAACAGTAACATTGTCACGACCACCGGCATTATTTGCCGTTTCCACAAGTTTTTCGGCTGAAGAATCACCGTATTCATTAATTATTTTAAATATTTCATCGTCCTCAACATAACCATTGAGTCCGTCTGTACACAAAAGAAGTGTATCACCGCTGTTAACATCAACAATATCAAATTCAACATCAACCACATGTTCAATGCCAACTGCTCTTGTTATAACATTTCTGTCAGGATGAGCCTTTGCTTCATCCTGCGTGATTTTACCTGTATCAACAAGCAATTGAACAAAGGAATGGTCTTTAGTAACTGCTTTAACAGCATCATTTATAATATATGCTCTACTATCGCCTACATGAGCTATAACTGCAATTGAACCCATAACAATAACCGCAACAACAGTTGTTCCCATACCCTTTAGCTCATAGCTTTCCTGAGCTTCTTTAAACACAGCAGAGTTAGCAGTATTTATAGCAGAGGTTAAAAGATTTTTTGCACTGTTAACGGACATTTTATCACGAAAGCCCCGTTTAATTGCTTCTGAAATTTTTTCAACACATATACCGCTTGCTACCTGACCGCCTGAAACACCGCCCATACCATCGCATACTACTGCCCACACATCACCACTTTCTAAAGTGCCGAAATCATAGGCATCCTGATTAGTTTCACGAACAAGTCCGATATCTGTTTTTCCTTGTATTTTCACGGTGTTTCACCTCTTTTCAAGCATTGTTCTCTTTCAATTTTTCTCTTCTTAACTGACCGCAAGAAGCATTTATATCAGAGCCGAGAGTACGGCGAATGGTCACCGTATGGCCTGATTTTTCAAGAATTTCTTTAAATTTAACAATATCATTATCACTGCTTCTCTCGTGGCCTTTTTCGGGCACCTCATTGGCAGGAATAAGATTTACATGGCATAAAATTCCTTTGAGTTTAGCACCTAATTCACGTGCACACTGGGGTGTATCGTTAACACCCTTCATCATAGCATATTCAAATGAAATTCGTCTTGATGTTTTATCGCCGTAAATTCTGCAGGCTTTTAGAAGCTCATCAACATTCCATGATTTATTAACGGGCATTATCTTTGAACGGATTTCGTTATTAGGTGCGTGAAGAGAGACTGATAAGGTGAGCTGCAAATCTCTTTCAAGCAAATCGTAAATTCTTGGCACAATTCCACTTGTAGAAAGAGAAATATGCCTCATACCGATATTAAGCCCCTTTTCATCGCTGACAAGCTCTAAAAAGCGCATCACATTATCAAAATTATCAAGGGGCTCACCCATTCCCATTAAAACAATTCGGGAAATTCTCAACCCTAAATCCCTTTGAGCTGTGTAAATCTGACTAAGAATTTCTGAAGGCGCCAACTGACGCTTGAAGCCACCAATACCAGACGCACAAAACGCACAACCCATTTTGCAACCAACCTGAGTAGAAACACATATTGTATGGCCATATTTATAATCCATAACCACACATTCAAGATATTCTCCATCAGGCAAAGAATACAGGTATTTTACCGTATTATCATACCTCGAAACAAGCTTTTTTTCAATAGTACAAGAAAAAATGACAAAATTGTCATTTAATTTGCCTATTAAATCCTTGGAAATATTGGTCATTTCATCAAAGGACGCAACGCATTTTTTATGTAGCCAATCGTATACCTGTGTTGCTCTGAATCTGGGAAGTCCCATTTCTTTAAATTCTGAAGAAAGCTCTTCAAAATTCATTGAAACAATATCTTTTTTCACTATATATTCTTACCTTCTTTGGAAAACGGCTATAAAAAAGCCGTCACAATTATTTTTATGCGGGAAAAGTGTTAAATAGTCACCCTCATCAATCGCTCTTTCAATATGTGGCAAAGCCTTAACAGAATAAAAATCGGGATTTTCTTTTAAAAATGCATCGCAGATTTTTCTGTTTTCATTTGGATTGACGGAACAAGTTGAATAAACAAGCCTGCCACCGTTTTTAACATATTCTGAAGATGTTTGCAGTATTTTTTTCTGAATGGGTAACAAGGGCTTTGTATCATCAAGCTTTTTATACTTAATTTCAGGCTTTTTGCCGATTATTCCAAGCCCTGAACAAGGCACATCGCAAAGAACCCTGTCCATTTGAGGTAAGCTCTCGTTAAAAACGGTTGCATCGTTTACAAAAGGTTTAACACAACAAAGACCCAGACGTTCTGCACCATCTTTAATTAAATCTGTTCTTTGGGAATAAATATCACAAGAATAAAGAACACCTTTATTCTCCATACACTCTGCGGCAGTAAAGGTTTTTCCGCCCGGTGCGGCGCAAACATCGATAGCAGTTGCTTCAGGAAATAATTCAAGAGTTTCCACACAAAGCTGAGATGAAATATCCTCAACATGAAACAATCCGTCTTTAAAAGCTTTTAATTCATAAACCGCACCACTGAGCTCTATTTTCAAAGCATTCGCTAAATATGTATCGAATACTTTAACATTCTCTTCAATTAATAATTCTTTTAGTTTTTCAGTAGTAGTTTTTACTGTATTTACTCGTATAAATATTTCTTTAGGTTCAAGGCTTGCCTTTAAAAAAGCTTCTGTATTTACTTTACCATAATGATAAAGTAAAAAATTAACAGTATCTTCAGGTATTGAAAAACTAACAGAAAGCTTTTGTGATTCCGGTAAATCATTTTTTAAAACAAGTCCGTTTTTACTGATTTTTCTTAAAACTGCATTAACAAGTCCCGAAGCGTAACCACATTTATTGGTTTTGGTAAGTTTAACGCTCTCATTAACTGCGGCACTTTCAGGAATTTTATCCATAAAAAGAAGCTGATATGCACCAAGTCTTAATATGGTTAAAACCTCAGGCTTTGTTTTATTAACAGGTTTTGAAAGATATTGAGAAATAACATAATCAAGGGTTATTTTTCTTTCTGTAACACCATAAACAAGGCGGGAAATAAAAGCACAATCAGTGCTGTCCGGATTATACATCTTAACAGCACTGTCTATTGCAAGGTTTGAGTAAGCCTCACTGACTTGAATTTTTAAAAGTATTTCGTAGGCAATCTGCCTTGCCGATTTACTCATTATCTTCTTCTCCTGCCTCCGCCACCAAATATGAGAATCAATCTTAATAATTGAGCAACACTTGTTGCTAAAGCGGCAACATAGGTCATTGCTGCCATTTTCAGAACCTTTGCGGCACCATTTTTCTCTTCAAATGAAAGAAGACCATTTGATTCAATAACGCTCAAAGCTCTTCTGCTTGCATTAAATTCAACAGGTAAGGTTATTAACTGGAACAGTGCAACAAATGCGAAAAAACCTATACCAATCCACACCAATGGTTCAAAACTTAAAAGCATACCGATAATTAACAAGGGCATTGAAAGAGTTGAACCGATATTGCAAACAGGCAAAATAAGATTTCTGATTTTAATAGGCTGATAAGCTTCTGCGTGCTGTGCCGCATGACCTGCCTCGTGACAAGCAACACCCACAGCGGCAATTGATGAGCCATTAAACACACCGTCAGAAAGGCGAATAACCTTGGCTTTAGGGTCATAATGGTCGGAAAGCTTTCCGCTCACATGCTCAATTGTCACATCGCGAATACCATAATAACCAAGCACCATCTGAGCTGCCTGAGCGCCTGTTATATTTCGGGCGTTGCCTATTTTTGAATACTTTGCATAAGTTGATTTTAATTTAGCCTGAATAATAAGCGAAGCAATAATTACAGGCAAAACGAGAATAATATAATAATAATCAAAATAAAAAAACGGCATTATATCAACCTCCATAATTGTAAAAATTTCTTCACTGTAATTATATAATCATATTTTAAATCTGATATTTAAAATTATTGAATAAAATGTTAATTATTGTAAAATTGTGCCATCAGGAATGGGGTGACCTCTTAAAAAGTCAGCGGCATTCATTCGCTTTTTACCCTCAAACTGAACCTCGGAAACCACAACAGCTTTTCCGTCACCACAGAAAATAGCAAGCCCGTTTTTAAGAGTCTTTATCTCCCCTGCCTTACCACCATTTAACTCTTTTGAAATTGAAGAACGGAAAAGCTTCAAGGTTTTTCCTTCAAGGTAAGTTAATGCAACAGGCCAAGGGTCAAGACCACGAATCTGATTATGAACATCCTGCGCCGATTTTGTAAAATCAACGGGTGACATTGATTTATCAAGCATTGAAGCATAGGTGCTTTCAGCATCATTCTGCTTTTCAGGTGTTAACTCCCCTTTTTCGAGAGCAACAAGAGTTTTTATAAGAAGCTCTGCACCCATAGGTGCAAGTCTGTCAAAAAGCTCACCTGCGGTTTCATTTTCACCGATTTTAGTTTTTTCAACAAGAAGCATATCTCCTGTATCAAGACCAACGTCCATCTGCATTGAGGTAACACCGCCATATTCTTCACCATCAAGAACGCAACGCTGAATGGGTGCAGCACCTCTGTATTTGGGGAGAATTGAGCCATGAATATTTATGCAACCATACTTTGTATATTCAAGAAAATCCTTTGGTAAAATTTTGCCGTATGCAACAACAATAACAACATCAGGGTTAAGCTCACGGAGAATTTCCATACCCTCTCCGTTTTTTAGTGTTTGCGGTTGATAGACTTTTATACCAAGCTCTTGTGCCTGAACCTTTACGGGTGGAGGCGTTAAAATCGCTTTTCTTCCTACGGGTTTATCAGGCTGGGTAACCACACCGCAAACATCATAGCCATTATTTACAAGGGCTTTCAAGGGTTCAACTGCAAAATCAGGAGTCCCCATATAAAGAACCTTCATTTTATTCACCATCATTTCTTTGGAGAAATTCGCCTTCGTCAAGCTTATCTTTATAAAGAACACCATCAAGATGGTCAATTTCGTGGCAGAAGCATCTAGCTTTAAGGGCTTCTCCTTTATATAAGCACCATTTACCATCACGATTCTGCGCTTTAACTTTAACAACATTAGGTCTTGTAACAACGCCATAAAGACCGGGAAGCGAAAGACATCCCTCGTTACCTGTCTGAGAGCCATCTTCAAAGGTTATAACAGGGTTAATAAGCTCAATAAACTCATTTCGGTCCTCGCTTACATCCATTACAACAACTCTTTTAAGTACGCCAACCTGAGGCCCTGCAAGACCAACACCGCCTGAGTGGTACATTGTTTCCTTCATATCATCAAGGAGCTCGAAAAGTCTGTCATTAAATTCTGTTACTTCTCTTGATTTTTTTCTTAAAATTGGGTCATCATCAACTCTGATATTTCTTATAGCCATTTTTCTCTTCCTTTTGTTTCTACTATGACAAGGGATTAATATCAACAGTAACATTTGCTGTTGATACTTTCGCATTCTTCATATAATCCTTCAAAAGCTCGGACATCATTTCACGAAATCTCTTGTTATTTTTGCATTTTATTGTGATTACATTTCTGTATTTATTATTAATTTTTGATACCCGCGGTTGAATAGGTCCGAGAATGTTGATTCTCACATCACTATATTCTGTTGTTACCGCTTCTTTAACCATTTCAAAAAACTTTTTCGCACCTGCAACAGATTGATTGAACTGCGCGCTTGTAAAAGTAAGTGAACAAATATCACAAAAAGGCGGATAAACCATACTTCTTCTTATGATTTCCTCTGTTTTATAAAATGATTCATAGTCCTGTTCAGCAGAAAGCTCGATAATGTCATTTTCAGGAAGAACAGTCTGAATAAATGCTCGTCCTTTAAAATCACCTCTACCAGACCTGCCAACAACCTGAGTAAGCAAATCAAAGGCTTTTTCACTGCTTCTGAAATCATCGTTATATAGCTGATGGTCAATGGAAATTACGCCAACAAGAGTAACCTTGGGAAAATCAAGACCTTTTGCCACCATCTGAGTGCCTAAAAGAATATCATATTCACCTTTTGCAAAGGCGGTCAGCTTGTCCTGATAGGAGTACCTTGCCATTGTAGTATCTGCATCCATACGAAGAATTTTAGCACTTGGAAAAACATTTTGTAATTCTTCCTCAATTCTTTGGGTGCCAAAGCCTGCATACCTGACGGCTTTTTCGTTACATTCAGGGCAAGTATCCGTAAAAACCTCTGAATGACCGCAATAATGGCACATAAGGCGATTATTGGCGTTGTGATAAGTAAGAGATATACTGCAATTAGGACAGGTTAAAACAGTCTTACAAGCGCCACAGGAAGCAAAGGTATTAAAGCCTCTTCTGTTCATAAGAAGAATTGCCTGTTTATTATCTTCAAGGCATTCTTCAAGGGCGGTATAAAGCTCGTTACTTATAGGTCCTTTGGTGTCGCTGATATCAACAGTTACAACATCAGGAAGAACCGCTTTGCCATATCTTTCAGTTAACTTTATGAAGGTATATTTACCATCAACTGCATTTTTATAGGACTCAATGGACGGGGTTGCAGAAGACAAAAGCAAAAGTGCGTTATTATATGCACACCTGAAACGAGCTACATCACGAGCGTGATACCTGGGATTCATTTCAGATTTATATGTATGCTCCTGCTCCTCATCAATTACAATTAACCCCAGATTACTGAATGGAGCAAAAACTGCTGAACGTGTACCAATTGCTATTTTAGCTTCGCCATTTTTTACTCTTTTCCACTCGTCAATTCTTTCACCTGCGGAAAGAGCGCTATGAAACACAGCAACCTTATCGCCAAAATGAGAATAGAAAATGCTCAGAGTCTGAGGTGTAAGAGCAATTTCGGGAACCATAACAATTACATCCTTGCCGTCGTTTACAACCTCTTCAATCAACTTAAGAAAAACCTGCGTTTTTCCTGAGCCTGTTACACCAAAAAGCAACGAAGCCGAGCCTTTACCACTTTTATACTGACTTAAAAGCTCATTAAAAGCTTTATTCTGAGAACCGGTTAATTCAGGTGATTTTGCTTTTTCCTGTGATTTTTCATATTTAGGCTTACGATAAATTTCACTGTCATAAAGCTCTGCATAACCCTTTTTAACAATTGCATTAACAACTGCAGGAGTTACGCCCGTAAAATAGCAGACTTCTTTAACAGATGCACCGCTAATATCTATGAGAAGACGGAAAACGCTTTTCTGCTTTGCTGTTAGCTTAGGCAAAATTTCTTCTGCTTCAGCCTCGCTTACTGACAGACGAACATTTTTAACAGTTAAGTCGCCTGTTTTTCGTTTCGCATCAACATTGGTAATCAGAACACCTTTTTTTACAAGGTTTTCGAGAATTTTGCTTTCTGAATCCAATCCTAAATCTGCAAGAATTTTCTCTTTTTTTACATATTTACAATTATCTTTAAGGTAATTATAAACTGAAGCTTCATCCTCTTTTAATTTACTAAAAGAAGCTTCGTCAATCTTGTTTGCCATAAAAGACACAACGTAATTAAGACCTATACCGGCTGGAAGCATTGATTTTGCAGCCTCAAAAAGAGTGCAAAAGGTTGTTTCTTTAAGCCAGAACACCAAGGAAAGCATTTCAGCATCAAAAAGAGGCTTATTATCAAGCACACTCGTTATTGATTTGAGTTTCCCCTGATTTTCTGCTTCAGAAAACGGCTCCACGGACAGTATAAGTCCCTGTTTTTTTCGGTTACTATTGCCAAAAGGCACCATAATTCTGCAACCTGCTACCGCCTTACCCTCTAATTCAGTTGGAATTTTATAAGAATAAGGCGCATCAAAATGATACACAAGTCCTTCAACAGCTACCTTGGCTACAAGTGTACCGATACCCATTGTTAAATATTAGCAATTTCATCAGGCTCAATAATTTTATATGAGCCATCAAGAAGTTTATCAAGAGCATCACTAACGGGCTTTTCGGTAGTGATAACCTTGTCTTCAAGGTTTTTGTCGGAAATCTCACGGGCAAGCTTTGCAGTAGCAGTTACGAGAGAGTAACGGCTGATGTGTCCTGTGAGTACTTTGCTAAGATCTTGATTAAGCATAATTTATCTTCCTTTCGGTTTATTAGTTTTTTAACATATCTTCAACAATATTACCCACTCTGCAATAGCGTAATTGCTCAGATTCAAGTATCTTAACAATTTGCTCTGCACAAAGGTTAATATCATCATTAATAACAATATAATCGTATTCATTTGCTCTTGAAAGCTCGTCTTTGGCAGTTTTAAAGCGTTTTTGGAAGCTTTCCTCTGTTTCTGTTCCTCTGCCTCTCAAGCGTCTTTCAAGCTCTTCCATTGATGGCGGAATGATAAATATAGAAAGTGCTTCGGGCATTACTTTTCTAACATTACCTGCACCCTCAACCTCTATCTTTAAAAGGATGCAGCCACCTTTATCAATGTGCCTTTCAACTTCGGATTTTGGTGTTCCGTAGTAGTTGTCATTATAAACTGTATATTCAAGGAATTCCTGATTATTTATTCTTTCCTCAAAGGTATTTTTATCAATAAAGTAGTAATCTACTCCATCTTTTTCTCCGTCACGCATATCTCTTGTGGTAGCAGAGATTGTTTTATCAAATGAAAAATCAGTTTCCTTTAATTTTTCTAAAACTGTGTCCTTACCTGAGCCTGAAGGTCCCGAAAGAACAACAAGCATACCTTTACCCTTCAAAGCCAAATTCTCGCCCTCCCTTTTGGTCATTAAATCTTGTGAGCAATTGCTCCGCAGACAAAAATGATAACACAACATTGTCACTGTCTGTAATAATTACGCCCTTGGTTTTTCTGCCGTGAGTGGCATCAATAAGCTGAGCTCTTTCCTTACATTCCTGAATCATACGCTTTGCAGGAGCTGAATCAGGACTTATTACTGCAATTACTCTATCTGCATTTATAAGGTTTCCAAAACCTATATTAACAAGCTTCATAACAACCTCTTATTCAATATTTTGAATCTGTTCTCTGATTTTTTCAACTTCCGCTTTAATATCAATAACTCTGCGGGCAATATCAACATCCTGGGCTTTAGAGCCGATTGTATTTGCTTCGCGGTTAATTTCCTGAACAAGAAAATCAAGCTTTCTGCCCACTGCTTCATTTGAATCAAGCATTGAATGGAGCTGGTCGATATGGCTTCTGAGTCTTACTGTTTCTTCTGCAACGGCAACCTTGTCCGCATAAATTGCTGCTTCAGTTAAAATTCTTGCTTCATCAACCTGAGTATCGCCTAAAACAGTTTTCATTCTTTCAAGAAGCTTTTCCGAATATGCTTTAACTGTTTCAGGTGAGCGTTCCTCTATGTAAGAAACATTATTGATTATTAAATCTGCTCTTGAAAGCACGTCCGCTTTAAGCTTTTCGCCCTCAATTTCTCTCATTTTAATAAATTCTGCAAGTGCTTCCTTAACCGCACCCTGAACCTTATTCCACAAATCCTCTTCATCAACGGGGGCTTTTGTAATGGAGAGAATATCGGAAAAACGAGCAAGAGAAAGTGCAGTTAAATCATTCTTAACCTGGAATTTCTCTGCTAACTCTTCAATTGCTTTAACATAACCTACTGCTAAAGGCTCATTAACACTGACAATAACGCTTTCGTCAGCAGTTGTTTCAATCTGTAATGAACACTCTACCTTACCGCGAGAAATCTCAGTTGAAAGCAAGGATTTCACCTTTTCTTCAAGGAAAGAGAATGTACGGGGCATTTTTGCATAGAAATCAAAATATCTGTTATTAACACTTCTGATTTCAACTGTAATATTATAACCTTCAACAGAAACCTGTGCTCTGCCGAAGCCTGTCATACTTCTAATCATATAAATCTCCTAATCACTGACTTTGTAAGCGATGAACCTCATCCTCTGTAAGCTCACGCCATTTACCCACTTTAAGCATACCGAGCTTCACTGAACCGATAGCATTTCTTTTAAGGCGAATAACATCAAGGCTGACACTTTCGCACATTTTACGAATCTGTCTGTTTCTGCCCTCATAAATAGTAATTTCCAAAACACTTCTTGCAGCAGATTTTTCAATAATTCGCACTTGCGCAGGTAAGGTATCTCTTCCATCACCATCAATATCAATACCTGTTTCAAGCTTTTCAACCTGAGCGTCATTAATATTGGAACGAACAGTTACTCTGTATGTTTTAGGAACATGCTTCCTCGGGTGCATAACCGCATTTGCAAACTCACCATCATTTGTAAGAAGTAAAAGACCTTCGGAATCTCTGTCAAGTCTTCCTACGGGGTAAACTGTTGCACCAACATCTTCAACAAGCTCTGCAACACATTTTCTGCCCAGCTCGTCACTCATTGTTGTAACATAGCCTCTGGGCTTATTTAACATAATATAATATTTCTGCTTAACGGCAACAACCTTTTTACCGCTAACAGTAACAGTATCTTTTTTAGGGTCGATTTTATCGCCCACAACGGCAATTTTACCGTTTACCTTAACTTTACCGGCGTTAATAAGTTCTTCCGACTTTCTTCGGGAAGCAACAGAACATTCCGATAAATATTTTTGTAATCTAACAAGAGCCATAATTTTTCCTATCTGTTTAGAGTGAGTCGGATACGCTTTACCCACTCTATTTTAAAAAATATTCTTTGATTTTATTGAAAAAAGTTTTTTCTTTTTCTCTTTCCGTAAAATTCATTGGTGCATCTTCAGTTGAAATCAAATCGCTTTCACAAAGGAATTTGCCATCATCTGAAAACACCCTGACACAACCTACCTTATCACCTTTTTTAACTCCCGAATAAAGAAATTTATCACACAGAACAACTGCTTCTGCATTTATTTCTTCATTAAGGGCGGTATAGGTAAGCCGATTTTCCAATTTAACACCTATTTTTTTATTATCAGACCCGACAACATTTAGTTTTATTGCATCTGTATTGAATTCTATTTCGTAGCTTTTCACCCTTTCAAAGCCATACTCAAACAACTTCTTGTGGTCGTTCCAGTCATCAGGCGCAGAAAGGGTTACTGCAACAAGCGTTACTCCATTTCTTTCACAAGTGCTCACAAGACAACGCCCTGAGGCTTTAGTAAAACCTGTTTTGATGCCAAAAGCACCTTCAACAGAATTCAATAATTTATTGTGATTTTTAAAGGTACGCTGATATTCAGGGTTACCATAAGAAACTCTTAAAGAACTCAACGAGCAAATATCACGAAAAACCTTGTTTTTTATAGCGTAGCTTCCTAAAATCGCCATATCAAAAGCGGTGGAAAAATGCCCGTCTTCAGTAAGACCTGATGGGTTTTCAAAATGAGTGTTTTCCAATCCTATTTCTTTTGCTTTTTGGTTCATTAAGGAAACAAATTTTTCTCTTGATTTACCAATAACGCTTGCAGTTACATTTGCAGCGTCATTTCCGCTTTCGAGAAGCATACCGCAAACAAGTGTTTCAAGAGTTATTTTATCGCCATCTTTAAGTCCTATGGAGGTTCCTTCTATACGAACATCCTCATCCTTTGCAACAACAGTTTTCTTTAAATCCCCTTTTTCAATTGCAAGAAGAGCAGTCATTATTTTGGTTGTGCTTGCCATTCCTCTTCTTTCAAAGGCGTTTTTTTCATAAACGACCTCATTAGTATGGGCGTTTATTAAAATTGCAGATTTGGCAGAAAGAGAAATATCTGTTGCTTTTGCGTTTATGCACAAGGATAAAAATATCGGGATAATTATAAATATTGCTGTAAATCTTTTAAACACTTAACCACCCACTTTAAAATAAATATATGCAGATGGTTAGGGTGAAATGAGTCTGTTATTCTGCGGTTGTTTCAGCAGTGTCCTCTTTCTTTTTATTTGTAAGCTTTGTTACCTTATCAAACATTTCAGGAACAAGACTAACCGCTCTTTCAATAGCATTGTCATTAGAAACGATATGTTTGATTGTTACATCGCCATCTTTGATAACGAGGAATGCAACGGGATTAATTGTGATGCCTGCACCGCCTGCACCACCAAAAAGCTCTACATTATTCTTTGAAGGGAAATCAGACCCACCTGAAGCAAAGCCGTATGTAACCTTTGAAACAGGGATAATTGTGAGACCATCGGGAAGATTAATGGGTTCGCCGATAATTGTGCTGACATCAACTAAATCTCTTACTTTTTCAATTGTAGTTTTAAGAATTCCGTTTGCTGATTTTTCCATAATGGAAACACCGTCCTTATCTATAAAAATTATTTATTAATACTTCCACCCTCTGCGGTTGCTTCTGAATTTATAATTTCTTCAGCAACTGCCTTGGGAGTTTTTTTACTTTTATCACTTTTCTTTTTGGAGAAAAGAATTTTAAACAAGATTTTAAACACTAACTGCAATGCTAAAACTACTGCAGCATTTGTAATTTTAATTGGTCTTAAATGAAGTCTCACAAATGCACTTGCAGTGGATTTGGGTGCAAGGAAATCAGGAGTTATATCAAAGTCATACTTTTTAACTTTACAAGTTGAAACAAGCTTTCCCAAAACAGGATATAGCCAGGCACAGAGTTTGCCGTGCTTAATAGCTGTATCTGCCGCATCGCTTCCTGCGGTAGTCATTTTGATATAAAGCTCATCAATGGTAAAGGTTTTATAAAGCTTACCAAAAAAGCCACCGAGGGAACTACCTAAATCACGAAGCATCTTTTCAAGACCCTCATAACCATGGTCAAGATAAAGTTGTTTTATAAGGCTATTACCCTGCTTTTGTGATTTTTCTTTTTTAGTTTTTTCTTCTTTAGGTTGTTCTGCAGTTTCGGTTGTTTCGGTTACTTCGCCATCAACTGTCTCTTCACCTTTATTTTTGCCCTTTTGGGACTTTTTATCTTCTTTTGATTTCTTATCTTTTTTAGGCTTCTTTTCCTTTTTCTCTTTCGAGGTATCAACTATTGGTATAGTAATAAAAAGGTATCTCAATTTAACAATTGTTTTTTCGCCATAATCAACTATAACAGTTACCTTTAAGGAAAATACAATTACAAAGAAAAGAATTATACCCAACAAAGTATATAAAACAGGCATCACATCGCCCCTTTTTCTGTATTATGTGTGTTTTTATTCATTTTCTGAAGCAGTTTCTGTTTTTTCTTCTTTCTGCTCTTCCTGCCCATCGGCATCACCATCAAAAAGAGAAAGCTGACCATTATCAACATCGGACATTAAAACATCTCTGTCGGCAGATGGTAATTCAGGAAGCTCTGCCAACGAGCTTAAAGAAAAGCATCTTAAGAAATTGGCAGTTGTACCATAAAGAACGGGACGTCCCGGAACATCAAGCCTGCCTTTTTCTTCTATAAGCTCTTTCTGGCAAAGGGTATTGACTACACCCGAACAGTCAACTCCACGAATTTGCTCTATGTAAGGCTTTGTTATAGGTTGATTATAAGCAATAATTGCAAGAACCTCAAAAGCTGCCTGAGAAAGAGGTGCATTCCTCTTAAGGTCAAGAACTGTTCTTATTTCTTCAACATATTCTTTTTTACTGCAAAGCTGATATTTGGTATCAAGCTGTAAGAGACAAATACCGCTATCATCGCTGTCAAGCTTCTTACCTAATTCATCAAGAACTAAAAGCATTGTTTCGTCATCAAAGCCTAAAACATTTGCAAGCTTTGTATATTCAATTGGTTCTGCCGTCGCAAAAAGCACTGCTTGTGTTGCGGCAATTTGTTTATTCTCTATCAAGAGTTTTCCATTCCTTCCAAAATCTCAATTTGAGCATCATCTCCGTCACCGGAAATGTATATAGTTTTATTCTTAGCAAGCTCTAATATAGCAAGGAAAGCTGCAACCAAATCTGAACGGGACTTTGCTTCCTTATATATATCAAAAAGCTTGCGTTTTTTACGCTTTTTAAGAGAAGATACAATTGACTCAATCTTCGAGCCAACGGAAACAATCTTCTTTGTAACAATAGTTTTAAATGAATCAATGGGTGGTGGCAATCTTCTTAATTTCTTGCCTGCCGCAAGTGAATACGCACTTAAAAGCTCACTTGGTTCGTGAAGTCTTTTATAGGTATTATCAGGCGATACACTTTCCTGAAAGCCTCTTGCAGTATAATTAAAGCCGTCTGTCATTTGTGATAGCTTACCTGCAAGAATTTTGCAATCACGATATTCTAAAAGCTCATCACGAAGCTCGTTTTTCAAATCCTCTGCCTCGTCATAAACAGGTAAAAGAGAAACTGTTTTTATATAAACAAGTCGGGCTGCCATTTCTAGAAACTCACTTGCCACTTCCATATTTTCTTCCTGCATTTCACGGACATAAGAGGTATATTGTTCAACCAATTCCAGAATCGGAATATCATAAATATCAAGTTTATGTTTTGTTATGAGGTGCAAAAGCAAGTCCATAGGACCCTCGAACACCTCGAGCTTATAATTAATTTTTTCCATATTTTAACCTATCATTGTAAAGGGTATTTCTGTAATTGTATTCAAGAGAGAAATAACTAGATTTGAAAGAAATGATAAAGGTGTTGAAAGAATGCCTGTGAAAAGAAGCACAAACAAGCCTATCATTATATATCTTTCATACTGCATAATTTTGTAATAATACTTTGAGGGCAACAATGCTGTTGCAAGTCTTGAGCCATCAAGTGGCGGAATGGGTAAAAGGTTAAACACTGCAAGATTTGTGTTAATAACAGCCGCATAGTAGAAAAAGAATGACATATAAACCAACATTATATTATCAACATTAATTGAAGCGAATTTTAAAGCATTGTAGATAAGCATAAATACCAAAGCCTGTAAAACATTACACACCGGTCCTGCCAAGGCAACAAGTGCCATATCTCTTTTAGGCTTTTTGAATTTTCTCATTCTTACTTCAACAGGCTTTGCATAACCGAATCCAAAAAGGAAAATCATCAAAGCACCACGTGAATCAATATGTGCCATAGGATTGATTGTGAGTCTGCCTCTTAAACGAGGTGTATCGTCACCTAATTTTACGGCAATCAAGGCGTGAGCAAATTCGTGAAGGGGTGTTGCACAGAACACAACAAACGCTATTGAGCTGACATATATAACTAAATTTGCAAAATCAAATTCTCCGCTTAAAATATCACTTAAATATCTTAGCATAACAAACTCCTATCTTTTTACTGCAACAACTCTGTCAAGATTTGAGGCATCTTTTATAATTCTTGCCTTTTCGGCTTTGTTTATAAACAGAGATAAAACATCTTTACCCTGCTCTTCACCTATCTCCATAGCAATATAGCCACCCTTATTTATATAGGTAAACCAATTTTCTGATAAAGCACGATAGAAAACGAGCCCATCATCCCCACCGTCAAGAGCCATAAATGGTTCAAAGGCTATTTCAGGCTGAAGGTTTTTAATTTCTTCAGTTTTTATATAAGGCGGATTAGAAAGAATTATATCAGGTCTTGGCAAACCTAAAAAACCAACAGAATCAAGAACATCTGCTTTAACAATTGTAACATTATCGGCGCCTAAAAGCTCTTTATTTATTGTGGTATATTCAATTGCCTTGTCTGAAAGGTCAATGCAGATGACCTTAACTTTTGGAAAAAGCTTTGCAACAGTAAGACCTATGCAACCGCTTCCGCAACACAAATCATAAACAACCTGAAAATCATTTTTCTGTATCTTTTCTGCGGCAAATTCAACTAAAAGCTCCGTTTCGGGACGAGGAATAAGAACACCCTCGCCTACCTTGAAGCTGAAACGATGAAAATCCCACATTCCGATGATATATTGCAACGGCTCGTGATTGCAACGCTTTTTAACACAATCCTCAAAGAAAATCATTTTACCCTCTTCAACGGGTGCACCCGAATTCAGAAGAAGCTGTGTTTTATTCATTCCGAGACAATATGACACCAACTGTTGTGCATCAAATTCAGGACTGTCACACCCTGCATCAGTAAGGGCTTTTATTGCTTCGCGGTATACGGAATAAAGCTTTTTCAAACCTCTTCATCCTCCGCTTTATTATCATCCTCATCAAAAAGCACTGCTTTTATAGACTCAATGCCAACCTCGATAATATCGTCAGTTGGCTCAACTGTTGTAAGCCTTTGCATCCACAGACCAGGAGCGGAAAGGATTTTAACAAGAGCATTATCGTGCTTACCTGCATAACGAATAAACTCATATCCTATACCAACAGTTAAGGGCACAATTAAAAGCTTAATTGCCATCCACACTGCACGAACCTCATCAATACCGGGGAAAGCTACAACGAGAACTGATGAAATAAGTATGCTGATAATGAGAATTACGAAAATAAAGCTTGTTCCGCAACGAGGATGAAAGCGCTTTTGCTTTCTTACATTTTCAACTGTAAGCTCAAGTCCCTGCTCATAGCAGAAAATTGATTTATGCTCTGCGCCGTGATACATAAATACTCTTTTAATATCAGGTATTTTTGAAACAAGCCAGATATATGCAACAAATATAACCATTCGCATTAATCCCTCAAAAAGAGGATGAAGATTAGCAAGAGCTTCCTTAAAAAGATATTTATCAACTGTATCAACGAGAAATGTTGGAAGATAGAAGAAAAGAACAAAAGCAAGACCACAGCCGAGTACCATTGAAATACCCGTTACAACTGCCATCATTTTTGGCCCGAAATGGTCAGAAATCCATTTATCAAGCTTTGACATTTTCTCAGGATCTGTATCGTCATCAAGACCTGCTTTTTCTGCAGATTTTTCCATACACTTCATACCGAACATAAGGCTTTCAACCATATTGAAAACACCTCTGATTAACGGCAAGCCTGCAGGCTTGAATTTATCTTTTATATGCTTAACTTCAAGTTTTTCTGTATCAATTGTTCCGTCAGGCAGTCTTACAGACATTGCAGCACCCTTGGGACCCTGCATCATAATGCCTTCAATAAGAGCTTGTCCCCCAACAGAAACCTTGGGACAACATTTTTCTTTATTACTCATCATCTGTTACCTTCAATTCTTCTATAATAGGCACAACGGGCTCAATCGGAACCTTTTCAACAGGGAAAACAACTGTTACGGTTGTTCCCACATTAATTTCACTGTTAACCTCAAGAGCACCATTGTGAAGCTTCACAATTTCATCAACAACCGCAAGTCCGATACCTGAACCACGAACCTGCAAATTGGCTTTATAAAATTTCTTTTTAATGTTGGGTAAATCTTCTTGTGCGATACCGCATCCGTTATCTGCAAAATGAATAGTCAGTGTTCCATCATCAACAAGTGCAACCACATTAACTATACCACCCTGCTCCGAATACTTAAAAGCATTATCAAGTATATTAACAAAAACCTGCTTGATTCTATTAGGGTCTGCCATCATAGGCGCAGGAATTTCAGGAACTGAATATTTTAAATCAATACCATCTCTTTTAGAACGCTCTTTGAATACGAAAATTGCTTCATCAAGCTCTGCAAGAACATCAATTTTTTCAAGTCTTAAAGTCATACTACCGCTTTGAATACGTGAGAAATCAAGAAGCTCCTCAACAAGCTTTGAAAGACGCTCAGACTCGTTAATTATAACCTCTGTACCTCTTCGGGCAATTTCTCTGTCTTCACCGTCAAGCTCTTTAAGCATCTCCCCCCAACCCTTAATGGCTGTAAGAGGTGTTCTCAGCTCGTGAGAAACAGTTGAAATAAAGTCATTTTTCAATTTATCGGTTGCAGCAACCTCGGCAATCATACCGTTAATGGAATCTGCAAGCTCGGTGATTTCGTCATCATCTCTATCTTCGGATTCAATGCGCACATCAAAATCGCCTTCAATAAACTGCCTTGCGGCATCATTGATTTTGCGAACAGGAGTAACAATGGTCTGAATAAAGAACACGCCTGAAAGAGCCACAAAAAACAACGCGATGAAATAAACAAGAAGTATAATAAAAACAAAACCGATTATCTGTCTGTCAATAGCTCTTAACGAGGTGATAAAACGGACTGCACCTGAAAAGTCTCCATCCACTTTCGGCAGAATCATTGAAACCGACATAATATGCTCACCGTTGTTATTAAAGCCCGACCATTTACTGATACCGCTTGAGGACTCGATAGCTTCCTTTACATCTTCCATTTCATCAACAGTTTCACTTACATAGAAACCTGAAGAAGAATATGAAACAGTACCTTTTTCGTTAACAACCTGAATTTCCATTCTGCTTTTATCCGCAAAGCTGTCAACAAACTCTTTGGCTTTCTGGTCAAAAATATCACTACTACCGCCAACATAGGGTGAAAAGAATGTTGTTACACTTTCGTTAGCGTAACCCGAAAGATAATCTGTAACATAGTTTCTGTAATAGCTTATAACAAAAACCGCACAAACAGAAAGAAGAACAAACAGTATAAGAGCAGTAATAAGCAAAGTATTAGTCGCCCATCTTTTGGTAATTCCTTTAATTTTCACTGCTCTCACCTCTTCTTTCCGAAATAATATTTAAATTATATCAAAGCCACTTATAACCCATACCCCAAACAGTAACCAGATGCTTAGGTATAGATGGCTCTTCCTCAACCTTCATTCTTAGACGACGAATATTAACATCAACAACCTTTTCGTCACCGAAATAAGATTCGCCCCACACCTGCTTTAAAATATCTGTTCTGCTCAGGGCTTTACCTGCATTTGTAAAGAAAAATTCAATAATCTGAAATTCAACCTGAGTCAACTCAATCTGAACACCATTTTTATAAAGCATTCTGTTTCTGAGGTTAAGCTCAAAGGGCTCTAACGTGATTTTATCTGCTCTTGCAGGTTGAACTTTAGTCTGGTTATTCATAGCAACACGGCGATAAACACTATCAACACGCGCCATAAGCTCTGATGGTGAAAAGGGCTTGGTTATGTAATCGTCCGCACCCATCAAAAGACCAGAAACCTTGTCCATCTCCTGAGTTTTAGCAGTAAGCATAATAATACCAACTGTACCACTTACGCTTCTTAATCTTTTGCAAACCTCAAGACCATCAACATTGGGCATCATTATATCAAGCAAAACAACGTCAAATTCACCATTTTTCTCTGCATATAAATCAAGCGCCTGCTGACCGTCACAAGCCTCGGTAACCTCATAGCCTGCTCTACGCAAGGTTATTCCTATAATTTCTCTGATAGCAGATTCATCTTCAGCAATAAGTACTTTTTTCATAATTTCTCACGCTTTCACACTATAATAAACGAAGATTCTACACCCTCGTCTGTAATTCCGAAATCTTTACCATAAGGGGTTATTTCATAATAAAAGATTCCGTTTTCGTTTTTATGGAGTCTTTTGCCTTTAACATTTATATCGTCTATTTCTTTCCTGAAATAAATAGAAAGTAATTCTTCCTTGACCAATTCCTCTTCCTTGTCCCACAAGCAGAATTTAAGAGCTTCGTTCAAATTATCATAATAAACTGTGATGTCATCAGCACGGGTTACTCTGTATAAATACACATCAACGGGGTTAAACACTGTTTTAATATTACCTTCGCTTTTATCTCCATAGCAATTTAACCACTCAAGCATCGTAAAGGTGTATTGAACATCAACCTTCTTAACTGTCAGTAATTTCTCATCGCCCAACAATGTTGTATTTGAAGGAATCTCTAAAAGTCCGTCGCCATCAATATCACGACAATATACTTTTGAACTGCGCAAGGTTGAAGAAGATGATTTTTTTTCTTTTCTGACCGGCTTCAAATCTTCGGCATCCCAATAAATCATTTCCGTAAACATAGAAAGCTCATTTTTCACACAGTCAATGAAAACCCTCTTGCATTCATTGCCTTTGACAGTGACACTATCAAACTGAATTTTTGAAACAAAGCTTATGTTACTGTCTAAATTCACATCACCGTATTTTACAAATTCACCTGTACCAGACAGAGTAAAGCATCGGAAATATGATTTCTGTACTTCACCTGAATCATCCAGATAAACAAGAACAATGTCATCGTTATCATTACCGTTAAAATCAGTTAAGGCTTTGTAGTTATAGTACTCATTACCTAACGTATTCAAGGTGAACACGCCATTGTCACCTTCGGAAATTTCATAAACACTTAAAATTTTTGAGGTTTTAGTATCAAAAAGTGACCAACCCACTAAAATTTCAAAAAATCCGTTATTATCCAAATCGGAAAAAGTTACATCATAAACTCCGCTTCCTGCACCCTTGATATCTGCAGAAATCATCCATGTATCGTTTATACACTCAAGAAAAGCCATTCTTACAGATGCATCAATAGAAGAATCTGTGTAGAAAACGATAGCCTCTTCAGAACCATCGGAATTAACATCAAACAGAACAAAGGCAGTCTGATATTCACCACTTGCAGGGCTTCTCAACTGAACTGTTTTTTCTGACATCAGTTTTTTGAAAGCTGCTTCAACCTCGCCATTTCGCCCCGACTGAGCCGGAGGACCCATTAAGCTTTCAACCGAAAAGAAATTAAGAGAGCAACCGGAGCATAAAAGAAGCATAACCACACTTACAAGTAATGCTGTTATTTTTTTTACTTTCATTCAGTTACCCTCCTATTTTTTTAATTTTAAAAACTTACTTCAACGGAATAATTTCCGTAAATCCAGCAACCTGCATTATCAACAGATACTACCGCAGGCACAGTTATTGTCTGACCTCTATTAATATCGATATCTGATAAATCAATTTCAACTTTAATATCGTCCTCGGTAACTGATTCTAAATCTTTAACCGAACCCACAACAACAATTGACTTATTAAGATCTGAAATTTTATAATCTTCTTTTTCGGGGTTGTTAACAGCGAACTTTTTTGTTGGAAGTGTGAAATATTCCTGACTTATATCTGACATATCCACAGTAACAACAAACTCTTCCGTTTTACTATCCTCCGAAAGCTTTAAGTCTTCTGCTGAGAAAGTAAACACGCGATTTGATGGGGATAATGTTTTAAAATCAATTGTACCGATTGTATAATCAATTGTTTTTTCATAATCATCAACAGAAATGTTGAACAAATCCTTTGCAGGAGAAATTGTATATTTCAAAGGTGTAACAATGAAATTATCAGGAGCATTTTTAAATGCTACAATTGTTTCAAGCTCTTTTTCCTGCAAAACAGGAATTGTAAGAACAACCTTATCAATGCTGGTTGTTACATATTTAAAATCACTTCTGTTGTTGTCGCTGAGAAGAATTATTTCTGCATCCGCTGATTTATTAGAGGAAAGCGGTTTTTCAAGCTCAAGCCTTGCAACAACCTTTTCAATACGATTAATTTCTGTTGAGGGACCTGTAATTGTAACAGAGGTTTCAGATAAATTAATGTCACCACTTGTGAAGCCTGATTTCACAATAGGGAAATCATCTGTAACAACCTGTGGCTCTATAACCATCTGCACTGTTTTTGCGGTATCGAAATACACCTCAATGGTTTTTGAGGAAATGTTGGTAATTGTATAATCAGCGCCATCCGGAATCTCAGGCTTTAACTGAAGAACTCTTTTACCTGCGGAATCCACGCTATTAGTCTGAGCAATAATAACAACATCTTCAGCAGAAAGAGCCGCAGAAGAAATCTGATATTTCTTACCGGATACGGTTACATCAACTGAAAATTCAGTTTCACCGAAAACCTCAAGCCCGAATTGAGATGGCACTGTTGAATCAATTGTAACTTTTACATCCTGAATAACTCTTGTTGTGGCAGGACTTACATTTACAACCACCATGAGCCATATAACAAGGGCAGATACAAGAGAAAAAATCAACACAAACAAATCGTTATTAAAGAGGTCATTAAGTTTGATTTTAATTTTCATCCTTTTTACCTCCCCTTTTTTTCTTTCTTATTTTGTTGAGAATTTTCATTTTACTGTTTGTGTCATTGTCATTGGTTTGAGGAATGAGATTGCTTAAAAGCATTTCACGAAGTGCTCCTCGGGTAACATTTCTTGTAAGAACACCGTTAACAGCAACTGAAATTGAACCCGTTTCCTCCGAAACAACAACCACAACCGCATCAGAATTTTCACTCATACCTATTGCTGCTCTGTGACGGGTTCCTAATTCACTATCAAGAGCGTTATTCTGGGTAAGGGGTAAAATGCAGCCTGCTGCATAAATTCTTCCGTCACGCACTACAACAGCACCATCGTGAAGGGCAGAGTTTTTGAAAAACAATCCGTTAAAAAGCTCGGGAGATGACTGAGCATCAAGAATTGTACCTGTTTTGATAATATCCTGAAGGGGTGCTTCCTTTTCGAATACAACAAGAGCGCCTGTTTTAGTATCACTTAAATCATTTGCAGATTTACAGAAATCATTAACAGTTGCAGTAACCTCTTTAACAAGAGAATCAGTATTTCTGAAGCCGAACAATGAAATGTTAGAAAAAGAACGTCTGCCGAACTTTTCAAGAATATTACGAAGCTCAGGTGAAAAGAGAACAACGAGAATTATAAGACCGTTCTGAAATAAAACAGAAAGAAGAAACTCAGAGGCCTCCATATTCAACAATTTAACAACTGCAAAAACAACCCCGAGAAAAGCAATACCTTTGATAAGCTGAATTGTTCTTGAACCTCTGATGAGTTTTATTCCTTCGTATATAACAAATGCCACAAGAAGAATATCAAGAAAATCAGAAAGGAAATTAAAGCTTAAAAGTGCATCACTGAATTTTTCAAGATAATTCAAAATTGTGTCCATCAAATCACCGCTTCCAAACTATTTTTAAACGAGTTTACCCAATATATTGTATATAATATCATATATTTCTATAAATTGCAATTTTTCTCACCAAATTTAATAGAAAATTTATATCTTTTTCTTCATTAAAAAATGATGGTGAAACCCTTACTGCACCCTGCTTCTGAGTTTTATTGGAAATATGGGCTAAAGGTGCACAATGAAATCCTCCGCGAACAGCAATTCCATTCTCGCTCAGAAAAGCAGAAATCTGCTCACTGTGTAAATCGACCACATTAAAGCTTACGAGAGGTGCGAAAGCTTTCGGGTTGTAGTCCCCTTGATACAACTGTATTCCGGGAATCTCCCGCAAACCCCAAAACAGTTTTCTGCACAACCGTGACTCTTTCTGAAAAATATTGTTTACACCTCGTTTTGAAATAATTTCAACACCTTTTTTCAAACCGCAAATTCCGGGAACATTCAAAGTACCGCTTTCAAGCTTTTCAGGGTATATCTCAGGTTGAGAAAAATCAAAAGATGCTGTTCCCGTTCCGCCCTCAATTATTGAAGATAAAGGTAAATTTCTATGCAACAAGGCTCCCGTTCCCATAGGTCCCAAAAGTCCTTTATGCCCGGGTATACAAAGGCAATCTATTCCTTGCTTTTTCATATCAAGCTCAACCACTCCTGCACCCTGGGCACCATCCACAAAGAAAAATGAATCTTTTTCATGGGCGATTTCAGACAACTCCTTCAAGGGCAGAATATTCCCAAAAACGTTTGAAACTGCTGTAACAACGCATAGTTTTGTATTACCCTTAAAAGCCTGTCTGAAATTTTCGATAGTTTCTTCCTTTGCTTCGGCAACCTTAAAAACAGAATATTCTGCCACCCCCTCTTCCTTGAGCTTATGAACAGGGCGCAAAACAGAATTGTGTTCAAGTGAAGAAATAATAATATGGTCGCCTTTTTTTACAATTCCTTTTATTGCAGTATTCAGAGCATAGGTGCAGTTAGGGAAAAACGATACAAGCTCTGCTCCATAGCCATTAAAAAAGCTATCAAGTATTTCTCTGCATTTATATACCTGAAAAGCCGCATCAACGGACATTTTATGTCCGCTTCTTCCGGGATTTGCACCATATAATTTCATTGATAAATCAACTGTTTTTATAACTTCAGGAGGCTTTGGAAAGCTTGTTGCGGCATTATCAAGGTAAATCATAAAACCTCACCTAAATCCACAACACCTGAAATTTTTAAACCACCGGATTTCAATATAGAAAAGCAACGTCTGTCAATATTATTCACATAAATAACATACCCGCATCCATCTTCCGTATCAGGATGAGGATTGCGGGTCAGATATGCTTTATAACCATTTTTCTGTAAAAGGTCACGCCCTTTCATAGCGTAGGTCAAAGAGCCGACCTTGATACCCTTTTTATTCATAAAAAGACCCTTCCATATTAAGTTAGACAAACTGTCCTTTACATAATATGCAAGGGTAAAAACAATGTTTACTTTTCAATAAGGCACACACAATGAGCCGAAATTCCCTCTTTGCGACCTGTGAAGCCTAATTTTTCTTCTGTTGTTGCCTTAACACTGATAAAATCAATATCAACATTCAAGGCTTTTGCAATATTTTCCCGCATTTTAAGAATATATGGTGCCAGCTTTGGTGCCTGAGCAATAACAGTTGCATCAATATTAACCACCTTATAGCCCTTCTCCTCTATAAGCTTAACAACACAAGAAAGGAGTTTCAGACTATCAGCGCCTTTATATTCAGGGTCAGTATCAGGAAAATGCTTGCCGATATCACCCAATGCTGCCGCTCCTAAAAGACTATCAGAAATGGCGTGAAGCAACACATCTGCATCAGAGTGGCCTAAAAGCCCCTTTTCATAAGGAATCTCAACGCCACCTATAATACATTTTCTGTTTTCTGCAAAGGCGTGAACATCGTAGCCGTGACCTATTCTAATCATAAAATCACCTTATCAGCAAATTACTTTATTTACAAAGATTTTCAAGACAAGCAAGCTTAACAGAGGTTGTAAGAACCTTAACTGCTTTTGAAAGCACTTCGGGTGTGGGGAAGGTTGGCGCAATACGAATGTTACTGTCAGAGGGGTCCTTACCATAAGGGAAGGTTGCACCTACGTTTGTGAGAGTAACACCTGCTTCTTTACAAAGAACACCAACTCTTGATGCGCTACCACCTGTAACATCAAGACTGATAAAATAGCCACCATTGGGATTTACCCATTCTGCAATTTCCAAACCTGCAAGGTCAGCTTCGAGAGTGTCAATAACCGCATCAAACTTGGGTTTAAGAATTTTTGCATGGAGCTGCATATGCGCCTTTATACCATCAACATCCTTGAAGAATTTAACATGGCGAAGCATATTAACTTTATCGTAACTGATAGCTTGAACAGTAAGTCTTTTGAGAATTTCCTTAACATTTTCAACAGATGTTGCGATGCAGGAAACACCTGCACCGGGGTAAGAAATCTTTGAGGTTGAAGCAACCTCAACAACCATATTTTTGTTTCTTTCAGGAAGAACATCAAATATATTGAGAAGCTCGTCAGTTGTATCAGTAAGGTCGTGAACGCAATAGGCATTGTCCCAGATAATTCTGAAATCATCTGCAACATCAAGATTTGCAATTCTCTTAACAGTTTCTGCAGAGAATGTGATACCCTGAGGATTTGAATATTTAGGAACGCAGAACATACCTTTGACAGAGCTATCCTTAACAGCTTCTTCGATAACTGCCATATCAGGACCATCTTCTGTCATAGGAACATTTATCATTTCAATTCCGAGATATTCGCAGATTGCAAAATGTCTGTCATAACCGGGGCAAGGGCAAAGAAATTTAACCTTACCCTGCTGTGACCAAGGGGTAAAGCCTGCACCCATATACATACACTGTGCAACATAATCAAACATAAGAGAAAGACTTGAATTACCGCCTACAATGATATTTTCGGGCTTAACCTCAAGCAAATCCGCAAAAAGCTTTTTGCATTCGGGAATGCCATCAAGAACACCGTAGTTTCTTACATCAAGACCATTTTCACATTTGAAATTACCGTCAGCAAGAACATCAAGCATACCATCGGAAATATCAAGCTGACCTGCACCGGGTTTACCGCGGGACATATCAATTGAAAGACCCTGAGCCTTAAGATTTTCATAATCTGCCTTTACAGAATTATATTCATTCAATAATTCTTCTCTTGTCAATGAAAGATATGATTTAGACATAATTTTCTCCTATCGAT
>JAZNJB010000057.1:0-58916 GCA_045577815.1 Acutalibacteraceae bacterium
TGGGAGCATAGCTCAGCTGGGAGAGCATCTGCCTTACAAGCAGAGGGTCATAGGTTCGAGCCCTATTGTTCCCACCAAAAGGTGGCCCGGTAGTTCAGTTGGTTAGAACGCTAGCCTGTCACGCTAGAGGTCGACGGTTCGAGCCCGTTCCGGGTCGCCAAATAATTGCCTCTGTAGCTCAGTTGGTAGAGCAGAGGACTGAAAATCCTCGTGTCGTTGGTTCGATTCCGACCGGAGGCACCATGGATGAGTCGATTTCGGCTCATCCATTTTATATGCGGATGTAGCTCATCTGGTAGAGCGCCACCTTGCCAAGGTGGAGGTAGCGAGTTCGAGCCTCGTCATCCGCTCCAAGAAAAAAGTCTCTTTTGTCATTTTGATGAAAGAGACTTTTTTCAATGATATCCGTACCTTTAGTAACGGATGATATAGCTGATGCTATGATATCTGCTTTGCAGATGTTATTCCTTTTTTATTTATACAGTTGAAAACATAAAACTTCTATGATATAATTTTAGCATAATTTATTACTTTGGTTTTGGGGTGTGTTTTTATGGCTAAGTGGATTGATAATAAAACCGTAATCCTTACAGGTGCTTCAAGCGGTATTGGTAAAATGCTTGCTGAAAGACTTATGAAGGAGCATAACTGTAAGGTAATCGGTGTTGCGAGAAGCGAAAAGAAAATGATTAAGTTTGTTGAAGAGCTGGGCGACTATGCAAAGCTGTTTACATATAAGCTTTTTGATGTTTCAAGCTATGATAACTGGATGAGCTTCCACGATTGGCTTATTGAAAACGATATAAAGCCCGATGTTCTTATCAATAATGCAGGTGTTCTTCCTCGTTTTGACAGACTTATGCACTATTCAAAGGAAGAAATAGATGAATCAATCAATATCGACTTCTATTCTGCCGCATATTCATCACAGATTATGCTTCCACTTCTTCTTAAAAGTGAAACTCCTGCAATTGTAAATGTTGCTTCATCTGCAGCACTTATGGCTCTTGGTGGTACCGCAATGTACTCTGCAAGCAAAGCAGCCGTAAAGGGTCTTACAGAGGCTATGAGAGAAGAACTCAGAGGCGAGGCATATATTGGTCTTGTTTGCCCCGGATTTACCAAAACAGATATTTTCAGAAATCAGGGCGAAACTAACGGTATGGACCTTATCAATATGGTTTCAACACCTTGTGACAAGGCAGTTAATAAAATCCTTAAAGGTATTCTTAAAAAGAAATCATATATTGTTGTTGGCTTTGACGGTAACGCAATGGGCAGATTTAACAGACTTATGCCTGTTCAGGGTTCAAGACTATTCTGTGCATTTATCAAAGCTTTCAAAATCGATCTTTTCGCTTCAACCTACGGTTACGAAAAGAAAGGCGATAAAAAATAATTTTTAGGAGCATTTCTTAAGGGAAATGCTCTGATTTTTTTGATAAAATTTCAAAAATTATTCTGAAAAAATTGAAGTTTTCTTATTTGTAAAAATAACCAAAAATTGCTTGCAAAATTCAGTCAACAATTCAATAATTTTTGTTGAATTTAAAAACTAAAGTGCTATAATAACCTTGAAAAAATTGTGAATCCGGTGATTTAATGAATCATAATATTTTAGGTATAGTAATTTCAACAGTAATAGGTGTAATTGTTGCATTTTTAAATTATTTTTTATCTAAAACAGTTCTTGTAAAAATGCCTGATAAATATTCTGTTGTAACAGTAATAAGGCAGGTTTTTCAGGTTGGTTTTCTTGTCCTTGTTTACTTTATCAGCAATAGAATTGAAAATGTTAATTCAACACATTTACTTGTTGGTGCGGTTCTCGGTATGACAGTTCCGATGCTTTTCTTTACTAAAAAGCTTGTGTCTGTTAATAGTAATATTTCTAAGACAAAAGCTGGGGAGGGGGATGAAAATGGGTGAGAAATCCGAAGTAATTATTAAGCTTTTCGGTATATTTGATGTAACCGGTGAAGTTGTTACAATGTGGATTATACTTGGTATTTTAACTGTAATTTCCTTAATTGTTAAGTTTAATCTTAAAGAACGCCCCGGCAAATTTCAAAATATAATTGAAACTGGCGTTGAATACCTTGATAATTTCTTTACTGATATTCTCGGGAAAAAGAAAGCGAGAAAATATTTTACGTTCCTTGCTTCACTTTTTATCTTTATTATTTTCTCAAACTATTCCGGTATGATTCCCGGTGTTGGGCTTACTGATTATGTAAAAGCACCTACGGCATCTCTTTCTGTTACGGCAGGTCTTGGTACACTGACCTTCCTTTTCTTGCAGATTTCAGGTCTGCGCCATAATGTGAAGCATTATTTTAAACGCTTTGTTATGCCGATGTTTTTTATGCTGCCCCTTTTAATTCTTGATGAATTTATTAAGCCTGCATCTCTTGCTTTGAGGCTTTACGGTAACATATTCGGTGAAGAAATGGTAACAGAGGAGCTTTATCATATTTTTCCCATAGGCGCACCTGTTGTAATGATGGTGCTTTCACTTTTGTTCTGTTCATTACAGGCTATGGTTTTCACAATGCTTGTATCAATATATTTAGAAGAAGTAACTGAAGATTAATTATTTTAAAGGAGTAATTTATATGACAAATTCAGCAATTATCGCAATCGCAGCAGCAATCGCAATCGCAATAAGCACTCTTGGTCCATCAATTGGTCAGGGTATTACTGCAAAATCAGCAATGGAAAGCATTGCCCGTCAGCCTGACGCTGCTAAGGATATCCGTTCAACATTAATCATTTCACTTGCTCTTATGGAAGCTCTTACAATTTATGGTTTACTTATTGCTTTTATGCTTATAAATAAAATCTGAGGAGTAAAGTATGAATATACAACCTTCTGTTATAGTATGGACTGTAATATGCTTTCTTCTTCTGATGGTGGTATTAAAAAATCTTCTTTTTAAGCCGGTTCTTTTTGTTCTTGATGCCCGCAAAAAAAAGATTGAAGATGCTGAGCAAAAGCTTCGCGATATTGAAAGAATAACTGCGGAGAATGAACGAAGCATAGCTGAAAAAAAGGCCCGCGCTGAAGCTGAAAATGAAATTTTAGTTAAAGAAAAGGTTCAGCAGATACAGTCACAAGGAAAAAAGAAGATTGAAAATGCCCAGCGAAAATGTTTATCTGATATTGAAGAATATAAGGATGATATTACAGAGGAATACGATAAAATTGTTTACTCTGTTGCACCTAAAATGGAAACTGCGGCAGCAATCTTTGCAAAAAGCATAATATCTGACAGGATCTGATTTTATGGAAATACAATATGTTGTTATTAACTTTCTTATTCTTGTTGCCATTCTGATTTTGGTTGGAAGAAAAACCGTTAAAAGAATTTTTGGTGGCAGATATGAAAGAATAAACAGTGAACTCGACAGGGCAGATGAAATAGAAAAAATGCCTATGCCGGTTTTGGAGAACCCTTCTGCTGATGCTATTGTTGTTGAAAACAGTGAAGATGTAGCTAAAGCGGAAGGTCTTGTTGCGGAAAAAATTTCTTCAATTGAAGCCTTTGGCGAACGTGAAAAAAGTGAAATTCATCGGATTATGATTGAAGATGCAAGAAAAGAGCTTTTTTCCGTAATGAAAGAGCATGTTATAAACCTTTTCTCTTATGAAAAGTATCTTAATGAATTAAAAAAACATGACAGAGCGGTTGTTGATGAAATTCTCAGAAGAATTACTTTAACACCCGGTGATATGGCTTATCTTAAGCATCACGATGTTCTCTATGTTACCCTTACCTCTGCATATCCTCTCTCTGAAGATATAGTTAAAGAGGTTGACAGAGTTACTAAAGAGATGCTTTCTGCTGTTGGTGGTAAAACTTCATTGTGGGTTCTTGAAGACCCCGCGCTTATTGGTGGACTTCGTCTCAGAATTGGTGATACGGTATATGACAGTACGGTTGCTGAGGAGCTTTATCAATTTGAAAAAAGTCTTAATCATGAGCCTATAATGCATGACGATACAGTCAGTCATCTTATTCAGGAATTTACACAGAGAGCAGAACAATTTAAGCCACAGATTTACCGGTATCAGCTCGGCAGAGTTATGACGGTTTCCGATGGTATATGCTGGATGGATGGTCTTGCCGATATTATGTACGGTGAGGTTGTTGAATTTGAATGTGGTGAAAGCGGTATGGTTCTTGATATTCAACAGAACCGTATCGGTTGTGTCATTTTTGGTGATTTTGAGCATATTGAAAGTGGCAGTCGTGTAAGGCGAGTAGGAAAAATTGCCTCTGTACCCGTTGGTGAGAGCCTTTTAGGCAGAGTTGTTGATGCTACGGGTAATCCTATTGATGCAATGGGGTATCTTTCTTATAAGCAGACAAGACCAATTGAATTTAAAGCCCCCGGTATTCTTGACAGAGCCCCTGTTAATGAACCGCTTCACACAGGTATCAAGGCGATTGATGCCCTCGTTCCTATCGGTAAAGGTCAAAGAGAGCTTATTATCGGTGACAGGCAAAGTGGTAAAACAGCCATTGCAATTGATACAATTATTAATCAAAAGGGTAAGGATACCTTCTGCATCTATGTTGCTATAGGTCAGAAGGATACACTTGTGGCAGAAATTAAAGAAAAGCTTCAGTCACATGGAGCTATGGAATATACAACTATTGTTGCTGCACCTGCATCTGCTTCTGCGGCATTACAGTACATTGCGCCTTTTGCAGGCGCGGCTATGGCTGAATATTTTATGTATGAAGGTAAGGATGTACTTATTGTTTATGATGACCTTTCAAAGCACGCTGTAGCTTATCGTGAGCTTTCACTTCTTCTTCACAGACCATCAGGTCGTGAGGCTTACCCCGGAGATATTTTCTATCTTCATTCAAGACTTCTTGAAAGAGCAGCTCATATGTCAGAAAAATTTGGCGGTGGCTCTATTACTGCCTTGCCTATTATAGAAACTCTGGCCGGTGATATTTCTGCCTATATTCCTACCAATGTTATATCAATCACTGACGGTCAGATTTTCCTTGATTCTGAGCTTTTTAATGCAGGTCAGCGACCTGCAATTAATGTAGGTCTGTCTGTTTCACGTGTTGGTGGTGCAGCTCAGTCGCCCTCAATGAAAAAGATTTCGTCTTCACTTCGTACCCGACTTGCACAGTATAGGGAGCTTGCTGAATTTATGCAGTTCGGCTCTGATATTGATGAGGCTACCAAGAAAGCTCTCACTTCAGGTAAGCTTCTTATGGAAGCGCTCCGTCAACCAAGATATTCACCTGTAGACGATAATTTGCAGGCTATTCTTATTTTTGCAGTCAGTGAAGGATATGCTGATAAAATTTCTCCTGATGATATGGAAAAATTTGAATGTAAGTTATATAAATTCTTCTGCGAGGAAAGGTCTGAATTAACTCAAAGGGTTAAATCAGCAACGAAATTTGATGATGAACTTAGAAATTCACTTAAAGAGGCCTTAAGTGAATTTGCTGAGAGGTTGTAGTATGGCAACAGTTCAAAGCTTAAAGAAAAAATTGCGGACTATTCGCTCAACAGTTAAGCTGACTCGGGCTATGAAAACTGCTTCCACAGTTAAATTTTCTAAGCTTAACGGGATTTATTCTGAATATCAGAATTATGCAGATGAATATATGTATTTATATAAAAAATATTGCAGTCAGTTTAATTCGGCTTTTGCCTGTAATAATCCTGATGCACCTTGCTGCTACGTTGTACTTGCATCAAATAAGGGCTTGTGCGGAAATTTGAACACAGAGCTTTTTAATTTCTTTTGCAGTATTGAGGAGAAAGGAATTGTTGTTTCATGCGGTAAAGAAGCAACGGATTATTTTGAAAAGAAGGGTATTGAAATTAATAAGAGCTTCACTTTAAATGATGTGCCTGAATATGAGCAGGTAAAGGAAGTTTTTGAATATCTGTGCCTGTTATTGAGGGAAGGTAAAATTTCCTCAATTAAAACAGTTTACCCTGAGTATATCAATATGATTAAGCAAAAACCTGTTTGCAAGCCCTTGCTTACTTCGGTGGATTGTCAGGATGATACCTGTGATGTGCTCTTTGTTCCCGATAAAGAAACTGTTATTAAAAATATGGCGGATAAAATTTTAATTTCAATTCTTTATAAGCGAGTTATAGAAGCGGCACTCGGTACGCAGGCCGCAACGCTTACTGCAATGCGTTCGGCTTATGACACTGCTTGCGAATACAGTGAAATTTTAGAAACAGAAATGAACAGAAAACGTCAGGGTCAGGTTACGGCTGATGTTTTAGAAACCGCATCTGAATTTAGTATGGAGGGTGATGTATAGTATGGCTGAAGGTTCCGTTGGTATGGTCCAGAGAATTACAGGTCCTGTTGTTGATATTTTGTTTTCCGCAAATGAGATACCTGATATTTTTAATGCCATAAAAATCGAAGTCAATGATGAAATATACACCCTTGAGGTTTCTCAGCATCTTGGTGATGGTGAGGTCAGATGCATTTCAATGAACCCCACCGATGGAATGTCAAGAGGTATGCAAGCAATTGATACCGGTGAACCTATTAAAATTTCTGTGGGTGAGGAAACTCTCGGCAGAATGGTTAATGTTACCGGTATGCCGATTGACCGTGGAGAAAGGATAGAAACAGAGCACAAATGGCCTATACACCATTCAGCACCCCCTTTTGCTGAAATAGTTTCTTCTAATGATATTCTTGAAACCGGTATTAAGGTTATTGACCTTATGACACCTTATATTAAGGGTGGTAAAATTGGTCTATTCGGCGGTGCGGGTGTCGGCAAAACAGTTCTTATTATGGAGTTAATCCGTAATGTTGCCTTTGAACACGATGGCTACTCGGTTTTTGCAGGGGTTGGTGAACGCTCCCGAGAGGGTAATGACCTTTGGAATGAAATGAACCAGTCCGGAGTAATAGATAAAACTGCACTTGTTTTTGGTCAGATGAATGAAACTGCCGGAGCAAGACTCCGTGTTCCGCTTGTGGGACTTACAATGGCTGAATATTTCCGTGAAAAAGCCCACAAGGACGTTCTTTTGTTTATTGACAATATTTTCAGATTTACTCAGGCAGGTAGTGAGGTTTCCGCTCTTTTAGGCAGAATGCCTTCTGCAGTTGGTTATCAACCGACACTTGCTTCTGAAATGGGTAAGCTACAGGAAAGAATTGTTTCAACGGGTAATGGCTCAATTACCTCGGTTCAGGCTGTTTATGTTCCTGCTGATGACCTTACTGACCCTGCTCCTGCTTCAACCTTCTCTCATCTTGATGCAACAACTGTTTTATCAAGAAAAATTGTTGAGCTGGGAATATATCCTGCAGTTGACCCGCTTGACTCTTCTTCCAGAGCTCTTGCCCCTGATTTTGTAGGTGACAGGCATTATAAAACTGCAAAAGAAACCCAGAGAATTTTGCAAAAATATGCTGAGCTTCAGGATATTATAGCTATTTTAGGTATGGATGAGCTTTCACAAGAGGACAAAGAGCTTGTAAAAAGAGCGAGAAGAGTTCAGCGATTTATGAGTCAGCCGTTCCACGTTGCAGAGGGCTTTACAGGTCAGCAGGGTATTTATGTTCCACTTGAAAAGACTGTTGACAGTATGGAAAAAATCCTTTCAGGTGAGTGTGACAATATTCCCGAACAGTATTTTTTAATGTCGGGTACAATTGATGATGTATATGCATCATATAAAAAAGAAAAGGTGTAAAATATGAATGATACACTTTCAGTTAAAATCCAATCTGTTGATTCACACATTTTGCCCTTTGAGTGCGACAGCGTTTTGATTCCGATAACTGACGATAGAGCGGGTAAATTTTCAGGTGTTTATGGAGTGAAAAAGGGGCACGCAAGTGCTTTGTTTTCCCTGAAAAAAGGTGATGTAGTTGTTTCAAAAGACGGAAGCATTATTTTTACCGCAGAAATATCTGAAGGCTTTGCCGTTATAGAGAATAATATTTTGAGCATTACTGTTGATAATTTTATTGAAAAAGTAAAGTAGTAGGTAAAGCAACAGATCAGATATTATGATTCTGTGTTTTCCTTTATAATTAAAAGAAAATCAGATGTAAGTACATTCAGTATTTACATCTGATTTTTTATATTAAAATTCCATATTTTCAATAAATAAATCCATAAAATTCGGATTTGTTGATAAATCAACATATTCGGCTTTATTATGGCTTACAGGTAAATTATTGTGTTCACAAGCATATTTAACCGTGCCAAGCAGACTGCTGTTATTTAAAACAATAATTTTATCTTTCAGCTCTTTGGGTAATAAACCAACTGCAATTGCATTATCTGTATTGATTCTTGCGGAAAATCCGCCCGAAATAAAGGTGTTTTCAATACACTCAAAAGATATCGCCTTTTCCTTTAACAGCGCTTGTAAGCCCGAATAAACCGCAGATTTAGCAAGCTGAAATTGACGGATATCCTTTTGTGTTAGCTTTACACCTTCTGTTATGAAAAATTCTTCATTTTTCATATAACCCGTTTTATCAATTATGCCTTTTTCAAGAAGAACGGCAATTATATCAATTAGTCCTGTGCCACAAATTCCTTGAGGTTTTTTGTTATTTATAGTCTTAAATTCACCATCAGAAGAATATGAGTAAATTGCACCATTTGTTGCACTCATACCGCACTCAATATTACCACCCTCAAAGCAAGGCCCTGCTGCTGCGGATGTACAGTAAACCTTATCTTTGTTATATAAAACAATTTCTGCATTAGTGCCAAGGTCAATAAGCAAATTATATTTATTTTCTTCGGGTAAGCCTGCGTAGTTTATACCTGCAATCAAATCTGCACCAACGAATGCAGAAATGCAGGGGAGAGAAACAACCCTTTCGATTTTATTTAATCCTATTTCGCTACCATCAATTTCTTTACTATCAAGAAAAACCGGTTTATATGGCGCAACTCCCATTGTTGACGGGTCAACACCAAAAAAGATGTGTAGCATTGTTGTGTTTCCTGAAACTAACATATTCTTAATATTCTCAATTTCAAATTCGGAAATTAAATTATTAATGGCATCAATCAAGCATTTTTGCAAATCAGAAACATCATTGTTATTACAATATTCAATTCGGGTTATAACATCACCACCAAAGTCTCTTTGAGGGTTTGTGGTGGTTTTTACTTTTACAATTTCTTTTTTATCAAGCGAAACAAGGGCTAAAGCAAGAGTGGTTGTACCTATATCAAGGCAAAAGCAACAGTTTTCTGTAATTTCATTACATTCATCTGCGCCTGTTTCTGATTGAATTTCGTAGCTTTCAGGCAAAACAACATCTATGTCTGATTTGATTTTGTATTGGCAGGAAAGCTCGTTCTTGCCGTTTACTGAAACCAGACATTTTTTGCAGATGCCTTTTCCACCGCAAAGGTGGGGCAGATTATTGCCCGATTTAATTAAAATATCGGACAAAATTGTGCCGTCAGCCACTTCAATTGTTTTGTTGTTTAGCCTTATTTTGTGCATAGTTAATCCTTTAAGTTATAGTATTCTTTTAATTTTTCGATTTCTTCCTTGTGGAATGCACCATCGAAAATAAATAAATCGTCAATATTATAAAGTGCATTGTATTCCTGATTGTATGTGCCGAGCGCATCATTACCGATTGTAAAGGGCATATTATCGAGTTCAACAAGGTACTGAGGCTCTAATTCTGTTTCGTGGCAGAGCTTAAAGTTGTAATATGTTTGCACCTTTTTGTTTTCTTTATCAACAACAAAAATGGCATGCACCCAACCTGTTGAAATTTCAGGGGGGAATGGTGTTACAAAGTCAAAATCGTCATCACCACAACCGATATTAAGAGCAGTATTTGAGCATCTTAAAGCTAAAAGTACACCACAAGTGCATCTCTTGCCACTCCAGTTTTTATTAGCAAAAATTGCAGGTTCATCAATTAAATCTCTGTCAATTTTAATCCAGAGAGAAGCAGTAAAGCTTCCACTACCGAATTTGAAGGCGTCCATTACAAAATGTCCGTTTGTACCTAGCTCAACACTTGCACCTCTTACACCCTCGGAGTAGTATTTAACTGTACCAACAGTGGATGTAACCTGATTTTTGCCCGTTGCATCAATGGTGTTATTGTCAAAGAAAAGAGCAAGCTTTGTTCTTTCTTCGGGAATAAACGCACTTAATCCGTTTAATGCTTTATAGTCAGGTGTAGGCTTAATTTCAGGATGATATGGTTTGCCGATTATTCTTTCGTATTTGACCTTATAATCGGGGAAAATACCTTCGGGAACCTGCGAGCAGAAGCCTTTTAAATCATATTTTGGAATATCAATTCCCAAAGCATAAAGAACAATTGCATATAAATCAACAGTTCTCATATATTTGATTTCTGATTTTTCAATTCCTTTACCTCTTGCACCAAAGAAAATAAACTTTTCACCCTCGGAATAACCACCGTGACTGTGTTCAAAACCGCCGTGGTCAGCAATAACAATAAAGAGGGTATCGTCAATAATTCCTGTATCTTCATAAGCCTTGAAAATGCGACCAGTTTGCTCATCTTCGTACCGAACTGTTTCAAGTTGTTCTTCTGTTCCGTAGCCGTTTCTGTGGCCTGCGCCATCTGTTTCGTCAAAGTGAACGAATAAAAATGTAGGTTTTTCTTTAACTATTTTAATAACTTCATCAGTAAGCTCTTTGTCGATTTTATTTGTGTATTTATCAACCGGAATGTCTTTTTCGATTAAGCCTATATTAATGGGATTCCAGTTGCAGTAGGAGTAAAGCTTTGCATCGGGAATAGCCTTGTAAATTCTCTTGAATATAGAGGGGAGAAGTTCACTGTTATGGTCGTTATGGCTTAATTTACTGTTAGTTAGCCCGTGAACGATTGGCTCTGCACCGAGAAGCATTGCGCCCCAGTTTTCAGCACTGATAGTAGGGTCCATTGAAAGTCCATAGAATGTTGTGGCACCATTTTCGAAAATTTCGTCGAGGTTAGGGGTTTCAGTGCGAGAATTGAAGTTTCCCATACCGTCAATTCCTATAACCGCAACATGCTTGTAAATAGTTCTTTCAGCCATAATATCACCTTATTTATAAAGATAATTTTTAATTTCTTCTAATGTGTTTTTGCAGTCTCTAACACCTAAATCATACATTTGTTGCATAATTTTTCTGTCGGTTTCTGTTCTTGAAATATTAACAAATTCACTTGGACGAATAACCAGGATTTTTCCTTCCTTTTCAAGCTTTTCAACATAGTCACACTGTTCGTTGTAAACTGAATTTCTGTTTGAAAGAGTTTTAATAAATTCCGGGTATTTCTTATAAAATAAACTTGCTCCGTGAATGCCTCCGTCTTTTCTGTAATTGGCAGGTCTTGTAAGAACAACGATAAATTTCTCATAACCCTCATCAACATATTTTTTAAGAGGAATACTGTCTGCAATACCGCCATCAAGGTATGGAATACCATTAACAACAACGGGTTTAGAGCAAAAAGGTAATGAGCCTGATGCCCTTAAATATTCCATACATTCTTCATTCTCTAAATCATAAATGCTTTTATATTCAGCTTTTCCGTTTTTTAGATTTGTAACAACCGCGTAAAACTCTGTTTTATTGTTTCGGTAGGTTTCACAGTCCATAGGGTCAAGCTTAAAAGGAATGTCTTCAAACCAGAACTCCTTGTTCATAAGGTTTCCTGTTTTAAGAAGAGATTTCCAACCTGTGTAAGAGGGATTACCTGCGTATTTGATATTGTACCTTAAAACTCTACCGATTTGCTTTGATTTATAGTTTATGCCGAATAATGCACCTGCTGAAACACCGACTGCAACATCCGTATAAATATCATTTTTCATTAGAATATCAAGTACACCTGCGGTATAAAGACCTCTCATACCGCCACCCTCTAAAATTAAAGCAGTTTTCATTTAATTGACCTCGATTTGTTTATTGTTTTTATGGTGATTTCGTTAACCAGGAAGAGAAGAATAATAAAACCTAAAAGTACAAAGGGTGTTATTTTAAAGGTGGTTGCAGTTGCGATAAAACCGAAAGCAAGCTGAACCGCAAAACCAATACCGTAAGCGCCACCCATATGGAAACCCGTTAAATCTGCTGAATATTTTGCACCAAATCTTTCAGGAACGCTATGAAGAATACTCGGGAATATAGGGCCAAAACCAACACCGATTAATAAAAGTCCTGCAACAGAAATACTGCCTAGAGGCAAAGCAAGAAGAATTATTCCGAAGAATGCGGTAACAATACCGCCTCTGATAAGTGTGGTATCGCTTGATTTTATAGAAATAAATCCCGAAATAAGTCTTCCGAGCATTATACCGCCAAAGTAAAGAGAAATCCAACGTGCTGCAACATCGGGTGAATAATTATGAGTGTTAACGAGGAAACTTGCGCCCCATGTGCCAATTAGAAACTCCATACTGCAGTATAGTCCTTGGGAAAGTATACTTGTTAATGCACCTTTTAATTTGAGAATATCAATTATGCTATGCTTTTCATTTTGATCTTCAATTTCTTCTTTAATATCTGTTTTTTCAATCTTTTTCCATTTCTTGAGAGAGAAGGCAACAAGTAAAGCAATTGAAAATTGAATTAATGCAAGTATTCTGTAGCCGTTTCGCCAGCTACCGCTTTCACCGTTAAGGAAAAGCGACATTATAATAGGGCTTGTTGTAACGCCGACACCCCAGAAGCAGTGAAGCCAGTTCATGTGCCTTGCTTCGTAGTGAAGTGAAATATAGTTATTAAGTCCTGTATCAATTGCGCCTTGACCATAACACATCACTATAGCGCAAATCATCATAACGATGATGTTGGGCGAAAAGCTTATACCCAAAAGACCCAGTGCGGTCAGAAGTATTGAAACGAATGTAACATTTGCAGTACCGAATTTTCTTAAAAGCCTACCTGCAATAAAAGCAATACCGCCCGAACAAACACCGGTTATTATGCTATAAAAAGAAGCAAAGCTTTCGGGAATTCCAAAATCAATATGTAAAACAGGCCAGCTTACACCAAAAACAGAGTCAGGAAGACCGAGAGATATGAAAACTATGTAAATTACAATTAAAATACCAAACCTTATTTTATTCATAAAAAACACTCCTGTTAAATCATAATGAAAGTATATCATATAATTTACCCTTGTACAATAAATAATTATCATTTATAATGATGTCAAATAATTTAACAGGAGAACAAAAATGGATTTATATAAAGCAATGCTTGAGAGAAATTCTGTCAGAAGATACACTGATGAACCTTTGAAACAAGAGCATATTGAAGCTCTTGGTAAGGCAATTGAAGAGGTTAATAAAAAGAGCGGTTTGCATTTTCAGTTAGTTGTGAATGAGCCTGAGGCTTTTAAGGGTTCTGCCGCTTCATATGGTCATTTCAGTGGCTGCACTGATTATATTGTTGCCGTTGGAAAAAAGGGCAAGGATGAAGAAATAGGCTACTATGGCGAAGAGCTTGTTTTAACCTGTCAGGCTCTTGGTATAAACAGTTGTTGGGTTGCTTTGACCTTTAACAAGAGAAAGGTTAATTATGAAATTAACAAGTGTGAAAAATTCTATCTTGTAATTTCAATTGGTTATGGCATTCATCAGGGCAGACCTCATAAGAATAAACCAATTGAAGAGGTATATTTCTGTGATGTTGAAGCACCTGAGTGGTTTATGAATGGCGTTAATGCTTCAATGACCGCACCGACTGCAGTAAATCAACAGAAATTCCATTTTACCTATAAGGGTGAAAACAAGGTAAAGGCAAAAGCACTTATAGGTCCATATTCAAAAATGGATTTGGGTATTGCTAAATTTCATTTTGAATTAGGTGCAAAAAACAAGGATTTAGAATGGGAATAATATGATAAAGATTATGTTTGTCTGCCATGGAAATATTTGCAGAAGTCCAATGGCAGAGTTTATTTTCAAGGATTTAATTAATAAAAAGGGGATTGCAGAAAGGTTTTATGTTTCTTCATGTGCTACAAGTACGGAAGAAATATGGAACGGAATAGGTAATCCTGTTTACCCACCTGCAAAAAGAGAGTTAGCAAAGCATAATATCTCTTGCGATGGCAAAAGAGCTGTTCAGCTTAAAAAGAGTGATTATGAAAATTACGACTATTTAATCGCTATGGACACTAATAATGTCAGAAATATTGTGAGAATAATTGGCTCTGATAAAGAGGAAAAAGTATATAAATTAATGAGCTTTACTTCTCGAGGTGGTGATGTTGCAGACCCTTGGTACAGTGGTGATTTTGAAACCTGCTATAAAGACATTTATGAGGGTTGTTGTGCTTTATTAGAAAAGTTGATTTAAGGTGATATTATCAAATATAAAAACATTATTGAAGGCGTTTTTCTCGAACGCCCAAACAGGTTTATTGCGAAGGTTAAGGTTGACGGAAAAATTGAAACTGTCCATGTAAAAAATACAGGCAGATGCAAGGAATTGCTCGTGCCGAATGCAAAAGTGTATTTATTTGTTTCTGATAACCCAAACCGTAAAACTAAATATGATTTGATTGCCGTTGAAAAGGTAACTGATAGAGGCGTTTTGCTTGTTAATATGGATTCGCAGATTCCTAATGATGTTGTTGCAGAATGTCTACATAAAAATGAATTATTCTCACAAAATGCAGTTATCAAAAGAGAAGTGAAATTCGGCAATTCCCGATTTGATTTTTATGTTGAAGACGGTGAACGAAAAGCCTTTATTGAGGTCAAAGGCGTAACTCTGGAAAACGATGGTATTGTCAGCTTTCCCGATGCACCAACGGAGCGTGGAGTTAAGCATATAAATGAGCTTGTTTCTTGTCTTGAACAAGGCTTTGAAGCTTACATAATCTTTGTTGTGCAAATGAAAGGCGTTCATAGATTTGAACCTAACGCAGAACACCATAAGGCGTTTGCTGATGCATTGAAATATGCGAAGGAAAATGGTGTTAAGGTTCTTGTTTACGATTGCCTCGTAACACCTGATTCTATTGAAATTGATAAGAAAATTGAATATTAAAAAGAACCTGATTTTCTTTAATGAAAGTCAGGTTCTTTTATGTTTAAACTATTGAAATTATAAAATCATTTTCTTTAAAAGAATAGTCTAAAAAGGGGAGTGCATTTGCTTCTCTTAAGCCCTTAATTCCTATACCGCTTTTCTTGCAAATTGCTTCCTTTAAAGTGTAAATTCTGTAAAATCTTTCAAGAATTTCAGGCGTATTTGAATTCTCGGAATTATATTCATTCAGAGGTTGCCCAAAAACAAATTTTTGTTCATCAAGCGAGAAAAATCGTTTTGCAACAGATAAAGAAATTGGTCTTATTTTCTCGATATCAATGCCGATTTCTTCCTCAGAAAAGGCATAGACAAGTGTGTTTTCACAGTGAGAAATATTGAAATGAATGGGGCAGTTTTCAATATATGGTTTTCCGTTATTATTAGTAAGGATTTTTAGGCTTTGGGGAGCGATATTTAAAGTTTTTCCGATATACTCTTTAACAAGCTTTTCACCTGCAACTGAGGATTTTTTTCGGTCAAAGCTTTTATAGTTACTTATCTTTTTCTGTTTTTCTTCTGTCATTAATGAAAACCATTTTTCATATTCTGCATCAGTCAGATTTTCAATGTTATAAATAAAATATTTCATAATCAATTCCAATAATCAGTATTGTGGGGTAAATCAATATTTTTTGCTTCGAATACAGGAGTTTTACCATCTTTTCTTTGGTTTTCATAGTCTTTCAATGCTCTGAAAGCATATTTTCCAAGAATTAGAATAACGGGCATATTTATTATTGTCATTCCGCCCATTGTTATATCAGCAATATTCCAAAGAAAATCTGCACTTAAGCCTGCACCAACAAAAATAACAACTGCGGCAAGAATGTGGTAAATATTCTGTACCTTTTTGCTCGGTACTCTGCCAAGAAAGAAAACTGCACATTGGTCAACATAATATAGGTTGCCAAGAAGGGTTGTAAAAGCGAAAAGTATCATTGCAACTGTAATGAAAACAGGACCGAACTGACCAAGAGTTTGGGAAAGGGCAGCCTGAACGAAAGGTGCACCTGATAACTCTTCTGATGGCTCAACACCTGAACTCATACACATAAATGCAGTAGCAGAGCAAACAAGAATTGTATCAATGAAAACTGAAAGCACCTGAACAAGACCTTGCTTTGCAGGATGGCTTACATCTGCAGATGCGGAAGCGTTTGGTGCAGAGCCAACACCCGCCTCGTTACTGAAAAGACCGCGCTTGATACCGAACATTACGCAAGAACCGCTGAATCCACCAAAAATAGCCTGAAAATCAAAAGCTTCTGTGAAAATGGTTTTTAAAATTCCGGGAAGTGCAGGAATATTCATAGCAACAATAATAAGAGCAACAAGAATATATGAAACGCCCATAGCGGGAACAAGAACCGATGTTGCTTTAAGAACTCTTTTGCCACCACCCAAAAGGCAATATGCAACAAGAATTGCAACAATTAAGCCGATAATCCAAGGAGTTGTTTCTGCGTTGTAAAAGCTATATGAAGAGAATGTTGACTGAAGATTATATGATGCCAGCATATTAAAGCCAAAGCCGTATGTAATAACAAGAAGAACAGAGAATATTATTGCAAGAGGTCTGTTTTTGAGTGCAGTTTCAATGTAATATGCAGGACCACCATAGCAACCATCTTCACCTTTTCTTTTATAAATCTGGGCGAGAGTACTTTCCACAAATGCAGATGCACTGCCGATTATAGCAATAACCCACATCCAGAAAACTGAACCGAAGCCACCTAAACAAAGTGCAGTTGAAACACCGATTATATTACCTGTGCCAACTCGTGAAGCTGTTGAAACCATCAATGCCTGAAAGGATGAAACCCCTTTACCATCAGCAGGCTTTTCAGTAACTGCCTTGATTTGCTCTTTCAAAAGCCTGAATTGAGCAAATCTTGTTCTGATGGTGAAATAAATTCCACCTGCAACAAGCAGGATAATAAGAATGTAGCTGTAAAGCGCATCATTTATTGATGCAATAAAGTTTTCAAACATAATTTACCCCTAAAATTTATTTCTTATTTTCATTGAAAAACTCATAAAGCTTTTCAATTTCTTCCGGTGTCATATTGTAGTCTTCTATTATTTTTTCTAAAGGAGCTTCAATATTGTAAATGATTTTTTTATCTTTGTAAACAGAATCTCTCAGATATTTCATATCATCCAAGCTTGTTGTAAAACTGCTTTGTCCATCGGTATTGGCGAAATCTTGCTCTTCAAAAACGAAATGCTTGTCTGAGTCTTTTAAGTGGATTTTAATGCCGTATGTATAGTAATCTCGTCCTTTAGTAACAACTTGTAAATAGGTGGCATATTCAATTTCTTTTATATCACTTACATAGTAATGCTCTTTAACATTATTAAAAACAGAATATGTTATTATTTGTCCGTTTCTTGTTAGTTCTGTTCGACCGAATATCCCTAAACAACCCAGACTACAACATATAAAAAATAAAACTAACCATGCTATTACTAAAATCTTGCGTTCTTTCTTTTGTTCTTCTGTCTTTTTTATCTTAGGTTTATTACCCTTGTAAAAAATAGGATAGAATTGATGATTGTACTTTGTGTAGTCTATTTTCTTGTTACCAAAAATTGCTTTTCGTTTGTTTAATCTATCTTCGCAAAATAGTAAAACAGTAATAATTATTACAAAAAATGCCGGTATAAACCAAAGGCTTGTCAGACTATCTGACCATGCAACTGTGTTAGGGTCAGAGAAAAAATAATTGGCTCTTAAAGCATCGATTAAATAGGGTGAACCAACAAGTGTGGAAAGCGCAATTAAAGTCAAAGCAAAATATATCGCTTTATCTAACTTTGAAAGTTGTGGTTTGTTGACCTTTTGCTTCTTTTTCTTCTTTTTACTCATTTTAAAACCTCATTTAATAATGAATGTTGTAATGGAGTTGCTTTTTAAATCTACCTTGATTTTGTTGTCATTAACATCAATTGAGCCTACACTAGCCCATTTTTCGCCATTTTCAAGGCTACCGCTTGTCCTTATTATTTCTGCAGTTTTGTAAGTGTTTTCAAAGCCGTCAAGTGAAAATGTAATGTGTTTAATTTTGCTTGTGTCATTAACTGCAACAATGATGATTTCACCTATTTTTTTGTTGTATGCAGCAAGTGTGTTTTTATCGCAATGAATAATTGTGTCACCGGGTCTTATGTACCTTGTAAACTGACCCATAGCGTAATATTTGTTTGATAAAATAATCTCTTCATTATCGTGGTCTGCAACTGCAAGACCCCAGAAACCACCTTTGATATTGGGCATACCTGAATCTTGGTTCCCCATATACCCATATTTACTGATATGGTAGTCAATAACCTGCCAAAGTACCCAAGCAGACGGGGAGAGACCATTTATATCATAAATGATTTTCTTAGCAAGCCACAAACCACCGCTCATATCACCTGCATTTTTACCTGCTTCGCCGCTCCAGTCTGTTTCGCTCATCCAGAGATTGCGGTTTTCTTCTTTCATTAAAGCACCTAATTGCTTGATTTTTCTTGTTCCGTAGGTATGGGTGCTTATTCTGTCTAAATTTGATTTAACCTCATCAGAATATTTGTTATACGCAGTAATCTGCTTGTCGGTTGAGGTTTCATCGCTACCAACAAGCTCTATATGGTCTAAACCACGTTTATTTATTGCCTTGTAGGTTTCAAGTAAGATTTTATTCTGGCTTTCATCTGCATCAAAATGGCAACCTTCCTGTTTTTCGCTGAAATAACTCCAGTATTTTGTGTTAGGCTCATTCATTGGAGAAATTGAAGAAATCCTGATATTCAATTTATTGTTTATATATTCCGTTACGTGAGCGAGATACTCTGCAAATTCTTCGTAACACTCATCTTTAAGATTGTTTTTATTTGGGTTTTTGCCACCGGAAGAACAACCGCTTTTGGTCATAAAGTATGGGGGAGAGTTGGAAAAAACTTCAACAAATGCATCTTCGCCTGATGCGTCAACGCATTTTTTTAAAACATTCAGTTGGTTTTTGTCTGCTTCGTAATCATAGTAATATGAATCATTCTCTTTGTCATAATAAAGCCAACCGGGAACCATTGAATCTGTTCGGGTTATATGCTTGTGTGTGGGGTCATCGCCACCACCAATGTTGTAGCGCATAATGTTAAGGTTAAGCCCTTTTTCGCTATAAAAAAGCTCTGCAGATTTTTCAGTTAAAACAGGGGAATAGCCAACTCGGTTTGCCCACCAGCAAAGGCTTGTGCCCCAACCTTGAAAAACACCATTATTAGTGGTAGAAGCGTTTTTGGTTGAAATAATTATTTCTTTACTCATAACATCACCGAACACATTTTTTTTATCATACAATATTTTTACATATATAGGCAAGTAAAAAGCGAAAAAATGTTGACTATTTATTTTTTAATGGTAAAATTTTTGTATAATCTTAGGTGGGTGATTTTATGTATAACTTTGATTTTGATATATTTTCTGAAAATGAAAATTGTAATGTAATTCTGAATAAAAGCATCATAGACGATATATTATTTGTTGATGTTAAAATGGAACACAGGGAAAAGGCTGTGCCAAGGCAATTTTCTGTTATGTGGAAAATAAACGGAATAGATAGCTGTAGTCTGTGGAATTCCTTTGCCCGTAATCATTCGATTCGTGCGGATTGGGCAAATGAAGGTGCAATTTCAAGGTTAGCCTCAGGTCAGCCCATTCAACAGATTACAGCCTTTAACGGTAAAAATAAAATCTGCGTTGCAATATCCGATGTTGATACTCCGACAAAAATTTCAATCGGCTATTGCGAGGAAACAGCAGAAATAATCTGTCAGGCATTCTTTTTTACATTACCCACAAATGCAATAAAAGAATACAAAGCAAAAATCAGAATTGATATGCGTAATGTTCCTTTTTATGACAGTATTTATGATACTGCACATTGGTGGGAAAATGATTGCGGTTATAAATCAGCATTTGTTCCTGATAGCGCAAAAATGCCTATGGATTCTCTTTGGTATAGCTTTCATCAAAATCTTCAATATGATGAAATTCTTGAAGAATGTCGCCTTTCAAAATCTCTTGGAATGGATACTGTTATAATTGATGACGGTTGGCAGACAGAAGATAATAACAGGGGATATGCTTATTGCGGTGACTGGTCTGTTTGCGAAAAGAAAATGGGAGATATGGCAACTCTTGTTGAAGAAATTCATAAAATAGGTCAGAAGGTTATTCTTTGGTACTCCGTTCCCTTTGTTGGTCTTTATTCTGAAAAATATGAACAATTCAAAGATTATTTCCTTGATAAATCGGGTAATGAAACTGATTTCTGGGCACTTGACCCAAGATACAAAAAGGTGAGAGATTATCTTTGCGGTATTTATGAAAATGCAGTTAAAGAATGGAAGCTTGACGGCTTAAAGCTTGATTTTATTGATAGCTTTGTTTTGAAAGGTAAATCATTAGAATATGATGAAAACAGAGATTTTCAATCTCTTGAAGATGCAATCCACGCTCTTATGAGTGAAATTAAAGCAAGACTTACCGCGCTTAATAAAGATATTTTAATTGAGTTCCGCCAGTCTTATATTGGTCCTTCTATCAGGAAATATGGCAATATGCTTCGTGTTGGTGATTGCCCGGGTGATATTCTTGCAAATCGCAGTCAGATTATAAATCTTCGTATGACCTCGGGTGAAACTGCAGTTCATTCTGATATGATTATGTGGAGCGAGAAGGATAGTGTTGAAAATGCCGCTTTGCAGTTTGCAAATATCATTTTCTCTGTTCCCCAGATTTCAATGCTTATTAAGGATTTACCAAAAGAGCATATTGAAATGTTGAGGTTTTATATTGATTTCTGGAAAGAATACAGATATGTTCTTCTCAATGGTAAAATAACCGCCAAAAATCCTGAGAATGATTACTCGCAAGCCTCTGCAACCCTTGATAATACAACAGTTACTGCAATTTATACAAATAATGTCATTGACGGCAAAAATGGCACAAACATTGTTATTAATGCGGGTGCTTTTGAAACGGTAATTGTTAAAAATGCTGTTAACAAAAGATATGTTATCAAAAACTGCAAGGGCGAGGCTTTGAGTGGGGGAGAGGTCAGAGATTCTTTGAAAGAATTTTCTGTGCCTAAAGCTGGCATTTTAATAATTGAATAATACTTTTATAACTTGACATAAATAATACAATTTGTTAAAATATGCGAGTTGAATAAGCAGATGTATCGAAGCGGTCATAACGGGGCGCACTCGAAATGCGTTAGGGAGAAATCCCCCGTGGGTTCGAATCCCACCATCTGCGCCATATGTAGAAGCAGTCACTTTATGTGGCTGCTTTTTATTTTGTTGTTTTGTATTTTTTGTGGGATTCGAACCCCCTCGGCGAAGCCGAACACAATCGGGTGTTCGCAAAGCGAACGATGGGCAGAGCCCATCGAATCCCACCATCTGCGCCATATGTAGAAGCAGTCACTTTATGTGGCTGTTTTTTATTTTGTTAAAAATTAATTACAATATGGTTACAGAGTTGGCGTTTAGTTGACTTTTATTATATATAGTGGTATATTTATTGTGTTTAATTACGCGCTCTTGAGGTGGTAGTATGCACGAAAATTCAGTAATTATATTTTCGGAAAATAAACAAGAACTTAAACCACTTATAAATCTACTCAGCCAGAATAATGAGGTTGTTGTTTGTTCGTACTCATCTTCAGAATCCTGGTCTTCTGTTGATTTGCATTCCGGTAAAAACATACTTTTTATTCTTGATAAATTTCCTGATGAAAAAGAGGTTGTCTGGATTATATCAAAACTTGTTGAAGATAGCGTATTCACTACTGTTCCTATTTTGTTTACTTGCTTTGATGCTATGTATGAATTTGAGAATATGGGTTATTCTGCTTTTGCTTATGATGTTTTACCACATCCTTTTGATTATGATATTGCGCAAAAGCGAATTGAAAATATTCTTGAAATTCGTCAGCTAAAAGCTCAGATTATTAACCTTACACAAATGCATACTAAACGAATTCTTAGTCAGGCTAATAAGCTTAAAGAGCAAAACATTAAGATGCAAACCATGAACTTTGACCTTGTTGAGCTTTTGGTTGCCGCTATTGAAAGCCGTGATCTTGAATCAGGTCAGCATATTAAAAGAATTCGTTATTTTACAAGAGCTTTAACGGATGCTGTTGTGGAGCTTTGTCCTGAATATGGTATCACTCGTGAGCAGGCGGACCATATTTATTATGCTTCTTCAGTTCATGACATCGGTAAGATTGCCATTCCTGATGCAATTATGCTTAAACCCGGCAGACTTACTGCTGATGAGTTTGAGGTTATGAAAACTCATACCACACGCGGTGCAGAGCTTTTGGGAATGCTTGATGACATAAGTGATAACAATTTGTATTTTAAATATTGTCAGGATATTTGTTACAGTCACCATGAAAGGTGGGACGGTAAGGGCTATCCGAGAGGTCTTAAAGGTGATGAAATTCCGATTTCGGCACAGATTGTTTCAATTGCCGACTGCTATGATGCTTTAACAAGTCACAGACCATATAAATCTGCCTTGTCCCATGAGGAAGCTGTTGAGCTAATTGTTACAGGGGCATGTGGTGCATTTTCACCTCAGCTTTTAAGATGCTTTGAGAGTGTTTTACCTCAATTTGCTAAAATTGAAAACGAACTTAAAAGTATTCCTGTATCTGAGCATATTAAAAAGAATGTTGACACAGATGAAAGCGTTGTTGAAGCAGAAACCAAAAGAAATCAAACTTTAAATGATTGTGAAAATGATATCCTTGAAGCTTATGATATTATTTTTGAAGCTGATTTAAAAAACAATTTCTTTTCGATAGTTCGCGGAAATTGGCTTGCTTTTTTCCCATACATTCCTAAAAATTATATTGAGTTTGTCAGTCAGTGTAGCAAAATTTGTCACCCTGCTGATGTAACACGATTTAATTCTAAGGTTAATCTTGAAACTTTTCAGGAACTTGCAAAAACAGGTCGCAAAAAAACAAGAATTGAATTTCGTGCTGTTAAAGACAGAGTTGAATACCTTGCTGTTGGTTTTGTTGTTTTCAAGGTTGACGAGGAAAAAAATCTTATAGGCTTGAATGGTGCGTTCAGTATCTATCAGGATGACGAGATTTTAGGTGATATTAAACGTGGTTTTGGTGTTACTGATGGTCTTACGGGTCTTTCGTCGCCAAAACAGTTTGAGCATGATGTTGATTCATTTATAGAAGAGCGACCCGGTGCCAAAAACCTTATGATATTTATTGATGTTGATAATATGAGCATGTGTAATAACATTTTTGGCTATGAATACGGCAATGCTCTTATTAAAGAATTTGCAAGTAAGCTTCGCGGAATTAATTCTAAAGATAAATTGATTTGCAAAGCAGCTTCCGATAAATTTTGTTTGTTTATCAAAAACATCGAGAGACAATCTGAGGTTGTTGTTTTAGTAGAAAAAATTCACACCTTACTTCGCAAGCCCTACCACACAGCAACAGAAACAGGTGTTTTCACCGCTACAATGGGTATTTCACGTTATCCTAATGATGGTGGAAATTATAAGGAGCTTGTAGTTGCAGCCGAATATGCTTGTAAAGCTGCTAAAACAAACAGTAAAAATGCATATGCATTCTATAACAACGGCATGAAGCATTTAGCTGCTTATTCAATGGATGATGATTATAGGTATAATGAAACCAAGGATAGCTATGAGCCTAAATATGTTCCTGTTGTTAATGTTGTAACAGGGGATTTGGTTTGTTATGATTTTGTTCCCTTCTCTTCATTTGATGATGGGATTTCAGTTACATCTGAAGTTTATTATGAACTTAATAAAAATGCAGCAACTCGTAAAAACCTCAGTATGTTATCTATTAAAACACTGCTTATAAATGCCCTCGCTATGAAAGAAAAGGGTGAAAAGGTTCCGCCGTTGTCTGTATATACAATGTTGTTACCTGACGATATGCCAAGCCTTATAGAAGAGTTGGGTAGCTTTGTTGAGGAGAATGATTGTAGCGGTCTTGATGTTTGCATTATTTTCCCACAGGAGTTCCTGAATGATATTAATATGAGGCGATTGAAAACCTATTCTGATTTTATTAAAGATATCGGTTTTACAATGGGATTATACCTTATAGGAACTAACTACATTCATAACACTTGTTATAATGCAGGTATTTTTGACAGATATGTCTTAACTTCTGAGTATATTGAAAGAACATTGGCAACAGGTTCGACCGAAAAGCATATTGAATATGCTGCTCTTACTCTTAATAATCTTAAGTGTTTTGTTAAGGATGTTACCATCCCCACAAAAATTGAAGACTTTGAAATTGAGATGATGCTTAATTCGGGCTCCTTGCCATTTTCCAGTACGCAGACTCCGATTCGCGGAAATTCTGCAATGCTTCAGGATTTCAAATCCCGAAATAAAAAAGTGAAAAAAGGTGAACTTCCCGAAAAACCCAAAGTAACTGAAGTTGACCGTGATATGCTTTATTATGACCTTGCTAAAAGTGTTTGTGCAATTATTTCATTTGATATAAAGAAAAATAAACTTATGGTGTCACCAAACATAAATGATGTTTTGGGTTTTGATATGGTAAGTTATTTCAATTCTCAGGACAAGGTCGAGGTTTTGACATTTATTCATCCTGATGATGGTCAGAAAGTTTTTAATGCTTTGGTTAATGCCCGTATGAACTTAACCTTGGCTCATACGGATGTCAGAATTGCTACAAGTCTTGATAAAAAGAAATACAGGACCTTCAGCGTTAATTTCCTCGCTGTTATTGATGAAGGTGGCACACCTGTGCGTTATCAATGCTTTATTCATAGAGACATGATTTTAGAATAAAGCTCTTAGGTCTTCTAAAATTCTTTTTTCAATACGCGATACATAAGAACGGGATATTTTGAGTTCTTTTGCGATTTCCTTTTGTGCCTGGGGTTTACTGCCATCAAGACCGTATCTTTTTACGATTATCAGTTTATCCCGTTCGTTCTCCATATTATTGATGATTCTCACAAGCTTTAATAATTTTTCTTTTGTGTCTATGTCATCAATTATTGTGTCATCAATTGCTATTATATCCATCAGTGTCAGTGGATTCCCTTCGCTATCAGTATCAATCGGCTCACTGAATGAGATTTCCTGAGATAGCTTTTTGTTGTTTCTGAAATACATTAATATTTCATTTTCAATACAGCGAGCACAATAGGTTGCAAGCTTTGTGCCCTTTTCATATTTGAAGCTGTTTATTCCTTTAATCAGACCAATTGTCCCGATTGATATTAAATCATCTTGCTCGCTATAATTAGCATAGTATTTTTTAACGATGTGAGCTACAAGTCTTAGGTTGTGTTCAATTAGCTTTTTTCTTGCAGCTTCATCGCCTTGGGATAGCTTTTCCAATAATGCGTTTTCTTCTTTTTTTGACAAAGGCTTTGGAAAAGCGTCCGTATCAGTAATGTGTAGTATAAGGCAAAGCATATTGCTGATTAAGTATAAAAAATTCATTTTATCACCCCGTAAACTATATTCCTTTCGGTGTGACTGTATTCAGGTAGAAATTGTTTTTATACAGAATTGCAAAGAAGAGGTTTTATGAAAAAGATAGAACAATACAAAACAACCATCAGATTTACTGCAATAACAATTCTCGATTTGATTTTAACTGCAATTTATTATATTGTGTGGAGTATTGCATATAATCCTGATTTCGAGCATCCTTATATCGGTAAAGGTAAATTATTCCTTGCTTTTGTATATTTTGCGGTGTTGCTTATAACAAGCGTGATTTTGGGTGCATCAAGAATTGATGAATTAAGAAAAAGTGAAATAATTTTTTATGAGGTTTTTGCGATTCTTTTTGCAAATGCAATTGCGTACACCCAGGTATGTCTGATTGTTGCAGAAATTACAAACATTATACCTATGCTTTATATCGTGTTTGCACAGGTTCTTGTTTTGATCTTATGGACAGGACTTGCGTTCCATTTTGTTCATCGTCTTAACCCACCTGAAAAATTGCTGATAATTTATGGTAGTCATCTTGCGACAGAAATTGTTTACAAAATGAGCCGTCTTGAAGACAGGTTTGTTATTACAGAATCTGCAAATGTTGATATGGGCTTTGATGAATTAACAAAGTCTATTGAAAAATTCGAAAGCGTTATTATCTGTGATGTTCCTGCTCGTATGCGTAATGATTTACTTAAATATTGCTATCAGCAGAACAAGACTATTTATGTAATACCAAAGATTTCAGATATTGTAATAAGAAGTGCTGCTGATATCACATACTTTGATTCTCCTATAATCAGATGCAGTTCGGTAGGTTTAAGCGTTGAACAACGGGCGATTAAAAGACTTGTGGATGTTGTGTTCTCCTCACTTGCTTTATTGTTCTTTTCACCTATGTTTATAATTATTTCTTTAGCAATTAAGCTATATGATGGAGGACCTGTATTTTATAAGCAAAGGCGCTGCACAAGAGATATGAAGCCTTTTGATATACTTAAATTCAGAAGTATGATTGTTGATGCAGAAAAGAATGGGCCCCAGCCTGCAGTTGATAATGATTCGAGAATTACTCCTGTTGGTAAAATAATCCGTGCATTGCGAGTCGATGAATTACCTCAGATAATTAATATTCTTAAAGGCGATATGTCTATTGTGGGACCGCGCCCCGAAAGAATTGAGCACGTTGAAAAATATTCAGAGCAGATTCCTGAATTTGTTTGCAGATATAAGGTTAAGGGGGGGCTTACGGGTTACGCTCAGGTTTACGGTAAATATAACACCTCTGCTTACAATAAATTAAAAATGGATTTGATTTATATTCAGAATTATTCCATTGCAATGGATTTTAAATTGATATTAATGACACTTAAAATCCTCTTTAAAAAAGAGAGTACCGAAGGATTTAATAAAAAAGGAAGTTAAATTAAGTGAATTTATATTTTATGATTCTTGCAGGTGGTATCGGCTCAAGAATGCAGTCACCTGAATTACCAAAGCAGTATTTAAAAATTGACAATGAGCCTATAATAGTAAAAACAGTAAGAAATTTTATTGATTTCGGTTCTTTCAGGGCAGGTGTAATATGTTGTCCTGTTGATTGGATAGAATATACAAAGGCATTGCTTCTTGAGTATAATATTCCTGATGATATTGTTTTTGTTGTTCCCGGTGGCAAGAACAGAAATTCTTCTGTTCAGAATGGTTGTTGCTTTTTAACAAAGAATTTTAATGTGGATAACGATGATGTTATTTTAACTCACGATGCAGTCAGACCATTTATTGATTCAAGAATTATTAAGGACAACATTTCGGCAGTAAATGAATATGGTGCTGCAAATACTGTTATGCCTGTGTATGACTCTGTAATCAGAACATCAACAGGTGATTTCCTATCGGAACACTTACCCCGAAAAGAGCTTTTCAGGGTTCAGACACCTCAAAGCTTCAGGTTGAAGGAGCTTGATAATGTTATTAACTCGCTTTCCGAAGATGAACTTGAAGATTATACAGATGTAGCTTCCATATTTGCTGACAGGGGCTTCAGAGTCAGGTTGGTAGAAGGTAAGGACAGTAATATTAAAATAACAACTCCGTTTGATATGGCAGTTGCAGAGTCTATTATTAACAATTTACCTTGATAAAAATTTTATTGTTTGAAAATATAATTACAAAAGTAATTTTATATAAATTATGTTTATTCAAAAGGAGGAATCCTTAATGGCTAATAAAAGCCTTCAGCGTTCAAGAAAACAGAAAAGGAATAAAAAACAACATCCTAAGCTTAAAAGATTTATATCTGTTGTTTTAGTAGTTGGTGCAATCTGCCTTATTTGTGGTACAGTTGCTTGTACTTATGTTTACAGATTCGCTAATGAATATGTTACAAAAGAAAAGAAAATTGACCTTGAGGAATACAAGGCAAATCAGGAACAGACAAGTATCATTTATGGTTATGATTCCAATAAAAAGCTTGTGGAGCTTTTGCGTCTTCATGGTGCACAGAATCGTGTATGGATTGACTATAAAGATATTCCTCGCGATATGATAGATGCCTTCCGTGACCTTGAGGATAAACGTTTTAATGACCATAATGGTGTTGACTGGTATGGAACTGTTTTCGGCGTAGTTTCATCAGGCTTTGAGCGTGGTGCTTCAACTATTACTCAACAGTTAATAAAGAATCTTACTAAAGAGGACGGAAGAACAGTTTCCCGTAAATTCTATGAAATTCTTAATGCACTGAATGTTGAGCGGCATTATTCAAAGAAAACTATAATGGAATTCTACCTTAACACGGTTTATCTCGGTAATGGTTGTTATGGTATCAGAACTGCCGCAGAAAAATATTTTGGTAAGGATGTTGAAGATTTAAATGCTGCAGAATGTGCAGTTATTGCTTCAATTACAAAAGCACCTGCAAATTATGATCCCTTGACTGAGGAGGGGTATGCTGCCTTGCTTGAAAAAGACGAAGATGGTAATATGGGCAGACAGAGATATTGTCTTTCTTGTATGCTTGAAGAGGGTAGTATTACAGAAAAAGAATATAAAAAAGCATTGAAATATGAATTAGTTTTTACAAACAGTGAAGATTACAAGGGTAGTCAGGTTACTAAAAACGAAGATGATGAGGATGGTAAGAATTATACAGAAGATGATGTTAAGTTTACAGATAAAACTGATTCCGATAAGTCATCGTATTATGTTGAGTATGTAATTGATTCTGTTATTGCGGACTTACAAAAGAAATATGAATTAACATATAATGAGGCTTGGAAAAAGGTTTTCTTTGGTGGTCTTCGTATTTATACTGCTATTGACCTTGAAGTTCAGGAAGCGGCAGAAAATGTTTATGTTAACAGGATTACATTCCCCGAGGAAGAAGATACGAAAGAAAATCCTGCGGTTCAGTCAGCTATTACCATTATGGATTATAGCGGCAGAGTAGTAGCGATGGTTGGTGGTGCAGGTGAGAAAGACACATTCCGTGGTCTTAACAGAGCCGCAGATTCACCACGTCAGCCGGGTTCTTCTATAAAACCCATTTCAGTATATACACCCGCTATTGAAAATAATGTTGCAACATGGTCAACAAAGGTTCAGAACTATGGTATTAAATTAGGCTCTTCGAGATGGCCCATAAACTATGGTGGTTCTTATGGCAGTGCTAATAATTTCGTAACAGTTCAGTCTGCTTTAGCACAGTCCTTGAACACTGTTCCTGCACAGTTAATGAGAAAAATCGGTATTGAAAGAAGCTTTGACTTTCTTGTTGACGACCTTAAAATTTCAACCTTTGTGACGGATGAGGATGACCCCAACTATGATGGTAATTTTTCCACTCTTTGTGTTGGTGGTGCAAGTAAAGGTGTTACAACCCTTGATATGACTGCGGCTTTTGCTATATTTGGTAATAACGGTTATTATTTTGAACCCTATTGCTATTATAAGGTTACAAATAATGATGGTACAGAAACTCTCCTTAAATCTGGTAACAGCGAAGGAGAACAGGTTGTTTCTGAAAGTACTGCAGGCGTTATGCGTCAGCTTCTCAGAACTGTTGTTAACGGTGGTACAGCCGGTGGCTATGGCATAAATGGCTTTGATACCTTTGCAAAAACCGGTACAACATCTGATGATAAGGACCGTTGGTTTGTTGGAGGAACTCCATATTATGTTGCTGCAGTTTGGTACGGATATGATGAACCAAAGGCGATTACCAATACTTCGGGCAACCCTGCGGGTAAGATATTCAGGGCTATTATGAATGATGTACATGAAGATCTGGAGTATATGTCCTACCCAACTGCAAGTGGCGTTGTTGCAAGGTCATATTGTAAAATATCAGGCGATATTGCAACTGCTCGTTGTTCTCAGACAGGCACCGGCTATTATAAGTCATCTTACATTCCCTCAAAATGCCAAAATTGTGCTATGCTACATGGAATTGGTTCTGAAATCCCTGATGCGCTTACCGCTCCATCAGCAACAGAGGAAACTACAAAGAAAAAGAAGAAAAAGACCACTAAGCCTGCAACCACGATTAAACCCACTAAAGCGCCTACAACGACCAAGCCTTCAACAACAACAGCTACTACTGCCAAAACAACTACAGAGGCACCCACTACAACTGAAGTTGTTGCAACAGTTCCTGAAACAACAAAAAAAGCAGTTGAAGAAAGAGATTAATAAATTTGGCTGATAGAAAATCTATCAGCCATTTTTGGGGTGTTTTTATGATTATTATATCGGTAGATTATGGTGACAAGAGAACAGGTATAGCGGTATGTGATAAATTAGAAATGTTGGCTTCACCCGTTTGCGTTATAACTGAGTGGAATCAAAATGCGTTAGCTCAGAAGATTGTTGATGTTGCTAAAGAAAAGAAAGCAGAACAAATCGTTATAGGTCTTCCTAAAAATATGGATGGCTCAAAGGGCTTCAGAGCAGATGCTTGTGAGGAGTTGGGTTCGGTTTTAAAAGCTTTAACTGACATTCCTGTTGTTTTCTGGGACGAAAGATTGACGACGGTTTCTGCTCACAGAATTCTCAGTGATAACAATATTCGCGGTAAAAAGCGAAAAAATGTTGTTGATGCTGTTGCGGCAGATATTATTTTGCAGGATTATATTGATTCGAGAAAAAATAGAGGTCTCTTGAATGTTTAAGAAAAAAACAAAAAAACAAAGTGTTGAAGACACATTAATTAACACATCGGTTTATACTGCTGATTATATATTGGGCAAAGCTCTTGATATTGGTGAAAATATTCTACGTTGTGGTGGTGAATCCCACAGAATCGAAGATACCATTGAAAGAATTTGCTCTGCCTATGGTGCAGTTCATACAGATGTTTTTGCTTTGCCCTCATTGGTGGTTGCGGGAATCAGAATGGCAGATGGTACAACTGCATCTCAGGTGAGACGAGTTTACAAAACATCAAATAATATGTATAAGCTTGATGAAATGAACAGTATTTCCCGTGATGTTTGTAGCGGTAAGATTTCCCTTGAAGATGTTGAAGAAAAGATTTACAATACACTTCATAATAAACCATTTCCCAAATATTTGTCTATTGTTGGCGGTGTTATAGCGGCAGGTGGCTTTGCAGTTTTCTTTGGCGGTAATTTATGGGATGCCCTGGCTGCTGCTATTGCAGGATTTTTTGTTTCTGTTATGAACAGACATAAAATTAACTTAATGAATAAGATGCTTTATACTGTTGCTCAGTCTTTTGTTGGTGCAATTTGTGGTTTGCTTCTTGTTCATTTTGGAATAGGTAAAAATATAGATATGGTTATGATTGGCACCATAATGCTTCTCATACCCGGTCTTGCATTTGGTAACGCTGTTCGTGACTTGCTTTTTGGTGATACTGTTTCAGGTATAATTCAGCTTGTTCAGGCAGTTCTGACTGCAGTAATGGTAGCCTTCGGCTATATTGTAGCTATTATGTTCTTTGGGGTGGTGTTTTAAATGGAAGAGATTTTTATTAAAATTATTGCCGGTGCAATAGCTACTCTCGGATTTGCGATTCTTTTCCGTTTAAAGCCTTCTCATTGGCTTTTTGCGGTGTTGGACGGATTGTTTGCTTGCGTTTGCTATTTCGCCTTTGCTGAGCTTTTTGGAGGTAATTTTCTTCCCAATCTTTTAGCAGCATTTGTGGCTTCTGTTTTTGCAGATTTTTTTGCAAGAATATGCAAAGCACCATCAACAGTTTTTATTTTACCCGGTTGTATTGCTCTTGTTCCCGGTGGAACGCTTTATTACGCTATGAGCAATCTGCTTTCTGAAAACAGAGATGTGGCAGTTGAATATTTCTTAACAACGTTAACCGTTGGTATTGGAATTGGGGGCGGTATTATTGCCGCATCACTCCTCAGAGTTACAATTCAGGCTATATCAAAAAGAATACAATCTAAATAATCATAAAACTTGAATTGACCTACTGCAAAAAGCAGTAGGTCTTTTAATATTTATAAAAAATATGGTTATTCTATCATTGAAAGGATGATTTTAATGATAGAACAAGATACAATAAAGCTTCTTCGTGAGTGCGATGCCGGAGTAAAAATGGGGATTTCTTCAATTGATGATGTTTTAGATGATGTTAAATCTGTTAAGCTTAAAGAATACCTTGTGAATTGTAAAAATGAACACATTGAGCTTGACAGAGAGATTAATAATCTCTTAGATAAATATCAGGATGATGGTAAAGAACCGAATCCAATTGCTAAAGGTATGTCATGGGTTAAAACTAATATGAAGCTTGCTATGAAAGAAAGCGATGAAACCATTGCAGATTTAATGACGGACGGTTGTAACATGGGTGTGAAATCTCTTAATAAATATCTTAATGAATATTGTGCTGCAGATGAGGTTACAAAAGACATTACCAAAAGACTTATTAATCTTGAAGAAAAGCTAGCGGTGGATATAAGGAAATACCTTTAAAATAAAAAGCTCTATCGAACTGATTTTCGGTAGAGCTTTCTATAATTATTTCTGTAATTTCTTAATAAGTGCTTTGCAATCTTCAATATCCATAATCTTAGGAACAGGGTAGAGGGGGTTGCCTTCCATAAGAGCGCGTTCTGCAATAAGCTGGATATCTTCATCCTTAATCTGCTCGAACTTTTCAGGAATACCCATTGTTTCATTGAGCTTTCTGATAGCGGCAATAAAGTTCTTTGCTTTCTCGCGGTCGCCCTGAGCGGCACCTGAAACACCTGCTACATCTGCAAGCTCGGCAAGTCTCTTATATGCTGTTTCACCAAAGTAATCAAGAACATAGGGGAGAATAACTGCATTGGCAAGACCGTGAGGAATGTTATACATACCGCCAAGGTTATGAGCAATTGCGTGAACATAACCAACATAAGCTCTTGTGAAAGCAAGACCTGCGTGGAATGAAGCAACAAGCATATTTTCTCTTGCTTCAACATTTTTACCATCTTTATAAGCTTTTTCAATGTTTTCAAAAACAAGCTTGGTAGCAATAATAGCATCCTTTTCAGTCTGCTTTGTATTACTATGACCTATGTAAGCTTCAACAGCGTGTGTAAGAGCATCCATACCTGTTGTTGATGTAATATGAGGTGGAAGACCAACTGTAAGCTCGGGGTCAAGAATTGCATATTTGGGACGAAGAACAGGGTCCATAATAGAATTCTTTTCGTGTGTATCGGGATTGGAAATAACCGCAGCAATAGTACATTCAGAGCCTGTACCTGCAGTTGTGGGCACTGCAAAGAAGGGCGGGAGCTTCTTAAGAATTTTAAGAACGCCTCTCATATCGGAAGGTGTTTGCTTGGGTTTAACAACTCTTGCAGCAGTAACCTTTGCGCAGTCCATAGGAGAACCGCCACCGAAAGCGATAAAGCCTTCACATCCATTCTCTTTATACATTTTGAGAGCATCTTCAACATTATAAATTGTGGGGTTAGGCTGAACACTGTCAAAAACAGAGTATTTGATACCTTCTGCTTCAAGTGCTTCAAATAAGGGGTTGAGAAGACCTAAGCCCATAAGACCTTTATCTGTTACAACAAGGACGTTGTTAACGCCTTCGCTTTTAACAATTTTGGGTAATTCTTTAACTGAACCTGCACCTTTAATAAGCTTAGGTGGTGTCCAATCAAGGAAGTTAACCGCAAATTTCATTGTTTTCTGGTAACCTCTGTAATAAGCGTGTTTTAAACTCATAATAAACCCTCCGTTATTTTATATAATTAGTGATTTTTTCTTTTAAATCTAAAAGTAAATCTTCAATTAATTTATCTTGTTTTGCCATTCCATCTTTTAAGAAGGGGAATGCTTTAAATAATCTTTTCTTTGATTTACCCTTTAAATTCTTAAATTCGTTTTTGAAGCTTTCGTATCTTGTATTAAGGTCATTGAATTTATCATTTAATTCTTTTTTCAGAACTTCGGTTTCCTTTTCTGATTTGCCACCAACAGTTGTATAAACTTGAATAGCAAATTCGCTTATTTCCTCGGAAAGCTTCATAAATGTACTTGAAATATTACGTATACCGAGAGCGTGAATAACAGTATCGAGTAAATCAAAGGCAAAAACAGTCAGAAAAATATATGTAAGAATATTTCTTGAGCTTTCGCTGACCTGACCAACAAGATAAAGATTCATAACCGGTTCTAAAATGAATACGAAAAGGCATGAGCAAGTACCCCAATAAAGAGTGTGAGTAAGACAAATTCTACCCTGAATATTGAATTTTTTGTTGGAATAGTCCCACCATCGTGCATTGAAAAGCTTTTCCATAATGTAGCTTGTCATAAATTCAACAACATCACAAAGAATTGCACCTGCCACAAAAATTGCAAGCTCATTAATATACAAATTTTCCGTTAAATCTCTTAACGGTACCAATGCTATTAACATTACAAGACCACCGGTGCCGTATATAGGACAGATAGGGCCTCGCATAAAGCCTCGGTTAATCCATTTTTTAGGACGGAGTGAACAATAGCAGGATTCAAAAAACCAACCGATAAAACTGAAAAAGAAGAAATAAAAGATATAATCTAAAACTGAATATTCTAACATATTATTCTTCACCTATTCCGGTAAGTATGTGGAATTTTTTGCGGTATTTTTCGGAAGATGAGTAAATCATTTCAATAGTGGCGCAATATTTGTCCATAGATGTAACAACAAAGCTTTCGAGGTACTTAGGTGGTACAATTGTTAAAGGCCACATATGCTTTTTTATAATGTCCTCTTCTTTTTTATTTAAGGTTCCACAAAGATAGTAAGCATTTTTCAATGCAGTTGCCGGATGTCTGTAACCGTGTAGCTTATGGCTTAAATCATCTTCTCGCCAATCGTAATAGAATAAGTCGTGCATTGTAGCAGCTCTTGCTGTGCTTTTGTAATCAAGACCTAATTTACGGGAAACAAGAAAGCTTAAATATGCAACACTTCTTATATGCTGAAGTCGATTGATTTTGAAATGCTGTTCAAAGCCTTCGAGCTTCTGCAGCTGAGGTGAATAATAAATATCACCAGCATATTTAAGAAAGTTTTCCCAATCAGGCGTATCCATACGATAGGAAGAAATATAAGCCTTATATAATTTACTCATAATTATTTAACGATTTTATGGAATACTTTTTTACCTTTTTTGATGATTACATAACCCTTTTCAAAGTCAGAGAGGGGAATGATATACATGGGATCAGTAACCTTAGCATCATCAACGCTTACGCCGCCCTGTTGAATAAGACGTCTTGCTTCACCTCTTGAGGGGCAAAGGTTTGCTTTGCATAATGCATCGATAATACCAAGACCATCAGCAGAGAAATCCTCTGCTGCAAGCTCTGTTGAGGGCATATTGTCTGCATTACCTGCACCACCAAAAACAGCCTTTGCTGCATCCTGAGCCTTTGTTGCTTCTTCTTCACCGTGAACAAGGTTGGTAAGCTCGTAAGCAAGGATTTCTTTAGCTTTATTAAGCTGACTGCCTTCCCATTTGTCCATCTCGTCAATCTGCTCAAGAGGAAGGAAGGTAAGCATTCTGATGCATTTGAGAACGTCATCGTCTGAAACATTTCTCCAATACTGATAGAATTCGTAGGGTGAGGTCTTGTTGGGGTCAAGCCAAACAGCGTTACCTGCGGTTTTACCCATTTTCTTGCCCTGTGAGTCAGTAAGAAGGGTAATAGTCATTGCATGAGCATCCTCGCCTAATTTACGGCGAATAAGCTCTGTACCACCAAGCATATTGCTCCACTGGTCATTACCACCAAACTGCATATTGCAGCCATAGTGCTTGAAGAGGTAGTAGAAGTCATAGCTCTGCATAATCATATAGTTGAATTCAAGGAATGAAAGACCGTTTTCCATTCTTTGTTTGTAGCATTCTGCACGAAGCATATTGTTAACTGAGAAGCAAGCACCAACTTCGCGGAGAAGCTCAACATAGTTAAGGTTGAGAAGCCAGTCTGCATTGTTAACCATCTGAGCCTTGCCTTCACCAAATTCGATAAATCTTTCCATCTGACGCTTGAAGCATTCTGCGTTGTGGTCAATGTCCTCTTTAGTGAGCATTTTTCTCATATCGCTTCTGCCTGAGGGGTCACCAATCATAGTTGTACCGCCACCGATAAGAGCGATGGGTTTGTTTCCTGCCATCTGTAAACGCTTCATGAGAGTAAGCGCCATAAAGTGACCTGCAGTAAGGCTATCTGCAGTACAGTCAAAACCGATGTAGAATTTTGCCTTACCTGCATTTATCATTTCGCGGATTTCGCTTTCATTCGTAACCTGCGCAATAAGTCCGCGAGCCACTAATTCTTCATAAATTCCCATTTGTAAAAACTCCTATGTAAAATATTTGATATAAATTTTCATACATATATTAAGTATATTATATTGAAATTAGAAAGTCAACACATTGAACATTAAAAGAAGTGTATATTTGTGTAGTATTTTCATTGACAAATGTTGAAAATGGCATTATTATATAAATACGAAACTTCAGGGCGGGGTGCAAGTCCCCACCGGCAGTAAAGTCTGCGAGTCGCTTTGCGATTGATTGGGTGAAATTCCCAGACCGACGGTATAGTCCGGATGAGAGAAGATTTCAGAAGATTTTTATACATAATCTTAAATGAAACCTTTTATTTCGCCCTGAGTCTTTCGGGGCGAAATTTTTATTGAAAGGTGTGTTTTTTATGAAAAACAAATCAAATTACACAAACAAACAAAAGCTTCAAAGACTCACAACTGCCGGTGTTTTAGCAGCGCTTTCACTTGTATTGATGGTAACCATAAGATTTCCGGTTTTTCCATCTGCTCCGTTCTATGAAATGGAATTTGCAGATGTTCCGATTCTTGTATGTTCTGCGGTTTTAGGACCCATTTATGCACTTATCAGCCTTTTTGTTGTTTGCTTGGTACAAACTCTTACCGTTAGCGCATCAAGTGGTATAATCGGCTTTTTGATGCATTTCTTATCGTCGGGTCTTATGATTTTAACACTCTATTTTATAAAAAAGAAAATAAGCGGAGTTAAGGGTTCAATAATTTCTGGTATCTGTGGTGTTATTGTTGTTGTGCTTGTTATGATACCTATGAATATCTGGCTTACTTCTGTTTTTATGAACCTTGATTTCAGTGCATTTATTAAGGGATTTTTAGGTGTTTGCGTTGCATTCAACCTGATAAAAGCAGGTGGAAATATTCTTATTTATAACCTTATTGCACCTGTTGTTTTAAAAGAGTATAAAAAGTTGTTTAAAACTAAATAATAATTGCCTTTTCCCTTGACAAAATCCATTAAAATATATACAATTTATTGGTTAAATCTTCAAATGTTTCTTTCGGAGGTTATTATGGTTTTTGAAAAACTCAAAGAGATAATCTGTGACTATTTTGAAATTGAAGAGGAAAGCTTCACAGTTGAGGCATCTTTTTTGATGGATTTTGGCTTTGATGAGTTGGATTTGGCTGACTTATCAATGGATGTTGAAGATGTTTTTGAAATTGAGATTACTGAAGAAGATCTTGAAAGAATCAGAACAGTTGGCGATTTAGTTAAGTTTATTGAAGAAAATATTAAATAAAGAGGAACTAAAAATGGCAGAACAGAAAAAAATGGTTGAAGCAATCACTTCCATGGAGGTTGATTTTGCTCAATGGTACACAGACGTAGTTAAAAAGGCTGACCTTGTTGACTATTCAAGCGTTAAGGGTTGTATGATTATTCGTCCTTACGGTTACGCTATCTGGGAGAATATTCAGAGAATTCTTGATACAAGGTTTAAAGAATTAGGTCACGAAAATGTTTATATGCCTATGTTTATTCCCGAAAGCCTTTTGCAGAAGGAAAAAGACCACGTTGAAGGTTTTGCTCCTGAGGTTGCATGGGTTACACATGGCGGTAGTGAAGAGCTTGAAGAAAAACTCTGTGTAAGACCAACATCCGAAACACTTTTCTGTGAGCATTACGCAAAAATCATTCAGTCTCATAGAGATTTACCCAAGCTTTATAATCAGTGGTGCAGTGTTGTTCGTTGGGAAAAAACAACCCGTCCTTTCCTCAGAACAAGAGAGTTCTTATGGCAGGAGGGTCACACTGTTCATGCAACTGCCGAAGAAGCTGTTGCTGAAACAGAGCAGATGCTTAATGTTTATGCAGATTTCTGCGAAAAATCACTTTGTATGCCTGTTGTAAGAGGTAAGAAGACTGATAGTGATAAATTCGCAGGTGCAGAAGCAACTTATGCTATTGAAGCTCTTATGCACGATGGTAAGGCTCTTCAGGCTGCAACATCACACTATTTTGGTGATGGCTTTGCAAGAGCATTCAATATGACATATCAGAATAAGGAAAATAAGCTTACCTATGTTCATCAGACCTCATGGGGCTGCACAACACGTCTTATCGGCGCTCTTATTATGTCTCACGGCGATGATAATGGTCTTGTTCTTCCTCCTGATGTTGCACCTATTCAGGTTGTTATTCTTCCTATTGCTCAGCATAAGCCCGGCGTTCTTGATAAAGCATTTGAGCTTCGTGACCGCCTCTCAAAGAGCTTCAGAGTTAAGGTTGATTCATCCGATAACTCACCCGGTTGGAAGTTCGCCGAATATGAGATGAAGGGTGTTCCTGTTCGTCTTGAAATCGGTCCTAAAGATATTGAAAATAATCAGTGTGTTCTCGTCAGACGCGACAACAGAGAAAAGCTCTTCGTTTCTCTTGATAATCTGGAAGAAAGCCTTAGCGCAGTTCTTAAGGATTATGCAGAGGGGATTTATAACAAGGCTCTTGCAAACCTTAATAAACGCACTTTTGCTTGCACTACTATTGATGAAATCAATGCAAAGCTTCAGGAAAATGGTGATGGCTTTGTTAAAGCAATGTGGTGCGGTGAAGAAGAATGTGAAGATAAGGTTAAAGAGCTTACCGGCGTTGGTTCCCGTTGCATTCCCTTTAATCAGGAAAATCTCTCTGATACCTGTGTTTGTTGCGGTAAACCTGCAAAGCAGATGGTTTATTGGGGTAAGGCATATTAATTTCTAACAAAAATCCATTCGAGTACTTAAAACTCGGATGGATTTTCTGCATTTCGGCAAGTTTTTTCTGCATTTCGGCAATTATATGTAGAAAGCAAACTATATAATGTACAATAAATTAAAAAAAGTATAATTTGTATGATTTATATTTGAGTTGCAAGTTTGAGGTTGTTATTAGGATTTGTTAACAGTTTGTTCACAAAACTAACAAGTTAAAATGAAAACTATATTGTATCATTAGATGCGGGAGTGAAAGTATGAAAAAAATATTATCTTTATTACTTAGTTTAAGTATTATTTTTTCTAGTATAAGTGCGGTTTCGGCACTTGATATAGAGTTGCCCAAAAGTCTTGAAGGCTTTACTGCAGCAGTTTCAGAAATGATAAACGAATATGATGAAACTGTTACTGCAGAAGAACCTGTGTTTTTTACTGCGGATGATGAAACTAATGCCGAAGATGTTTACGACACTAATAGATTGATTGTTAAATCATCAAGAAAAATTGATACTCTTAATTCAATAAATTATGTTAGCGGTTATAATGACCTTTACATTTTACAGTTTGAAAATGATGAGGATTGCGATGAAGCGTTTGAATATTATTCATCACTTGAATGCGTTGAATATGTTCAGGAGGATGGTATTCTTAAAGAGACTGCTATTGAAGAAACCGAACCAACCATTAATGAAGCAGCAATTGGTATATCATCACAATATCAGTCTGATATATTCGGTTATACTAATGCAAAAGCCAATATGGGCAGTGCGACTGTTACAATTGCAGTAGTTGATACAGGTGTTCAGAATGACCACGAATATCTGTCGGGACGAGTTATACCAACAGGCTTTGACAGCGTTTATAATGAATCCTGTTATGATACCAGGGGGCACGGTACCCATGTTGCAGGTATTATTGTAGCTAATACAAAATCGAATGTAAAAATCAAACCCTATAAGGTTATCGGTGATGATGGAACAGGTACGGATACACAGCTTTATTTAGGTATTCAGGCAGCTATTGAAGATGGTGTTGATATAATCAACCTCAGCCTTACGAGAAAGGGCGAAAGTGAAATTGTTCACGAGGCTGTACAGAATGCTTATAATGCAGGTATTACAGTTGTTGCCGCTGCAGGTAATGATAATGCAAATCTTAGCGAAACATTCTATACTCCTGCTTGTTTTGAGGAAGTTATCTGTGTTGTTAATATTGATGCGAATAAGAAACGCTCGAGCACTTCAAACTGGAGATTTAATGATACTTTATCTGCACCAGGTGTTGATATTTTAAGCTCCTATGTAAATAATACCTATAAGGTTATGTCGGGCACATCTATGGCAGCGCCCTTTATTTCCTGTTGCGTTGCTTATTTGTTGGCGTCCGGGGATTATTATTCACCTGACGAAGCTTATAATACCCTATATGCCAATTCCAAAGTGGGTGCAACGGCGAGCATTCATTATGTTGTACCGGGTCAGCTTATAACAGTTAATAATACATGTGCTACACCTGTGTTTACTTTCCAATCCGGTGAATTTGCAGGTTATCTTGATGTTGAAATAACCTGTGATACTCCAGGTGCTACTATTATGTATAAAACTTCTGATATGAACTCCAATACATATTATGAGTACAAAGGAGCCATTCGTATTGAGGAGGATGAAACCATCAGTGCTTATGCTTTTTGTAAAAACTATAAAAACAGTGCTTCTGTAACGGCAAACTATATAAAAAGCGGAATTGATGCTTCTTCTTTTGTGATTGATGAAAATGATGTTCTCGTAGGCTATACCGGAAATGAAACTACTGTTGAAGTTCCTGATTTTATTAACGGAAAAAGCGTTACTGCAGTTTCAGCTACAGCCTTTGGCGGTAATAATTTTATAAAGAGCGTTACCTTTACTAAATATCTTACAACAATAGGCGCGAGTGCGTTTAAAGATTGTACATCGCTTGTTTCTGTTTATGCATCAGGATGCACGGATATTGAAGCAGAAGCCTTCAGTGGTTGTACCTCTTTGAAAACCGCTTCAATAACTTCTGTTGTTACCATTGGAGACAGTGCCTTTTATGGTTGTTCTGCACTTACTAAATTGTCTTTAAGTAAGCTTACAACACTCGGTAAAAGTGCTTTTATGAATTCCGGAATAACAACATTTACAGCTTCAAAGCTTGTAACAATCGGTGATTATGCTTTCAAAGGCACTCTCATTCAAGGTGCATCTTTTTCTAATGTAACAACAATAGGAACAAAGGCTTTTGAAAATTGCAATAATCTAAAATCTGTTTCATTTTCAAAAGTTGAACTTGTTGGATCTGATTGCTTTGTTGGTTGCGATAATTTAACCAGTGCTTCATTTAATGCACTTATTGTGATACCTTCAAATTTGTTTAAAGACTGTACCTCTTTGACGAGTGCAAGCTTTTCTGTTGCAACCGAAGTATGTGATTATGCTTTTTATGGTTGTTCTGCTCTTACAACTATTGAATTACCTAAAATTATCACGGTTGGTGATTTTGCTTTTTATGGGTGTAGTGGTATTACGTCTTTTGACTTTACAAACACTACTTCTATTGGTGATTATGCCTTCTCAGAAACAGGTCTTGTGAGTATTCTATTACCTAATACGGATACCAAACTTGGTGAAAAAGCATTTTATGACTGTGAGGATGTTAAATCTCTTGAATTGTCTTATTTAAACGCATTTGACACGCTTGATTTTGTAGGCATGCCGAATGTTGAAAGCGTTGTTGTACCAAGGGTAACTGCTTTTGATTTTAACGGTGGTTCTTTTGCCGAGGTTTTTCCTAATATAAAAGCTTTTGATAACAATATGGGTATTGACGAAATTCCCGATGGTTTCTTTGATGGGTGTTCCCGTCTCGAGGCCGTGTCTTTCCGCTACTATGTATATGTAATTGGTGCTAACGCTTTTAGAGGGACAGCCTTAAAGGAGATTATATTTAAAGCGGCGCATACTCTTGGTGAAAATTGCTTTGCCAATATTCCTACACTTGAAACGGTTGATTTAAGCAGTGCAAACCATATTGATTTTTCGATTTTTTCGGGCTCCGAAAACGTTACTTCAATGAATGTTCATAATCTTAAAGAATTTCCGGAAGGTTTCAAGTGTAATGAATTGTTCCCTAATATAAAGTATTTTGATTCGGCTTGCGTTGTTAATGTTCCGGATTATTGCTTTAAAAACTGTAGCAATTTAAGTAGTTATGCTTTTATTTACACTGAATCAATCGGTTATGAGGCTTTCTGCGGTACGGCTTTAAGTGAGATTGATTGCGATAAAGTTACAAGCATCAGCCCGGGTGCATTTAAAGATTGTGAGAACCTTAGTATTATAAAATTGCCAAAGCTTACAGATATAGATTTAAATATCTTTGAAAATAGTGAGGCAACTATTACTGAATTTGATTTAAAGGGTATTTCGACTGTTACCGTGGAAGATGAAGAACGTTTTAACTTTTCAAAATTTATCAGTCTCAAATCTATCAATCTTAATTCAATAACTGTAATACCTGCAAGATCTTTCAAGGATTGTCCTGCTTTGACAAATGTTTCTTTGGGTCAATGTACAAAGATTTGCGAAGAAGCGTTTGCATATTGTACCTCTCTTGTGACTATGAAAATCAATAAAGTTATAGATATTGAGAAGAATGCGTTTAGGTATTGTGCTTCTCTCCAAAACTTTGAAGCTAATAGTGTTACAGCCTTTGATTTTACAACATTTGATGGTTGCAGTAACTTAAAAGCCCTTTCTTTCAATTCGCTGACACAGGTTCCTGTTAATGATGATGGTAAGTTGAATATAAAGGGACTTGATAACCTTGAAAGTTTCAGTGCTAACAAGCTTGTAGTAATTCCCGATAACTTTCTGAAGGATTGTAAAAAACTTAAGACTATATCTTTTGAAAGTGCAACTGAAATAGGAGATTATGCATTTTATAATACATCAATTTCGAATTATACTTTGCCGAATGTTTATAAAATTGGTGATTATGCTTTCTATGGAGCAAATGTTACAAATATGATCATGCCTGAAGTTGTGTCAGTTGGTAAATATACTTTTGCAGAGTGTGATTCATTATCTACAGTAACTCTTTCACAGGTCAGAACTGTTGGTGAGGGTGCTTTCTATGGTTGCGATGAGCTTACATCAATAGTTCTTTCTTTGGTTGAAGCCCTACCTGTTAGTGCAATCTCATATTGTCCCAATATGACAAATATCGAAATTCCTTTGGTAAGTGAGCTTCCTGTTGAAGAAGATGGTACAACCTATGTCAGCGATAAGCCTGAGCTTGTTTCTTTTACTGCAGAATATGTTACGGTTATTCCTGATGATTATTTTATAAATAACCCATTGCTTCAGGATGCGGTTATTTATGAGGCTGTTTATATCGGTGACAGAGCTTTTATGAATACTGACCTTCGCGATATTTATTCAGCTAATATAGAATATGTTGGTGATTACGCTTTTTACGGAACAGAGCTCTCTAATGCATATCTTGATTGTGCTACAGCAATAGGTGATTATGCCTTTGCTGACTGTAATTATCTCAATACTTTTGTTGTTTATACAGATTTCAGCGAGGTTACATTAGGCGAAGGCGTTTGTGAAAATGATTTAAGTCTCTCTCATGCTGCAATATATGGTAGTGACATAGAATTACCTGCATATTTCTTTAAAAACTGTTCGAAGCTTAGCAGACTTTATGCTACTGATGAATGGAGAATTTCTCAAACAACCAATTTGGCCGATTTAAAATCGCTTGGCAAAGAATCTCTTTATGGTTGCACAAGTATGGCCTTTTCTAAAATCAAACTCAGCGATATTGAATATATAGGTGAAAATGCCTGCGTTGGTGTTCTGTCTAAATTAAATGGAGACGATGTTGTGTTGTCAAACCTTAAATATGTCGGTGCAGGCGGTTTTGGTAATTGGAATTGTCGCTCACTTGCTCTTGAAAATGCAGAGGTTATTAAGGATTTACCTAATTGCGAATATGTTGTTATTGGTTCTGATATAAAAGAATTCAGTTGCGAAAATACAGAAACAATTATCTGCGCTTATGAAGACAGTGTTGTTGATGAATTCTGCGAAAACAATAACTTGAATTTCAAAAATTATAACAGTATTGATGCTATCTATTTGGATGTTGACCCTGTTCTTATAGGTTATGATTATCGGCTTAATTTTGAGGCTATTGGTTTTAATCCAATATATGAATGGTATGCATGTAATAATTCCGACAGAAGTGATGCGATTTTGATCGAAACCACTTTTGCAGACCCCAAGACAATTGACCCTATAAAATTATTTGTTGAAGACTATGAAGAAAATAAATATAAGTATTTCTTCTGCGTTGCAACAAGTACTGAAAACGGAAATGTGCTTAAAATTCAAAGTCAGCTTTGTAAGAATATATTTGCAACAATCAAAGGTGTTGATAATACATTTATTGACTTCATTGAGGAGGTAATATTTACCGATAGCCTTGATAATATCAATACACTTGATAACATTATTACAGTCGATGGTAATATTAATGTTACACCGTCTTATTCAACGGTCGGAATAAATTGCTACGGTACAGGCTCCATGGTTGATATTTTAAATGGTGATGAAATCGTTATGAGTGAGATGATTATCGTTCTGGGCGATATAACTGGTGATGCTGTTATTGATGTTCTTGATGTTGCAGAAATCGAAAAGGCTTCCAATGCTAATTTAAACGGTATTACATCCTATGAGGGCGAGCTTGCAGCCGATGTAAACAGAGATGAATTTATTGATGCTTTGGATTATCAGGCTGCAGTGAATAAAGCTCTTGCATAAAAATATAACATAACAATATAACATAACAAAAAACTCCTCGCTACCAAAAGTAGCAAGGAGTTTTTACATTACATTTATGCGTTAACTAAATCACTCATATTATAAATGCCATTTTCTTTTCCGTTAAGGAAGGCTGCGGCATTAACTGCGCCCTGAGCAAAAATTGCTTTGGAACGAGCGCTGTGTGAAAGCTTAACAATTTCGTCATTACCTGCGAAAATTACCTGGTGCTCACCAACAATTGTACCACCACGAACAGAGTGAATACCAATTTCGTTGGAATGGCGTTTTTCTCTTTTAGCGTGTCTATCATATTCAAAATAAGCATCAGGCATCATTTCTTTAATAGCGTTGCCGAGCATTATTGCAGTACCGCTGGGAGCGTCAATTTTCTGGTTGTGATGAGCTTCAACGATTTCAACATCGAAATCAGTGCCAAGAATTTTTGCAGCAGTTTTTGAAAGCTCACAAAGAAGACTAACACCTAAAGACATATTATAAGAGAAGAAAACTGCAATTTTCTCTGAAGCTTCTTCAACCTCTCTAATCTGCTCATCGGTAAGACCTGTTGTAGCTAAAACTACTGCCGTATTTGTTTTAACAGCAAAGCTAAGCATATCAGAAAGCAAGGCAGGGTTTGAAAAATCGATTATTACATCAGCTACTACATTAACCTCACCATAATTCTGAAATACAGGGAAGCCTAGGGTGCTGTCGTCAACAATATCAATACCTGCGACGATTTCACAATCTTTTCTTGCGTTAACAGCAGAAACAACATTTCTGCCCATTTTACCACAACAACCGCTTAAAATTATTCTTGTCATCAGTTAAACATCCTTAATTAGTTTAAATCATATTATGCTTTTTCAAAACATTTCTCAAAAGCTTTTCGTTAGCTTCGTTAAGAGGGGAGAGAGGCATTCTGCATCTTCCCACATCAACACCCATCATACACATAGCAGCCTTAACGGGTATAGGGTTAACATCGCAGAAAAGTGCATTACATAAATCGATATATTCTAACTGTAATTTCGCGCTTTCCTGAGTTTTACCCTCAATACCAAGCATTGCAATATCGTGAGTAAGCTTTGGAGCAATATTTGAAAGAACAGAGATAACACCCTTTGCACCTAATGCAGTAAAAACAGTAATCTGGTCATCATTACCTGAATAGAAATTAAGGTTATCACCACAAAGAGCAACAGTTTTAGCGAATTGAGAAATATCACCACTTGCTTCTTTAGCTCCGTTTATAAGAGGAAGCTTTGAAAGCTCGAGATAAGTTTCAGGCTTGATGTTAACTCCGGTTCTTGATGGCACATTGTAAAGAATAATAGGTGTTGAAACTCTTTTTTCAATGAATGAGTAGGACTCAACAAGTCCGTCCTGAGATGCTTTGTTGTAATAGGGTGTTACCATAAGAAGACCGTCAACACCGCATTGTTCAGCGTCATTGGAAAGCTTAACAGCGTGAACGGTATCGTTACTTCCTGTTCCTGCAATAACGGGAATTCTGCCATTTGTTACACGAACTGCAGTGCGGATTGCTTCAACATGTTCATCATAAACGAGGGTTGATTTTTCACCCGTTGTACCACAAACAACAATTGCATCTGTTCCGTTTTGAATCTGGTTTTCGATTATCTCCTCAAAGAGTGGGAAATTGATTTTCAAATCCTCGTCTTTAAATGGTGTTACAATAGCAACACCTGCACCTGTGAAAATAGGCTTTTTCACAACGAAAACCTCCAGAAATTAAATTTAATTTATTATTAATCCATATAACCTTCTGCACAGAGAAGCTCTGCAAGAAGAACTGCGCCACCTGCAGCACCGCGAAGAGTGTTATGTGCAAGGCATACAAATTTATAATCGTACTGAGTATCCTCACGAAGACGACCTATGGAAACTGCCATACCGTTTTCAAGGTTTCTGTGAAGCTTTGTCTGAGGCATATTATCCTCTTCAAAATAGTGAAGGAACTGCTTGGGAGCAGAGGGAAGCTCTAATTCCTGAGCTCTGCCCTTGAAGCTCTTCCACATTTCAATCATGTCCTCTTTTTCGGGCTTGTTCTCAAATCTTACAAAAACTGCGCCCATATGACCGTCAGAAACAGGAACACGGATACACTGAGCTGTGAAATGAGGCTCTGTTGCGGAAACGATTTCGTCGCCAACAATTTTACCCCAGAGCTTGAGAGGCTCTTTTTCGCTCTTTTCTTCCTCGCCACCGATAAAGGGGATTACATTGTCAACCATTTCGGGCCATCTTTCAAAGGTTTTACCTGCACCTGAAATTGCCTGATATGTGCAAACAACAACGTCTTTAACAGTATATTTGTCGTGAAGAGGGAAGAGAGCAGGAACATAGCTCTGAAGAGAGCAGTTTGATTTAACAGCGATGAATCCACGCTTTGTTCCAAGGCGCTTTCTCTGAGAATGGATAACTTCAATATGCTCGGGGTTGAGCTCCGGAACTACCATGGGAACGTCTGCAGTCATTCTGTGAGCACTGTTGTTAGAAACTACGGGGCATTCTGCCTTTGCGTATTTTTCTTCAAGCTCTTTTGTTTCTGCTTTTGAAAGATTAACTGCGCAGAATACAAAATCAACCTCTGCAGCGATTTTTTCAATATCTTTTTCTGCATCAAGAACTGTCATATCAAGATATTTTGCAGGTGTAGGCTCTTCCATACACCATCTGTCACCAAGAGCTTCTTTATAGCTCTGACCGGCTGAACGGGAAGATGCAGCAAGAACTGTTACATCGTACCAAGGGTGGTCTGCAAGTAAGAGTGCGAATCTCTGACCAACCATACCAGTTGCACCGATAATACCAACTTTGTACTTTTTCATAAGTAACCTCCATGATTGTAAAAAAATACTTGTAAATACATTTTAAATGCTTTATAATATTTCAACAATTATATATAATACCATTTACAAAAAATTTAGTCAATGTTTTTAAAGCATTTATTTTATGTATATTAAGGAATAAATAAAGGAATTACTATGAACAAATCTGATTTTTTCTACCATTTACCTGAAGAACTTATTGCACAGCATCCTCTTGAACCACGCGATAGTTCAAGAATGATGGTGCTTTCAAAAGAAAATGATGAAATTCTTCATAAGCATTTTTATGACATCTGCGATTATTTTAATGCAGGTGATTGCCTTATTCTTAATAACACCCGTGTTCTTCCTGCAAGAATTTACGGCACTAAAAAGGACACAGGTGCAGTTGTTGAGTTTCTTTTATTAAAACAGATGGAAAATGATTTATGGGAAACTCTTGCAGGTCCCGGTAAAAGAGCAAAAGAGGCTACTGAATTCACTTTCGGTGATGGTATTCTGACTGCCAAGGTTGAAAGTGTCCTTGAAAACGGCAACAGAATTGTTCGGTTCTTTTATGATAAAAGCGATAATATTTATAGCATTCTGGATAAAATCGGTCAGATGCCTCTTCCTCATTACATAACTGAAGAGCTTGAAGATAAGGAAAGATATCAGACAGTTTATTCAAAAGAGCTCGGGTCTGCCGCCGCACCGACTGCAGGTCTTCATTTCACTGAAGGAATCCTTGAAAAGTTAAAGAATAAAGGTGTTAATATCGGTTATGTTACTCTTCACGTTGGTTTAGGTACATTCAGACCTGTTAAAGCAGAGAAAATCGAAGACCATCTGATGCATTCAGAACATTACCACTTACCAAAAGAAACTGCGGATTTGATTAACGAAACCAAGAAAAACGGTGGTAGAGTTATTGCAGTTGGTACAACAAGCTGTCGAACACTTGAAAGCGTTGGCACCTTCTGCGGAGAAATCAGAGAAGACGACAGAAATACTGATATTTTCATTTACCCCGGGTATAAATTCAAATGTATTGATGGTCTTTTAACCAATTTCCATTTGCCTGAAAGCACATTGATTATGCTTGTTTCTGCTTTTTATGGTTATGACAAAACACTTTCTGCATATAAAACCGCAGTTGACGAAAAATACAGATTTTTCTCATTTGGCGATTGTATGTTGATTCTCTAAGAGGTATAAATTATGTTTAAACTTATTAAAACAGAAGGTACTGCAAGGCGTGGTGAATTCGTAACAGTTCACGGCACAGTTCAGACACCTGCATTCCAGAATGTTGCAACCTGCGGTGCAATCAAGGGTGGTTTATCTGCCTATGATTTGAAAGATATTGACTGCCAGGTTCAGCTTTGCAATACTTATCACTTGCATTTAAGACCCGGTGACAAGCTTGTTAAGGAGCTCGGTGGTATTCATAAATTCACAGGCTGGGATGGTCCGATTCTCACAGATAGCGGTGGTTTTCAGGTTTTCTCACTTGCAAAGCTCCGTAAAATCAAGGAAGAGGGTGTTACCTTCAATTCTCATATTGATGGAAGAAAAATCTTTATGGGTCCTGAAGAAAGTATGCAGATTCAGTCAAACCTTGGGTCAACTATCGCTATGGCGTTTGATGAATGTGTTAAAAATCCTGCAGAGTATAAATATGCAAAGGAATCTATTGCAAGAACAACTAGATGGTTGATTCGTTGCAAAAATGAAATGGGAAGACTTAATTCGCTTTCTGATACTCTTAACCCCAATCAGCTTCTTTTTGGTATTAATCAGGGTGCAACCTTTGATGATTTAAGGGTTGAGCATATGAAGGAGATTGCTGAATTAGACCTTGACGGATATGCCATCGGTGGGCTTGCTGTTGGTGAGCCAAAAGAAGATATGTATCGTATCATTTCTGCAGTTGAGCCCTTTGCACCAAAGAATAAAATCCGTTATCTTATGGGTGTTGGTACTCCCGGTAATATTATTGAAGGTGTAAGCAGGGGAGTTGACCTTTTTGACTGCGTTATGCCAAGCAGAAACGCCCGTCACGGTCATTTATTCACCTGGGATGGTATAATTAATCTTAATAATGCCAAATATGCAAATGATGATACACCAATTGATGCGCAATGTAATTGTCCCACTTGTCAGAAGCATTCAAGAGCATATCTTCATCATTTATTCAAAGCAAAGGAAATCCTTGCAATGCGCCTCGCGGTTACACATAACCTTTATTTTTATAACAATCTTATGCAAAAAATCAGAGATGAGCTTGATAACGGAACATTTACTGAGTTTAGAAATAAATATGTTGATTTGCTTGATACAAGAATATAAAAAATTTGAAAATATTGTAAAAAAGACTTGTATAATTTTGTGTTAAAAGGTATAATATGCAAGTATAAATTTTTGGAGGAAAAAACTATGTTCGAATTTATTCCCTTATTTTTAAACAATCTCCTTGGTGGCGGTGCGGCTGCAGAAGGTGCTGAAGGTGGCGCAGCAGGTGGCAACCCCATGTCACTTATTCTTATGGTTGGCTTATTTGCAGTTATGTATTTTGTTATGATTCGCCCTCAGAAGAAAAAACAGAAAGAAGAACAGCAGATGCGTGATACTATCCAGATTGGTGATGAAATCACAACAATCGGTGGTATTATGGGTAGAGTTGTTACAGTTAAAGAAGACAGCATCGTTCTTGAAACAGGTGCAGACAGAGTTAAAATGAAATTCCAGAGATGGGCTATTCAGACTAACAACACCGCTAATGAGCGTATGGCTGCCGAAAGACAGGCTGCTGCAGATGCTAAAAAGGCTCAGAGCGACAAAGCTGCTATCGACAAAGCTGTTAACGGTAAATCTAAGAAAACAAAAAAAGTTGAAAATGTTGGTTCTGCTGACGAAATTAAAGCCGAAGAAGAAGCTAAAATGGCTGAAGAAAAAACAGAAGAATAAGAATATATAAAAATTTCTCCGCATATCTTGTACAAAAAGGTATGCGGAGGTTTTTTTATGCCTGAAAATAAAAAACATAATAATAAATTAAAAATTATAAAACCATACATAACGGGAGTTTTAAAAGGTTTTTGTATTTTTTCCGTATTGTTTTTATCGATGGCGTTAATTATGTATAAATTAAATTTTGATAATATGATGGCTTATTATTTAATTTATTTGTTTATTGCTTTGGGTGGATTTATCTGTGCAATTTCGGTTTACAAAAAGGTGAGGGGAAGAGGTTTTTTAACAGGCATCATCGCATCACTGCCATATTCCTTGCTTGTTTTCCTCTTGATAAGCTTAATTATGGGTTTTAATATATCAGGAAACATCCTTCTGGTGTTTCTGTTAACCATCTCAGGAGGCTTTTTAGGCGGTGTTACGGCTGCGAATACCAAAATATAGGAGAAGTTTATGTTAAAAACAAGTTTCGTATTAAATAATAATAGCTTTAAAAGAATAAAATTTGATTATAATATAGTAATTCATTCAACAATATTTTTGTGTGGTGTAATTATAGGTGTATTTTTCATTAAAAATTGTGATGATGAACTGAAGAACGTGTTTTTCAACCTTTTGGATAATTATATCTCAACAAAAAGCAATAGTGGATTTATCGGTATATTTTCATTTGAGCTCGTTTTATTGCTTGTATTTGTTATGTTTGAGTTTATATTTGGATTATCTGCCGTTGGTTCGCCCTTTGTGGTATTAATTTTAGCATTTTTTGGTGTTTTCTCAGGGGCGGGTGCATCTTGTATTATTTTAAATTGGGGATTAAAAGGTGTTTTTTATTTACTTTTAGTAATTTTACCTTGTTATACAATAACAGCAGCAATTCTGGTTAAATGCTGCTGTTTGAGTATCAGAACCTCTTTGATTTTATTAAACTCTATATTGCAAAAAGACATAATCAAGCGAAATTTCTGTGATTTTAAAGAATATGTTTTGAATTATCTGATACTGATTGTTCCAATACTAATTGGTGTTATTATAAGTACCATATTATTTAAAATTTTCTGCACATTTTTAATTGTCACCTGATTCTTCCGGTAAATCCATAACTGGTCTTTTAGGTGCCTTTACTGTGCTTAAAGGATTTGCAGCAGCGGCTTTTTGCAATTGTTCATCCATTATATGAGTATATATTTGTGTTGTACTGAGACTTTCGTGGCCAAGCATTTCTTTGATAGCAAGAATATCCACATTTCCGTGTTGATACATAAGTGTGGCTGCTGTATGCCTTAATTTATGAGTTGATAAAGCTCTGTCGTGAAGCCCCGCTTTTTCAAGTGTACTTTTAACTATAAATTGAACTGTTTTAGGGCTTATGCGCCCCTTCTGACGACTGATAAAAAGTGCATCCTTATCTTTTGCTTTTACTCCATCAACAGGGCGAAAGGGGAGATAGGCGTTAATAGCATCAATACAAGCATCATTCAGATAAATTGTTCGTTCTTTATTTCCTTTACCTGTAACTACTATTGTATTATTTGAACGAATATCACTTAAATTTAATGAAACCAGCTCAGATAAACGCATGCCGCAGTTTAAGAACAGAGTAATGATACAATAATCACGCTCTTTGAATTTGCCATCAACTGCATTTAAAAGCTTAATGCTCTCGTCAAGTGTTAAATACTTGGGGAGAGATTTTTTTATTTTGGGAGAATCTAATTCCTGCAAGGGGTTTTCCTTAAGTAATCGTTTTTGTACCGTAAGATATTTATAAAACATTCGTAGAGTGGTGGCTTTACGCGCTCTTGTTTTCTCATTATTAGCTCTGTCATCCTTGCAATAAACAAGAAACATATACGCATCATTTAAAGTAACCGAAGCAACCTCGTCAAGACTTAAATCATTGATTTTAATATCCTCAAAGGGTACGTCATCGGGTACAAGCCCGCGAATTTGTTTGAGAAACCTGAAAAAAGTGTATAAATCGTTGGCATATTCCTTAACAGTTAAATCAGAGCGATTTTTGATTACACTGTTATAATTAAGATATTCATATATAAAGGTTGGGAAGATATAAACAAATTCTTCTTTCTTCAAAGCAAAAACCTTCTTTGTAAATTAATAAATGTTTTTGTGATATAAAACTAAAGCTACCAAAACAAAAGTAGAAAAGTTTATAAAACAATAGGAGAGGCGAAACTCCACCAACAAAACTATTATACACACATTCCGTTTTCTTGTCAATCACTTATACAAAATTAAAGAAAGCCGACAACTCGCAAACCCTTGTAAAATAAGGGGTGAGGGGATTTGTCTGTGTTTTGTATAAGTCGGAAAAACGTCCCCGGGCAACTGTACCGGGGATGTAATCGCCTTAAGATAGCGCGTAAGCGCCACCGAGCTTGCTGAGCGCTGTGGCAATTAGTAGGTCGCTCTGATGCAGCTGCTCGCAGGCGCAAGGAAGAGAGTAACGGCAGCCAATGCAGCTCGCCCCTTAATTGCAAAGAGAAACACCACCGGGATGCATCCGCCTGCGGATGCTCCGGGTGGTGTTCTGTTGTTATAGTGTTATTTTCGTTTTTTGAAAAATTTGTTGCCTATTAATCCAATTGGAATTAATGCAGCAAGACTAAATATAACTTTTATAAAATCAGGGGTAAACAAATTTTTCATTTATTCACCTCCTTTTTATCTGTTCTTCCAACTATGTAATCAATTGATACATTAAAATATTCTGCGATTCTTATTAAATCTTTAATTCTTATTTCGTGTTTACCTAATTCAATTTTGCTGTAATATGATTGGTCTATTCCTAATATTGTTGATACTTTTATTTGGGTTTCTCCTTTGTCTATTCTCAATTGTTTTATTCTTTTATGCATTATCCTCATCTCCCGAATACATTGTATTTTATTTTTTGCTTGACTTTAGGTAACTTATTACCTATAATGTAAACAATAGGTAAATAATTACCTAATTTGTTCGGGGCGATAGAATTGGAGGTATTTATGTTTTTGTTATTAAATTCTGTTTCTTGGGAAGATGTTGCTATTTCAGAAATTCTTGAAAGTTTTTTGGAGGTTTATGGAAAGGGTATTGATTTAGTTAATTTTTTAGCTTTTTTAGTTGGAGTTCTTTCTACTATCACTGTTTATGTTATTTACACTGTGATTAGAGATGCTATACGTGATAATAAGAAAAAATCTCTTACTCAGCAACCATTTTTAGTTGATGAACTTAGTCTTGAATTGAATAAAGCTAAAAGTAAGTTAGGTGAACCCGATGAATGATATTTATTTTTTAATTGGAATATTCTTTCTTTTCATTGCGGTTCTATTTGCATTATTAGCTGTTTTATATGCACAGCATAGTCTGAAGAAGGATTCTTCTATTAAATCAAGCTGTAGTAAAAGTACAACTTTATCTGTTGCTGATATTGATTTAATAACAACAGTGATAAATGAATATATGCAAAAACTTGATAGAGAAAACGGTACCGGTTTCTCTTTAGGTTCTGCATATTGGCCAATTATGCTCAAGCTAAAGCAAATTAAATTTTCTTTAGATGGTGATTCCGATGGGTGAATTACTATTATCTTTAGCCATTACTATTCTTATTTTTGTTGTTTTTGGCGATAAGATTTATAAAGTTTGTGATTACATAGAAGATGCAATTATTCGTTTTCTTCTTAATCACACCGATTTTGATTCTTAACCATTCGTCCCGAATGGAGAAGATAACCGCAAGCTGTTAAGCGGCATATAAATTCAGTAGCCATATTCAATGGCATTTGTTTTGGTTCTCACTGCTCAAACGACCAAAAACTTGGAGCGGCGCCGCAGGTCGCTTGGTAACCTGCACGAATTTAAAGAAAGGGGAGTAAATATGGAGTGGTTTTGGTCATTGGTAAATGTTCTGCAGGACATACAGACATTCCAGGACGGTTATCCGTTAGCTTATGCGGTTCTCATATTCCAGACAGTCGTATTTTCGATTATTGGATTTATGATTTTTAATAAGTTAACAGATTCTATTTCTAAGAAACGAGCTAAGAAGCTTGCTGCAGAAAGACAAGAAAAACAGAAAGGTTGATATTTATGACATTATCTTGTAATTGCCGAGTTGTCGGCATTAAGCCATATTCAGGCACAATTAGAGAAACCGGAGAAGCTTATTCCGGTAAGTATTTGTATATTACTTTAAAGGAACCTGGTGTAACTGGTGTTGCTACTGATATTCAGAGGGTATCGGACAAGGTTCCCGGAGCAAATAATATTGTAGTTGATAAAAACTACACACTTACTTTTGAAGCAACTGAGTATAACGGAGAATCTCGTCTTAAGGTCTCCAATATTCAGTCTTTAAATTCATAAGAAAGGAGTCCCAATATGTTAAAGCGTATGCAGAATGTCGCGAACAATCCGAAGGTTAAAAAGTTCGGTGCACTCTTAATGTGTATGATGATATGCTGTAGTATGTTTGTGGTCATGGCCTGTGCAGCTGATGGTACTACTGTAACAACAGATTTAACACCAACTGAAGCTGCAACAGAAGTATTTAACACCATTCATGCGCAGCTTAATTTCCGTACCATTTTGGATGTTATCGCCGTAGCATTGAGTGCCGCTCTTTCCATCTATCTTGGCTGGTGGGCAATCCGTAAGGTTGCAAGAATGGTATTCGGTGCCTTCGAACGTGGTCGCGTACGAGTTTAAGAAGCTTGCCCATGGAATTGCTCCATGGGCATTTTTGGTGAAAATATGAAAGATTATACTTTTAGAGATTATTTCCTTGCTTATGGCAGGATGATGACAAGTGCAGATTCTTTCCTGAAACCGAAAAAGAATGGTCTTGACCCGAAACGTCTTGTTGCTTGCCTCAAGTTTAAGCTTGAGGAGCATATTGAAGACGAAAACATTTTTCAGCCTTATGGCACTAAAGTTTTCTGCGGTTCTCAAGGTAACGGCAAAACCTTAACTGCAGGAGCTGTATTTACACATCAATTACTTGATTATTACCCGTTTTGTATTTTGGTTACGAATACAAAGTTTAAGGATAGACCATTTAATGCTTATGTTGATTTCAATGAAATTGACAAGGAAGAGCTTCAGAAGATGTATGAAGAGGTTCGGAACGATAGAATCAATGCATTTTATAACGAGGTTATCGAAGAGCTTAAGAAGGATTTCTATAAAATTGAGTACCCGGAATATACTCTTGAGGAGTATCTGCAGCTTAACATTGTCGCCCATCCGTTTGATGAGACCAGCGATTTTGAAGATTTTTGCAATGAAAAGCAGTATGTACTCAGAGATATTTTAAGCAATGAACCCATCACCCAGGAGAGCATTAAGTCCGGTAAGCATAAAAAGGTTACTGTGCGCTATAATGGTATGGTTTGCCTGAAATACATAAACAACGGCAAATTGGGGGTTATCTTCTTCATTGACGAGATTCATCTTGATTTCCTTTCAACTGTTCGTAACATTCCTATTGAAGCTGCAGTTGAGATTTCACAGCAGCGTAAGCAACGTAAGCTCATAGTAGGCACAAGTCAGAGATACATCCGAATGAATAAGCTCCTGCGCGAGCAGATTCGAGATATTATTGCATGTCGGTGCTATTTTGGTTGCATACAGTATAACCAGCTTATTGACGGTGAGAGCACATCAGAAGACTCAAACGGTAAGCTTAAATACCAGGTTAAGCGCCGCATGATATTTTTCCATGACCCGTCTTACTATGAATATTATGATACCTATGCAAAGATGCAGCGTCTTAATTCTGAATGGCAAGGAAGACCTAATTTATTAGTTTGGGAGGATTTGCTTAAATGAATACAATTTATTCAGTAATTACCGGACTTGCCATGCATGCTTATGAAATAGCCGCATTTATAGCCTTGTTATCTATTCCTGCAACTTTGTTATTCAGAGCATTTGAAGGTAAGCATCCAATTTGAGAGATTCCAAAATTTAAGTCTATTCAATCGTATCGTAATGTTCTGTAACCGCTCTCAAAACGAAAATTAATTTTTCCCTCTTAAGAAGATAGCAATAAATCCTATGGGTGAAAAACTATCTTTTTATATGGCCGCCGAAAAATCATTTTATAAAATAAAATAATCAAAAAAATAGGCGTTCATATAAAAAGTATTTTTTACCCGCGACAGAAAAATTAAAAAAGTTGAATCCCACAGACAGGAACCAATCAACTTTGGTTTTCGTTTTGAGAGCGGTTACAGATAAATGAAGAGAAGATTTAATAACGCAAATTTTCACATTATGGTTGAGGGTAAAACAGAGGTGATTAAGTGTTTAGTACAGCACAGCAAGCTTATATAGAGGCATTACTGCCAACTTATGCAAAGGATGGTTATACTCATTATGTCATTTATTCTGATAGTGTATCTAATAGTGGTTATTACGGTTCCGCCAATCCGGATCTATATGCGGTATTTTCCAAAGCAGAAATCACTGCAGAAGACGGATATAATTACAATGTTAAAGATGGTTCTATCATCGTTTCTGTTAGAACTGGCAATTACTCTAGCAGCAGTAGTGCTAATAATAGTAATAGAGTAGTTGTTAAAGATTATGCGGCGCAGGAGCTGACTGTGCCGGAGTATGAGCATATATATACTAATGCCACCTTCGAAGGTCATACATTGCAACCAAATTATTATTTAGCTTCCGGAGGTGAGACGAATGTGCAGATTGAAACTATCTCGTTTATTCTGCTTACTGTTTGCGCTTTCTGTATTCTTCGCAAGCTTTGGCTTAAGCGCATCGGCAGCATCTGATAACTTAATATCATCTGATTTAACAACCTGGCAAGACGTTTCAAACTTGGAAGATTATGTTTTTCCTATAAACGTTGCCGTTGCTAATGATATATACAGGCTAACGTTGACTGATCAGGATTACCTTGCATATTATGGAGCTGTTATTGATCAGACATCATTAATTGCTGGTCATAGTTATTCATTAAGTTTTAAAATGCCAAGTAGAACTGCGATTAATAGTGCATTTAATAAAGATTATTCTGCGAGTGTTTTTGAAAACCATTTTACTAATTCTGAAATTCGCATAGGTATTGGTTATTTATCTTCTTCCGGTGAAGTTACTTTTCCTGAAGATAGTATTTTTTATTATATAACAAAGGATAACTATACTAAATATTTTGGGAAAACTCTTAAAGCTTCTTTTATAGCTTCTAATTACACAGGTACTCCTGTTGTGATTATTCATTTAGCTTCTTTGGATGGTACTGATCATAGTTTCTATTTCAGTGATTTCAAGTTAGTTGATAATGACGATAATAGTGCAGAGCTTGACGGTATAAGAGGCTTTTTACATAGTATCAGATGGGACTTAGTCGGTGGTACCTGTGAAGAGGAAGACTGCCCTCATTCTTCCGGTGACAATCCGCACTTAAGCTTATCACAAAGAATGAGCACAGGTTTTGCTTCTATGTTTCAATCTGTTAATGATAATTTTACTAAAGATGATAGTAAATTAAAATCTTGGTTTACTAGTTTAGGTGAATCTATTACATCATTTTTCAAGGATTCTGATGGTAAAACTTTATCAAATTGGTTTAAAGATTTAGGTACTGATATTAATGGTAAATTAGAAGATGTTCGTCAGAAATTTTCCGATTTTTTTGATAAATTTAAGCCCGTTGTGAGTTTTAATTTTGACTGGAAAAGTAATGTTTGGATTTCAACTTCAAATGGTCTTATCTATGAAAGTGAATCTTATTACTATAATGCAGCAGTAACAGATTTTTTTGAAGTACCTGAAGATCTTGTGATTAAATTTGACTTTAAAAAACATCCTTCATTTAATTTTTATGTTTTTCAATATAATGAGAATGGGGGTTTTGTTAAAGTTTTTACTTTTAACAGAGATACATTTGAATATGTCCTTTCTCCTGGTTATAAATATCGTTTTTACTATTTTGGTTCTAAAGATATTAATTTTAATGATTATTCTGATTTAAATGATTTTTGTGGTCAGTATTTACAAGTTTATTGTGATGAAGGTTGGGTAAA